>NZ_JBIWNY010000002.1:0-600486 GCF_044767465.1 Streptomyces sp. NPDC101237 | reverse complement strand
GACGACCTGCTGGTCGCCGCCCAGCTGGCCACGCACAGCGCGCTCGGCATCGACAAGGCGGTGCTGTACGGCCGGGAGGCCTACATCGCCGACGAGCTGCAGCGGACCATGCTGCCCGAGCACCTGCCGAGCGCCACCGGCGTGCGGCTGGCCTCGCGCTACCTGCCGGCCGCCGAGACCGCGCGGGTCGGCGGCGACTGGTACGACGCGATCCCGCTGCCGGGCAGCCGGGTGGCGCTGGTCGTGGGCGACGTCATGGGCCACTCGATGACCTCGGCGGCCATCATGGGACAGCTGCGGACCACCGCGCAGACGCTGGCGGGCCTGGACCTGCCGCCGCAGGAGGTCCTGCACCACCTGGACGAGCAGGCGCAGCGGCTGGGCACCGACCGGATGGCGACCTGCCTGTACGCGGTGTACGACCCGGTCTCGCACCGCATCACCATCGCCAACGCCGGGCATCCGCCGCCGGTCCTGCTGCACCTGGGCGGTCATGCCGAGGTGCTGCGGGTGCCGCCGGGGGCGCCGATCGGGGTGGGCGGGGTCGACTTCGAGGCCGTCGAGCTGGACGCGCCGGCCGGGGCGACGCTGCTGCTGTACACCGACGGTCTCGTGGAGTCGCGGCTGCGGGACGTGTGGACCGGCATAGAGCAGCTGCGCGAGAAGCTCGCCGCGACCGCGCAGCTGACCGGCCCGGACCATCCGCCGCCGCTCGAAGCGCTGTGCGACGAGGTGCTCGACATGCTCGGGCCCGGTGACCGCGACGACGACATCGCGCTGCTCGCGGCCCGGTTCGACGGGATCGCGCCGAGCGACGTGGCGTACTGGTTCCTGGAGCCGGAGGACGCGGCGCCGGCGCGGGCCCGGCGGCTGGCCCGGCGGGCGCTGGCGCGCTGGGGCCTGGAGGAGCTGACCGACTCCGTGGAACTGCTCGTCAGCGAGGTCGTGACGAACGCGGTGCGGTACGCCACCCGGCCGGTGACGCTGCGGTTGCTGCGGACCGACGTGCTGCGCTGCGAGGTCGGCGACGACGTGCCGCAGTTGCCGCGGCTGCGGCAGGCCCGTGCGACGGACGAGGGCGGCCGGGGGCTGTACCTCGTCAACAGACTGGCCAGACGGTGGGGAGCGACCCGGCTGAGCACCGGCAAGGTGGTCTGGTTCGAGCTGAACCGCTAGCGCCGCCGGTGTCGGGGCGCCGCGGAACCGCCGTGCGGCCGCGGCCCCCACCGGGGCCGCGGCCGTACGGCTACTGGAATTCGTCCGCCGCCGGGTCCAGCGGGTTGTCCGTGATGCCGCCCGTCGGGCTCTGGCTCGGCGAGTTCGACGGCGAGTTGGACGGCGGCGCCGACGTCGTCGCGCTCTGGCTCGGCGAGTTGGACGGCGATTTGGACGGCGGCGCGGACTTGGTCGGGGTCTGGCTCGGCGTCTCGGACGGCGTCTCGGACGGGGTCGCGGACTTCGACGGGGACTCGGTCGGCTGGACGGCCGCGCCGAGGTCGGTGTTCAGGTCGAACTTCTGCTTCTTCGTGACGCCGAAGGTGTACGTCGCCCAGATCTGCGCCGGGTACCCGCCACCGTTGATGCGGCCGGTGCCGGGGATCAGACCGGTGGCGCCGGTGAGGGACACCTGGCTGTGCTTCTTGTAGTCCTCGCCGAACAGCCCCACCGACGTCACCAGGTCGGGCGTGTAGCCGGTGAACCAGGCCGACTTGTTGTTGTCGGAGGTACCCGTCTTGCCGGCCACCTGCTGGCCCTTGCGCAGCGGGTTCTGGGCGACCGACACCTTGGCCGTGCCGTCGTCGACCACGCCGGTCAGGACGGAGGTCACCTGGTCGGCGGCGCTCATGCTGATCACCGGGTCGCCGACCGGGTCCGGCGGGTCGACCCTGCGGCCGGTCTTCTCCGCCGACGCGAGGATGGTCGGGGTGACCTTCTTGCCGTGGTTGTCGAGGGTGGCGTAGACCCCGGCCATCTCCAGGGGGCTCGCGCCCATGCTGCCCAGGGTCTGCGCGGGCACCGCCGGCAGGTTGGTGGTGTCCAGGCCGAGGTCGTCGGCGGCCTTCATCACGTTCTTCATGCCGACGTCGACGCCCATCTGCGCGAACACCGAGTTGACGGACTTGTTCATCGCCGTCTGCACGGTGATGTTCCCGTAGTCGGCGTCGTCCTCGTTCGGCGGCGAGAAGGCGATGTCGCTGCCCTTGACCGGGCGGCCGCTGGTGCCGTCGTAGATCGTGTTGGCGTTGATGTCCTTGCCGTCCTGCGTCTTGGCGTCCTGGTCCAGGGCGGCGGCGAGGATGATCGGCTTGAAGGTGGACGCCGGCTGGTAGTCGGCGCGGGTGGCGTTGTTCGTGTAGTGCTTGTAGTAGTCGATGCCGCCGTACAGGGCGACGATCTTGCCCGTCTTCGGGTCGACGGAGACGGCGCCCGCCTGGACGTTCTTGTCGACCGTCCGCTTCTTGCCGTCGAGCTTGCTGGTGAGCTGGCCCTTGACGGCCGCCTCCAGCTTGGCCTGCCGCTTCGGGTCGATGTTGAGGGTGATCGTCCAGCCCTGGTCGACGACCTGGGCCTCCGCCTCGGAGCGGGTGAGGCCCTGCGTCTTCATCAGCTGGTTCTCCAGCTGGGTGTTGGCCAGTTCGACCAGGTAGCCCTTCTGGCCCTCCAGACCGGAGGCGGCCTTGGGCTCCTTGGGCACGGGGAACTTCATGCCGTCACGCTTGGTCTTGTCCAGCCAGCCCTGGCCGACCATGTTGTTCAGCGTATAGTTCCAGCGGTCCCGCACCAGCCTCTTGCCGATGGGACCCGCAACCGCCCAGTCGTACTGGCTCGGCGCCTGGAGCAGCGAAGCGAGGTAGGCGCCCTGCTGGACCGTGAGGTCCTGGGCGTCGACGCGGTAGTAGGCCTGGGCGGCGGCCTGGATGCCGTAGGCGCCGCGGCCGTAGTAGCTGGTGTTGATGTAGCCGGCGAGGATCTCGTCCTTGGACTTCTCGCGGTCCACCTTCAGCGAGATGACCAGTTCCTTCAGCTTGCGCGTGACGGTCTGGTTCTGGTCCAGGTAGTAGTTCTTGACGTACTGCTGGGTGATCGTCGAACCGCCCTGGGTGCCGCGGCCCCGTGCCGTGTTGTAGAGGCCGCGGGCCATGCCCTTCAGGTCGATGCCGTTGTCGCTGTAGAAGGACTTGTTCTCGGCGGCGACGAAGGTGTGCTGGACGTCCTTCGGGACCTTGGACAGGTCCACGATCTCGCGGTTGACGGTGCCCTTGCGGGCCAGGACCGAGCCGTCGCTGTACTTGTAGACGTTGCTCTGCGTCTGCGCGAGGGAGTTGCCCGCGGGGACCGACACCATCATGTAGAGCACGATGAAGCCGCCGATGCCGAGCAGGCACAGGCCGAGGAAGGTGCCGAGCATCTTCTTCCAGGTGAACAGCCGGCGTATGCGGCCCTTGGCGGGCTTGCCGCCCTTGGCGGGGCCGCCCTTCGCGGCGGCCTTGCGGCGCTCCGCGCGGGTGCCGCCCTCGGCCTGCGGCGTCCGCACCGCCCTCGTGGTGCCGCCGGGGGACTCGAGGATCTCGGGGGTCCCGGGTGCGGCCGGCGGCGACGAGCGGCGTCCGGGCGCGGCGCGGCGGCCGCCGCGCTGGCGCGCTTTTCTCTCTTCCGCTCGTCCCATGAGTCCGTCTGCTCCGCTTCGTCTCGGCTGTCACACGTGTGTACGGGCATCACACAAGTACTTGGCTCAGGTCAGCTCCGAAAGCTAACACCGCTCTCTATGACAAAGAGCAGATGATCCACCCTTTATGGACGTGACAATCAGCACCCTGCCCCAACGGAACCGACGAGCGGGAGGCATCCAGGGTTGCCTCGACGCATAAAGTGATATCACTTGGATAGAAGGAAGCTAGACAGAGCACGTCAGTGCCGCAGCCCGTCACCCAAGGGGGAGACCATGTCCGTCCACGACCCGTCGGCGACCGCCGACATACCCGAGATGCCGGCCCCGCGCGTGCGGGAGTCCGTCGCGCACAGCATCGGCGGCGGACTCGCCCTGCTGCTGGGCCTGGTGGGCCTGCTCGCCGCCGTCGCGCTGTTCGTCGCATCCTCGGTGAATCCCGGCTTCGCGGCCGGAGGCGTCGTCGTCCTGATCGCCTCCGTCATCGCGATGCGCGGCCTGAACACGGTGGCGCCGGGCGAGGCACGGGTCGTCCAGCTCTTCGGGCGGTACCGGGGCACGATCCGGCAGGACGGGCTGCGCTGGGTCAACCCCTTCACCTCGCGCACCAAGATCTCCACCCGGGTCCGCAACCACGAGACCGCCGTCCTCAAGGTCAACGACGCCTACGGCAACCCGATCGAGCTCGCCGCGGTCGTCGTGTGGAAGGTCCAGGACACCGCCCAGGCCGTCTTCGAGGTCGACGACTTCACGGAGTTCGTGTCCACGCAGACGGAGACCGCCGTCCGGCACATCGCCATCGAGTACCCGTACGACGCCCACGACGAGGGCGGCCTCTCGCTGCGCGGCAACGCCGAGGAGATCACCGAGAAGCTGGCGGTCGAGCTCCAGGCGCGGGTGGAGGCGGCCGGGGTGCGGGTCGTGGAGTCGCGGTTCACGCACCTCGCGTACGCTCCCGAGATCGCCTCGGCGATGCTCCAGCGGCAGCAGGCCGGCGCGGTGGTGGCCGCGCGGCGGCAGATCGTCGACGGCGCGGTGGGCATGGTCGAGGCGGCGCTCGCGCGGATCGCCGAGCAGGGCATCGTGGAACTGGACGAGGAGCGCAAGGCGGCGATGGTGTCCAACCTGATGGTGGTGCTGTGCGGGGACCGGGCCCCGCAGCCGGTGCTCAACACCGGGACGCTGTACCAGTGACCGACTCGCCCGAGGAGGCGCCGCGGCGCCGGCCGCGGCAGCGCAAGCAGGTGCTGCTGCGGCTGGACCCGTCCGTGTACGACGCCCTGGCCCGGTGGGCCGGGGACGAACTGCGGTCGGCCAACGCGCAGATCGAGTTCCTGCTGCGGCGCGCGCTCGCGGAGGCGGGCCGGCTCCCGCGCGACACGGGCCCCCTGCCCCGCCGCGGCCGCCCCCCGGGCGGCTCCGCCCCGGAGCCCCCGCCCAGCTGAACCACCGCACTCCCCCGCGACCGCCCCGCAGCGGACCCCGGCCCCTGCACGTCCGCCCCGGCGCTCGCCACCGCCCGGCTGCGCCCCGGATTCCTCGCGCCGGGCTGTCGCAGAACCGTGACAATCGGCTCCCAACTGGGCGTTCGCACACCCCGCCATGATCTACACACTGAGCGTATACATGGCAGGTATACACCGTGTGTAGAGTGCTGCTCATGTCCATCGGTCACACCCTCCTGGGGCTCCTGGAGTCCGGCCCGCGCCACGGTTACGACCTCAAGCGGGCCTTCGACGAGAAGTTCGGTCACGACCGGCCGCTCCACTACGGCCAGGTCTACTCGACGATGTCCCGCCTGCTGAAGAACGGGCTCGTGGAAGTCGACGGCATCGAGGCCGGCGGCGGCCCCGAGCGCAAGCGGTACGCCATCACCGACGCCGGCGTCACCGACGTCGAGAAGTGGCTGGCGACTCCGGAGAAGCCGGAGGAGTACCTCCAGTCGACCCTGTACACCAAGGTCGTGCTCGCCCTGCTCACCCACCGCGAGGCCGGTGACATCCTCGACCGCCAGCGCTCCGAGCACCTGCGCAGCATGCGGATCCTGACCGACCGCAAGCGCCGCGGCGACCTCGCCGACCAGCTCGTCTGCGACCACGCCCTGTTCCACCTGGAGGCGGACCTGCGCTGGCTGGAACTGACCGCCGCCCGTCTCGACAAGCTCCGCACGGAGGTGACCAGGTGACCGCTCCCGCCGGTTCGCTGCTCGCGGCCGAGGACCTGCACAAGGCCTACGGTCCCACCCTCGCCCTCGACGGGGCCGGGTTCTCGATACATCCTGGCGAGGTCGTCGCCGTGATGGGGCCGTCCGGCTCCGGCAAGTCGACCCTGCTGCACTGCCTCGCCGGCATCGTGCCGCCCGACTCCGGCTCGATCGTCTACGCCGGACGCGAGATGGCCACCATGAGCGACACCGAGCGCAGCGCCCTGCGCCGCAGCGAGTTCGGGTTCGTCTTCCAGTTCGGCCAGCTGGTACCCGAGCTGACCTGCGTGGAGAACGTGGCGCTGCCGCTGCGGCTGAACGGCACCTCCCGCAAGGAGGCCGAGCGCAGGGCGCTCGGCTGGATGCAGAAGCTGGAGGTCGACGACCTCGGCCGCAAGCGGCCCGGCGAGGTCTCCGGCGGCCAGGGGCAGCGGGTCGCGGTGGCCAGGGCGCTGGTGACCGAACCCCGGGTGCTCTTCGCCGACGAGCCGACCGGGGCGCTCGACTCCCTCAACGGCGAGCGCGTCATGGAGCTGCTGACCGACGCGGCCCGCTCCACCAACGCGGCCGTCGTCCTCGTCACGCACGAGGCCCGGGTGGCCGCCTACTCGGACCGCGAGGTCGTCGTCCGCGACGGCAAGTCCCGGGACATGGAGCGGGCGGTATGAACGTGAGGCAGTGGTCGAGGGATCTGGGCCTCGGGGTCAGGTTCGCCTTCGGAGGCGGACGCGAGGGCTGGTTCCGGGCCACGCTGACCGCCGTCGGCGTGGGCCTGGGAGTGGCGCTGCTGCTGCTCACCACGGCCATCCCGAGCGCGCTGGCCGTACGCCACCAGCGTGACGTGGCACGCGCGGACTACACGTACGTCTACCACCCGGTGAAGCCGAGCGAGAAGACGTTCGTCATCGCGGACATCAACACCCCCTTCCAGGGCCGCGACATCCGCGGCCGGATGATCCAGCGGGAGGGCGCGAAGGCTCCGGTGCCGCCCGGCCTCACCCGGTACCCGGCCGCCGGCGAGATGGCCGTCTCACCCGCGCTCAAGCGGCTGCTGGACTCCTCCGACGGAGCCCTGCTGCGCGCCCGGCTGCCGTACCGGATCACCGCGACCATCGCCGAGAGCGGGCTGACCGGCTCGCAGGAACTCGCCTACTACGCGGGCTCCGACGACCTCACCGCCCACATCGACCCGCCGAACGTGGCCCGGATCGACCACTTCGGCAGCCCCAGGTCGCCGGACGCGGAGACCGACCCGGTCCTCACCCTGCTGGTCCTCGTGGTGTTCGTGGTGCTGCTGATGCCGGTCGCCGTGTTCGTCGCGGCGGCGGTCCGCTTCGGCGGCGAACGCCGTGACCGGCGGCTGGCCGCGCTGCGGCTGGTCGGCTCGGACGGCCGGATGGTACGGCGGATCGCGGCCGGCGAGGCCATGGCGGGCGCGCTGCTCGGCCTGGTCTTCGGCGTCGGCTTCTTCCTGCTGGGCCGGCAGTTCGCGGGCACCGCCGAGGTGTTCGGCATCAGCGTGTTCCCGAGCTACCTCAACCCCTCGCCGCTGCTGGCCGCGCTGGTGGCGGTGGCCGTCCCGGCGGCGGCCGTGCTGGTGACGCTGTTCACGCTGCGCGGCGTGGTCATCGAGCCGCTCGGCGTGGTGCGCACGGCGAAGCCCCGCCGGCGCCGGCTGTGGTGGCGGCTGCTGCTCCCGGTGGCCGGTCTGGCGGCGCTCCTCCCGATGATCGGGCAGGGCCGCGGCGGCGGCGACTTCAACGAGTACCTGGTCACCGGCGGTGTGCTGCTGCTCCTGGTCGGTGTCACGGCGCTGCTGCCGTGGGTCGTCGAATCGGTCGTCGCACGGCTCGGCAGGGGCGCGGTGGCCTGGCAGCTGGCCGTCCGCCGGCTCCAGTTGAGCAGCGGTACGGCCGCCCGGCTGGTGAATGGCATCGCGGTGGCGGTGGCCGGCGCGATCGCCCTCCAGATGCTCTTCTCCGGCGTCGAGGCCGACTACACCAAGCAGACCGGGAACGACCTCAACCGGGCCCAGATGGAGGTCCAGGTGCCGAGCGGTGTCGCGGTGCCCGAGGTGGCCGAGGCGATGAGCGGCACCAAGGGGGTCCGCAAGGTCGTCTCGATCGCGGACGGCGAGGCCGGCGACCTGAAGAAGGAGCCGAAGCACACCGCCCAGGTGAGCGTGGGCAGTTGCGCCTCGCTGCGGGAGGTCGCCACTCTGCCGTCCTGCCACGACGGCGACGCGTTCCAGGTGAAGGGCTCCGAGAGCGACTCCCTGACGACGGACCTGCTGAAGTCCGGGGAGAGGCAGGGCCGGACGCTCTACCTGAACCCCTCCTACAGCGGTGGCACCGACAGCGCTCCGGTGCGCTGGACGGTACCGGCCGGGCTGAAGCAGGCGCGGACCCGCGAGGACCCCACCGGTTACGAGCGGGGCGGTTTCCTGCTCACCCCGGGCGCGCTGCCGGCCGGCTCCAGCACCGCGGTGCGGGGCGTGGTCTACCTGTCCGTCGACTCGGGGGTGCGGGACGCCAACGAGTACGTGATCAACACGGCGGCCCGGCTCGACCCGCTGATGCAGGCGCAGACGCTGACCTCGTTCGAGCGCAGCGGCCAGTTCGACTCGATCCGCACCGGGCTGTTCGTCGGTGCCGCCGCCGTCCTGGCGCTGATCGGCGCGAGCCTGCTGGTCGGTCAGCTGGAGCAGCTGCGCGAGCGCAAGAAGCTGCTGTCGGCGCTGGTCGCCTTCGGCACCCGGCGGCGCACGCTGAGCCTGTCGGTGCTGTGGCAGACCGCGATCCCCGTCGGGCTCGGGCTGGTGCTGGCGGGAGTGGTCGGGCTGACGCTGGGCACGGTGCTGCTGAAGATGGTCGGCTCCACGGTGAGCGTGGACTGGCCCGGCGTGCTGGCGATGACCGGCTTCGGCGCGGCCGTCGTCCTCGCGGTGACGCTGCTGAGCCTGCCGCCGCTGCTGCGCCTGATGCGCCCGGACGGGCTGCGCACGGAGTAGCGGCCGGGAGGCCTACGCATCGGCGCCGAGTACCCGGACGGGCAGTGGCCGCAGCGCTTCGCGCAACGCGTCCGCCAGCTCCCGGTACTCGGCGCCGCGCGCTGCCCCGGCACGCATGGCGAGGGCGATCCGGCGGCTCGGGGCGGGCTCGGCGAAGACGCCGGTGAGCAGCCGGTCGCTGCGGCTGGTCTCCACCTGGACGGCGGTGCGCGGCAGCAGGGTGCAGCCGAGGCCGCCGGCCACCAGCTGGACGAGGGTGGCCAGGCCGGCGGCCGTGGTGGTGACCGGCGCGCCCTCGCGTCGCCCGCCGCCCGTGGCCGAGGCGCCCCGCCCGGCCCCTCTGAGTTCCCGCCCGGCCTCGCGGCAGATGTCCAGGGCCTGGTCGCGCAGGCAGTGCCCCTCGTCCAGGAGCAGCAGGTTCAGCTCCCGCAGCGCCTCGCGCGCGATGCCGGCCCGCCCGCCGAGCGGCTCGTCCAGCGGTGTGACGAGCACGAAGTCCTCGTCGTACAGCGGGAGTTCCACGACGCCGGGGATGGCGAGGGGGACGGCGAGGAGCAGCAGGTCCAGACGGCCGGCGGTCAGGCCGTCCAACAGGCTGGCGGTCTGCTCCTCGTGGACCTGGAGGTCGAGGTCCGGGTACCGGTCGTGGACAAGCCGCAGCACGGTGGGCAGCAGGTAGGGCGCGACGGTCGGGATGACACCGAGCCGCAGCGCGCCGGTGAACGGCGCCCGCACCGCCTCGGCCTCCGCCAGCAGCGCCCGCACCTCCTCCAGTACGGCCCCGGCCCGCACCGCCAGCCGCTCGCCCGCGGGCGAGAGCAGCACCTTGCGGGTGGTGCGCTCCAGGAGGGTGACGCCGAGCGTCTCCTCCAGCGCGGAGACGGCGCCGGACAGCGCGGGCTGGCTCATGCCCAACGCGGCGGCCGCGTCACGGAAGTGGAGGTGTTCGGCGACGGCGGCGAAGGCGCGCAGCTGGGCGAGACTCGGCTGACGGCGTTTGCCTCCCACGCCCGCACCGCTCCCCAGGGGATTACCCACAGCCACTGATAGCCACCTCCGATCAACCCGACCGAGTGTAGCTATTTCAGGAATCAATGCACCGTGTGCCACCATCGGCGGCGTCCAACCCATCGGAGGCGACCCCGCGATCCGGGGTGCTTCCGCGCTGCAAGGAGAGCGTGTGCTCACTGTCGGTGACAAGTTCCCCGAGTTCGAACTGACCGCCTGCGTCTCGCTGGAGAAGGGCCGGGAGTTCGAGACGATCACCCACAAGACCTACCAGGGTTGGAAGGTGGTCTTCGCGTGGCCCAAGGACTTCACCTTCGTGTGCCCGACCGAGATCGCCGCGTTCGGCAAGCTGAACGAGGAGTTCGCCGACCGTGACGCACAGGTCCTCGGCTTCTCCGGTGACTCGGAGTTCGTCCACCACGCCTGGCGCAAGGACCACGACGACCTGCGCGAGCTGCCGTTCCCGATGATGGCCGACTCGAAGCACGAGCTGATGCGCGACCTCGGCATCGAGGGCGAGGACGGCTTCGCCAAGCGTGCGGTGTTCATCGTCGACCAGAACAACGAGATCCAGTTCTCCATGGTGACCGCGGGCTCGGTGGGCCGTAACCCCAAGGAGGTCCTGCGGGTCCTCGACGCCCTCCAGACGGACGAGCTCTGCCCGTGCAACTGGAGCAAGGGCGACGAGACGCTGGACCCGGTCGCGCTGCTGGCCGGTGAGTGAGTTGTCGCTCGACACCCTCAAGTCCGCGGTCCCGGAGCACGCCAAGGACCTGAAGCTGAACCTGGGCTCGGTCATCGGCAACTCGGAGCTGCCGGCGCAGCAGCTGTGGGGCACGGTGCTGGCGACCGCCATCGCCTCCCGCTCCCCGATCGTGCTGCGCGAGCTGGCGCCCGAGGCGAAGGCGAACCTCTCGCCCGAGGCGTACCGGGCGGCGAAGTCCGCGGCCGCGGTGATGGCGATGAACAACGTCTTCTACCGCACCCGCCACCTGCTCTCCGACCACGAGTACGGCACCCTGCGCGCCGGGCTGCGGATGAACGTCATCGGCAACCCGGGCGTCGACAAGGTCGACTTCGAACTGTGGTCGTTCGCGGTGTCCGCGATCAACGGCTGCGGGATGTGCCTGGACTCGCACGAGCAGGTGCTGCGCAAGGCCGGCGTCGACCGCGAGGTCGTCCAGGAGGCGTTCAAGATCGCCTCGGTGGTCGAGGCCGTCGGTGTGACGCTGGACGCGGAGGCCGTGCTCGCCGAGTTCGAGTAGCCGCTCCCGTCCCGTGGACCCCGCTCACTCCGTGTGGGCGGGGTCCTCCGCTCCGGCGGGCACCCTCTCGCCGGGCACGGCGTCCTCGGCGGCCGGGCGGTCCGGTTCGGGCTGCTCCTCCTCGCCCTCGTACCGCTCGTCCGAGTACTGGCGCAGATAGCCGACCACCGTGTTCGTCACCGCCACCAGCGGTACGGCCACCACCGCGCCGCCGATGCCGGCCACCAGGCCGCCGGCCGCGACCGTGAGGACCACCGCGAGCGGGTGGACGCGGACCGCGCGGCCGAGGATGAACGGCTGCAGGATGTGGCCCTCGATCTGCTGCACCGCGAGGACGACGGCGAGGGTCATGACCGCCGTGAAGACGCCCTGGGTGACGAGCGCGACCACCACCGCCAGCGCGCCCGAGGCGACCGCGCCGACCAGCGGGATGAACGAGAACAGGAAGATGAAGACGGCGAGCGGGACGGCCATCGGGACGTCCAGGAAGTAGATGCCCAAGCCGATGAAGATGGCGTCGATGAGGGCGACCAGGACCGTGCCGCGGACGTAGGCGGTGAGCGTGCGCCAGGCGCGCGGGCCGGCGCCGGCCACGCCGTCGCGGGCGGCGGCGGGGACCAGCTTGAGGAACCACTGCCAGATCCGCGCGCCGTCGTAGAGCAGGAAGAGCGTGGAGAAGAAGACCAGCAGGATGCCGGTCAGGGCCTCGACGACGACCTGGACTCCCTCCAGGCCGAAGGAGGTGATCTGGTCGGTGTTGGCGCCGATCGCCTCACGGAGGTTCTTGGCGATCTGGTTGATCTGCTTGTCGGTGACGTGGAAGGGGCTCTTCAGCAGCCAGTTGCGCAGGTCGTCGATGCCGTTCTGGATCTGGTCGGAGAGCGTGTCGATGTTCTCCATGACCTGCCAGGTCACGAACCAGCCCATCAGGCCGATCACCACGAAGCCGGAGATGGCGGTGAGCGCGGTGGCCGGGCCGCGCGGCATGCCGTAGCGGCACAGCCGGGCGACCGTGGGCTGGAGCAGGGCGGTGATCAGCAGCGCTATGACGAAGGCGAACACCACGAGTTGGACGGCGCTGATGACCCGCATCAGGACCCAGACGGTGCCGGCCAGCACCAGCAGCCGCCAGCCGGCCTCGGCGGCGACGCGTACACCCCACGGGATGGCCGTGACGGGTTCGGGGCGGGGCGCGGGCTTGCGTACGGCCCTGGGGGCGGCGGCCGCAGGGGCGGCAACCGGAGCCGGAGCGGTCTGCGCGGGCACCGCCGGCGACTCGGGTTCGGCGCGCTCGCGCTCCACCTCGGCCCGGCGCTCGTCCAACCGCTCGCTCATCTCGCTCAGTCCGGCACCGAGCCTGCCGAGCCACTCGGGCACTCGCGACATGATCCGCTCTCTTTCCCCGTGTCTCCGGGTGCTCCTCACCACTCACCCCTGGAGTCGTTCGGTCCGACCGTACAGGGCGACAGCCCTTCCCCCTAGGACGGGGAGGGGCTGCCGAAGGTTGAGAGAAGCCGAACGGCCTCTAGTACCAGCTGTTCGCCTGCCAGAACGACCAGGCCTGGCAGGGGCTGCCGTACCGGGAGTTCATGTAGTTCAGGCCCCACTTGATCTGGGTGGCCGGGTTGGTCTGCCAGTCGGCGCCCACGGAGGACATCTTCGAACCGGGCAGAGCCTGGAAGAGGCCGTAGGCACCGGAGGAGGCGTTGACCGCCCGGTAGTTCCAGCTGGACTCGTGGTTCACGATGTTGCTGAAGCACTGGAACTGGTCGCCCGCCACCATCTGCTGCGCCATCGCCTGGATCTGCGCCACGGTGTACGAGCTCTGGACCGCGAAGGTGACGGAAGAACGGCTCGCGGCTTTCTTCGCCTCGACGCGCTCCTTGGCTTCCTTCGCCGCCTGCTCGGCCTCGGCCTTCTTGGCGGTCGCGGCCTTGGCCGCCGCCACGCGGGCCGCCTGCTCGGCGTCCTTCTTGGCGGTCGCGTCGGCCTGGATGGCCACGGCGTCGGCCTGCTGCGTCAGGGACGCGGTCTGCACCGTCGCCTGCTGTCCCGCGGGGATCTCCGCGAGAAGCGTGGTGTCGGCTGCCGTCGCCTCAGCGTCGTTCGGCTGTGCGACGCTGCCCGAGGCAACACCGACAACGCTTCCGACGGCGGTGACCGCGGTGGCCGAGGCCACTGCGAATCCCCGGACCGAAATCCGGCTCACACGGTTTCCTTCCAGCATCGCCCGCTTCGGTGACCCTGGCGGACGCGATCGTTCCCCTGACGCTGGCCTCCCAACTGCGGGGTCACGGGAGGCACGGGCCCGACGAGCGGCTCCCCGCTGGGGAACGCCGTGTGGTGCTCGGGCGGCATACGACATCGCTATGGAATTAGCACTGGTGCTTCTGTGTTGCCGTACCGCTGGGGGTACAGGTGTGTCGTATGCGGGGCCTGACAGGAATGAGACTCTGCCGTAACCGGACGCCGGGTGGCAATTCCGAGTTGCGTGTGAAAGCTCACATCCCGTTTCCCCCAGGGGATTTCAGGAAACCCCCACGCACGAAGGCGCCGCCCGGCTAGGCTCTTGGCCTTTACCGGACGGCGCCAACGAGTGGGTCATCAGCCCATGTTGGACACGGGGAGCAGAGAGGTCACAGGGGCCCGTCCTCCAGCATTTCGGTCACAAGGGCGGCAATCTGGGACCTCTCGGACCGGGTGAGGGTGACGTGCGCGAACAGCGGGTGACCCTTCAGCTTCTCCACCACGGCGACGACACCGTCGTACCGTCCGACCCGGAGGTTGTCCCGCTGGGCCACGTCGTGGGTCAGCACCACCCTCGAGTTCGCGCCGATCCGGGACAGAACGGTCAGCAGGACGTTCCGTTCCAGTGACTGGGCCTCGTCGACGATCACGAACGCGTCGTGCAGGGAGCGGCCGCGGATGTGGGTGAGCGGCAGCACCTCCAGCATCCCGCGCGCGGTGACCTCCTCGATGACGTCGCGGCTGGTGACCGCCGAGAGGGTGTCGAAGACCGCCTGCGCCCAGGGGCTCATCTTCTCCGACTCGGAACCCGGCAGATAGCCGAGCTCCTGCCCGCCGACCGCGTACAGCGGACGGAAGACCATCACCTTCTTGTGCTGGCGGCGCTCCAGGACCGCCTCCAGACCCGCGCACAGCGCCAGCGCCGACTTGCCGGTGCCGGCCCGGCCGCCCATCGACACGATCCCGACGTCCGGGTCGAGCAGCAGATCGAGCGCGATGCGCTGCTCTGCGCTGCGGCCCTTGATGCCGAACGCCTCCCGATCGCCGCGCACCACGCGGACGTTGCCGTCGGCCGTCACCCGGCCGAGCGCCTTGCCCCGCTCGGACTGGATGGTCAGGCCCGTGTGCACGGGGAGGTCGGAGGCCTCCGGGACGTACACGTGCCCTTCCTCGAAGAGGATGTCCACCTGTTCGCCGGGGAGCGTCAGTTCGGACATTCCGGTCCAGCCCGAGGCGCCCGTGATGGCGAGTTCGGCGCGGTACTCCTCGGCCAGCAGGCCGACCGACGACGCCTTGATCCTGAGCGGGAGGTCCTTCGACACGACGGTGACGTCGTATCCCTCGGCCTGCAGGTTGCGGGCCACCGCGAGGATGCGGGAGTCGTTGTCCCCCAGGCGGTAGCCGCTGGGCAGCACGCTGGGGTCCGAGTGATTGAGCTCGACACGGATCGTGCCGCCGAGGTCCCCGATCGGGATCGGAGCGTCCAGACGGCCGTGCCGGACCCGGTAGTCGTCGAGCAGGCGCAGGGCCTGCCGGGCGAAGTAGCCGAGTTCGGGATGGTGCCGTTTGGCCTCCAGTTCCGTGACCACCACGATCGGAAGCACGACCTCGTGCTCGTCGAAGCGGGTCATGGCGTTCGGGTCGGCCAGCAGGACGCTGGTGTCGAGAACGTAGGTGCGCCGGTCGGACTTGCGGCGCGCTGTGCTGGTCACCACGGAAGGACGTACCCCCTCGGATGAGGTCGGGGAGCGACGAAGAGGAGCTGGACCGGTCGACGGCCACCCCGCACGGGCCGAAAACCGGCCCCCCGCTGCTTCTTCCGTGCTGCGACCGCACGGTCGGGCTGGTGCAAAGGGCCTCCCGGGCGGACGACCCCGAGTCGCCCGCTGAGATCCGATGCCCGTGGTTCGGGCATCGACCTGCTTGCGTTATGCCCTCGAACATGCGCCGCCATGCCACGGTCTGCAACGACGCGCAGGTGAACTCCGTGTTACTGGCGCCCCGAAATGGGTGATTCATGCCTCATGGGCGCGGTGGGGTCATCCACCGTAGCCAGGCAGTCATCCAGCGTGGCGACGGTGACAGGTGTCGTGTGCCGTGTTCCTGTCCGCCGTCACGGTGACGTCACCCGCCGTAGCGGCGGTGGCGGGCCGCGTAGTCCCGCAGGGCGCGAAGGAAGTCGACCTTGCGGAACGCGGGCCAGAAGACCTCGCAGAAGTAGTACTCGGCGTGGGCCGTCTGCCACAGCATGAATCCGGACAGCCGCTGCTCCCCGCTGGTGCGGATCACCAGGTCCGGGTCGGGCTGGGCACCGGTGTAGAGGTGACGGCCGATCGCGTCGACGGTGACGGAGTCGGCGAGGTCCTCCATCGCGACCCCCTTGTCGTGGGCGTCGAGGATCATCGAGCGGACGGCGTCGGCGATCTCCTGGCGGCCGCCGTAGCCGATGGCGACGTTCACCAGTATTCCGTCGACGTGCGCGGTGGCCTCCTCGGCCTCCTTGAGCGCGTTCTGCATCGCGGAGGGCAGCAGGTCGGGGGTGCCGACGTGGTGGACCCGCCAGCGGCCGTCGGCGGCGAGGGTGCGCACGACGTCCTCGATGATGCCGAGGAGCGGGACCAACTCCTCCTTGGCGCGGTCGAAGTTGTCCGTGGAGAGCAGCCAGAGGGTGACGACCTCGACATCGGTCTCGGAGCACCAGCCGAGGAATTCCTCGATCTTCTCCGCGCCGGCCCGGTGGCCGTGGACGGTGCTGGATCCGGCGGCCTTCGCCCAGCGGCGGTTGCCGTCCATGATGACGCCGATGTGCTTGGGCACCTGAGCGTGGTCCAGGTGACCTTCCACCCGGCGTGCGTAGAGCCTGACGAGCAGGCCGCGCAGCTTGTCGCGCAGGTTCACTTGAGTCCGCCCCTCGTGTCTCGCTGCGGGGTTCCGCGGCGGAAGCCTACCCCTCCGGGCGTCGGGGGGAGCGCCGAGGGGGAGGGCGCACAAGGGGGTTGGGGCCCGGGTCGCGGCGCGCGCGCCGGGCGGAACCGGGCCGGTCGGGCGGGCCCCGGCGGATCGTCCGGAGCGCCGTGCGGAGGACGCGTGAGAGGCGGGCGAAAACCGGGGGGACATAAAACGGGCCGGTCCGTGGGGGGGAGACGGACCGGCCCGAGGGGGGGTTTCCACCATAACCCTTTGTAAGTGATGCTGCGTGCATCGGCGTGCCACAACTACGCTCCGCAATCGAACGGCGACACCCGCAGGGGTCGGAAACGCTGGATTACGGGGTCTCACGTGGCCGATTCGCAGCGGAATCCCAGGAAAACTGGCGGCATTCGGGGAGATCAAGAGGGTTTGAGCCGTCTTGGGGTCGCCTCGGCGAGTTGCTCCCCCGTCCCTCCGACGGGCTAACCCGGCCGTGAACGGCGGCTTGACGGGGTCCCGCGGGGCGTTCCGGCACCGCGCAGCCCCCTCCACCGCGCGGTGCCGCCCGCGCAGCTTTGCTCACGCGAATTACCGTCAGTTGAACTTACGCGAGCCGATGGGGTGATGGCGGACGTCAGCGATAACGATGCGAAAACACCGTGGAAACGGAGGGTGAACGAGAGGACCCGATGTTCGCGTATGCGCAGATCCAGGAAGCGGTGAACCACTTGACCCGATTGGATCCGTAGTGCCCTGACATGCCCCGCGTCGATCTTCCAGGCCTCCCGGACCGCCCGTGCGAGCCCACGGACTCGAACGGCAGTTCCTGGCCATTCTTCGGCACCTGGCATTGCAAGGCCGGTGCATCAGGCCCCCGCGGGCGTCGAGGAGGCCGGTGCTCAGGCCCGGCGGGCCGGCTTGCGGGCGTCGAAGAGGTGCCTCGTGCTGTGCGCGACGAAGGGTCCCTCGGCCTCGATCCGCCGGTGCAGGGAGCGGAGCCGCGGCTCGTACTCCTCGACCGTGAAGCCGGGGACCATCCACACGACCTTCCGCAGGAAGTGCACGACGGCGGCGATGTCGTGGAACTCCATCCGCAGCCGTTCGGCGCGCAGGCTGACGACCTCCAGACCGGCCGCCTCCGCCTCCTCGCGCTCCCGGCCGGGGTCCCGCCCGCCGCGGACCGCCTCCGGCTGCGGCCCCAGGAAGTACTCCACCAGCTCGAAGACGCTGGCAGGTCCGACGTGCTGGGCGAAATAAGTGCCGCCGGGCCGCAGCACGCGCGCGATCTCCGGCCAGTGCGCGCGCACCGGGTGCCGGCTGAGCACCAGGTCGAAGGTCGCGTCGGCGAACGGCAGCGGGGCGTCCTCGGCGGCGGCGACCACCACGACACCGCGCGCGCCCAGCAGGCCGCCGGCCTTGCGGACGTTCGGCGGCCAGCCCTCGGTGGCGGCCAGCAACCGGGGCCGGCGGCCGGTGCCCGCGCCCTCCAGGGTGGCGAGGGCGAAGTCGAGGACCTCACCGCCGCCGGTCTGGACGTCCAGGGCGGCGGTGGCTCGGGCCAGCCGTCCGCCGGCGGCGCGCGCGTAGCCCCAGGAGGGACGCGCCTCGGTGGCCCGGCCCTCGAACCAGGAGAAGTCCCAGCCCTCGGTGGGCACGGCGGCGCCCTCGGCGACGAGGTCCTCGAAGCTGCGGTGCGTCTGCTCTCCCATGGTCCGCATGATCCCAGCGGACTGTCGGTGCCCGCTGATAATTTCGCTCACCATGACGACGAGCGAGAGCGTGTACACCGCCGGCGAGAAGGACATCCTGCACACGAGCCTGGACCGGCACCGGGACGCGGTGCTGTGGAAACTGGAGGGCCTGGACGACGAACAGCTGCGCCGCCCGATGACCCCGTCCGGGACGAACCTGCTGGGCCTGGTGAAGCATCTGGCGTCGGTGGAGTACGGCTGGTTCGTGGAGAGCTTCGGCGGCGAGGTCGAGCCCCTGTGGTTCGACCCGTACACGGACGACGACCTGACGGTCGGCCCCGGCGAGACGACCCGCCAGATCCTCGACTTCTACGGCCGGGCCCGCGCCGCGGCCGACGCGGTGATCACCGGGCGGCCGCTGGACGCGCTCGGCCGGCCCGGCTGGCGGGACCACGAGGTCTCCCTGCGCTGGGTGCTGGTCCACATGATCGAGGAGACCGCGCGGCACGCCGGGCACCTCGACATCCTGCGGGAGCTGATCGACGGGGCCACGGGCGATCACCCTCGGACGGCGGCCACCGGGACCGCGTGACCGGGGCCGTGCCGGTGACCGGTCGGCTCACGGCACGAGCGGCCGGACCTCCTCGGCGGTGAACCTCACGAAGCCCTCGGGGTCGGGTTCGTCCGCGGTCGGCTGGAGGATGACGGTGTCTGCGCCTGCCTCGGCGAGCCGCCGCACGGCCTCCGCGACGGCGCCCGCGTCGCCGGCGACGCCCGGTCCGGGGACCGGCTCCGTTCCCCCGGCGGCGAGTTCAGCGCGGAGCCGGGCGGCCGCGCCGGGTCCGGTGGCGGTGAGGAGATAGACGACGACCTCGTGCGGCTCGGCCGCGTCCCGCCCGGCGGCCGCCCGCCCCTCCTCGATGAGCCGCCGGGCCCGGCGGACACCGTCGGGCGAAGTGGCGGAGGTCAGCACGGTCCCGTCCGCGGCCGCCCCGGAGAGGCGGAGGGTACGGGGACCCTCGGCTCCGGCGAGGACCGGGACGGGGCCGGCGGGCGGCCAGTCGAGCGCGACGTCGTCGAGCCGGACGTAGCGCCCGTCGACGGTGAGCCGCTCACCGCGCAACAGCGCGCGCAGGGCGTCGAGATGCTCGCGCAGCAGGGTCAGCGGGGACTCGGCACGGGCACCGACCTGCCCCATCCAGTCCTGCACGCCGTGGCCGACGCCGACGATCGCGCGGCCCGGGAACATCCGGTGCAGCGCGGCGACCTCCATCGCGGTGACGGCGACGTTCCGCAACGGCACGGGCAGCAGCCCGACCCCGACCCGCACCCGCTCCGACCAGGCGAGGGCGGCGGCAGCGGCGGAGATCCCACCCTCCCGGAAACAGTCCTCCCACAGCCACAACTCCTCGAGCCCGACCTCGTCCCCCACCCGAACGACGTCCCGAAGCCGCTCGGGGGGCAACTGGGGGCGGAACACGGCGCCTAGTGCGGTCATGGGGTGGGTTCTACCCGGGGGTGGGGGTGTCGCAATCGGGTTGCCGACTGCCGACGGAGGTGATCGTCACGAGCGGGCGGAATCGGGGCCCTGCACCCGGACACCGGCCCGCCGGGCAAGTTCGAGGGCCTGCGATCCAGCACCATGGCCGTCTGCGGGAATGCCCTGGGCGTAACTCGGCCTCTGGTGGATCACATAGAGGTGGCGTGGACCCGGTACAGCGATCACTGCGGCGAACCGAGGGTCGCCGGCGAACCAGATCTCCCGCACCTGCTCCTTACGCGCGGCCTTGGCACGCTTGCCCAGGCGTCCGCCCCACCAGACTGAGCGGACGTGTGAGTGCATGACCATCGTCACGTGCTGGTCCGGCGCTTCGGGGTCGGGGAACCTCAGCCAGGCGTAGCCGTCACGGACATCGGGGAGGTTGCCGATGCCGCTTTCCGGGGTCTCGTACACCTGCCAGGGATATTGCCGCAGAAGGCGCCGTGCACGCAGGGCTCCGCGCCAGTACGCCCACTGGAGAAAGGTCCGGTAGAACGTGTAGGCCATCGGGACGACGAAGAGCCACACCGTCCAAGTGACCGACATGACCGCGCACCACGCCAGCAGTCCCACCCAGGCCACGGGCCACAGCAACTGGCCGATGGCTGCGGAGATCAGCAGCTTCCTCCAGGCACGGCGGGTGGTCAGGTCGTCCCAGGCCGTCGGGCGGTACGGAGCAGCCATTTCACTCCTTTTCAGTCACTTCGTCAGACTTCTCCGGGAATGGGCTTTCGAAGCTCACCGTACTGGCGATGTCCAAAAGCAGTGCACGGTAGTGCTTCGCCCGTGTGGCGGTCGTCGTGGACAGCGAGAGGACCGCGATGCGTTCGCCGTCCGGGCACGGCAGGTAGACCGTGAGCTGGACCAGCTCGCACGGGACACCGAGTCCCAGTTCCGACGGTGCCGTCAGGCGGGTCTGCACCAGTGAGGCGGGGCCGCCGGGCAGGTCCAGGGTCTGGATGTGCTCGGGCCGGTCCGCTCCGGCCACGGCACGAGCCGCGAGGACGCTGCGTGGGGCCCAGTTGGTACGTCGCCAGGCCAAGGTGAAGAGAGACAGCAGTGGGCCGTCGTCTCCCTCGTCATCCGCATGCAGTCCGAGACAACAGTGCACCGTTCCGGCTTCCAGAAGGAGCCGCACGAGCCGGAGCACGGGACCGACGTCGGCGAAGCGACCCCGGTCCTGGACCGGTTCGCGCCCGGCTGCTGCCAGTTCGCGGAAGGGCAGTGGGACGAATCCCGGGGGCAACGCGAACCAGATGTCCGTGTCCTGGCCCCGGGCGGACTCGTCGATCACATGAGGGACACCGCTCATGAGGCATCACCGGCGCCGCGCAGCAGGAAGTGGAGGGCGCCCACGGTCGCCGGCACATCGACGCCCAGCGTCCTCGGTCCGTCGAGAAGGTTCCCCACCGTCTTGGCCGCGTCGTTGTCCAGCGTGTCCACGAAGCTGCTCGTCACGCCGTAGAGGGCTGTCCCGGCCCCGGCGATCGTCGCCGGTTTGTCGATCTTCTCCACGATCGGGGCCAGCCGACCGCCGAACACCCTCGGATGGGCGAGCAGGCTTGCGGCACCGCCGGCCGTCTCGGCTTCGCTCCTGATCGAGGTCCCGACGGTCTCCAGGGTCGTCCCGGCGTTGGAGCCGACTCTCGTGAGCCGCTGTCCCAGCGTCAGCACCTCTTCGCCCTCGCTCGCGAGCGAGGCCAGCTGTCCGGATTCGCCCACCGCGCGGAGCCCGAGATAACTGCCCTTGGCCACCGCCCCGAGCCCCGGCAGCATCCCCAGGAAATCGCCCGCCGTGCCCAGCGCGTTGCCCCAGAAGTCGAGGTCCAGTTCGCCCTTCGTGAAGCCGTCCTTCAGGGACGCCCGGACCTCGGGGTCGCTGACGCGCAGGCCGAAGGCCATGCCGCTGAGGACGCCGGCCGCCAGGAACAGCATCCACGGGGCGACGGCCGTCAGGCCGAGCAGCGCGATCACGCCCAGCACGGCGGCGCACGCGCTGAGAATGTCCGGGAGGTTGTCCCCCAGCCAGTCCGTGAACCGGTCCCACGTGCCCGGCTCGTGCGGCGCCAGCCTGCGCGTGGCCGCGCCGATGTGCCGGGCCCGCTTGCGGGCGGTGTCCTCGTGTTCGACCGCGAGGCCGCGGGCCCGCTTCAGCACGTCGTCCAGGTCGTCCTGCGCCGCAGTGCGCCTGCTGTCGGCCTGGTCCTGGGCACGCCGCAGCGCCGCCCGGGCGGCCTCCGCCTCGCCGTCGAGTCTTCTCGCGCGCCGCTGGAACTCCGCGAGCTCCCCGGCCCACAGGTCCAGTTGTCTGGCGGCCGCGTCGACGGAGTGCGCGCCGTTCTTCAGGTTGAGCGGCAGCGGGCCGCCCTCCAACTGCTCCCGGAACGCGACGGCCGCGTCGCCTTCCCAGTAGCTGCCGTTCATGAGCTTGCCGAGCTTGGCGTGCGCCTTGTCCATCTCCTTCGCGCAGCCGGACAGCCTGCGGTGGAGGTCGCGCACCAGATCCGTGCTGCCGGGGGCGGGGTCGAAACCGAGGTGCGGGTAGGGAGGGGTGACCGTCACGTGTCCGCGCTCTTCCGCCTCGCCTTTTCCAACGCCCTCTCCAGGGCCACGTCCACCTCGTGGAAGTCGTCCCTGGCCTTCTTCGTGATGTCCGTGAGCTGACCGATCTGTTCCGCGATCTCCTCGGCGCCGTACCGCCAGTCCTCCTGGAAGCGGTCGCAGGCCTTGTCCAGGTCGTCCGTCCCCAGGCCGCCGACGCCCGGGACACGCAATGCCCTCCGCAGGGCCGTGAACGACTCCTGGGCCCTCTTCAAGTCGTTGAAGAGACGCCCGAGTTCCGTCCCGTCGACCTTCAGGCGCTCAGCCATGTGGATGCCTCGTTACGTGGGACTTCCACGCTATCCGTGGCTCTTTGCCCACACGCGCTTCCTGCCGCGAGCATCACCCGTCCGTGTTGTGGATACGGTCGCTTCGGGGGACCCTGCGAGACGGACGAGAGGCAGGACATGAAGCGCTGGCGCGACGGGCGAGGACGGCTGGTCATCCACGGCGGCGGGGGCCGGGTCACCGTCCCGCTGGAGATCGCCGCGTCCTACCGCGCCCGCACCAAGGGCCTGTTGGGCCGCGACTCGCTCGACGGGGGGCTTCTGCTCTCCCCCGCCGGCAGCATCCACACGTTCCGGATGCGGATGCCGATCGACGTCGCCTATCTGGACCGGAGGCTGACCGTCATCGCCGTCCGCACCATGCGCCCGGGCCTCCTCGGCCTGCCCCGGCTCCGCTCCCGGCACGTGCTGGAGGCCGAGGCCGGGGCGATGGCGGGGTGGGGGCTGGTGGCGGGGACGCGGGTGACAGTCGAGGCGGAGTAGCCGCGCCGACTACGCGCCGGCCTCTCCGCTCACTCCCCCGTCCTCGGGAACGTCACCTCCACCCGGCGGTTCTTCTTGCGGCCCTCCTCCGTGGCGTTGTCGGCGATCGGGTACTGCTCGCCGTAGCCGCGGACGTCGAAGGTGATGTTCGGGTCGTTCAGGTCCTGGTCGAGGATGCTCTGGACGGCGTTGGCGCGCTGGCGGGAGAGGACGTCGCCGTGGGCCGAGGAGCCCAGGTTGTCCGTGAAGCCGAAGACGCGCACCTGGGTGGCGTTCTGCTTCCTGATCTCCTGCGCGATGGTGTCGATGCGGGCCTTGGCCGCCGCGCTCAGCTTGGAGCTGTCCTTGCCGAACAGCACCTCGGCCTGGAGGGCGAACGTCACGTCCGCGTTGGTGTCCTCACGGCGCTCGTCACCGCTCTGGTCCTCGACGACCGACTTGATGTCCAGGACCTTGGGATCCGCGAGGGTGGCGCCCTCGGGGAGTTTGAGGTCGGGGTCCGTCGGGTCGATCTTCACGGGTGCGCCGGCGGAGGGCTCGGTGCCCGGCGGGACGCTGGGGTCGCCGCCGTCGGCGCGGGCGGTGCTCGCGCCGTGCAGGCTGGCGCCCAGCAGGAGGATCGCGGCGCCCAGGGTCAGGGGCAGGCGTGATGTGGTCACTTCGCCCTCACCCGGAGATCTGGATCGTGCCGCTGGAGAAGGTGGGGAGTTGGAGGGTGACCTCGGTGGTGTCGGCGGGCGGGGCGGGGAACTGCATGAAGACGGGGACGGTCTGGCCGGAGTCGACGTTGGTGATGCCGATGCTGGTGAGCGGTCGGCCGTCCGTGTCCCGTAGGACGTAGTAGCGCTTCTTGCCCTTGGAGTCGACCAGCGTGGCCCCGCCGAACGAGAAGCCGTGCCTGGTGATCTCCGTCTCGTCGCCGCTGACCTGCGCGGGAATGACGACGGAGCCCGAACCGTCGTTCTTGAGGGTGCCGTTGACCGTGACGAACCCGCCCGAGTCCCGCTGGGCGGAGGTGATCTGGAGCAGCAGCCCGTCCGTCCCCCTGAGCTCGGCGAGCGGGGCCTGGGACTGGCCCTCCTGAGCACTCGGGTTCGATCCGCCGCCCTTGGACGCGGAGGCGGACGTCCGGGGCTTGTCCGCCTTGTCGTCGCCTCCGCCGCCGCATCCGGCCACACCGAGGGCCAGACCGACCGTCACGGCCAACGCGACCGTCCCCCTGCGAGCCCTCGCAGTGAACCGAATGTCCATGGCTCCGCTTCCTTCCTCACTCGTCGATTCGCTAGTCAGTCGTCGGCCAGATGGACATCGAAGAGGTCTTCGGGTTTCGGGAGATCCGTGAGATGGCGCGGATCCAGGTCCCAGACGCCACGGCCCCGGCAGGTGAGTTCGGGCAGTGGCCCGTCGCCGCCCGGGGAAGGGCTCGCGGTGGGGTCCGGGGCAGGGGTGGGAGACGGGTCCGGGGCGCGGAACGTACAGAGCGGCTCGATCACGGCCGTGGCTCCCGCCTTCGACTTGATGCCCTCCGTTCCGGGTACGACGGAGCCCCCCATGGACTTGACGGTCTGAGCCTCGACCTCGTAGCGCAGCGGACCTTCCGCGCGGCACTGCAGGCGGGTGGCGTCGTTCTGCGACAGGAGCTGGTCGGCGCGCCGGCACGAGTCGGAGACCGGGGCATTGCCCTGGAAGACGTCCTGCCACTTGGTCGGGTCGAGAACGTCCAGCAGCCACTGGTTGGCGAGCTGGTCACGGGTGTCGAGGGCCGCCGCGAGCGCGGCCGAGTCGGCGGCGGTCTGGGCGCTGTTCCGGTTCACCGCGGCCTGGCCGACCGCGAAGTAGGCGAACGCGAGAAAGAGCAGGCCTCCCGCTACCGTGATGTAGATCGGGAAGGCCTGCCCTGAGTCGCCGTAACGGCGCGGACGCATCACACGATCTTGTTGATCTGCGCGGTGATCTTGGTGAGGATCGTCTGGCCGATGCTGGTACCCGTGACCGCCAGCACGATCGCCACCACCACCGCGATGATCCCCAGGTACTCGACCGCGGTCTGCCCCCGGTCGTCGGCGCGGCGCTGCAGCGCGACAAGCATCCTCAGCATCCGGTCGCTCATGGTGCTCCCCTCCGGGTTCGGTTCCGATCCTCGCACCGTACGGCGGAACATACCCGTCCGTGGAGGGTCCCAGGACCCAAATCCGGACCCAGTTCACCCTGTTCATCCTTCCGCCACCCCCAGCCACTTGGCCGTCGCCCGGGCGCGGGTGGTGGTGTGGAGCTTGGCGAAGATGCGGTTGATGTGGTTCTTGACCGTCTTCTCGCTGATGAAACAGACGGCGGCGATCTGCTGGTTGGTCATGCCGGACGCGATGAGGTCCATGATCTCCGCCTCTCTGCTGCTCAGTTGAAACCGGGACTTCGATGACTGTCCCACAGGAGATTGCAGTCGCGAAAGGCCTTTGGGGAGAAAATGTGTTGGGAGGGCTGGATGTTCGGACTTTGCGTGTGCAGTTGCAGGCCCTCTGATATGAGCCAGCAGCGCGCTTGTCGCGGTCGGTGTGAAGTGCGGCCGGCCGCCGCCGACGTCCCGTACCGCCTGCGCGAGCTGTGCCGTCGTGAACTCGCCGTGCACCAGGTAGCCGCCCGCGCCCAGGCGTACCGCCTCCTGCACGATCTCCGTCTCGTCGCTGTACGTCAGCATCATGACCGGGGCCAGCCGGACCAGGTGCGGCAGCGCGGCCATGCCGTCGACGCCGGGCATGCGGACGTCGAGGAGGACGACGTCGGGGCGCAGGCGCAGGGCCGCCTCGTAGGCCGCGCGGCCGTCGTCGGCCTCCGCCACCACCGTGAGGTCGTCCTGTGCGCCGAGGACCGCCGTCAGGCCCGCGCGGATCACCGGGTTGTCGTCGGCCACCAGGACGCGCAGGGGCGGGGGCGGGGGCTCCGCGCGCTCCGCGAAGGGGTGGTGCGGCATCGGGGGGCCTCCTGACGGCTCCGTCATGTCAGCGGTACCTCCAGTCGGACCTCGGTGCCCTCGTCGGTGGTCAGCCGCAGGCGGGCGCCCATCGACGCGGCGCGTTCCGTCATGCCGAGCAGGCCGAAGTGGCCGGTGCGGCCGAGGTCTTCGAGGCGCGTGTCCGGGGGCAGACCCCGGCCGTCGTCCCGGACGGTGACCACCAGGTGGGTGGGTGTGGTCCGGGCCCGCACGCCGACCTTCGTCGCCCCCGCGTGGCGGTAGGCGTTCTCCAGGGCCTCCGCCGTGATGCTCAGCAGCTGGCGGCGGGCGGCCGGGGCGAGGGCCAGGGTGAAGGGGCCCGGGGGTCCCTCGTAGGTGGCGGGGAGCGCCGTACGGGTGGTGAAGTCGGAGGCCAGGGAGCGGAGTTCGGCCAGTACGTCGGACGTCCCGGCGTCCGTCGCGGTCCGCAGGTCCGCCAGCAGGCCCCGGGACTCCTCGGCCGCCTTGCGGGCCGCGTCCGCCACCAGCCGGGCCTGCTGCCTGATCAGCGCCGGGTCCAGGCGGTCCGGGGACGCGGCGGCCGACTCCGCGAGGCCGTCGGCGATCAGGGCGACACCGTAGAGGGTCTTGGTCACCGAGTCGTGCATCTCGCGGGCCAGGCGGGCGCGTTCGGCGCTCACCGCCTCCGCCGCCGCCAGCCGGGCGCGGGTCTCGGTGAGCGCCTCGGAGGCGGTGCCGAAGCGGAGCATCAGGGTGCGCAGGGCGGAGCCCATCGCGCCGGTGATCACGCACAGGCCGGGCAGCAGGAGGTAGTCCGCCACGCCGGTGTGGCGCTCCAGCGTCTCCTCCACGACCAGGAGGATCACGGACTGCAGCGAGGCGAAGACCGCCGCCCCGCGCCAGCTGTAGAGGAGGCCGGCCAGGAGCGGGGTGCAGACGCTGACGTACGCGAGGGTCGTGTCGGGGCCTGCGGAGACCAGGAGGAAGGAGCCGAAGAGGGTGTCGACGGCCAGCAGGGTGGGGTGGCGCAGGAGCAGCGGGCCGAAGCGCTGCCAGTCGCGGAAGAGGACGTACGAGGCCATGAAGGTGACGACCACCGCCGAGCCGACCAGGCGGGTGCCGAGGCCGGGGGTGGCGTTGAGGAGGGCGGCGGGGGCCGCCACGGCGATCATCGCCAGGCGGAAGCCGAAGACCTGGCGGCCCATCGCGCGCAGCGCCCGGATCTCGACCTTGCCGTCGTCCTCCCCTGCGGTCATCGCCCTCACCCCCTCCCCCGGCTACTTCCCCGTGACCGACCCGAAGTCGACCCCGGAGCCCAGCAGCAGGCCGGCGGCGAGCAGCAGCATGGTGGCCGGGACCATGAACGTGGTGATCATCAGCGTGGCCCTCGGGACCGCGCGGGCCGCCTTGCGGCGGGCGTTCTGGGCGTCGGTGCGGCGCATGTCCTTGGCCAGGGAGACCAGGGTGTCGACGATCGGCGCGCCCAGTTCCTCGCCCTGCTGCAGTGCCGTGACGAACATCGCCACCTGTTCGGAGTCGTTGCGGCGGCGGAGTTCCGCGAAGGCCTGGCGGCGGCTCATGCCGAGGTCCAGCTGGCGCAGGGTGATGCGGAGTTCGTCCGCCCAGGGGCCCTCGTAGTGCGAGGACACCCGGTCCAGGGCCTGCCGGAAGCCGAGGCCGGCGCTCACCACCACCGCGAGGACGTCGAGGAAGTCGGGCAGGGTGCGTTCGATGACGTCCTTGCGGATCCGCATCGCGGACCAGATGCCGACCTCCGTCCAGAACGCGCCGAAGAGGAGGAGCAGGACGGCCACCAGCCACTGGCCGCGCAGGAGGAAGACCAGGAAGCCGACGGCGCCCAGCGCGCCGTAGACCGCGCGGCGGGCCGCGTACCGGTCGATGGTCAGGCCGCCGGGGTTGCCCGCCAGGTCGATCCTGCGGCGGTACTTGGCGACCATGCGCGGGCCCATCAGGCGCAGCACGGCCGGGGCGTAGCGCATGCCCATCCGGTCGATGAGGGAGTTGGCGGCCCCGGTGCGGGTGGCGCCGACCTCCAGGGCGATCGCGAGGTCGGAGGGGAGTTTCGCGTCCGCGCGGTACATGCGGACGCCCGCGAAGACGCCCCACACGCCGAGGGCCGTCAGGAGGGCCAGAAGCAGTGCCATGGTCGCGGGCCCCTATACGTCGATGCGGCTGAGACGGCGGATGAGGACGAAGCCCACGATGTACAGGCCGAACGCGACCAGGACCGCGGCCTGTCCGAGGGTGGTACCGGTCATGCGGTCCAGCGTGTCGCTCTTGACCCCGTTCATCAGGAACAGGGCGCCGATGCCGAGCGCGGGCACGGCGTACGACGTCATCGTCACCTGGGAGAGCTGGGTGCGGACCTCGCGCCGGGTCTCCTTGCGCTCCTCCAGGGTCTCGGTCAGGTTGCGCAGGGCCGAGACGACCTGGCCGCCCGCCCGGTTGGACAGCACGAGGGTGGTGACCAGGACGACCAGTTCACGGGAGGGCAGCCGCTGAGCGAGTTCACCGAGCGCGTCCTCCATGGAGTGGCCGATCGCCAACTGGTCCGCCACCTTGCCGAGTTCCTGGCCGGCCGGGGCCTCCAGCTCCTCGGCCGCCATGCCGATCGCGGTGCGCAGCGCGAGTCCGGCCTGGGTGGCGTTGGCCAGAATGCGGGCCAGTTCGGGGAGTTGGCCGATGAAGCGCTCGATGCGTTTCTGGCGTTGCCAGTTGAGGAACTGCACGGCGGCGAAGACGCCGAGGAGGCCGGCGATCGGGCCGAAGAAGGGCGCCAGGGCGGCCTGGCCGACGAGCCAGAGCGCCACCACGACGGCGAGCATGTAGACGAAGAACTCGCCGGGCGTCACGTCCAGGCCGGTCGCCGCCAGCCGGAGTTCCAGCCGCCTGCCGAGCCCCGTACCGCGCAGCCGCCGGTCGAGGGTGCGGAAGCGGCGCCGGCGGCCGGCGGCCGGTGGCTGGCCGGTGTAGGACAGCCGGTCCACGAGGGCGGCGCGCTGGGCCCGGCCGGAGGACCAGGTGTGCAGCCCCACCACGGCCAGGAGGCAGGTCAGCAGGGTGACGCCGGTGGTGAGGACGACGAGGTCATGGAGGGTCATGGCCTACCTCGCTTCTCGGGTGGTGAGCTGGTCGACGTGCTGGGCCACGCCGAAGGCCTGCGGGATCGGCTGGCCGGCCATGTAGAGGCGGTCGGCGGTGCGGCGCGGGAGCGGGAAGTACCGGAAGGTGCCGTGCACATGGCCGTCGTGGGTCATGGGCCGGGCCTCGAAGCGGGCCGCCGTCGCGAGCCGGTAGGGCTCGCTGCCGTGGCTGTCCAGTACGGCGATCTCGGTGATCCGGCGGGCGCCGTCCGCGAACCGGGTCAGCTGGACGATGACCTCGACCGCGCTGTTGATCTGGTCGTGCAGGGCGACGAAGGGGACCTCGACGTCCGACATGGAGGCCAGCGTCTGGAGCCGGGTCAGGGCGTCCTCGGCGCTGTTGGCGTGGACGGTGGCGAGCGAGCCGTCGTGGCCGGTGGACATGGCCTGGAGCATGTCCAGCGACTCGCCGCCGCGGACCTCGCCGACCACGATCCGGTCGGGGCGCATCCGCAGCGAGTTGCGGACCAGGTCGCGGATGGTGACCTCGCCCTTGCCCTCGACGTTCGCCGGACGGGACTCCAGCCGGACCACGTGCGACTGCTGGAGCTGGAGTTCGGCGGAGTCCTCGATGGTGATGATGCGTTCGTGGGCCGGGATCAGCCCGGACAGGGCGTTGAGCAGGGTGGTCTTGCCGGTGCCGGTGGCGCCGGAGACGATGATGTTGAACTTCGCCTGCACCAGGCCGGCCAGCAGGTACACCATGTGCTCGTCGAGCGAGCCGAAGCCGATCAGCTCCTGGAGGGTGAAGGAGCGCGGGAAGCGGCGGATGGTGAGGACGGGGCCGGTCAGGGAGAGCGGCGGGATGATCACGTTGACGCGTTCGCCGGAGGGCAGGCGGGCGTCCACCATCGGATTGGACTCGTCCACGCGGCGGTTGACGGTGGAGACGATCCGCTCGATGGTCTGCATCAGCTGGTCCGCGGAGGCGAACCGCAACGGCAGCTGCTCCACCCGGCCGCCGCGCTCGACGAAGATCGCGTCGGCGCCGTTGACCATGATCTCGGTGATCGACACGTCTTCGAGGAGCGGCTCCAGGATGCCGAGGCCGAGGGCCTCGTCGACGACCCGGCGGATCAGCTGGGAGCGTTCGGCGGTCGACAGCACCGGGCCCTCGCGGCTGATGATGTGCCCGAGGACGCGTTCCAGGCGCGCCCTGCGCTCGGCGGCGGCCAGCGCGCTCATCTCCGCGAGGTCGATCTCCTCCAGGAGCTTGGCCCGGTAGGAGGAGACCAGATGGCCGTCCTCGCCCCGGCTGCCGTGCTCCTCGGGGGAGTTGATCCGTGCCCGCAGGCTCATGGTTGCCGTGCTCCTCGTTCAGTGGTCGACGGGCATCGTGGCGGACTTGGTGGCGTTGCCGAGGTCCACCCAGAGGATCTTCGGGATGTGGACGGTGGCGGTGACGGTGACGGAGTCGCCGCCGCCGGAGGTCGCGCAGGTCACGCCGAGGCCGGCCGCGGCGGAGCAGGCGGCGCCGACGTCCTGCCGCAGCGAGGCGGCTCTGGCGCCGGCGCGGGCCGCCGTGCCGGCCTGTTCGGCGGCGTAGGCGACGGCGCCGAGCTGGATGCCGGCCAGGCCGACGATGAGCAGGACCGGGATGAACCCGAGGTACTCGACGGCCACTTGGCCTCTGTCGTGCCATACGCGGTGCGTCACTGCTTCACCTCCTCCACGGTGCCGGCGTGGCCGTGCACCGTGACGGGGAAGTCGATCGAGCCGGGGAAGAGCACCGGGACGCGCAGGTAGACGTCGGCGGTCACCATGCCGGTGCCGCCGCACTGCCTCACCTCGGCGCCCTGGCGCCAGGAGCCGGAGAGGTCCTCCAGGGCGGCGCGCTGACACGCGGCGAACCGTTGTCCCGGCGGGACGGCGGTGCCGGCCCGCACGCCCTCGTCGGCGGCGTTCCCGGCGAGCGTGAAGGCGTAGCCGACGAGAACGGCCTGCCACATGAGCACCAGGGTGAGGATGATGATCGGGGTCATGCCGAGGAGCTCTATGGAGACCTGGCCGCGGTCGGGGGCGGAACCAGTGGGTCGTGGGCCGGGCGCGGGCCGGTGGGGACCGTTCGCGCAGTTCCGCGCGCCCCTGAGGGGCGCGTTCCCGGGGCGCCCTGGACGGACTCGCCGCGGCGAAACGTACCCAAGGGGCGCGGGGAACTGCGCGACCGGCCACAGCGGCGCCGCACCCGCCCCGCCACCGCCCGCATCCGCACCCGCCCCACGGCCCGCCCCGCGCATCCTCACGGCAGCTCCTTCCGTCGCCGGAATCCGACCGCCGCCCGCTCCCCGCCGCGGGCGCGGGCCGCGGTCCGGCGCGGCACCGTGCCCTCCGCCGTGCGGACCAGGCCCAGCTCCCCCGCCAGGGCCCACAGCGCCTGCTTCACCGTGCTCCGGGCGTCCAGTTCGTGCATGCGGCCCGCGTCGACCGCGCCCTGGAGTTCCTTGAAGTTGGCGGGGATCGCCGTCCCGGCCAGCGCGGTGCCGGTGATCCGCTGGATCAGCGCCGGCTGGATCTCCGTACCCCTGGTGTGCCGGTTGACGACCACCGTGGTCTCCTCCGCCTTGCGGATCTGCAGCCGGTCCCACATGCGCACCGTCCGTTTGGCGGCGCGTACGGCGACCACGTCGGGGGTGGTGACCAGGAGGGCCAGGTCGGCGGTCTCCACGGCCGCCGCGCCCGCGCCGCCGAGCTGGGCGCCGCAGTCGACGACCACGATCTCGTAGCGGGAGCGCAGGGCGCTGAGGATCTGGCGGGCGGCCCGGTCGGTGACCTCCTCGCCGCGTTCGCCCTCGGCCGGCGCGAGGAGCAGGGCGAGACCGGAGTCGTGCCGGAAGACGGCCTCGGCCATGACCCGGGGCGAGATGTCGCCCACCGCGGCCAGGTCGGCGACCGAGCGGCGGAACTGGACGTCCAGGTAGGAGGCGACGTCCCCGGTCTGGAGGTCGAGGTCGACCAGGGCGGTGGAGTGACCGGAGGCCTGGGCGGCGAGGGCGACCTGGATCGCCACCAGGGTCGCGCCGGTGCCGCCCTTGGCTCCGCTGACGGTGACGACGGTCCCGCCGACGCCGGCGAACGCGTCGGCGCCGTGGCCGAGATGGCGCCGTACGCCGGTGGACCACTGGGCGACCGCCTGGACGCGGCCGGCCAGTTCCTCGTAGCTCATCGGGAGCCCGACCAGGCCGCGGGCGCCGGAGTCCATCGCGGCGGCGAACAGGCCGGGGCTGGTGTCGGTGGTGACGAGGACGACGCCGACCGCCGGGAAGCGCAGGGCGACCTCGCGGATCAGTTCCAGCGCCGGGACCGGCCCGATGCGTTCGTGGACGACGACGACCTCGGGGAGTTCGTCGACGGACTCGGAGGCGAACCGGGCCAGGGTGTCGACCAGTTGGGTGGAGTCGACGACGGGCGGCAGCGGTTCGCAGTCCGGCAGCTGGCTGAGCAGGGACATGAGGGAGCGGGCGGCGTCCACGTCACCGACGGCGGGGAGGATCCTGATGGGCATGCGAGGCGCCTCTCACTTGTCCGTCGCGAGTTCGTAGGTGCGGTCCTTGTCCGGCACCGTGGTGGTCGTGCCGGGCGCGACCAGGGCGAGCCGGACCCGCTGGGCGAAGGACTCCGCGTAGGTGAGGCGCTGGGCGTCGAGCGTGGACAGCGCGAAGGTGATGGGGACGGCGTCGCTGGGCTGCTGGTTCCGGTTGTCCGGGTCGACGTAGCTGAGCTGCGCGCCGACGTCCAGGACCCGGGCGTTGGTCACGACGATCTTCGACTGGTCGGGGTCGCTCTGCTGTTTGCCCTGGAAGGTGGCGTAGACGTTGACCAGCGAGCCCGGGGTGATCTTGCCGGCCACTCCGGTGGCCGCGTCGATCATGATCGCGACCTCCTGCTCGCCGGCCTTGAGCGCGGGCTGGTCCACGATCATGTCGGACTGGAGCAGGGAGCCCTTCTTCAGCGTGGTGACCGCGATCTTGCCCTGGAGCGCGGCGAGGCTCGTGACGGCGTTGGCGGACAGCCACCGCTCGGGCATCTCGACCTTCTGGAACTGGTCGGCGCTCAGGGTGGTGTACGGCTTGACGTCGGACCGGACCTTGTAGGCGGTGACCTTGGGGCCGACCTCGGACTTCGCGTTGTCGATGACCGAGAGCACGCCGGCGAACGCGCCGAGCGCGCAGATCACCGACAGGATCAGGAGTATCACGCCGCGGCGCTGACGGGAGTTCATGGACCGTGCGACCTCATCGGGGAAGCGGGGAAGTGGGGGACCGGATCGGTGGGTGGTGCGGGTCAGGCGGGCGTCGTCCGTCGTTCCAGCGCGCGGTGCGGCGGCGGGTCGTAGTCGGGCGGGGTGGCGGAGCAGAAGACGCAGCGGTCGCCGATGACGTCGATGCCGCACCAGTGGCAGCTGGTCTGCCGGACCGAGGTGACCAGTTGGTAGAGGACCGACAGGTCGGCGAGGTAGCTGGTGAACTCGATCATCCGGCCGGTGCCCCACCAGAGGGAGGACTCGGCCGGCAGCGGTGTCTCGCGCAGCCCGTACGCGCCCCAGGACTTGGCGAGGCCGCCGACCCACTCGGTCTGCAGCTGGCCGCGGGCGACCAGCATCCAGGTGCTGAACTCGGGTCCGGTCAGGGTCGTGTCCGGGCCGACCCGGACCAGTTGCGGCACGGGATGGGCGACGACGGCGAACTGGGTGCCGGGCATCCAGGACTTGGCGTGCGCCTTGAGGGTGACCGGGACCCGGTCGAGTTTGGTGACCGAGCCGAGGACGGCGCCGGAGTGGATGTAGTGGGTGAGCAGCCGGCCGGCCGAGGCGAGGACGCCGGGGCTGAGGTCGCAGGAGGCCAGCTGCCGCAGCTGCCTGGCGAGCACGGCGATGCCGAGGGGCGGCAGGTCGGGGCGGAACAGGGCGATCCGGTCGCTCTCCAGCAGGCCGCGCAGGGTGTGCAGGCGTCGCGTGACGGCGTCGGGTACGGCGGCGGAGCAGACGACGATCACGTGTCCGTGCTGTTCGAGGAGACCCGTGAACTCGGCGAGGGTCTGGTCCAGGGGCCGCTTGTCCAGGTCCCGGAGCACGACCGCGGGCACGGTCCGCTCGTCCTGCACCGGCAGCGCCATGTCGGCGCTGGTCACGGCAATGGCAGTTGGCACGCGCAGCTCCCCGCTCTTCACACCCCGGCGGCCCACCGGTGTTACTCCAATGAGCCGGGACGACTTCATTGCGTGACTACCTCAGCACTGTAACCACGCCTCTGTGGCCGGAGAACAGCGTTTGTCCAGCTGTCTGGGATCCGTGACCATACAAGGTGCGCCAAATCGGGACAGGTTGAGCATATGTCCGGGGTCTGATCCGGTCAGCGCTCGCACGGAATTTGGTCTGGACCTATTGACACGTGAATTGGTCTGGACCACCTTGATTGTCATGCCCAGACTCATCCCCCGACTCGTGTCCCGGCATGCCGGACAGCGAGGTATCCGAACCTGGTCGGCCGTGGCCGCGCTCGCCACGGCACTCGCGATGGCAGGCCTGGCCTCCTCCCCGGCCGCCGCGGCGGACGTCAACAACGTGAAGAACGCCGGCTTCGAGTCGGCCCTCGCCAACTGGACCTGCTCCGCGGCCAGCGGCACGACCGTCTCCTCCCCCGTCCACTCCGGCGCCGCCGCCCTGAAGGCGACCCCGGCCGGGCAGGACTACGCCCAGTGCAGCCAGACGGTGGCGGTGAAGGCCAACTCCACCTACACGCTGAGCGCGTGGGTCCAGGGTTCCTACACCTACCTCGGCGTCACCGGCACCGGCACCACGGACGTGTCGACCTGGACCCCGAACACGTCCTGGACGCAGCTGTCGACGACCTTCACCACCGGCGCCTCGACCACCTCGGTGACGGTCTGGACGCACGGCTGGTACGGCCAGGCCGCCTACTACGCCGACGACGTCTCGGTCTTCGGCCCCGACGGCGGCGGCGGGACCGACCCGGCGCCGACCGTCCCGGCGACCCCGGGCGGCCTCACCGTCTCCGGCACCACCTCGTCCTCCGCGTCGCTGGCGTGGAACGCGGTGTCGGGCGCGACCGGTTACAACGTCTACCGCAACGGCACCAAGGTCACCGCGGTGTCCGGCGCCTCGGCCACCGTCACCGGCCTGGCCGCCTCGACGTCGTACTCCTTCCAGGTCACCGCGACCAACTCGGCGGGCGAGTCCGGCAAGTCGTCGGCGGTGACGGCGACCACGACCGCCTCCGGCGGCAACGGCGGCGGCACGCTGCCCAAGCACGCGGTGACGGGCTACTGGCAGAACTTCAACAACGGCGCGACCGTGCAGAAGATCTCCGACGTGCCCTCCTCCTACGACATCATCGCCGTCGCCTTCGCGGACGCGACCGGTACGCCGGGCGCGGTCAGCTTCACCCTCGACTCGGCCGGGCTCGGCGGGTACTCGGCCGACCAGTTCAAGGCCGACATCAAGGCGAAGCAGGCGGCCGGCAAGAAGGTCGTCATCTCGATCGGCGGCCAGAACGGCACCATCTCGGTGAGCGACTCGTCGTCCGCGACGAACTTCGCCAACTCCGTCTACTCGCTCATGCAGACGTACGGCTTCGACGGCGTGGACATCGACCTGGAGAACGGCATCAACGCGACCTACATGTCGCAGGCGCTGCGCTCGCTGTCGTCCAAGGCCGGCTCGTCGCTGATCATCACGATGGCCCCGCAGACGATCGACATGCAGTCGACGTCCAACGGGTACTTCCAGACGGCCCTGAACGTCAAGGACATCCTCACGGTCGTCAACATGCAGTACTACAACAGCGGTTCCATGCTGGGCTGCGACGGCAAGGTGTACAGCCAGGGCTCGGTGGACTTCCTCACCGCGCTGGCCTGCATCCAGCTCCAGGGCGGGCTCAGCCCCTCCCAGGTGGGTCTGGGCCTGCCGGCGTCGACCAGCGCGGCGGGCGGCGGCTACGTCTCGCCCACGGTGGTCAACAACGCCCTGGACTGTCTGACCAAGCTCACCAACTGCGGCTCCTTCAAGCCGTCGAAGGCCTATCCCGACCTGCGCGGCGCGATGACCTGGTCGACGAACTGGGACGCGTCCTCGGGCAACGCCTGGTCCAACTCGGTCGGTGCGCACGTCCACGCACTGCCGTAGCACCCCGGACAGGCGCGGGGCCGCACCGGTGTGCGGCCCCGTCGGGGACGGGACCCCACCACGCCGCTCCCGTCCCCGCCCGCGGGCCGCGACGCCCCCCATCGCCGCGGCCCGCACGGCGCGCTCCGCTCACCCGTACTGGATCCTGATCCTCGCCCCGTCCCCGGCCGCGCCGTCCCGCACGTCGACGTACGCGCACACCTGCCGGGTGAACCACAGTCCGTGGCCGGGCTCCGGCTCGGCGTCGGCCGGCGGCACGAACCCGGCGAGCGGGTCGGCGACGGCCCGGCACAGCCGCAGTTCGCACACGCACGCGGGCGCCTCGCCCCAGGCGACGAAGTCGACGACCGGCCCGTGGGCGGCGGCGGCCGCCGCGACGGCCCGCGCGAACAGCTCCGCCTCCTCGGCCGCCAGCCCCTGTGCCGCCGACCAGGCGGCCACCGACTCCGCGGCCGCCAGCCGGACGACCGTCCCCGGCGGCGGCGCCAGCGGTACGGCGTCCAGCTCGCGCACCAGGACCGACGGCTGTTCGTACACCCCGCTGCCCGGGTGGGCGCGGCGGGCCGCGTCCACGAGGGCCGGGCCCGCCGTCCGGGTGTCGTACGCGCACAGGACGGTGGTGGCGAACGGCGCGAACAGCAGGTTGGCGAGCGACTCGTAGCGGATCCACTCGGCGCTCTCGCGCGCCGAACGCCCGGCCCGGCCCGCCCAGTCGGGCTCCATGACGAGGTGGATGCGGCCCCCGGGTCCGGCGTGCGCGGCGAGGAATCCGGCCGCCTGCGCCACGGCGTTGGCGGCGGTCCCGGTGTACCAGTCGGTGTGGTCGACGAACCCGACCTCCTTCGCGTCAGGACCGAGCGCGTCCCGCAGGGCGGCGAGCGGCCCGGGGGCGGCGATCGCGACCGGCGGGGGCTCACCGGCGGCGGCGAGGCCCTCGGCGAGGAAGGGCAGCGCGGCGGCGACGAACGCGTCGTGCTAGCCGTACACGGCCATCCGGTGGTCGAAGCGCCCCTGGCCCGCGCCGGTGCGGGCGCTCGTGCTGGTGCTCATCGGGTCTCCTGTGCGTCAGCGCCGGGCGGCGCCCGGCGGCGAGCGGGGTGCCGCGGCCCGGCCCCGGCACCGCGCAGGTCCGCCCGCGACCGGCCGGCCCCGGCCCGGCCGTGCGTCCGTCCGTGTGTCCACGGTCTCCCGCCGGACGGGTGACACACACCCGGGTGTCACGCGGGCGGGTGCACTTCGGTGGGGGTCTCCTGCGGTCAGGGGTAAAGGCGTACACTGCGCGGCTTTTCGGCGCGGCCCGTTCCCACGGCCGGTTTTACCATCTTGACCTGTTCATGCCATTCCTTGGACGATGAGCGGCACCCGCACAGCGTCCGCACGACAACTGCACAGATACGTCGCACTGAACCACCCCCACCTCCCCCAGGAGACTTCATGCGACTTCGCATGCGCGGCTCCGGCAGCCGCGGCCGGACCGCCGTACTCGGCACCCTGCTGGCCCTCGCCCTCGCGGCCCCCGTCTCGGCGGCGGGCGGCCACGCGGCCGCGGCCGGCGCGCGCCCGGCGCCGTCCTCCGCCGACGACGTCCGGCAGTACGAGATCCACCGGAGCACCACCCCCGTGACCCGCGCCGCCATCCAACGGACCGGCGTCACCGTGGACGAGGCCGACGAGGAGACGGTGGTCGTCTCCGGACGGGCCTCGCAGATCGCCGCGTTGAAGCGCCTCGGCTACGAGGTCACCCCGCTCGGCGCGGCCCCCGACCGGTCCACCGCCGCCGACGGACTGCGCCTGTTCGACTTCCCGACGGCCGACGCGAAGTACCACAACTACGCGGAGGCGAACGCCGAGATCGACCAGCGTCTCGCCGCCTACCCGGACATCATGAGCAAACGGGTGATCGGCAGGTCGTACCAGGGCCGGGACATCGTCGCGGTCAAGGTCAGCGACAACGTGGCGACGGACGAGAACGAACCCGAGGTCCTCCTCACCTTCCACCAGCACGCGCGCGAGCACCTCACGGTGGAGATGGCGCTGTACCTGCTGCGCGAGCTGGGCGCGGGATACGCGACCGACTCGCGGGTGCGGAACATCGTCGACAGCCGGGAGATCTGGATCGTGCCGGACCTCAACCCGGACGGCGGCGAGTACGACATCGCCACCGGCTCCTACCGGTCCTGGCGCAAGAACCGGCAGCCCAACTCCGGCTCCTCGTACGTGGGTACGGACCTGAACCGGAACTGGAACCACAAGTGGGGCTGCTGCGGCGGGTCCTCGGGCAGCGCGTCCGCGGAGACCTACCGGGGCGCGGCCGCCGAGTCGGCGCCCGAGGTGAAGGTCGTCGCCGACTTCGTGCGCGGCCGGGTCGTCGGCGGCAAGCAGCAGATCAAGGCCGGGATCGACTTCCACACGTACAGCGAACTGGTGCTGTGGCCCTACGGGTACACGACCGCCGACACCGCGACCGGGATGACCGCGGACGACGCGGCCGCCTTCAAGGCCGTGGGGCGCAAGATGGCGGCCAGCAACGGCTACACGCCGGAGCAGTCCAGCGATCTGTACATCACGGACGGGTCGATCGACGACTATCTCTGGGGCACCCAGAAGATCTTCGACTTCACGTTCGAGATGTATCCGACGTCCAGTTCGTCGGGCGGGTTCTATCCGCCCGACGAGGTGATCGAACGGGAGACCTCCAGGAACCGGGACGCGGTGTTCCAGCTGCTGGAGAACGCGGACTGCATGTACCGGTCGATCGGGAAGGAAGCCCAGTACTGCGGCTAGGCGGCCACGGACCCGGGGCCGGGGCCGCCCGCGCCGGACTACTTCTCGTCGGGGACCTGGTCCTCGGCCCGGACTCCGGCCTCGGCCTCGGCCCCGGCCTCGGCCTCGGTCTTCTCCTCCGGCTCCGGGGCGTCCGCCTTTTCCTCGCCGTCCTCGAAGTACGCGTCCAGGACGGCGTCCAGGTCGTCCTCCCACTCCTTGAAGCGGGAGCGGGACGTCGCCTCGATCTCGATGGGGTACCAGCGGCGCTCCGGCGTGTGGACGGTGATCGTGAACCGCTTCCCGAAGCGCGGTGTCTCGGTCTCGATCGCGCCGATCTCGTCCCAGCGGAACTCGCAGTTCTCCTCGTCGAGGGCGAGGCGCACGCCCTGGCGGTCGGCCACTATCCGGGCGCGCCGGTCGGAGGCCTCGAAGCGGGGACCGCCGGCGGCCGCCTCCGCGTCGTCCTCGTCCGCCGTGGCGCCGTCCGTCGTGACCTCGTCACCGCTCGCGGACGCCGGTCGGGCCGTGTCCTGCACGGCCCCGGCCTCCTCCGCACCGGCGGCCCGCGCCTCGGCGTCCGCCGGACCGGCGGACACGGGCGAGGTGAGCCCGGGGATGAAGGCCGGGTCGAATCCGGCGCCTTCCAGGGGCTGGCTGTTGGCTCCTATGCGCTGCTCCACAGCGGGCAGTATGGTCCAAGAACCTGTGCCGGACACAGCCAGCCCCGACTTCGTTATCAGACGCCTACACGAAGAGGCTGAGCACCGCCGCGACCGCGAACCCGGCCACCGAGAGAACCGTCTCCAGCACGGTCCAGGTCTTCAGCGTGTCGCGCTCGCTGATGCCGAAGTACTTGGCGACCATCCAGAATCCGCCGTCGTTGACGTGCGAGGCGAAGATGGAGCCCGCCGACACCGCCATGATGACCAGGGCGACGAAGGCCTGGGAGTGGTGACCCTCGCTCAGCAGCGGGGCGACGATGCCGGCCGTGGTCACGATCGCCACCGTCGCCGAGCCCTGCGCGACCCGCAGCACCACGGAGATCAGGTAGGAGAGCACGATCACCGGCAGGCCCACGCCGTGGAAGGTGTCGGACAGGGCCTGGGCGACCCCGCTCGCCTTCAGCACGGCGCCGAAGATCCCGCCGGCGCCGACCACCAGCAGGATGTTGCCGACCGGCTTGAGGGACGCGGTGGACACCGCCTCCAGGGACTTGCGGGACCAGCCGCGCCGGATGCCGAGCAGGTAGTAGGCGAGCACCAGCGCGAGGGTGAGGGCGACCATCGGCGTACCGAAGAACTCGATCACCGAGCGCCCGGTGGAGGGGTCGAGGGCGATGGAGGAGAAGGTCGCGGCGAGGATCAGCACCAGGGGCGTACCGATGATGGCGAGGACCGTGCCGAGCGCGACGGGCTTCTCCCGCGGCTCGACGCCGGACGCCCGCTGCTCGGCCAGCACGGCCTGCCTGGCCTCGTCGGCCGCCTCGACCATGTCCTGCGGCACGGCGACGAAGATCCGCCGGCCGATCCAGGCCGAGTACGCCCAGGCGGCCAGCACCGCCGGGATGCCGCAGACGACGCCCATGAGGATGACCCAGCCGAGGTCGACGTGGAGCAGCGCGGCGGCGGCCACCGGGCCGGGGTGCGGGGGCAGGAACGCGTGGGTCATGGAGAGACCGGCGAGCAGCGGGAGGCAGTACAGCAGGATCGACCTGCCGCCGCGCTTGGCGGCCGCGTAGACGAGCGGGGCCAGCACGAAGATGCCGACGTCGAAGAAGACCGGGATGCCGAAGACGAGTCCGGTCAGGCCCATGGCGAGGGGCGCCCGCTTCTCCCCGAAGAAGCCGAGGAGCCGTCCCGCCAGTACCTCCGCCCCGCCGCTGACTTCGAGGATCGCGCCGAGCATGGTGCCCAGGCCGATGATGATCGCGACGTGGCCGAGGATGCCGCCCATGCCGGACTCGATGGTGGAGACGGCGTCCGAACGCTGCACGGTGCCGAAGAGTTCGGTGACCGAGAGACCGGCCAGCAGGCCGACGGCTATGGAGACGGTGAGCAGGGCGACGAAGGGCTGCAGCCGCGCCTTGATGATGAGGAAGAGCAGCAGGGCGATGCCGATGGCGGCGACGGTCAGCAGACCGGCGGTGCCGTCGAGCAGGAGGAGCAGGCCTCCGGTGTGGGGTGGAGCGGCCGGTGCCGGTGCGGGAGCGGCGAGAGGCAGGGACGACATGGGGGTCCTCTTCTGGGGAACATCGTGCTTTCGGGCAGGGGGGATCGCGGTACGGCGCCCGGGGCGGCGCCGTACCGTGACCGGCGTGCGGTGTGCGGGGGGTGCGGGTGACGAGAGGGAGGTCAGGCGTCGAGGACGGCGAGGGCGTCGATCTCGATGAGGAGGCCGGCGGGCAGCCCGACGTAGACCGTCGTGCGGGCGGCGGGCGGAGCGGTGAGGCCCTGCTCCTCGAAGTAGGTGTTGTAGATGCCGTTCATCTCGGCGAAGTGGTCGACGTCCGTCAGGTAGACGCGGATCATCATCACGTCGTCCCAGGAGGCGCCGCCCTCCTCCAGGATCGCCTTGACGTTGGCGAGGGTCTGGAGGGTCTGCTCGCGCAGCGTCGGGCCGGCCGGGGTCGGGGGCTTGCCCTCCTCGGCGGGCAGGAAGCCGACCTGGCCGGCGACCTGGAGGATGTTGCCCTTGCGCACGCCGTGCGAGAACTTGGCGGGCGGGGTGGTGTGGGTCGTGGGGGTGAGGGCGGTCTTCTCGGTCATCAGGGGGCTTCCTTAGGGTGCTTCCTTGATCGGGGTTCTGCCTGAGTACTCGCCGCTGACGGCGTCCGCGGTACGGCGCACCTGCGGGAGCAGGGTGAGGAGTTCGTCGGCGGTGACGACGACGTTGGGCGCGGAGACCGACATCGCGGCGACGACCCGGCCGTCGGCGCCGCGGATGGGGGCCGCGACGCAGTTGATGGACTCCTCGTGGCCACCGAGGTCGGTGGCCCAGCCCTGTTCGCGCACCTTGGCCAGCTCCTTGCGGAAGGCCTCCGCGTTCGGTGTCGAACGGGCCGTGTACATGGGGTAGTCGAGCTTCTCGGCGAGGGCCCGCCGCTCGGGCTCGGGCAGGTCGGCCAGGAGCAGCTTGGCGACGGCGGCGACGGTGATGGCCACCGGTTTGCCGATCCGCGAGTACATGCGCACCGGGTAGCGGCTCTCGACCTTGTCGATGTAGAGGACCTCGCCCTCCTCGAACACGGCGAGGTGCACGGTGTGCCCGCAGGCCTCGTTGAGCCGGGCCAGGTGGGGGTGGGCGATCTCGCGGATGTCGAGGTTCTCCATGGCCTCCTGGGCGAGCGCGAAGAGCCGGGCGCCCAGGCGGTAGCGCTGGTCGGACTGGCGGTAGACGAGCCCGTGTTCGTGGAGGGTGCGCAGCAGCCGCAGCGCGGTCGACTTGTGGACGCCGAGGCGCTCGGCGACCCGGCCGAGGTCGGCGGGCCCCTCGGCGAGCAGCGGCAGGATGCTGAGCGCGCGGTCGACGGTCTGGCTCATGGGGTGCGTACCTCCTCTTCGGCCGGGTCGGCTTCGGTCCAGCCGGGGCCGAGTCGAAGTCTCTCCCACCGGCCGGCGTCCAGGGCGGTCAGCCGGTCGGCGGTGTCGCGGGCGGGCGGCGCGGCGAGGTCGGCGGAGGTGGTCAGGGCGGCGGCGGCGAAGAGGTGGCCGAGCCGCAGGGTCCGCCGCAGCGGCAGGCCGCGCAGGGTCCCGGAGAGGAACCCGGCGGCGAAGGCGTCCCCCGCACCGACGGGCGCGACGACGTCGACGACGGGGGCGGGTTCGAAGGTCCCCGAGGAGGACTCGCCGGTTTCACGCACTGGCGCCGGCACGCTGCCGCCACGCCCCGCGAGGGGCGCCGGGAACTGCGCGAGCAGCCCCCACCCACCGGCAGCGGCACTGGCACCCGCACCCCCACCCGCACCCGCACCCGGCACGAACGCCGTGGCTCCTGCCGCACCTTGCTTGACGACCAGCACCGCCGGCTCCGGCAGCAGCGCGCGGACCGCCTCGGGCCCGCCCGTCACCCCCCACGCCTCCTCCGCCTCGTCCTCCCCCACGAACACGAGGTCGGCGCGGCGCGCCAGTTCCAGCAGCACCTCCGGTCCCTCGCCCGAACCCCACAGTCCGCGCCGGTAGTTGACGTCGAAGGACAGCACCGGCCGGTCCTCGGCGGCAGCCGTCAGCTCCCGCAGCAGGTCCAGGCAGCCGCCGGACAGCGCGGCCGTGATCCCGGACAGGTGCAGCACCCGCCCCGCCCGTACGGCGGCCAGGTCCACCGTCCGCGCGGACATCGCGGACGCGGCCGAACCGGCCCGGTAATAGGCGACCTCGTGCGCGTCCGTCGCCCGGTCCCCCGCGGTGCGGAAGTACACCCCGGTCGGCCGCGCCGGATCCCGTTCCACGTGCCGGACGTCGACGCCGTAGGAGGCCACCGTCTCGACCAGGTGGTCGCCGAACCCGTCCGTGCCGGCCCGGCTGACCCATCGCACGGCGTGGCCGGCGGCGGCCAGCGCGCACGCCACGTTGGACTCCGCGCCGCCGATCGCACGGGCGAAGGACGGCACGTCGGCGAGGCGTCCCGGCCGGGTGGGCAGGAACGTGACCATGGACTCGCCGAGCGCGACGACGTCCACGACGTCAGCGGCGTCCACGGGGTCCGTGGCCTTCACGATGGTCCTGGCTCCTCGTCGTAGCGGGTCGCTGCGGGCTCCATTGACCCGGCGTTGGCGTGGATGTTAGACAGCGTTACGCGATATACGCAATGGACGTTGCAGAGGATGCAACCGACTGGATCAGGGAGGCTCCGTGTCCTTCGACACCGGCACCGACGCGCTCGCCCGACTCGCCGAGGAACGCGTCGACCACCGCTTCAAGGGCCTCCCGCCGGACGCCGACGGCCTGACCGTCGGCGAGCTGACCGCTCAGCGCCGCAACCTCTTCACGGACGGCTTCGCCACGCCCGTGCTGGCCCTCTCCGCGGAGCGCCTGGAGCACAACCTCGCGCTGATGCAGACGTACACCGCACGGCACGGCCTGGTCTTCGCCCCGCACGGCAAGACCTCCATGGCACCGCAGCTCTTCCGGCGCCAGATCGAGCACGGCGCCTGGGGCATCACGCTCGCCGTCCCGCACCAGGTACGGGTGGCCCGCGCCTTCGGCATCCGCCGGATCTTCCTCGCGAACGAGCTGGTGGACGCCCCGGCGCTGCGCTGGATCGCCGCCGAGCTGGAGCGCGACGCGGAGTTCCGCTTCGTCTGCTACGTCGACTCCGTGCGCGGAGCGGAGCTGATGGACGCGGCGCTGAAGGGGACCGGCTCCCGGCCGGTCGACGTCGTCGTGGAGCTGGCCGCGGGAGAGGGCGCGAGGACCGGCGTCCGCACCGAGGCGGAGTGCGTGGCGGTCGCGGACGCGGTGGCCGCGGCGCAGACGCTGCGGCTGGTCGGCGTCGCCGGGTACGAGGGCGAGGTCCCGCGGGCCGACCCCGACCGGGTGCGCGCCTACCTGCGCCGGCTCGTCGGGCTCGCCGTCGGCCTCGACGCGGCCGGACACTTCGCCGGCACCGACGAGATCGTGGTGAGCGCGGGCGGCAGCGCCTGGTTCGACGCGGTCGCCGACGTCTTCGCCGGCATCCCCGCGCTCTCCCTGCCGGTGCTGAAGCTGCTGCGGTCCGGCGCCTACGTCTCGCACGACGAGGGCCGCTACCGCGAGGTCACCCCGTTCAACCGCGTCCCCGAGGAGGGCGCGCTGGAGCCGGCCTTCCGGCTGTGGGCGCAGATCGTCTCCCGCCCCTCGGCGGAGCAGGCCTTCGCCAACGCCGGCAAGCGGGACGCGGCCTACGACCTGGACCTCCCGTCCGCACGGGCGGTCCGCCGGGACGGCACCGAGCGCCCGGCGACCGGCGTGACGGTCACCGGCCTGTCCGACCAGCACGCCTGGCTCGCCACCACCCCCGAGGCCGACCTCCAGGTCGGCGACTGGGTGGGCCTCGGTCTTTCGCACCCGTGCACGACGTTCGACAAGTGGCAGCTGATCCCGGTCGCCGAGGCGGACGGCACAGTCGTCGACTACGTCCGCACGTTCTTCTAGGAGGGGTCGTGGAGGATCTGGTCATCCGGGACGCCGAGGTCGTCGACGGCAGCGGCGCGCCCTCCTACCGGGCGGACGTGGTCGTCGACGACGGCCGGATCGTCGCCGTCGTCAAGGAGGCCGCGGCGGCGGGCTGCGGGCGTCCGCGCGCGGTGCGCGAGCTGGACGCCGAGGGCCTGGTCCTCTCCCCCGGCTTCATCGACATGCACGCCCACAGCGACCTGGCGCTGCTGCGCGACCCCGACCACAGCGCCAAGGCCGCGCAGGGGGTCACCCTGGAGGTGCTGGGCCAGGACGGGCTGTCGTACGCCCCGGTCGACGACCGCACCCTCGCCGAGGTGCGCCGGGCCATCACCGGATGGAACGGCCACGGCGACGACATCGACTTCGACTGGCGCTCGGTCGGCGAGTACCTGGACCGGCTGGACCGGGGCATCGCCGTGAACGCGGCCTACCTGATCCCCCAGGGCACGGTCCGCGCGCTGGCCGTCGGCTGGGAGGACCGCGCCGCGACCGAGGCCGAGCTGGAGCGGATGCGCCGGCTGGTGGCCCAGGGCATGGAAGAGGGCGCGGTCGGCATGTCCTCAGGTCTCACCTACACGCCCGGCATGTACGCCCCGGACACCGAACTGACCGAGCTGTGCCGGGTGGTGGCGTCCTACGGCGGCTACTACTGCCCGCACCACCGCTCCTACGGCGCGGGCGCCCTGGAGGCGTACCGGGAGATGGTGGCGCTGACCCGGGAGGCGGGCTGCTCCCTGCACCTGGCGCACGCCACCATGAACTTCGGCGTGAACCGGGGCCGGGCGCCCGAGCTGCTGGCGCTGCTGGACCAGGCCCTCGCGGACGGCGCCGACATCACCCTGGACACCTACCCGTACACCCCGGGCAGCACGACCCTGGCGGCGATGCTGCCCAGCTGGGCGAGCGAGGGCGGCCCGGACGCGGTCCTGGCCCGGCTGGCGGACGAGGACACGGCCGAGCGGATCCGCCACCACCTGGAGTCGGTCGGCTCGGACGGCTGCCACGGCGTGCCCATCGAGTGGGACACGATCGAGATCTCCGGCGTGGCCGATCCGGCACTGGCGGACTTCGTGGGCCGTACGGTCCAGGAGTCGGCGCGGCGGCGCGGCGAGCCGGCGTGGACCACGGCCCGCCGTCTGCTGCTGGCGGACCGGCTGGCCCCTTCGATCCTCCAGCACGTCGGCCACGAGGAGAACGTCCGCGCGATCATGCGGCACCGCGTCCACACCGGCGGCTCGGACGGCATCCTCCAGGGCAGCAAGCCCCACCCCCGCGCCTACGGCACCTTCCCGCACTACCTCGGCCACTACGTACGGGAGTTGGGCGTCCTGTCCCTGGAGGAGTGCGTCGCCCACCTCACCGGCCGTCCCGCGGCCCGGCTGCGCCTGCCGGACCGCGGACTCGTCCGCGAGGGCCACCGGGCCGACCTCGTGCTCTTCGATCCGGAGACGGTGGCGGCGGGATCCACGTTCGCGGAGCCCCGGAGGCTCCCGACGGGCATCCCGCACGTCCTGATCGACGGCCGGTTCGTGATGGAGGACGGCCGCAGGACGGACGTGCTGGCCGGCAGGTCCGTGCGCAACGCGGCCCCTCAGGGCGCTACGGCTTAGGCAGCGTGCATCCGCTCGCGTTCAGGTTGAGCACGTTCCCCGTCGTGAAGCACGCCGGGATGATGTACGTCTCCTCCGCGTAGTTGATGCCCTGCCGGACCGTGACGGTGCCGTTCGCGTCCACCTCGCACGGGTTGTCGACCGTGCAGCGCTGCCCGTCCTCGTTGCCGGTGTTGTTGACGGCGACGACCTGGCCGGTGGCGGTGTCGATCACCGGCGAACCCGAGGTCCCGCCGATCGTGTCGCAGGCGGAGGTGTAGCGGACCGAGTCCTTCCAGGTCCAGTCGCCCTCCTTCAGGCGGTACACGAACCCGTCGATGCTGCAGCTGTAGATCGTCTTCCAGTAGCCGGAGACGACCTTGATGGCGGTGCCGGCGACGGGGTGCGCGCTGCTGACGGTCAGCGGGCTGATGCCGTAGGAGCTCTTGATCGCCGCGTACGTGGTGGTGGTGCGGTAGATCGTGACGTCCGTGTCGGTCATCGTCGAGTAGACGACCCGGTTGGCGCGGAGCGTGGCGACCTTGGTGCCGGCGGAGTTCAGCAGGCCGAAGGTCCGGCTGGAGGACTGGTTGGTGATGACCTCGCCGGGCTCCGGGAAGCCGGTCTCCAGGCAGTGGCCGTTGGTGAGCACGAGCGCCGGGTCGGTGTCCGCGGAGTTCGGGAAGCGTATGACGGAGCCGGAGCAGTTGCTGAGCGAGACGGTGCCGGCGAAGGTGACGGTCACCGCGGCGGCCGCCTTCGGCCGCGCGTCGGCCTTGGCCGCGGGTGCGGCGACCGCCGGTGCCACGCCCATCCCGGTGATGGCCAGGGAGGCGAGCGCGGCGACGAGAGGCTTGTTCATGTGGGGGTCCCCTCTATACGACGAGGGTGACCGGAGATCTTCCGGTCACCCGCATTTTTGTCATGCACATTTTCAGCACATCGGGATGAGGGGACACCACGCAGTTTCCGGCCGGACTGCCGGGGCCCTTGGACCGGGATGACGGTGAATCGCCGCTTCTGGTCGGCTCGTTGTACCGATCGCGCGGCGAACGGGGCCTGGCCGGAAAACGGCCCGGCGCTCAGCGGCGGTGGTGGCCGCCGCCCCCGCCGTGCCCGCGCCCGGCCGCGAGGACCAGCCGCTCCCGGCCGGCGGCGTGGGCGACGCCCGGGTCACCGCGGGCGGGGCGACCGCGCCGCGGGAGACGGCGGGAGCGGGCGGGACGCTCGCGACGATGCGGGAAGGACGGCCACTCCTCGTACGCGGGGGCCGGTCCGCCCCCGGAGTGGTGGAGGCCGGCGGGTCCGGTCTCCTCGTCGGCAGGTCTCGGCATGGACGCGGATTCCAGGAGGAAAGGGGCCGATGAAACAGCTACCGGCGATAACAGGCCAAACCGTCGGAGCCCCCACGCGACGCTCCGTGTCTCACGTGGTGGAAAACACGACGCAACGAGCGTTACCGCACCGTAAGCTCACCGGCATGCAGGTGATCCAGTCGACCAAGCTCGCCAACGTCTGTTACGAGATCCGGGGCCCGGTTCTCGAGGAGGCGATGCGGCTAGAGGCGGCGGGTCACCGCATCCTCAAGCTCAACACCGGCAACCCGGCCGCCTTCGGCTTCGACTGCCCGCCGGAGATCCTGGAGGACATCCTCCGCAACGTCTCCTCGGCGCACGGCTACGGCGACGCCAAGGGCCTGCTGGCGGCCCGGCGCGCGGTCGTCATGCACAACCAGACCCTCGGCATCGAGACCGACGTCGAGCACGTCTACATCGGCAACGGCGTCTCCGAGCTGATCGTGATGGCGATGCAGGGCCTGCTGGACGACGGCGACGAGGTCCTCGTACCGGCACCGGACTACCCGCTGTGGACGGCGGCCGTCTCGCTCTCCGGCGGCACCGCGGTCCACTACCGCTGCGACGAGCAGTCCGACTGGATGCCCGATCTCGCCGACGTCGAGCGCAAGGTCACCGACCGCACCAAGGCGATCGTCATCATCAACCCGAACAACCCGACGGGCGCGGTGTACGACGAGGCGATGCTGCGCGGGCTGACCGACATCGCCCGCCGCCACAACCTCCTGGTCTGCTCGGACGAGATCTACGACAAGATCCTCTACGACGGCGCCACCCACACCCCGACCGCCGCGATCGCCCCGGACCTGCTCACGCTCACCTTCAACGGCATGTCCAAGGCCTACCGGGTGGCCGGTTACCGGGTCGGCTGGATGGCCATCTCCGGCCCGCGCGCGCACGCCGACTCCTACATCGAGGGCCTGACGATCCTGGCGAACATGCGGCTGTGCGCGAACATGCCCGGCCAGCACGGCGTCGTGGCCGCGCTCAGCGGACGCCAGACGATCGGCGACCTGGTGCTGCCCGGCGGCCGCCTGAAGGAGCAGCTGGACACCGCCTACGAGCTGCTCACCCGGATTCCGGGCGTGACCTGCGTCCGGCCCAAGGGCGCCCTCTACCTCTTCCCGCGCCTGGACCCGCAGGTCTTCAAGATCAAGGACGACCGGCAGATGGTCCTGGACCTGCTCCGGCAGGAGAAGATCATGGTCGTGCAGGGCACCGGCTTCAACTGGCCGGAGCCGGATCACTTCCGGGTGGTGACCCTGCCGTCGGTGGGCGACCTGCGGGACGCGATCACCCGGATCGGCCGGTTCCTGGACGGCTACGGGCAGCCGTAGCCGGTCCACGGACGGTGAACAGGGTCAACTTTAGACGAGATCTAAGCTAGGATGGCTTCCTGACAGCACAGGAGGCCATCTCCCATGTACGAACCGATCCGCACCAAGTCGGTGCACAGCACGATGGCCGGTACGCCTTCCGACTTCCCCCACCGGACGCGCGAGGAGGAGCTGGACATCCAGCTCGCCGGACATCTCGCGGCCCTGCTCGCCGTCACGGACGAGCTGCGCGGCCTCACGCCGTCCACGGACCTCGACGCCGCCGCGACCCGGCTGGCCGAGCAGGTGGCCCGGCTGCGGGGCGGACGTACGCCGGTCCGCGCGTCGCCGGCCACGGTCGGGCGCCCCGCACCCCTGCACCAGCGCGCCCACGCGCTGGCCGGCCGCGCGCTGGTCGTCGCCGCGTCCCGGGCGGACACGGCGGCGGCGATCCTCGCGGCGGAGCGCATGGACGCCCACGCGGCGGCGACCGGACTCACCGTCACCGCCTGACCCCGGGCACCCCGCCCCCTCGAACGGCCCCGGTCCGCGCGCCCCCTAACCCCGCGCGGACCGGGTTGCCCCATCTCCCGCCGCGGCTCGGACCGGCGCTCGCCCCGCCGTGGTGATCCGGGACGTCCGATTCACCACCCGTTCACCCCCGTCGCCCAGGAACGTGGAGTTCCGCGAGCACGCTCCGGGACGTGAGACGTATCGCGGGAATCGTCCTGGCGGTGCTGCTGATCGGCGGCGTGGTGGCTGCCGTCGTCGCGGGCCGGCAAGGGGACGACAAGGGCACGGCAACGAAGACCGTGCGTGGGGTGATCGGTTCGGAGAAGTCGGACTTCTTCGCCGATCCCGATGTGGTGAAGGCCCTCGCCGCCAAGGGCTACACCGTGAGGACGGAGGCGTCGGGCTCCTGGGCCATGGACGGCCTCGATCTGAAGGGCTACGACTTCGCGTTCCCCTCCAGCTCGGCGCCCGCCGACCAGCTGGCCGCGAAGTACCACGCCCGCCAGCCGCTCCCGAGGCCCTTCTACTCGCCGCTCGTGGTGGTCGCCCACCGCAGCGCCGCCGACGTGCTGGCGGCCAACGGCCTGGCCGTGCTCGACGGCAAGGGCAAGGGCAAGGGCAAGGGCAAGGGCAAGGGCACCCTGAGGATGACCGCCTACCTGGACGCCGTCCGGCACGACCGGACCTGGCAGCAGCTCAAGGGCGCCACGGCGCACGGCGAGCTGACCGGGACGCTGTACATCACCAGCACCGACCCGGAGACCTCCAACTCCGGCGCCCTCTACCTCGCCGCCACCTCCTACGTCGCCAACGGCGGCCGGGTGGTGGCCGGGAACGCCGACATCACGAGGACGGCGCCGCTGCTGCACCAGCTCGTCAGCGTGCAGGGCGCCCAGCAGCCGAGCAGCGACTCGGTCTTCCGGGACTTCATCAGCGGTGCCGGCAACCCGCTGGTGTGCCTGTACGAGTCGCAGGTCGTCTCGCTGCTCGCCGAACAGCACGGCGCCGACGACCTGGTGGTCCTCTACCCGGACACCACGGTCAACAGCGACCACACGATCGTGCCGCTGGACGACGCGGGCCGGGGACTCGGCGAACTCCTCAGCACCGATCCGGCCCTGCGCAGGCTCGCCGTGAAGCACGGCTTCCGGCCCCAGGGCGACTCCGCCGAGTTCGTCACGGCCACCGCCGACCGGGCCGCGTACCTCAACCAGACACTGACCGGCGTCCGGCAGGCGCCCGTGCCCACCTCCGCGGTGCTGCACGAGATGGCCCGCCGGGCGCGCGGCTGACGGGGGGAAACTGTGAGCAACTTCGACAAGATGAGGCCGAGCGGCGGCGAGCACCCGCCCACGCTGAGCGGCGAGGACGTCTTCACGCTGACCCCGCCCGAGGCGGTCGCGCCGGTGCCGCGGGAGAAGGCCGGCGGTCTCGTGCCCGTCGACGAGGGCGTCCGCACCGACATGGCGCACCGGGCCTCCGTGTACGTCCGCGACCTCGCCGCCCTGGACGCGCGCTCCCCGGAGTTCGCGAGCAAGGTCGGGGAGATCACCGGGCTCGGCGCCGGCGAGATGCGCAGCGCCGCCTCGCAGTCCAACCGCATGCTGGAGCGGGCCGTCCGCAGCCTGCCCGACAAGGGCGGCGACGCCCAGGGCAAGGTCGCCGGATCGCTCGTCGAACTGCGCCGCGTCGTCGAGGACCTGGACCCGCGCGACCTGCCCGCGGGCAAGGGCCGCAAGTTCCTGTCCCGGCTGCCGGGCGGCAACAGACTCCGCGAACCACGTCGCCAAGTACGCCTCCGCGCAGGGCACGTTGAACAAGATCGTGGGCTCGCTGCGCGGCGGCCAGGACGAACTCCGCCGGGACAACGCCGCGTTGCAGACCGAGCGGGTGCGGCTCTGGGAGACCATGGGCAAGCTCCAGGAGTACGTGGTCCTCACCCAGGCCCTGGACAACGCCGTGGAGCAGCACATCGGCCGGAACCCGGATCCCGAGGAGGCCGACGCGCTCCGCGCGGACGTGCTCTTCCCGGTCCGGCAGAAGCACCAGGACCTGCTGACCCAGCTCGCGGTGTCCGCACAGGGCTACCTCGCGATGGACGTCGTACGCCGCAACAACGACGAGCTGATCAAGGGCGTCGAGCGGGCCGCCACCACCACCGTGTCGGCGCTGCGGATCTCGGTGATGCTGGCCTCCGCGCTGGACAACCAGAAGAAGGTCATCGAGCAGGTCAACGCGTTGCGCGGGACGACCGAGGACCTGATCCGGGGCAACGCCGAGATGCTCGCGGGCCAGAGCGGGGAGATCCAGCGCATCGCCGCCGACCCGGCCGTCGGCGCCGAGACGCTGCGCGCCGCCTTCCAGCAGATCTACCGCACGCTCGACGCCATCGACACCTACAAGGTGCAGGCGACCGAGGTGATGGCGAAAACCGTGCAGTCCCTCACGGACGAACTCCGGTCGGCCGGTGCCCACCTGGAGCGCAGCCGCGCCAAGGGCGCGCTGGAGGGCGGCCCGGCATGAACCGACGCCCGCTGCTGACCCTGCTCGCCGCCGCCGCCCTGCTGACCGGATGCACCTCCGCCGGCGACCACCGCGACGACGACGCCACGGCACCCGCACCCGGCACCCTGCGGGTCCTGGCCTCCTCCGAACTGAGCGACATGACGGCCGTCCTCGACCGGGTCCGCAAGGACACCGGCGTGACGGTCCGCCCCACCTACCTGGGCACCCTGGACGCCGTGGACCTGGTCGCCCAGGGCACGGCGGACGGGAGGTACGACGCCCTGTGGCTGTCCTCCGACGACTACCTGCGGCTGCGCCCGGAGGCGGCGAGGAAGGTGGTCTCGGAGACCTCGGTCATGTCCAGCCCGGTCGCGATCGGCGTGCGGACGGCCACGGTCGCCTCGCTCGGCTGGAAGCCGGCCGACGTGACCTGGTCGCAGATCGAGCAGGCCGTGGAGAGCGGCAGGCTCACGTACGGCATGACCGACCCGGCCCGCTCCAACTCCGGCTTCACCACGCTGGTCTCGGTGGCGTCCGCGCTCTCCGGCGCCCAGTCGGCGCTCACCGACGCCGACGTGGCCAAGGCCACCCCGCGGCTGAAGAAGTTCTTCAAGGGCCAGACCCTGACCTCGGGCTCCTCCGGCTGGCTGGCCTCCGCCTACCGGCGGCGCGGCGACGTCGACGCCCTGCTCAACTACGAGTCGGTCCTCAAGGGCATCCCGGGCCTCACCGTGATCCGTCCCCGCGACGGCGTGATCACCGCGGACTACCCGTTCTCGTCGCTGGCCGCCTCCTCCGCCGGCACCCGCGAGGACGTCCGCCGGGTGACCGAGGACCTGCGGAGCACGGCCGTGCAGAAGCTGATCACGGACACCACGCACCGCCGTCCGGTGGTCGCCTCGGTGCCGCCCGCCGCCGGCCTCGACACCACCCGCCGCCGCGAACTCCCCTTCCCGGGCGGCAAGTCGGTGGCCGACGGGCTGATCTCCGCGTACGAGAACGAACTGCGCAGACCGTCCCGCACGGTCTACGTCCTGGACACCTCGGGCTCGATGGAGGGCGACCGTCTCGCCCGCCTGAAGAAGGCCCTGACCGACCTCACGGGCGACTTCCGCGACCGGGAGGAGGTCACCCTGATGCCCTTCGGCTCGGACGTGAAGGACGTCAGCACGCACGTCGTCGACCCGGCCGACCCGGACGCCGGGCTGAACGCGATCCGCGAGGACACCGACGCGCTGCGGGCCGCCGGCGACACCGCGATCTACACGTCCCTGGAGAAGGCGTACGACCGGCTGCGCACCGACCGGGACACCTTCACCTCGATCGTGCTGATGACGGACGGCGAGAACACCACGGGCGCCGAGGCCGGCGAGTTCGACGCCTTCTACCGCGGCCTGTCCGCCGACCGGCGCAACATCCCGGTCTTCCCGATCCTGTTCGGCGACTCCTCCCCCGCCGAGCTGCGGCACATCGCCGACCTGACCGGCGGCCGCCTCTTCGACGCCCAGCAAGGCTCCCTGGACGGCGCCTTCGAGGAGATCCGTGGCTATCAGTAGGGTTCTCGGCTGCCTGGAGTCCCGCAAGAACCTCACCGGTTCGGCGGGCGGCCTCCTCGGCCTGGTCCTCACCTTCACCGGGGTGGCGGGACCGTACTGGCCGGTGGTGGTGGCGGGTCTGTACGGCGCGGGCGCGCTGATCGCGCCGCCGGAGCGGCCGCCGCTGCCGGACTTCCCGACGCCGTCCGCGCAACTGGAGGGCGTGCGGGCCGACTTCGCGAAGCTGGAGACCTACCTGGCGGAGGTCGGCCTGCCGGCGTCGGCCGGGACCCGGCTCGGCGAGCTCACCGGCCTGCTGACGGCCCTGCTCGACCCGGGCTGGGCGGCCGAGCTGCTGGCCCAGGACCCGGAGGGCGTGCACGTGCTGTCCCGGACGGTACGGCAGGACATCCCGGAGGCGGTCGACAGCTTCGTACGGACACGGTGGTGGACGCGCCTGACTCCCGGCCAGGAGCCGCCGGAACGGCACTTGGAACGCCAGCTCACCCTCCTCACGGAGGAGGCGGAACGCCTGGCGGCGACCCTCAGGGACACGGAGGCCGGACGCCAGGAGACCCACACCCGCTACCTGGAAGAACGGGGCAACTGAAACGCCTCTTGCAGGGGCGAGGGGAACCGCGCGAACGCCCCACCACCGGCCGTCAGCCGAGATCGCACCCCCTGTCCCCTTGAAGGCGAAGGCCCGCCGCCCCGCCCCCGTCGGGGCGGACGGGAAGTGACGGGAACGGCGGGCCCACAAGCCACGCACCCCATTGTGCGCGGCCTCGCCCGTTCACACCGCGGCCGGCCGTGACGATCGCTGGTCAGGGCACATCCCGAACCGGCCGCGGAGTCCTGGGGAAGGGGGACTCAGCCCAGGCGCTCCACCAGCGCCCGGTACTCGTCCCACAGCTCCTTCGGCGTGTGCTCGCCGAAGGTGTTCAGGTGGTCGGGGACCAGCGCGGCCTCCTCGCGCCAGATCTCCTTGTCGACGGTGAGCAGGAAGTCGAGGTCGCCGTCGGCCAGGTCGAGCCCGTCGGTGTCGAGGGACTCCCGCGTCGGCAGCACGCCGATGGGCGTCTCCACACCCTCCGCCGTGCCCTCCAGCCGCTCCACGATCCACTTCAGGACCCGGGAGTTCTCGCCGAAGCCGGGCCAGACGAACTTGCCCTCGTCGTTCTTGCGGAACCAGTTGACGTAGTAGATCTTCGGGAGCTTCGCCGGGTCCTTGTCCTTGGCGACGTCGATCCAGTGGGCCATGTAGTCGCCCATGTTGTAGCCGCAGAACGGGAGCATGGCGAACGGGTCGCGGCGCAGCTCGCCGACCTTGCCCTCGGCCGCCGCGGTCTTCTCGGAGGCCACGTTGGCGCCCAGGAACACGCCGTGGTTCCAGTCGAAGGACTCGGTCACCAGCGGGACCGCGGTGGCGCGGCGGCCGCCGAAGAGGATCGCCGAGATCGGCACGCCCCGCGGGTCCTCCCACTCCGGCGCGATGATCGGGCACTGGGCGGCGGGGACGGTGAAGCGCGCGTTGGGGTGGGCGGCCGGGCTGTACCCGTTTTCGTTGGCGGAGGCCGGGGTCCAGTCGTTGCCCTTCCAGTCGGTGAGGTGGGCCGGGAGTTCCTCCGTCATGCCCTCCCACCAGACGTCGTCGTCGTCGGTGAGCGCCACGTTGGTGAAGACCGCGTTGCCCCACAGCGTCTTCATCGCGTTGGCGTTGGTGTGCTCGCCGGTGCCGGGCGCGACGCCGAAGAAGCCGGCCTCGGGGTTGATCGCGTACAGGCGGCCGTCCTCGCCGAACCGCATCCACGCGATGTCGTCGCCGATGGTCTCGACGGTCCAGCCGGAGACGGTGGGCTCCAGCATGGCGAGGTTGGTCTTGCCGCAGGCGCTCGGGAAGGCGGCGGCGACGTACTTGGACTCGCCCTGCGGGGGCGTGAGCTTGAGGATCAGCATGTGCTCGGCGAGCCAGCCCTCGTCGCGTGCCATCACGGAGGCGATGCGCAGGGCGTAGCACTTCTTGCCGAGCAGGGCGTTGCCGCCGTAGCCGGAGCCGTAGGACCAGATCTCGCGGGACTCGGGGAAGTGCGAGATGTACTTGGTCTGGTTGCAGGGCCAGGGCACGTCGGCCTGGCCGGGCTCCAGCGGGGCGCCGAGGGTGTGCACGGCCTTCACGAAGAAGCCCTCTTCGCCGAGTTCGTCGAGGACGGCCTGGCCCATGCGCGTCATCGTGCGCATGGAGGCGGCGACGTACGCGGAGTCGGTGATCTCCACGCCGATCGCGGAGAGCGGGGAGCCGAGGGGGCCCATGCAGAACGGGACGACGTACATCGTCCGGCCCTTCATCGCGCCGCGGAACAGGCCCTGTTCGCCCGCGAAGATCTCCCGCATCTCGGCGGGGGCCTTCCAGTGGTTGGTGGGGCCGGCGTCCTTCTCCTGCTCGGAGCAGATGAAGGTGCGGTCCTCGACCCGGGCGACATCGGTGGGGTCGGAGGCCGCGTAGTAGGAGTGGGGGCGCTTGATCGGGTCGAGCTTCTTGAAGGTGCCCTTCGCCACGAGCTCTTCGCACAGTCGCTCGTACTCGGCCTCGGATCCGTCACACCAGACCACACTGTCCGGCTGCGTCAGTTCGGCGATCTCGTTGACCCACGAGATCAGTTCCTGATGTTTGGTGGGGATGACGGTGGGAGCCGCGATGTCGCGCGCCACGATTGCTCCTAAATGAGGGGTTTTTTTGATCTTTTGGTCCGCTGAGGACCTTGTCGCCCCGTGGGGGCTGCGACCCGGATGCTTCTCGTAGCCGCTCATCCGGTGCCGACCGCACTCATTTGATCCTCCGACTCGATCACCCATCTGTCCAGAGGGAGTCACAGATGAGCGACGTGAGGAAGGCCACGGTCGCGGGGCCGACCTGCGCTTCTTTGCGTCCACATTGAGTTCGCCTCAAGGTCTTTTTGCCCGGCGGGACGAGCGGGGCCGGAGCCCGTGAGACGATGGCCACTCCCGGACCGTCATCGGCCGAGACTGATCCGTAACCTACGGTTCCGTAGATACGATGCGGTGCATGACTGCGCCCGTCCCCGACGCGCCCTCGGATTCGCCGGCCGCCGGCCGCGGCTCCAGCGCGCTCTCCTCCCTGTCGCACCAGGTCAAGCCCAAGTTGCGCGGCTGGCTGCATCTGGGCATGTTCCCGGCCGTACTGGTCTCGGGTCTCGTTCTCACCGCCCTCGCCACCTCACCGCGCGGCCGCGTCGCTTGCGGGATCTACACCCTGACGGCATGTCTGCTGTTCGGCGTGAGCGCGCTCTACCACCGGGGCAACTGGAGTCCGCGCATGGACGGCGTGCTGCGCAGACTCGACCACGCCAACATCTTCCTGATCATCGCGGGCACCTACACCCCGCTGACCCTGCTGCTCCTGCCGGCCTCGAAGGGCCAGTGGCTGCTGTGGGGCGTGTGGGCCGCGGCCGCGGCCGGCATCGTCTTCCGGGTCTTCTGGGTCGGCGCCCCTCGCTGGCTGTACACGCCCTGCTACATAGCGATGGGCTGGGCGGCGGTCTTCTACCTGCCCGACTTCATGCGCACCGGCGGCATCGCCGTACTGGTCCTGGTGATCGTCGGCGGCCTCCTCTACAGCGCGGGCGGCGTGATCTACGGCATCAAGCGCCCGAACCCGTCACCGCGCTACTTCGGCTTCCACGAGGTCTTCCACTCCCTCACGCTGGCCGCGTTCGTCGTCCACTACGTGGGGATCTCCCTGGTGGCCTACCAGCACGCGTAACCCCGCCCTCCACCCCCGAAGCGGCCACGGCTCCCCAGCCGTGGCCGCTTTTCGCATGCCCTGACACCCACCCCCCATTGACAGACGCTAGATTTTGAGAGCTACTCTCATTTCATGGTTACTGTCACTCACTCTGACGACGCCCACCGCGACCCCCGCCGCTGGTGGGCCCTGGGCGCCCTGGTCGCGAGCATGCTGGTGCTCGGCTTCGACACGACGATCCTCAACGTGGCGCTCCCGACGATGGCCGGGGACCTCGGCGCCACCACCAGTCAGCAGCAGTGGATGGCGGACGCCTACGTCGTCGTCTTCGCCTCGCTGATGCTCCCCGCCGGACTCCTCGGCGACCGCTTCGGCCGCCGCCGGATGCTCGTCACCGGCCTGGTGGTCTTCCTGGCCGGATCCCTGGTCGGCGCCCTGGCCGACGACGTGCACCGGGTGATCGCCGCCCGCGCGGTGATGGGCGTCGGCGCGGCACTGGTGATGCCGCTCGCCCTGTCCGTGCTGCCCTCGCTGTTCGGACCGCGGGAACGCACCCGGGCCGTCGGCATCGTCTCGGCCGCCTCGGCGCTCGGCCTGCCGCTCGGTCCGATCATCGGCGGCTTCCTGCTCAACCACTTCTGGTGGGGCTCGGTCTTCCTGATCAACGTCCCGATGGCCGCGATCGGCGTCACCGCCTGCGTCTTCCTGCTCCCCGAGACCCGCGATCCCGCTTCCCCGAAGGTCGACGTCCTGTCCACCGCACTGACCGCGACCGGCCTCGGCGCCCTGATCTACGCGATCATCGAAGCCCCCGACCGCGGCTGGGGCGACCCGCTGGTCCTGGTCCCGCTGGCGGCCGCAGCCGCCCTCCTCACCGGCCTGGTGCTGCGCGAACGCCGCGTGGAGCGCCCCATGCTCGACATGAGCCTCCTCGGCCACCGCGGCTTCCTGCTCAACACCCTCGCCGCGACCCTGGTGATGTTCGTGCTCTCCGGGCTGCTGTTCGTGCTGCCGCCCTACCTCCAGGCGGTCCTCGGCAACGACGCCCTCGGCACCGGCCTGCGCCTGCTGCCCATGATGGGCGGCCTGCTGGTGGCCGCGCGGGGCGCCGAGGCGATCGTCGCCCGCTTCGGATCACGCGCGGTGATCGCCACCGGCCTGGTCGTCCTCGCCTTCGCCGCGATCCTCGGCAGCCGTACGACCGTGGACTCCGGCTACGGCCACACCGCGCTGTGGCTGTCCGTCGCGGGCCTCGGCTTCGGCTTCTCGGTGGTCCCCGCCATGGACGGCGCCCTCGCCGCCCTGCCCGGCGACCGGGCCGGCAGCGGTTCCGGGCTGCTGATGACCACCCGCCAGGTCGGCGGCGCCATCGGCATCGCGCTGCTCGGCAGCCTGCTCGCGAGCACCTTCCGTGACCGTCTCGACGTGACCGGGCTGCCCGCCGCGCTCGGCCACACCGCCGGCGAGTCCGTGGTCGCCGCCCACCTGGTCGCCGCAAGGACCGGCTCGGCCCCGCTCGCCGCCTCCGCCGACGCCGCGTACGTCCACGGCATGGGCCTGGTCCTGCTGGTGTGCGGCATCGCAGCCCTGGTGACCGCGCTGCTGGCGGCCGCGTTCCTGCCGGGCGCCCCGGCCGCCCGTGGCACCGTCGAGGAGGCCGACGGGAACGGGGACCCGGCCGTGGCCCCCGCCACCGCCCATGGCGGACAATGACCAGCATGACGGCACCGCGCACCTCCTTCTCCCCGGCCGACAACCCCCGGCTCGGCCTGCGCGAGCGGAAGAAGATCAAGACCCGTGAGGCGATCCGCGAGGCCATGTACGCGCTGGTCGAGGAGCAGGGGTACGAGGCCACGACGATCGAGCAGATCGCCGAGCGGGCCGAGGTGTCGCCGTCCACCGTCTTCCGGTACTTCCCGACCAAGGAGGACATCGTCCTCACCGACGAGTACGACCCGCTGATCCTGGAGGAGCTCCGCGCCCGGCCCGCCGACGAGCCGTGGCCGGAGTCCCTGCGCCAGGTGATGCACCGGGCGGTCGCGCTGGGCATGAAGGACGCCCACCCGGTCTCCCGGCTGCGCACCCGCCTGATGGTCGAGGTGCCCGCGGTGCGCTCCCGGATGATGGAGAGCATGTCGGAGACCGGCCGGCTGCTCTGCCAGGCCATCGGCGAGCGCACCGGGCGCGACCCGCACAGCCTGGAGGTGCGGGTCTACGCGATGTCCATCGTCGGCGGGCTCATGGAGACCTCCATGTACTGGGCGGAGCAGGATCACGCGCCCGAGTTCGAGACCCTCGTGGACCGCGCGCTCAATGTCATCGAACACGGGCTGCCGGCCGAAAAACCCTGAGGCCCCGACCGCCCGGCGTGCCATCCTGACCAGGTGAACACCGCCGAGATCAGCGTCGAAGTCGCCCCCGAACTGGCCCTGTTCGTCCCGCACGCCCGCCGTACCGGCGCGCACCCGCTCGCCGTCGACGGCGTCTCCACGCTCGGCCACGTGATCGAGTCCCTGGGCGTCCCGCTCACCGAGGTCGGCGCCCTGGTGGTGGACGGCCTGGAGGTCCCGGCCGGGCACGTCCCGGCGGCCGGCGAGTCGGTGGAGGTACGCGCGGTCCGGCGCCCGCAGCACGTCCCGGGCGCCCCGCTCCGCTTCCTCCTCGACGTCCACCTCGGCACCCTCGCCCGCCGGCTGCGCCTGCTCGGCGTGGACGCCGCCTACGAGTCGACGGACATCGGCGACCCGGCCCTCTCCGCCCGGTCGGCGGCCGAGCGGCGCGTGCTGCTCAGCCGCGACCGCGGCCTGCTGCGTCGCCGCGAGTTGTGGGCCGGTGCCTTCGTGTACAGCACCAGCCCGGACGACCAGCTCCGCGACGTCCTGCACCGTTTCGCGCCCGAACTGCGCCCCTGGACCCGCTGCACGGCCTGCAACGGCCTGCTGCGGAAGGCGACCAAGGAGGAGGTGGCGGACCAGCTGAAGGGCGGCACGCAGAAGTCGTACGACGTCTTCGCGCAGTGCGCCGAGTGCGGCCGCGCCTACTGGAAGGGCGCGCACCACGAGCAGCTGGAGGCCATCGTGGAGCGCGCCCTCGCCGAGTTCGCCTGAGGTGCCCGCTCCGGGTCAGCTGCGGCCCAGCGCCCGGTACTCCCAGCCGGCCGTCCGCCACTCGGCGGGGTCCAGGGCGTGCCGGCCGTCCACGACCCGGCGCCGGTTCACCACGGAGCCCATCACCTCCGGGTCGATCTCCCGGAACTGCGCCCACTCGGTGAGCAGCACCACCACGTCGGCGCCCGCGGCGGTCCCCAGCACATCGGTGCCGTAGGTCAGCTCCGGGTGCACGCGGCGGGCGTTGTCCATGGCCACCGGGTCGTAGACGGTCACCTGGGCGCCGGCCCGGTGCAGCGCGGCGGCGACGTCCAGCGCCGGGGCGTCCCGGACGTCGTCCGAGTCGGGCTTGAAGGCCGCGCCCAGCGCGGCCACCCTCGTCCCGGCCAGCTCCCCGCCGGCCAGCTCGCGGACCAGGTCCACGGTGCGGGCCCGGCGGCGCTGGTTGATGCCGTCCACCTCGCGCAGGAACGCCACCGCCTGGGCGACGTCCAGTTCCTCGGCGCGGTGGATGAACGCCCGGATGTCCTTGGGCAGGCAGCCGCCGCCGAAGCCGAGGCCCGGCCTGAGGAAGCGGCCGCCGATCCGGTCGTCGTAGGCCAGCGCCTGCGCCAGCACGTGCACGTCGGCGCCGGCCGCCTCGCAGACCTCCGCCATGGCGTTGATGTACGAGATCTTCGTGGCCAGGAACGAGTTGGCGGCGACCTTGACCAGCTCGGCGGTCGGCAGGTCGGCGACCACCACGGGGGTGCCCTGGGCGATGACCGGCGCGAACGCGGCGCGCAGCCGCTCCTCCGCCCACGCGGACTCGGTGCCGAACACCAGCCGGTCGGGGTGCAGGGTGTCCTCCACGGCGAAGCCCTCCCGCAGGAACTCCGGGTTCCAGGCGAGTTCGACCTGGTCGCCGGCCGGGGCGGTGGCGCGGACCAGCTCCGCGAGCCGGGCCGCGGTGCCCACCGGGACCGTTGACTTGCCGACCACCAGGGCCCGGCGGCGCAGGTGCCGGGCCAGCTCGGTGACCGCGCCCTCGACGTAGGTGAGGTCCGCCGCGTAGGAGCCGGGCTGCTGCGGGGTGCCCACGCAGACGAAGTGGACGTCGCCGAACTCGGCGGCCTCCGCGAGGCTGGTGGTGAAGTGCAGGCGGCCCGATTCCTGTGCCTTGACGAGGAGTTCGGGCAGACCTGGCTCGAAGAACGGCACCCGGCCGGCTCTCAGCAGTTCGATCTTCGCGTGGTCCACGTCGACGCCGAGCACGTCGTAGCCGAGTGCCGCCATGCACACGGCGTGCGTGGCGCCCAGGTAGCCGGTGCCGATGACGGTGAGACGGGGCGTGCCGGTGCCGTCGAGAGAAGTGTCCATGATGCCTCCGAGAGGGGTTCCCGAGCAGGGCGCGCGCATGCCGAAGGCGCGCGTGGGTGAAGGAGAGGGACTGCGCCGGCGTGCGGGGCCCGGTCGCGCGCCGGGCCCCTCGCCGTCAGGAGGAGCAGGCGGTGTTGGCGAGGCCCTTCGCCGCGCCGCCGACCTTGTTGTCGCAGGCGACCTTGTTGTCCTCGACGGGCGCGAGATGGAAGCCGTAGCCGGGGCCGTCCACTTCGGCGGTGTTGCCCCGGAACACGTTCCCGGTGCCCCAGCCGTCGAGGATCCGGTGGGTCTGGAAGCCGTCCTCGCGGGAGTGCCGGCCGACGTTGTCCTTGATCAGCCAGTTGTTTCCCTTGACGTCGACCCAGGAGTCGTTGTGCCCGCCGCTGAGCCCGGCGCCGTCGAAGGTGTTCCCGACGAGCGAGCCGCCCGTGGTGCCCTCCTTGATGTCGACGGACTCGGCGGTGGTGGCGCTGACGTGGTTGCCGCGGATGACGTTGTCGTCGCTCCTGTCGGGCTTGCAGTCGCTGACCGTGCACCAGTTGGACTCGGCCGAGCCGACGTAGATGCCCTCGCCGAACTTCTCCTTGCGCCTGCCGGTGTCCCGGACCGTGTTGTACGCCACCAGGTTGCCGGAGCTGAAGTCGCGCAGGTGGATGCCCTCGTCGCCGATGTTCTCGACGGTCAGGCCCTGGACGACGGTGTGGTGGACGCGGTCGGCCATGACGCCCTTCTGGCCGTTGCGGACCGTGAAGCCGATCAGCCGCCAGTAGTCGGCGCCGTCCAGGTGGAAGCCGTAGCCGCCGTCGACGCCACCGGCGTCGATCACCGCGCCGGGCCCGCCGCACAGGAAGATCGGCTTGGCCGCGGTGCCGGGGACGGACGCGGTGAACCGGTCGTCGTACACCGCGTCCCGCATCCGGATGACGTCGCCGGGCCGTGCCCGGTCCAGTGCCCGGGCGAGGGACTGGGCGTCCCCGACGGTGACCGTGGCCGCCGGGCACGCCGTCCCTCCGGACCCGGCGGGCGCGGCGGCGGACGCGGTGGGTCCGGGCGTCGGGTCGCCGGACGCCGTACCGTCCGGCTCCGGGGCCGCGGAGGCGGTCCCGGAACCGTCGGCGTCGTCCGAGGGCGTGGCCACCGGGATGGTGGGGCCCGCGTCGGGGCCCGCCCCGTACACCACGGGCGGGCCGTCCCCGCCGGAGGCGGCCACGATGAGCGCCACCACCGAGACCAGCAGGGCGGCCGACGCCACCCACAGCGGCACGCCGCCGAGGACCCAGATCCGGCGCAGCCGCTGCACTGCCGGGGGCCGGGTCCCCGGGGTGCCCGTGTCCGGGGTGTGGTCGCTCATTCGCTCATCACCGGCACCCTGCGGCGGCCCGCCACGTCGATCTCGGCCGGGGGCGGGGCGGGCAGCGGCGCCTTGTCGGAGTACGGGTGGACGATCGGACCGGCCGGCCCGTGACCGCGCCGCCTGCGGCGGCCCATGAGGGCCGAGAACAGGATCAGCAGCAGGATGCCCGTCCACAGTAGGGTCATCGGGCTCGCGTAGTGCTTGACCCTGACCCAGAAGGAGCTGGTGTCGTACCAGGCGAAGGTCTGGTTCTCCTTGATGTCGGTGTCGCCGTGGGAGCGCCCGGCGTCCAGCGCGCTGGGGCCGACCCCGCCGATCACGTTGAAGGAGACCGTCGTCCCGTCGACGCCGCCGACCAGGCTGACCCCGTGGTGGGTGGCGTCCTGGACGGTGTTGCCGCGTATCTCGGCGGCCGAGTCGCGGACGTAGACGCCGGTCTCGGGGCCGTCGATGATGTTGCCGGTGACGGTGGCGTCGCCGACGCCGTCCCGGACCGAGATGCCCTGCCGGTCCTGGCCGGTGAGGCGGTTGCCGGTGATGGACACCTTGTCCGCCTCCAGGCGGGCCACGATCCCCATGTCACCGCCCTCGATGCGGTTGTTCTGCACACCGACGTCGAAGCCGCCCAGCACCTCGACGCCGTAGCGGCCGTTGTCCTTCGCCACGCTGTTGGCGACCGAGTTGGAGCCGTAGCTGTCGACGGCCTGGCCCGAGGCGGAGGGGCCGTCGGCGAGCGGCTTGCCGCTGAGGGTGTAGCCGTTGCCGCCGTTGCCCTCGGCGGTGGACCCGCTGATGCGCACCTGCTGGGTGGCGCGGGAGAGGATGAAGCCGTCGCCGCCGTTGTCCTTGGCGACCGTGCGCTGCACCAGCGAGCTGGAGACGAAGCGGTGCAGCACCACACCGTCCTGCAGGCTGTCCCGCACGGTCGTGTCGCTGATCTCGATCCCGGTGGCACTGGAGATGAAGATCCCGAAGGCGTTGCCGGTGATGGTCGAGTGGGTGATGGAGCCGGAGACGTAGGAGAGACCGCCGGTCGAGAAGCGCGCGTCGGGGGTGGTCAGTTCCCCGGAGGGCATGGCGGTGACGTCTCCGCTGCCGGCGCCGTCGTCCTGCGCGTCGTCCCGCTTCCTGGCCCGCTCGCGTGCGGTCTTGCCGTGGATCTGGCCGGTGTTCTCCAGCGAGCCGGTGTTCGGCCGGTCGGTGCCGGTGAGGCTGAGCCCGCCGGTGCGGCCGCTCCAGAAGCCCAGGTCCGAGAGTTCGGTGTGGGTCATCTCGAACTGGCCGCCGATGGTGCGTACATAGGCGCGGCCGTCGCGGACGTCGGTGTCGGCCCTGTTGTTCCGCGGGTCCCAGCTGGTGATCTTCAACGGCGCCTGGGCGGTGCCCTGCAGCGCCAGTTCGCCGCCGAAGGAGACGATGGAGACGAAGCCGCTGCGGTTGCTGGCCATCCGCAGGGTGAGACCGCCCGGGTTGGACAGCTTCAGCTTGGCGCCGACGTTGAGGTAGATGTTCTCGGTCAGCAGGTACGAGCCGTCCTTGCGCCGCACGAAGGTCTGCGGGGCGAGTTTCAGCAGGTCGGCGATGGTGTAGGCGTTGCTGCGCTCGGTGAGCACGAGGGTGTAGCCGTTGTCGGTGTCCAGCCGGTAGGGCACGGTCCACTTGGTGCTCTGCAGCGGTGCCACCGAGGTGAACGCCCGTACCTGGTTGAGCCGGTGGTCCTCGTCGGCGACGAGCGCGGCCTGCGTCTCGGCGTCCTCGGCGGCCAGTTTCCGCGTCCTGTCGCCGTTTTCGTCGGCGTGCGCCGTGGCGGAGGTGCCGAGCAGCAGCGTCGCCGCCGCCGCGAAGGCGCCGAGCAGCGCGGCCGTTCTGGCGCCCGCCCGGCGCAGCCGGACGCCGGGTCCGGGCCTGGTGCGGGTCTTGAGCTGTGCTGACATGGTGTCAGATCACCTCCGGCTGGAGAGCGGGGTGGTTCTGACCGCCGCCGGCAAGGGTCGAGGCGCTCTGGCCCTCGCCTCCGACGCTGGTGGAACTGCGGGTGAGCCAGCCCTGCTTGTTCATGGTGACGAAGGCGTACAGCTTGATCGGCAGCGAGATCATGATGACCACGACGGCCGTGAGCGGCAGCAGCAGGATCTCCTGCGGGTGCCGGCGCAGGTGCGAGTAGCCGCGTACCGCGCGGCCCAGCATCAGCCAGACGAGCGTGAGGGCGATGCCGCGCGGGCTGAGGTCGAGGCGGCTCAGCAGCAGGTAGCCGAGGGCCATGCCCATGGTCACCGGGGTGAGCAGGATCTGCAGCACGGTGATCTTGGTGACCAGCGGGGCCCGCCACAGCCAGCCCTTGTAGAGCGCGGTCAGGTAGCACCGGTAGGAGTTGCGGCTCCAGCGCACGCGCTGCTTCACGAAGGCCCGGAAGGACGAGGGGAACATGGAGACCGCCCGCGCCGAGGACTGGTGCACCGTCTTGTAGCCGGAGGCGAGCACGAGCCAGGTCAGCCGCCCGTCGTCGCCCGCCACGCAGCGGCGGCCGAGGAAGAACTCGTTCTCCAGGTTCTCCAGGACCGGCAGGACCGCGGCCCTGCGGTAGGCGGCCGTACGCCCCGAGAGGCAGGCCACGGCGCCGGCCCGGCCCATGGCGGGGACGTAGTCGTAGTAGCGGAGGTTGACCAGCCAGTCGGCTATGCGGCGCCAGACGCTGGTGGTGCGCTGGTAGACGTTCTGCTGGGTGCCCACGCCGCCGACCGCGGGGTCCGCGAAGGGCATCTGCACGGCGTCCAGCAGTCCCGGCTCCCAGCGGGTGTCGGAGTCCACCAGGACGAGGACCTCGCCGGTGGCCGCGCGGATGCCGACCCCCAAGGCGGAACGTTTCCCTCGGTGTTCGAAGGCGAGCACCCGGACTCGCGGGTCCTCCACCAGCGACAGCCGGTGCAGCACCTCGTGGTCGTCGACGTCCGGGACGATGATGATCTCGGCCGGATCCTGGGCCAGCCAGGTCTCCAGGCACTCCAGCAGGATGTCAGGGTCTTCCCGGTACGCCGGGACCACCACGGAGACACTGGTGCGGAAGGTGTTGACGACCGGTCTGGCGAACCGGGAGAGCACCGCTCGGTACAGCCAGAGCGCCCAGACGAAGAGTCCTGCGAGCCCCAGCGGCATCAGCTCTCGCCACGAAGTTTCCCCCACAGCCTCGACGATCCACGACCAGACCTGGTCGAAGAACTCGGACAATGTTGCGTTCTCCCCCCACACATGACACGACTGCCTCGGTCCGAAAAGCGACAGAACCGGGCACTGTTTCGGCGATGCTAGAAGTTCATGGGTGAACGAGGATCACACAAAGCGCGAACTTCACTCACAGAATCTTCACACATCGGCCGTCGTGGGCGTACAGAGCCGCCTGATGACCGCTGTGCGGGACTCCCGATTCCCCACTTGCTCCCCGGCCGTGACCACGCGTCACACGCGTCACGGCGCGAGGTGGATCATATGGGGGTGATGTGAAGAGCACGAACTCTTCAGATAAATGACATGTTTCGACGCGACGAGCGCCGGGAGACCTCAGCCGCCCAGCGCCGCCCTGAGCCGTTCCGGGTCGGTGGTCGGGGCGTCACAGGTGAAGCCGCGGCACACGTACGCCGCCGCCTCGTCGCCGACGAGCGGACGCCCGGCCAGCAACGGGAACTCGTCGCTCCCCGCCGTCCCCACGGCCACCACCGCACCGGGGGCGACGCCCAGCAGCGCGGTGCGGTGCAGCGCCACCGTACGGCCGTCCCGCCGGTCCGGTCCCACGACCGCGATCTCCCGCGGGCCGTCGAGCAGCGCCTCGGCGACCGCGAGCCCCCAGCCGACGAAGCGCGGAACCCGCGGCCCGAGCGCCCCGACGACGCCCAACGCCCGTTCGGCCGCCGTGCGATGGACCTCCGAACCGGTGTGGGCCGCGTAACCGAGCAGTGCGCCCGCGGCCGCCGTCCAGCCGGACGGCGTGGCGTTGTCGGTCGGATCCTGCGGACGCCGGATCAGCCGCTCGGCGTCGGAGGCGGTGTCGTAGAGGGCACCGGTCTCCGGGTCGGCGAACCCGGTCAGGACGTGGCCGAGGAGCAGTCCGGCGAACTCCAGCCAGACCCCCTCGCCGGTCACGGACGCGAGCGCGAGGAAGCCCTCGGCGACATCGCCGTAGTCCTCCAGCACACCCGCGTTGGCACCGACCCGGCCGCCCCTGCTGGTGCGGGCGATCCGCGCGTGGTCGTCGAGATGCAGCCGGACCAGGAGGTCCGCGGCACCGACCGCCGCCTCGACCAGGTCCGGCCGGTCGAAGTAGGCGCCGGTCTCGGCCAGCGCGGCGACGGCGAGCCCGTTCCAGGCGGCGACGACCTTGTCGTCCCGGCCGGGCGCGGGCCGCCGCGCCCGCGCCGCGAGCAGCCGCCGCCTGACCGACTCGACCTTCTCCGCGTCGAACACAGCTTCCTGCTGCGGGAGTTGCAGAACCGACTGGCCGTGCTCGAAGGTGCCGTCCGCGGTCACGCCGAAGTACCGGGCGGCGAGTTCGGCGTCCGCACCGAGGATCTCGTCGAGCTGCGCGGGCGTCCACACGTAGTACGCGCCCTCGACGTGCGCACCGGTCTCGTCGTCGCTGTCGGCGTCCAGCGCGGAGGCGAACCCGCCCTCCTCGGTGCGCAGTTCGCGGACCATGAAGTCGGCGGTCTCCAGCGCGACCCGGCGGGCCGACTCCGACCCGGTGGCCCGCCACAGGTGGGCGTACACCCGGCAGAGCAGGGCGTTGTCGTACAGCATCTTCTCGAAGTGCGGCACGGTCCAGTCACGGTCGACGGAGTACCGGGCGAAGCCGCCGCCGAGCTGGTCGTACAGCCCGCCGCGGGCCATCCGCTCACAGGTGTCCACGGCCATCTGCAGGGCGCCCTCGGAACCGGTCCTGGCGTGGTGGCGCAGCAGGAACTCGACGACCATGGACGGCGGGAACTTGGGGGCGCCGCCGAACCCGCCGCGCTGCGCGTCGTACTCGCGGGTGAGGCCGAGCAGGGCCTGCGCGAGTTCCTGCTCGCCGGGCGGCCGGGTGCCCTGGTGGCCGATCTCCCGCTCGGTGAGATCACGGACGATCTTCCCGGCGACCTCGGCGACCTCGTCCCGCCGGTCCGCCCAGGCACTCCGCACGCCCTCCAGGACCTGCCGGAAGGACGGCATCCCGTGGCGCGGCGCGGGCGGGAAGTAGGTACCGAAGTAGAAGGGCTCGGCGTCCGGCGTCAGGAACACGGTCATCGGCCAGCCGCCCTGCCCGGTGGCCGCCTGCACGGCCTCCATGTAGACGGCGTCGATGTCGGGGCGCTCCTCGCGGTCCACCTTGACGGAGACGAAGTGCTCGTTGAGGTAGTCGGCGGTGGCCCGGTCCTCGAACGATTCGTGGGCCATCACGTGGCACCAGTGGCACGCCGAGTAACCGACCGACAGCAGGACGGGCACGTTCCGCCGCCGCGCCTCCTCGAACGCGGCGGGCTCCCAGGGCCACCAGTCGACCGGGTTGTCCGCGTGCTGAAGCAGATACGGCGAGGTCACACCAGCCAGGCGGTTCATGCGGTCCAGCCTCTCACAGCGCCCGGCCCGGCCGGCGGTCCCGCACGGACGCCGTCTCGCGGGCGTGGGCCTCACAGTCCGTGTGAGCCACGACCCGCGCCGGGACGGAACAGGCCGGGGAGCACGGGTGTTGGAGCGGTCATCGACGGGGAAGGCGTGGAGCATGACGCGGGCGAGGCGGCTGAAGCGGTGGGCACTGATCCTGCTCGGATCGTCCGCCGTGCTGCTCGTGCCGTGGATGGTGGTGCTGGCGCTGACGCTGCCCACCAGGACCGAGGTGCACAACTGGTCGCTGGCCTGGATCGGGCTGGACGTCCTGATGGCGCTGGGCTGCGCGGGCACCGCCGTGCTGGGGCTGCGCGGTGACCCCCGGGCCCGCCTGACGGCCTCGGCGACGGCATCGGTCGCGGTCCTGGACGCCTGGTTCGACCTGACGACGTCGCCGGTGGGCACCGAGCTGGCGGTGGCGGTCGGCAGCGCGGTCGCGGAGGCGGGCCTGGCGGCGGCGTGCGTCTACCTGGCGCTGTCCAAGGGCCGGCACGGCGAGCCCGTGTCCAGGTAGTCCGCCCTCTTCGATGATCCGGCCCTCTCGCAACTTCGCGCTCTCCCAAGGACACTCATAGGCAAGACAGTTGCCGCTGGAGGGGGACGGGACATGCGGGACGCCCATCGGGCGGAAGCCGACCGGCTGCTGGTCAAGGCCGTGGAGGAGGAGGTGCGCCGCTCCGGCGGCCGGATCGACGGACAACTGCTGCTGACACGGGCCCGCGGCGCCCTGGAGTCGATGGCGCGGACCGCCGCCGCCGAGTACGACGCCTACACCCGCGCTCTGGACGAGCAGGAGGCGGGCCGGCAGAGCTTCGGCCAGCGCTACGCCAGAGACGGCGCCGGAACTCCCCTGCTGGTGGCGGCCGTCGCCGCCGTCGCCGCGGCCGTCGCCGACCTCTCCTTCGGCACCGGCGCGGGCCCGGCGCTCGGCGCGGGCGCGGCCGCCGGCGTGATCGGCGCGGCCGCGACGGTCGTCAAGGTCGCCGGCACCCACCTGCCCGCCGCCCACCACCAGGCCGGGGAGGCGGGACAGCCCGGCGGTCCCGAGCAGCTGCGTCTGCAGTGGCTGACCGCCCTGGAGGTACGGGGCATCCGCCCGTTCCTCGACCAGCAGCGGGTGCTGAGCGCGTCGACGGGGCCGAAGAAGCAGGCTCCGGGGCTGCGCGGCACGGACAAGAGCGCGGCGGCCCGCAGGCGCACGGTGCTGCAGCAGTCGTTCGGCCAGCTCCCCGATCCGCGGGGCCCGTTCGCCGGCCGTCACCAGGAACTGGCGCGGATCCGGCAGTGGGCGCAGGCCGCGCGGGCGACCACGGAGACCCGTCCGACGGTCGTGGTCCTGCACGGGGAGCCCGGCTCCGGGCGGACGGCCCTGGCCGTCCGGGCCACCCACGAGCTGAAGGACTTCTTCCGGGGCGCGGTGGTGGTGGACCTGCGCGGCGACACCAGCGGCGAGCCGCCGCTGCCCACCCGGGACGCGCTGCTGCACCTGCTCAACCGGCTGGGCGCGCCGCGTGAGCAGCTGCTGTTCCGTGAGCGCTCCTCGGCCGACCAGCAGGTCAAACGGCTCGGCGAGCTGTACCACCAGCATCTGACCGGGCTGCCGGTGACGATCGTGCTGGACGACGCCTCGGACGCCGAGCAGGTGCGCACGCTGATCCCGGAGCGCTCGGACAGCCTGGTCCTCGTCACCGCGCGGGAGCCGCTGGACCTGCCCGCGGATCTGCCGGCCTGGGTGCACCGGCTGCCGGTGACCGCGCTGGACGCGGCGGGCGCGGAGGAGCTGCTGGGCACGGCGGGCGAGGACGCGTCGGGGCCCTACGACGCCCAGTCGGCCGAGCGCATCCGGGAGTTGTGCGGCGGGCTGCCGCTGGCGCTGCGGGTGGCGGGCTCGTCCCTGGGGGTGCGGTCACCGCTCCAGCTGGCGACGGACCTCGCCGCGTACGGGCCGGTCGAGCCGGTGGAGCGGGTGCTGTGGCTGCGCTACACCGACCAGTCGGAGACCGGACGGCGGCTGCTGCGCCGGCTGGCGCTGGCGGGCCGGTCCTCGCTGGGGGCGGCGGCCGCGGCGGCCCTGCTGGCCACGGACGAGGCGGAGGCGGCCCGGCATCTGGCCGCGCTCGCGCGGGCCGGCCTGATCGACCACGTCCGGGGCAGCCGCTACCGGCTGCACGACCTGGTCCGTGCCTTCGCGCAGGCCCGGCTCGCCGACGAGGAGGAGCCGGCCGACCGTACGGCGGCCCAGGAGCGGCTGATCGTCAACTACGGCGAGCTGGCGGACTCCGTGCTGCGGCTGGTGGACGGCAACATGTCGACCCGCTCGGACCGGTTCAGTCCGCACGGCTTCACCTCCCTCGACGAGGCGCTGCGCTGGCTGGACGACGAGTCGAGCTTCATCACGGCGGCGCTGCGGCACGCGGAGGGCGTCGACCAGGCGGCCGTGCAGAGCCTGCTGGGCGCCCTGTGCGACTACTGCCTGCTCCGCGGCGACCTGTACCGGCTCGGTGAGATCAGCGAGCTGGCGCAGGCGGTGGACCAGGGCCTGCTGGTGCGTTCGGTGCAGTGGCGTACCGGTATCGCGGCCCGGCAGCTGGGCGAGCTGGACAAGGCGCGCACCACCCTCACCTCGGTCGTGGACCTCTACATGGAGGCGCACCACGACGCCGGCGCGGCCCGTGCCCTGTGCTCCCTCGGGATCACCCTGCACCATCAGGGCAACCTCACCGAGGCGGCGGCCAGGCTCCAGGAGGCGCTGGATCTCCAGGCGGCCCCTCAGCTGGCGACCGACCGGGCCTGGACGATGCACGCGCTGGCCGCGGTGCAGCGCGACCGCGCCCGGCTGCCGGAGGCGATGGACCTGCTCACCCGCTCGCTCGTGCTGCACCGGGAGGGCAACTCGGTGCACGGCGAGGCCTGGGCGTACTTCCAGCTCGGCCAGCTGGCGCTGCGGATGGGCGACGTACCGCGTGCGGAACGCGAGTTGGGGGCGGCGCTGGAGCGTTACGGCCGTACCCGGGACGCCCGTGGCGAGGCCTGGGCGCTGACCCAGCTGGCCCGGGCGCGGCTGGTGGACGGTGACGCGACCCCGGCGGTGGAGGCCCTGCGGCAGGCGGCCGCCCGGCACCGGGAGAACGAGGACGCGCGCGGCGAGGCCTGGACGGTCTACTACCTGGGCCAGGCCCTGGAGGAGACCGGCACCCTGGACCAGGCGGTCCGCGAACTGGAACGCTCGCGCACGATGTTCTCCCGGATGCGGGACGTGTACGGACTGGCCTGCGCCCGCCATCACTCGGCCCGGGCCACCCGGGACCAGCGGGCCGCCCAGACCGGTTCGCTGCGCAACTCCGGATTCGCCCGTCAGCTCCTGGTCGACGCGCGCGCCGACTTCCAACGCATCGGTGTCGTCCACGGCGAGGCCTGGACCTGCCTGGAACTGGCCGTCGTGGACGCGGGCAACAACCGCACCCAGCAGGCCATGGCCCTGTGCGACGAGGCGGCGACCCTGTTCTCGTCGTACGGCGATCGCCGCGGCGAGGACTGGGCCCGCTTCCTGCGCTGCACCCTGCTCCCCTACGCGGCGCCGGGCGGCGTGGAGGTGGGCACGGCGGTCGCCCAGGAGGAGCTGGCCCAGCTCTCCCGCGGCGCCCATCCGCTGCGCGACGAGAAGCTGGCCGAGTACGTCACGGCGTACGGCCTGCTGCTGGACCGCGGGATCGCGCTGGAGTCCGGCTGGCAGGCCTGGCGCCTGGGCATGGTGCCGAGCCGGCACGCCCGGGAGGTGATGGGAGTGCCGGTTCCTGAGGCGTCCTGACGCCGGTCAGCCCTTGGAGTCGGCCACCGCGGTCCCCGGGTCCGCCTTGGCGTCCGGGGACTCCTTGAAGTCGACCTTCCGCATGTGCTTGGTCATGGACTTCATCAGGCCCCAGACCGCCACGGCCATCACCGCGAAGACGATGAAGCCGAGGACGCCGGGGGTGACCTTGTTCTCGTCGACCTCCTTGGCGAGGGGGACGAGGTGCGTCAGTGCCAGATTTGCGCTTGCGCTCATGTCAGGCATTGTCGCGGATGCCCGCAAAGAGGTCGTCCTCGGGGAGGGAGGTATCGACGAGCGACTTCGCCAGCTCGTACTCCTCGGTCGGCCAGACCTCCTTCTGGAGCTCCATCGGGACCTTGAACCAGCCGCCGTCGGGGTCGATCTGCGTGGCGTGCGCGATCAGCGCCTTGTCGCGGATCTCGAAGAAGTCCGCGCACGGGATGTGCGTGGTCAGGGTGCGCTCGGTGCGCTCCATCTCGCTCCACCGCTTGAGCCAGTCCCCGTACGGCGACTCCATGCCGCGGGCCAGCAGCGCCTCGTGCAGCGCCTCGGTGCGCGGGCGGTTGAAGCCCTGGTTGTAGTAGAGCTTCTGCGGCTGGTACGCCGGGCCGAATTCACCCTCGGGGTACTTCTCGCGGTCGGCCGCGCCCTCGAAGGCCACCATCGAGATCTTGTGGGTCATGATGTGGTCGGGGTGCGGGTAGCCGCCGTTCTCGTCGTAGGTGGTGATCACCTGCGGGCGGAAGGCGCGGATCTTGCGGACCAGCTCGCCGGCCGCCTTGTCGACGTCCTCCAGGGCGAAGCAGCCCTCGGGGAGCGGCGGCAGCGGGTCACCCTCGGGCAGACCCGAATCGACGAATCCGAGCCACTCCTGCTTGACGCCGAGGATCTCCCGCGCCTCGTCCATCTCCTTCTTGCGCACCTCGTGGATGTGCTCCTCGATGTACTGGTCGCCCTGCAGCTTGGGGTTGAGGATGGAGCCGCGCTCCCCGCCCGTGCAGGTCACGACCAGCACGTCCACCCCCTCGGACACGTACTTCGCCATGGTGGCCGCGCCCTTGCTCGACTCGTCGTCGGGGTGGGCGTGGACGGCCATCAGTCGCAGCTGGTCAGTCAAGACTCAATCCTCAGTAAGTCGGCGCCCCGGTGTCTTCGGGTGCGATCGGCGCTTCTATAGTGACCGAATCGGGGGGCGAATAATTCCGGGGTCCGGGACCGGCCGGGTCCGGGCGGGATTCCTGCCAGGAGGACGATCATGAGTACCGCGAGTGCGCGGCTGCCCGAGGGCCGCTACGGCCGCTCCTCGGACGAGGCCGCCGACCGCAAGCTCAAGATCACCGGTGCCGTCCTGGGCGCCCTGCTGCTCGCCCTGGTCGGCTATTTCGCCTACCACTACGTGGTGAAGAGCGAGATCAGCGCGCAGGTGGTCACCTTCGACGCCTCGGCCTCCGCGGTCCAGGTGCACCTGGAGGTCCACAAGGACGCCGGTGCCTCCGGCTACTGCACCCTGCGGTCCCAGGCGGCGGACGGCTCCGAGGTGGGCCGGGCGGATTTCCGCTTCAACGGTCCGGCCACCGAGATCGACAAGGTCGTCACGCTCCGTACGACGGCCCGGGGCACCACGGCGGAGCTGCTGGGCTGCCACTCCGGCTGACACCGGCCATCAATCCGTAGGCGCTGACCTGCGTTGACGTGATTCTGATGGCTTATGTCCTCCCCCTTACGCCGTTGAATTGTTAGGCTCGTGGTTTCGCCCTTCCGTGAAGGAACATGCTTCTGGGTAGGGCGATGCTTTGTATTCCCAGTACCGACGAGGAGCACCTGTGACCCAGACCAGCGAGAACGTCACCTGGCTGACCCAGGAGGCGTACAACCAGCTCAAGGCCGAGCTGGAGTACCTGTCTGGTCCTGCGCGCACGGAGATCGCCGCCAAGATCGCGGCCGCGCGCGAGGAGGGCGACCTGCGCGAGAACGGCGGGTACCACGCGGCCAAGGAGGAGCAGGGCAAGCAGGAGCTCCGTGTGCGCCAGCTGACCCAGCTTCTGGAGAACGCCAAGGTCGGTGAGGCTCCGACCTCGACGGACGGCGCCGTCGCGCCCGGCATGGTGGTGACCATCGCCTTCGACGGCGACGAGGACGACACCATGACGTTCCTCCTCGCCTCGCGGGAGTACGCCAGCGCCGATGTCGAGACCTACTCGCCGCAGTCCCCGCTGGGCACCGGTGTCATCGGGCACAAGGTGGGCGAGAACGCGGAGTACGAGCTGCCGAACGGCAAGAAGGCGTCGGTGAAGATCCTCAAGGCCGAGCCCTACTCCGGCTGACCTCACGACCACCCGCCCCCGTCGTCCACGGACGCCGGGGGCGTAGTCGTTCCGTACGGCGTCACGCGGGGCGTCACGCGGTGCGTTTCAGACGGTGCACTTCACTCGGCGTGCGTCACGCGGGGTGCGTCACGCGGTGGCCGAGCGGTACTTGCGGACCGCGAGCGTCCGGAAGACCAGGATGATCGCGACCGACCAGATCAGCGAGGCCAGGACCGGGTGCTGCATGGGCCAGGCACTGGACGCGTTGAACCCCGGCGGAAGGTTCCCGAACAGCTCGCGGCTGGCCTGGACGGTGGCGCTGAACGGGTTCCACTCCGCGATGTGCCGCAGGAACGTCGGCAGGTGGCTCGCGTCCACGAACGCGTTCGAGATGAACGTCAGCGGGAACAGCCAGATCAGACCGCCCGAGGTCGCCGCCTCGGGGGTCCGCACGGACAGGCCGATGAGCGCGCCGATCCAGGAGAAGGCGTACCCGAGCAGCAGGAGCAGGCCGAATCCGGCGAGCACCTTGCCGATGTTCTCGTGCGTGCGCCAGCCGACGATCAGTGCGACGACGGCCAGCACGACCAGGGTGAGCGCCGTCTGCACCAGGTCGGCGATGGTCCGGCCGGTCAGCACCGCGCCGCGCGCCATGGGCAGCGAACGGAAGCGGTCGATGAGGCCCTTGTGCATGTCGTCGGCGATGCCGGCGCCCGCGCCCGCGGTGGCGAAGGTCACCGTCTGCGCGAAGATGCCCGCCATCAGGAACTCGCGGTAGGCCTGGGTGGAGGTGGACGAGCCGACCTGGATCGAGCCGCCGAACACGTAGGTGAACAGCACCACGAACATGATGGGCTGGATCAGCCCGAAGATCAACATCTCGGGGATCCGGGACATCCGGATCAGGTTGCGTTTCGCGACCACCATCGAGTCGCGGAAGGACTGGGTGACGGCGTTGCCCGGGGCGGCCGCCACTCGCACGGTGTCGCTGACGGCACTCACTTCACGGTCTCCTTGCGGGTGTCCTTGCGGGTCTCCTGCCGGCCCTCTTCGCCGGTGTCCTCGGTCTTCTCCTCCTCGGCCGTGTGTCCGGTCAGGGACAGGAACACGTCGTCGAGGGTCGGACGGCGCAGCGCGATGTCGTCGATCTCGATGCCCCGGGAGTCCAGCTCGCGGATGACCTCGGCGAGCAGCTTGGCGCCGCCGGTGACGGGGACGGTGAGCTTGCGGGTGTGCTCCTCCACTGTGGTCTCGCCCTTGCCGAAGCCGCGCAGCACCTCGCCGGCGGTCGGGATGTGGGCGCGCTCGTGCACCACGACCTCGACGCGCTCGCCGCCGGTGCGGGCCTTGAGCTGGTCGGAGGTGCCCTGGGCGATGACCCGGCCGTGGTCGACGACGGCGATGTCGTGGGCGAGGTGGTCGGCCTCCTCCAGGTACTGGGTGGTGAGCAGCAGCGTCGTACCGCCGGAGACGAGCTGCTTGATGACCTCCCACAGCTGCTGGCGGTTGCGCGGGTCGAGGCCGGTCGTCGGTTCGTCCATGAACATCACGGGCGGCGAGACGACCAGGGCGGCCGCGAGGTCGAGGCGGCGGCGCATGCCTCCGGAGTAGGTCTTGGTGGGGCGGTCGGCGGCGTCGGTGAGGTGGAACTGCTCCAGCAGCTCGACCGCGCGGGCCTTGGCCTGCTTGGCGCCCATCTGGTAGAGACGGCCCACCATCTGCAGGTTCTCGCGGCCGGTCAGGTATTCGTCGACCGCCGCGAACTGTCCGGACAGGCCGATGGAGCGGCGCACCGCGTCCGGCTGCCGGGCCACGTCCAGGCCGGCGACGACCGCTCTGCCGCTGTCGGGGCGGAGCAGGGTCGTCAGGCAGCGGACGGTGGTGGTCTTGCCGGCGCCGTTCGGCCCGAGCAGTCCCAGGACGGTGCCTTCGGGGACATCGAGGTCGACGCCGTCCAAAGCCCTTACGTCACCGAAGGTCTTCACCAGGCCTTCGGCGTAGATGGCGCCTGGCATATGAGTCTCCACGTCGTCGAGAATTCTTCGAGAAAGGCTAGGGATGCGCGCTTCGGGCCGCCTATGGTTTTCGCCGGTACGACGGCAGGCGGACGCGACCCCTCGCCGTGCGACACACCATAACGCGATGTATCGCGTCCGTCGACAGATTTTCTCGAACGAGTGAATGAACGGGAACGGGGCGGGCCGGCCCTCCGGCGGGAGCGCCGCACAGCACGGCGGACCCGGCCGGGAGCGGCGGCCCGGGTCAGTCGATGACCGTGTAACCGGCCTCGCGGAGCGCGTGTCCGACCTCGGCGCAGTGCGCCGGGCCCTTGGTCTCCAGCTGCAGTTCGACCTCCGCCTCCGAGAGCCCGAGCCGGGGGTCGGTCCGCACGTGGCTGATGTCCAGGACGTTGGCGTCGGCGTCCGACAGCACCCCGAGGAGTGTGGCCAGGGCGCCCGGCCGGTCGGTCAGCCGCAGCCGTACGGCCAGGTAGCGGCCCTGCGCGGACATGCCGTGCCGCAGCACCCGCTGCATCAGCACCGGGTCGACGTTGCCGCCGGAGAGCACCGCGACGACCGGTCCCGCGAAGCCGCCGGGCTCGGCGAGCAGCGCCGCCACCGGCGCGGCGCCGGCCGGCTCCACGACCAGCTTGGCCCGCTCCAGGCAGAGCAGCAGGGCGGCGGAGAGGTGGTCCTCGCCGACCGTGCGGACCTCGTCCACCAGCTCCTCGACCAGCGCGAACGGCACGTCGCCCGGCCGTCCGACCTTGATGCCGTCGGCCATCGTCACGGGCTGGCGCACCGAGACCGGGCGGCCGGCCGCGAGCGAGGGCGGGTAGGCGGCCGCGCCCTCCGCCTGGACGCCGACGATCCGCACGTCCGGCCTGATCGCCTTCACCGCGACCGCGATCCCGGCCGCGAGCCCGCCGCCGCCGACCCCGACGACGATCGTGCCGACCTCCGGGCACTGGTCCAGGATCTCCAGGCCGACCGTGCCCTGACCCGCGATGACGTCGGGATGGTCGAAGGGGTGGATGAAGACCGCGCCGGTCTCGGCCGCGTACTCCTGGGCGGCGGCCAGGGTCTCGTCGACGACCTGTCCGTGCAGCCGTACCTCCGCGCCGTACTCACGGGTCGCACTGATCTTGGGCAGGGGCGCGCCGTCGGGCATGAACACCGTGGCGTGCACGCCGAGCAGCGCGGAGGCCAGGGCCACGCCCTGCGCGTGGTTGCCGGCGCTGGCCGCCACGACCCCGGCCGCGCGCTGCTCGGGCAGCAGCCCGGCGATCCGCACGTAGGCGCCGCGCAGCTTGAACGAACCGGTCCGCTGGAGGTTCTCGCACTTGAGGTGCACCGGCGAGCCGACCAGCTGGGACAGGTGCCTGCTGGTCTCCATCGCGGTCACCCGCGCGACACCCGCGAGCATCTTCTGGGCGCCCCGTACGTCGTCGAGGGTGACGGGGCGCAAGGAGTCAGCCGTGCTGTAGCTCATGACTCAAGTCTCGCAGTTCACAGGCCAAAGCCCCGGGTGTGACCAAGCTCCGAGACCGGTTTGCGCAGCGCCGGTACGGCCCGACCCCTGTCCGCGTACTCTGTCCCCCACACCAGCACTCTTCCTGAAGTGAGCCCCCGGCCATGCCCACAACACCTGAAATGTCGATGGACATGACGACCGTCGGTGACACCGGCCTCCTCGACACGCTGCAGCACGAGGTGGCGGTGTTCGCCCGCCGTGCCGAACAGACCCGGCTCGGCGGCGTCGGGCAGGTGCGCAACTCCATGGACCGCGCCGCGTATCTGCTGCTCAACCGCCTGGACAAGGAAGGCCCCATGGGGGTCAAGGCGCTCGCCGCGAGCATGGGGATCGACTCCTCCACGGTCACCCGGCAGGTGGCTCCGCTGGTCGACACCGGGCTCGTCAAGCGCACTTCGCATCCCGAGGACGGACGGGCCGTGGTCCTCCAGCTGTCCCCGCGCGGGCTGTCGCGGCTGGACGAAGTACGGTCCTCACGGCGCCAGTTGATGGCGGAGCTGACGCGCGACTGGGAGCCGGACGAGCGCGAGACCTTCTGCGCGCTGCTGACGCGCTTCAACACCGCCCTGTCCGCCCGGATGACCGTCCAGCCTGCCTCGGACACCCCGCCGGCGACCTGAACCGGCCCGGCGCCCGGTCCTCGCGTCGAGTCCCGTCACACGCTCGCGTGCTGAGCCACGCCGACTCCCGCTCGTGTGCCGAGCCACTTCGGTTCCCGCTCGCGTGCGGAGCCGCGCCGGCTCCCGGTCGCGCCTCGATAGCCTTCCATGCCTGGTCGCGCGCCGATGCTCCCTCCGGACACCCGGTCACGTCCCGGCTGAAGGCCGCGGCCGGCCGGGTGCTCGGCCCCGCCCGGATCCGTCCCGTCGAACATCCGGTACGCGCGCGTGTCGCCCGGCTCTTGACCGTGAGGGCACCCCTGGCCTCATATGAGACCGGGCCTCGGTCGAACCCGAATCCGTGTCCGTATCCGGACGCGGAGCGGCCCGTGGAGGGGGAGGTGCGGTGCGAGATCGGCAGGCGTTCCAGGACGCCCGCCGGGCCCGGGAGTTCCAGGCGTTCGTCGCGGGCGCGGCAGGCCGGCTGCTGCATGCCGCGACCCTGCTCACCGCGGAGGCCCCGGACGCCAACCCGCGCGCACGGCGCCTGCTGACCCTCGCGCTCGCGCACACGTACGCGAGCTGGGACCGGCTGCGCGGCGAGGACCCGTACGACCGGGCCCGCCAGCACCTGGCCCTGCGCTTCGCGAACTCCGTCTGGCACCGGTACGGCGGGCCGCTGAGCCGCACCCGCCCGCACCCGGACAGCGCCCTCGCCGTCCTGACGGCCCAGGAGCGCCTGATCGTGGTGCTACGGCTGTACGAGGGGGTCGCCGAGGAACAGACCGCGGCCCTGCTCGGCCTGCCCACGGAACGCGTGCACGCCATCTGCGACCGGGCCACCGCCACCCTGCTGCATCCGCCCCGGAAGGCGGCGCCCACGGTCATGGGAGCGAAGGTGGCACCGTCGTGAACCGCGTCCAACGCGAGGCCGCCGCCCGGCGGATCATGGAGCAGCGGCCGCCGCGGGTGCCGCCCGACATCCACGGCGAGGCGCTGCGCCGGGGCGGCCGCCTGATGCGCCGCCGGCGCACGGCCCGCCGCGTGCTGTGGCTGCTGCTGTGCGCGGCGGCGGTGGCGTTCACCTGGTGGGCGGCGGTGGTCCGGCCGTGGGCGCAGCCGCCGTCCACGACGACTCCGCCCGTCGTCGGCTGGTGACCGGGACCTAGCCGAGCGCCTGCTGCAGGTCCTCCAGCAGGTCGTCGACGTTCTCGATGCCCACGGACAGGCGCACCAGGTCGGCGGGCACCTCCAGCGCGGAACCGGCCGCCGAGGCGTGGGTCATCCGGCCCGGGTGCTCGATCAGGGACTCGACCCCGCCCAGGGACTCGCCGAGCGTGAAGACCTTGGCACGGTCGCAGACCGCGACCGCCGCCTCCTCGCCGCCCGTGACCTGGAAGGAGATCATGCCGCCGAAGGCCTTCATCTGCTTGGCGGCGGTCTCGTGACCGGGGTGGTCGGGCAGGCCCGGGTACAGCACGCGCGTCACGCGCGGGTGCCGGGTCAGCATGTCGGCGATCCGCGTGGCGTTCTCGCTGTGCCGGTCCATGCGGACCGCGAGCGTCTTGGTGCCGCGCAGCACCAGCCACGAGTCGAACGGACCGGCGACCGCGCCCATCGCGTTCTGGTGGTAGGCCAGCTCCTCGCCCAGCGCCTGGTCCGACACGATCAGCGCGCCGCCGACCACGTCCGAGTGACCGCCCATGTACTTCGTCAGCGAGTGCACGACGACGTCCGCGCCGAGCGAGAGCGGCTGCTGGAGGTAGGGCGTGGCGAAGGTGTTGTCGACGACGAGCCGGGCGCCCGCGTCGTGGGCGACCTGCGCGACCGCGGCGATGTCGGTGATGCCGAGCAGCGGGTTGGACGGGGTCTCCACCCAGACCGCCTTGGTCTTCGGGGTGATCGCGGCGCGCACGGCCGACGGGTCGCTGGTGTCGGCGACCGACCACTCCACGCCCCACCGGGAGACGACCTTCGCGAACAGCCGGAACGTGCCGCCGTAGGCGTCGTTCGGGATGACCACGTGGTCGCCCGGGCTGAGCAGCGTGCGCAGCAGGGCGTCCTCGGCCGCCAGCCCGGACGCGAACGCGAGTCCGCGGCGGCCGCCCTCCAGCGCGGCGAGGTTCTCTTCCAGGGCGGTCCTGGTGGGGTTGGCGCTACGGCTGTACTCGTAGCCGCCGCGCAGACCGCCGACGCCGTCCTGCTTGTAGGTCGAGACCTGGTAGATCGGCGGTACGACCGCACCGGTGAGGGGGTCCGCCGTGTTGCCCGCGTGGATGGCGAGGGTCTCGAAATGCTGACTGATGTGCCTGTTGCTCATAGGTCATGAGCCTAGTGCTCACCTCCCTGCTCACGCGTCCCGAAGGCCCGCGGGCCTGGCATGTACCGCGCACGTGGGGCGACGGGCGGGTACGGCCGGCGTGCCCGCCACGCTCGTTGTCCACAGGCCGCGACCACCGGTTGGCCAATTGTCGGCGCCGTCTGGTTCGCTTGACGCATGGCGATTCTCTGGGCCCTGATGGCGCTGCTCCTGCTGAGCTTCGTGCTGCTCCCCGTCCTGCGGCGGCGGCGCGGCGTGATCGAGCAGGTCCACCCGGGCCACCCGGACGCCGCCGACCCGGCGGACTACGGATTCGTGCGCGAGGAGGAGCTGGACATTCGCATGCCCGGCCCCGATCACGACCTGCTCGACGTCCTGGACCTGGTGCAGCGCACCCACGACCACCGCGCGGCGGCCCAGCTGCTGGCGGGCACGGAGATCGCGGGCGAGCTGCGCTGGCAGCGGGTGCAGGCCTTCGCCGGCGCGGCGGCACTGGAGCTCCAGCAGCGCCCGGGTGGCGTCAGCGAGACGCCGGGCGGGCAGTGGCTGCGGGTGTGGCGGGCCGAGCAGCCCAAGGACGCGGGCGGCGCGGCCGTGCACGCGGAGTTCCTGGTGCAGCAGGCGTGGCGGACGTCGACGCCGGGCACGGACGACTTCCGGATCATCATGGAGGAGGCCAGGGACGCCTGCGGGCAGGCGGCGCTGCTGTCCCCCGGCGACCCGGTGCCGTACATCATCGAGCTGTCGGTGGCGCGCGGGCTGCACTACGGGCGGCCGGAGTTCGAGCAGCTCTGGCTGAAGATCCTGGACCGGGCGCCCGCGCACATGGGGGCGCACCTCGCGGCCCTGCACTACTGGTGCGAGAAGTGGCACGGCTCGCGCGAGACGGCGTACTCCTTCGCCGAGGCCGCCGCCGCGCGCGCTCCGCGCGGTTCGCTGCTGGCCGCGATGCCGCTGTTCGCGGTCTTCGAGCACCTCCCCGAGGTCAACCTGGTGGCGAGCTTCTACCAGAGCGAGGTCGTCACCAAGGCGGTCCACGGCGCCCTGCACGCGGTCCACTCGGCCCGCGAGAGCGACCCGATGCTCGCCCACGTCCGGCACCTGCTGGTCTTCTTCCTGGTCCGCTCCGAACGCTGGTCGGAAGCCATGGGCGAGCTGATACACGTCGACGGACACGTCGGAGCCCTGCCGTGGACCCTGTCCGCGAACCCGGCCGCCGAGTTCGCCCTGTACCGCGCCCTGGCGGTAGCGGGCTACGAGGCGAACGGCGGAAGCCCGGCGACCCTGCCCGGCTGAGAGCGGCCCGCGCCGACCGAGGCCCACGACAACGGGATGCGGCGACGCCGGGCGCGGCGGCCGTAAATTCGGTGGCCGCCCGCCCCGGCCGCCCGCACGCTGTACGCCATGGAAGAACCGCTACGCAGGATCCGCGCGGCCCACTCGGAGTCCACGGTCACCGTCTACCAGGCGTACCGCCCGGAGATCGGCCACCCCGCCGTCCGAGACGGACGCTTCCCAGCCGCATGGAGGCGGGACCGGATGACGTGAGTCATCAAGCAGCGTTCACAGCCCGCAAGCATCTGTGCCCACGCGCTGAACCGAGGCCACCTCTGGGCCTGCCTGTCGAGGCGAGGATCATTGGCCCGTGATGAAGTGGACGAAGGAGACGCCCCCGGTCGGTCAGTCCGATCAAGAGCCCGAACTCTGCGACTACCAGCGGGCGATGCGGAACCGAATTCTCGCGGCGCCGGTGGTGCCCGCGCCCGACCCCTGGCGACCCGTCTTTGAGTCCGAGTACGGCGTCCCTGTCGGCGGACTGCTCGGGATCGGCTTCACGACGGACCCCGACACCGGTCACGATCTGGTGATGGTCGTCTCCCACGACGGGCTCGGACTTTTCGACGCCGTCACCGGCGAGAAGATCGCGCGGGATCGTGAGGCTGACCTTGAGGACAGCGGCCGCGACGCGGATCCCGCCGAGTGGTGTCCTGGACTGGGACCGGTCGTCGGAAGCCGGGTGCGGATCGCGGGACTTTTCGGCGGAGGACTGCACACCACCAGCGGAGACGGTTGGAAGCTGGAGGTCGTTGCCCCGGCGTGGCCGAACGAGCGTGTCCTGCTCTCCCGCGACGGCGGTCTGCCGCACTCCGGTCCGCACGGGGAACGCTGGTGGCACATCTTCCACTCCGACTACTCCGAACTCCGTACCGCTGGATTCTCGCCCTCCGGCCAGACCCTCGCCGTAGCGACGAGCAGCGGCCTTTCTCTGTGGATCCGTGAAGCGGACACCGGCACCAGCCGCTCCGGCAACAGCGAAACCTGACCGCGGAGGCGGCAGCGGCGTCACGCCGTGTCAGCCGTCGAAGCGGATCCAGTTGACCGGCGTGTCACCCAGTGACGCAAGAGCGGTGCGATGGGTTGCGCCGGCCCAGACACTGAAACCGGCGTCACCACCCTCGCCCGAGACATGCAGAACGAGTCCTGGAGCCGCGAAGAAGCGTGTGGGGAACGCAGCGCAGAAGGGCCCTAGGGGCACGGGGAGCAGTCCTTCGGTGAGCCGGTCGAGCTGTTCTTCCGTGACCTCGTCGCACAGAGCCACGTACTCGGCACCCATGGAAGCCTCGAAGAGTGAGAACTGGATGAGGAAACCGCTGAGAGGTTCCCGCTCGGCGATCGGAGGTTCGTCGTACTCGCGGAACCAGACGGTCGGATCGGCTTCGGCACCGTCGAGCGTCCACATCAGCGACCAGAGGAAACCTCCCTGGTTCTCTTCGCCGAATACGAGCATCTCCCCTCTGGGGTCGGTCTGAAGCTTGGAGGGGGGAAGGATTCGGTTCTGCAGTCCCAAACAGCGAGGGCGGTGCTGGGAAAGCCGGTAGAAATGCCCCAGTCCTTCAGGCAGATCCACAGGAGGTTCCTGAACTGGCGGTAGTTCGGCAGTCTCAGCCGCGGCGGGGTACCAGCCGGTGATGAACTGTTCGAGCGCACGGACTCGGTCATCGTTCACCTGTCCGAGCCATTCCAGGTTCGGGAGATCTGCCGGCGGGAGGCAAGGCCGGACGCGGTCCAAGTCGGGCCTGCTCAACGGTGTAGCGAGGCGAAGGGCGCAGTCGGTGAGGACGTGTTCGCCGGAGCCGGGACGGAGCACCGCGCTTGCCCGGGTCACGGATCCGGTACCTAGATACACCAGGCCCTCCGAGTTCCGGACCGCCAGATGAACCGGCAGCTTCATTCCATCTACGCCCCGCTCCCAGGGCTCATCCATCAGCCGTTTCCTGACGGGCGTTGGTGCAGGGCCCACCAGACGGACCTCGTCGGCGTTCCACACGCAACTCCTACCGGGAGCGTCTCCGGCTTCTACGATCATCAGCGTCCCGGCATCGCCGATGACGACGGTGGCGCTCCCGAAGGTGAAACACTCCCGGGCCGTCATGCCACCGCAGAGCGCGTACGCCCGCTCATCGCCCACGAGCGACATGGGAGATATCCCATGAGAGTGATCAACCATGTGCACATCTTCCTCGACGATCCGACGCCGGCTGCCCACGTGCCGGACGTAGCCTGCCAGCAGCAACCCAAGAGGTTTGTGAACGCTGCTTGACATGGATCAAGCCGTCGTTCCTGTGGATGATGTACCGCTGCGGCTGGGGTGCCAAGGAGGGACAGGAGACCGTCCTGGCCGTGGAGATCAGCCGTGAGGGCTTCGACTGGGCGCTGCGCAACGCCTGCCTGTCGAGCTACACCCACGGCGTCCACCCCGACCGGGCCACCTGGCAACGGCAGTTGAAGCACGCGCCGACCCGGGTGCAGTGGGACCCGGAGCGCGACCTGCGCCTGCGGCCCCTGCCGTACCGGTCCCTGCAGCTCGGCCTGTCCGGCGACGCGGCACGACGTTACGCGGACGAGTGGACGCTCACCATCCGCGACGTGACCCCGCTCGCCCACGAGATCCACGCACTCGTCAGCGCCGGCGACCTGACCTCCGCGGCCCGACTGCTGCCGCAGGAACGCCCCTATCCCGTCGACGACGCGTCACTCGCCCACCTCCACGGGTGACGGGCCGCCCGACAGACAGGACTTCTGCCCACGGGGGGGACGGGACGTTTCAATCCGCGCAACGAAACGGCGGGTGAAACGAACCGTCGCGGCAGGGCCGGCAACCGCCGTTCGGATCAGCCAGGGCGGCCCTTCGGATGATTCCCGGACGCGTCGTGCGCCGGACGGCCGCCGCCGGGATACCCCGTCTCGGCAAGAGGACGAATCCGGTACGCCGTGAGGAGCTCGGGGATGTACGTAGCGGTCCGGCGGTACGAAGGAGTGACCGATCCGGCGGAGGCGGCGCGTCGCGTGAGCGAGGGGTTCGTGCCGCTCATGCGTCAAGTGTCCGGCTTCGTGGCCTACTACTGGATCGACGCCGGGAACGGCGTGATGGTCTCGACGAGCGTCTTCCGGGACCGGGCCGGCGCGGAGGAGTCGATCTCGATGGCTTCGGACTTCGTACGGGACCACCTCGCGTCACTGCTCCCCCACCCTCCTGAGGTCATGGCCGGCGAGGTGGTGGCTTCCGCGTGACGGCGTTCGGCCCAGGTCGGATCGACGGAGGCGTTCTCGGCCCAGCTGATCCGGCTCACGCCGTCCAGCTCGCCCTGGTCGGTCCGGGGGTCCAGCCCTGCCCGCAGGCCGCTCGACGTGTCGGCGGGAAGACCTCGACCGGGTGCGAGCGGCCCGAACCCCTACCCCGCGTCGTTGCGGACGCCGAAGAGGGGGCCGAAGGACGTGTGGTCAACCTCGTCGTAGAGCGGCCAGAAGTGCGGGGCGGCCACCCACGACTCGCCGTCGTTGTCCTCGGTCCCGGCGCAGGGAGGGCGGAACTCGATCCCCGTGGATGTCCGTGCCCGTGGGGAGGGACCCTGACGACCCCGGTCCGCGCGTCGCACCGCGATTTCGGGGGGGGACCTGGTTCGCCACGAAGCACCGCACAGAGGACAATGGGTACTCCGCGCCGGGTGAGGTGGTGGCGATGCCCGCTTGGCATCTGCGTGACTATCACGACGACGATCTCGACCAGGCCATCCAGATCTGGGACCAGAGCCGGCAGGCCGACGAGCACCGGGTGTTCCCCGTCTCCGAGGTGATGGCCGCGGCGAAGGCCGGTCAGACGGCGGTGGTCGCGGTGGTCGGCGGCCAGCTGGTCGGCATGGCCGTGGCCCAGGCCACCGACAAGCGGGGATGGATCCTGCTGGTGGCGCTCGCCTCCCGCTGGCGCGAGCGCGGGATCGGCAGCGCGCTCCTCACCGAGCTGGAACGACGGCTGCGGGCTCTGGGAGTACGCCACGTCAGCGCGCTGCTGCCGGCCGGGGCCGCCGGGACGAAGGCCCTGGAGAACTCGGGCTACCGGTCGCGGTCCGGCCTGACCTACTACGAGAAGCTCGAACCGCCCGGCACCGCGAACGCCGACGTCCTCGCCGCGCTGGGCGGCCGCATGCTGCCCGAGGGGCTCTGGGACGCCATGGCCGGCATGGAGCGGGAGAAGGAGATCGTCGAACGCCGGGTCGTCCTGCCGCTGACCGAGCCGGCGCTCGCGGACCGCTACGCCGTCGTCCCGCCCAAGTCGATCATCCTGTTCGGCCCGCCGGGCACCGGGAAGACCAGTTTCGCCAAGGCGGTGGCCTCACGGCTCGGCTGGCCGTTCGTGGAGCTGTTCCCCTCCCGGCTCGCGGCCGACACGAACGAGGGGCTGGCCGTGGCGCTGCGGGAGGCCTTCGCGGACCTGGCGGAGCTGGACTCCGTGCTGCTCTTCATCGACGAGGTCGAGGAGATCGCCGGTGTGCGCTCCGGGAGGGCGGTCGACCCCGGGCACGGCGTGACCAACGAGCTGCTCAAGCTGATCCCCGTCTTCCGCGAGCACGACGCACGGCTGCTGGCCTGCGCCACCAACTCGGTGCGCTCGCTGGACGCGGCGTTCCTGCGGCCTGGCCGGTTCGACTACGTCATCCCCATCGGGCCGCCGGACCCCACCGCCCGCGCGGCGATCTGGGCCCGCTATCTCAGGGCCTCGGAGAACTCGGTGGATCTCGGCCGACTGGTGCAGGCCAGCGAGCTGTTCACGCCGGCCGACATCGAATTCGCCGCCCGCAAGGGGGCCCAGGCGGCGTTCGAGTACGAGGTCACGCATCGCCAGGGGCGCGCGGCCACCACCGAGGACTACATGACGGCCATCGGTGACACCCGGCCGACGCTGACCCCGCACACGATCGAGGAGTTCACCGAGGACATCGACAAGTACAGCCGGCTCTGAGCCGTAGGGTGGGCGCGTGTCCCGTCGCGGAGGCGGCCGTGCCGCGGACGTCCCCGGCATCGTGGCCGCGCGGATGCCCGGCTACCGGGTCGCGTCCGTGGTGCCGCTCGGCGAGGGTGTGGACAACCTGGCGTACGAGGTGAACGGCGAGTTGGTCGTGCGCTTCGCCAAGGAGCCCGATCCGGCGCGGCGCGGCGCCCTGGTGGACCGGGAGGCCCGACTGCTCGCCGCCGTCGCCGGATTCTCGCCGCTGCCCGTCCCCGAGCCGGTGTTCACGGTCGCGGAGCAGGGCTGCCTGGCCTACCGGAAGCTCCCCGGCGTCCCGCTGCTGGAGCTGCCGCTGCCCGGACGCTCGGCGCACGGCACGTCGACCGGGGCCGCGCTCGGTGGGTTCCTCGCCGCGCTGCACGCCGTGCCGGCCGCGCGGCTGGCCGGCCTGGTGGACGCGGACCACCAGCCGACGGCCGAGTGGCACCGGCAGGCCGCGGAGGACTACGAGACGGTGGCCGGGCGGATACCGGCCGGTCACCGGCGGCCCGTCGAGGCGTTCCTGGCCGCCGCGCCGCCCGACGACGGCCCCACCCCGGTGTTCTCCCACAACGATCTGGGGATCGAGCACGTCCTCGTCGACCCGGTCACGTGGACGGTGACCGGCGTCATCGACTGGAGCGACGCGGCGCTCGTCGACCCGGCCCGCGACGTCGGGCTGATCCACCGCGATCTCGGCCCGGCCGCGACCCGCGCCGCCGTCCACGGCCGCCGAACCGGCACCGAGGACACGGCGGTTCTCGTCGAACGCGCCGTGTTCTACGCCAGATGCGGGGTCTTCGAGGACCTGGCCCACGGCCTGGAGACGGGACAGGAGCGGTACGTCGACAAGAGCCTCGCCGCGCTGGGGTGGCTGTTCGCGCCCTGAGGTCCGTCCGGCCGGGATCCGGCGAGAGTCCGCGGGGCCGTGCGGTGTCGTTCAGCCCCTGGGCCGGTGGCCGGAGACCTGGTCGCGGGCCGTGCGCCAGCGGGATCTGGCCTGGCCGACCACGAGGTCCCACTCGCGGCGGACCTCGTGGTCGGACGGGCGGTGGCCCTGGCGGATCCGGCCGAGTTCGTCCCGTACCTCCCGGCCCAGGGCCGCCGACGCGACGAGGACGAGGCCGACGGCGAACAGGGCGGAGACCATCGCGAAGACGGCGCCGACCACGCCGTAGCGCTCGACGGAGGAGTTGAACAGGCGGGGCATGTACAGCTTCGCGCCGACCGAACAGGCCGCCGTCAGGACGGCGCCCGCGACGGCGAACGGCAGCAGGTCCCGTCGGCCGATCCGTCGCGCGGACAGGATCCGGCCGCTCCAGACCAGGAAGGCGGCGGTCACCGGAACGCCGCACAGGGCGGCGGCCACCCCCAGCACGCTCCCGCCGCGGGGTGCGGAGAGCAGCGCGGTCACCGCCGCGTAGCCGCCGAAGGTGAGGATCCACCACAGGCCGTTGCGGGTGTTGCGCACGCCGAGCGGCTTGAGGTCCCAGGTCTGTTCGAAGAGCCGCTGGGCCGCGCGCGCGAAACTCAGCACCGAGATGACCAGGAACACGGCACCGAAGACGCCCACGCTCGCGCTGGTGCCTTCGGCGGGCGAGAACAGGGAGTCGACGGCGGTGGCTCCCGCTCCGGTGAGGTGGTAGCGCCTGATGATCCGCGCCGCGGCGTCGGCGTGCGCGAAGGTGCTCAGGAGGGCGCCGAGAAGGATGGAGAGCGGGATCAGCGTCGTCAGCGCGCTGGACGCCAGGGCCATCGAGCGGTCGAAGCCGACGATCCGCTGGAACCGGCCCACGACCCGCAGCGCGAACGCGGGGCGCAGCCAGAACGTCAGTGTCCTGACGAGGCGTTCGCGATTGATCCCCGCCGTACTGCCCTCCGTGAAGATCAGAAGTCGGGTTCGGGAGCCGGGTTCCGGACCTCCGAGGCGACCAGAGCATAGGGGACGGTCACCGGCCCGCCGCGAAGCGACACGGACGCGTCGGCCACGGCGCTGGGCTGCCGCGCCCTGCGGGGGACGCGCCTCGACACCGGCCGGATCCGGGCGGGCCCGCCGGGTGCTCGACCCGGTGTTCCTCGACACCCCGCTCCACCGCTGCGAAGCGCTGGAGCCGGGCCTGGGTCGCACGGTGAGCATCAAGCTCGAAACGGCCAACCCGGTACGGAGTTTCACGGGCCGCGGTACCGAACTGGCCGCGAGCCTCCTCGCGGCCCGGTGCTCGCCGGCCGTGGTGTGCGGCGGGGCGGGCAACCTCGGCCAGGCACTCGCCTGGTCGGGGCGGCGCCGGGGACTCGACGTGACCGTCGTGGCGTCCCGCGCGGCGACGGCGGCCAAGCTCGACCGGGTCCGCGCGCTTGGCGCCCGGCTCGAACTGGCCGAAGGCGACCGCGAGTCGGCCCGGGACCGCGCGGCGGCCGTCGCGCGGTACGACGGCGTCCGGCGGCTGGAGGACAGCCTGGACGGGGAGACCTGTGAGGGCGCGGCCACCGCCGGCCTGGAACTGGCCGATGCGCTGCCGTCGTTCGACGCCGTCCTGACCGCGCTCGGCGGCGGGGCGCCGGCCACCGGTGTCGGTCACGTCGTGAAGGCCCTGGCGCCGGACGTCGAGGTGATCTTGGTCCGGGAGGCGTCGGTCGTCGTCGGCATGCGCATGCTCCTGGAGCACGCCGGGCTGGTCGTGGAGCCGTCGGCCGCGCTCGGTGTCGCGGCCGTCCTGGAGGACCGCGCGTTTCGCCGGGCGGCACGTGGTCACCGTCGTGTGCGGCAGCGACGTCGACGCGCACGCCTGCCGGGGCCGGATCGGCGGCTCGCGCGTCCCCGGGTCCTGACGCCCGCTGCCGCCGGACGTCCGGCCGGCGTCACACGGTCGGCCCCCCGTGAACTCGTCCGCCGGACAGCGCTAGCCCGGATGCCCTGTCCGGGATGCGTGCCGGGGGCATCCCGCCACAGGATCACGGTCATGCGGACATCAACTCTCATACGCACCTGTTCTTCGTCGGCGCGGCGCGGTGGCGCACGTCATGTCATATCCGCCGCCGTCGCCTGCTCGGTCGTGCTGGCCGCGACCGCGGCGTGCGCCGGACCGGGCGGCCACAGCAGTCACGTCGGCGCCCCGGGTGTCAACATCCCGTCCGCGTCGCACCCGCCCGCCCCGAAGAAGGCACCGCCCCTGCCGGGCGTCGGAAGCCTCATGTCCAAGCGCGTACCGGCCCGGGCCCAGCAGGCCGTGGTCGTCTACGGCGACGGCCGGGACTCCGACGTGGGCACCGTCGTGCTCTACCAGAAGCAGAACGACTCCTGGAAGATCAAGGGCAGTTGGCCCGCGCACAACGGCAGGTCGGGCTGGACGACCGCGCACCGCCTGGACGACGACCGCAGTCCCGTCGGCGTCTTCTCCCTGACCGACGCGGGAGGGTCCCTGGAGGATCCGGGCAGCCACCTGCGCTACTGGTACGACGACAACGCCTTCACGTCGATGATCGACGAGGACGTGGACGAGGACACCGCCCACCAGTTCGACTACGTCATCGCCATCGACTACAACCGGCTCAAGGGCGTACCGCCGTTCGACTGGACCCGTCCCCAGGGAGTGGAGAAGGGCGGCGGCATATGGCTGCACCTGGACCACGGTGACGGCACGTCCGCCTGCGTCACCCTTCCCGAGTCCGGCATGAAGACCCTGCTGCGCACCCTCGATCCGCACCTTCACCCGGTCGTGGTGATGGGCGACCGGGCCCGGCTGAAGGCCTGACACGCGGCCCGAGCAGCAGGACCACCGCGCCGACGAGCAAGGTGTCGGACGGCTGGGGCAGGATCGGGCCCGGTTCCGCCGGGTCGATCTGATCGCGCGTCGACCATGTGCCGGGCAGGACGGCGAAGAAACAGGTCAGGAGCGCGTCGAGCAGGAGGACGGCCCGCCAGGCGCCGTCCGGGCCGAGCCGTCGGGTCGTTCCGGACCTTCGTGTGTCGTCGTCTCCGCCTGCCACGGTGGGGATCGTAGCGCCGGGGCGTGCGGCCGGGGCCGGGGGCGTGTCGCGTGCCCCCGGCCCCGGTGCGGGACGGTCGTGGTCAGCTCTCCGCGCGGGCCGGCAGGCGCCAGCCCGGGCGCGGGAAGTGGCAGGTGTAGCCGTCCGGGTAGCGCTCCAGGTAGTCCTGGTGCTCGGGCTCGGCCTCCCAGAACGGGCCGACCGGCTCGACCTCGGTGACGACCTTGCCCGGCCACAGTCCGGACGCGTCCACGTCCGCGATGGTGTCCTCGGCGATCCGCTTCTGCTCGTCGTCGACGTAGTAGATCGCCGAGCGGTAGCTGAGGCCGATGTCGTTGCCCTGGCGGTTCTTGGTGCTCGGGTCGTGGATCTGGAAGAAGAACTCCAGGATCGCCCGGTAGTCGGTCTTCTCCGGGTCGAAGAGGATCTCGATGGCCTCCGCGTGCGTCCCGTGGTTGCGGTACGTCGCGTTCGGCACGTCCCCACCGGTGTATCCGACCCGGGTCCCGGTCACGCCCGGAAGCCGGCGGATCAGGTCCTGCATCCCCCAGAAGCATCCGCCCGCCAGCACGGCCCTCTGCGTCTGCCCAGCCATTACGGACCCTCCAATTTCTCTCAGCTCGGTCACTCGGGCTGTTCGGCCCGTACATCGCGGCCTCCCGCGCCCACTCCCCACAACACGCGAGGACCCCGGGCGATTCCGCGTCCCCTCCGCACGGGCCCGGTGGTGACCGCGCACGGCGCGCACCGGTCGCGACCACCTGCCCACCTGCCCACCTGCCCGCCTGCCCTCCGGGCCTCCGGGCCTCCGGCGGGCCGCCGCCCCGCGGGCCCCGCACCAACCCCGCCGGGAGGCCGCCGGGAATTGGGTTGCGTCCGCCGGGCGCCGCGGGCTCAATGGCTCTCATGGCCGAGATCCGAGGCTCCTGGGACGAGTTGTTCACCGCCGTGCCCACCATGCTCTCCGGGCTGCTGGACGAGGGGGACGCGGGAGGTGCCGTCGCCGTCTTCGTGGACGGCCGGCCCGTGGTCGACGCGTGGGGCGGGTTCGCCGACGCGGCCCGCGGCGTGCCGTGGGAGCGGGACACGATCGTCAACGTGTTCTCCGTGACCAAGACGATGACGGCCCTGTGCGCGCTCGTCCTGATCGACCGGGGTGAGCTGGATCCCGACGCGCCGGTGGCCCGGTACTGGCCGGAGTTCGCCGCGGCGGGCAAGGCGGGCGTGCTGGTGCGGCACGTGCTCTCGCACACCGCCGGGCTGCCCGACTGGGAGGGTCCGGTGGCGGAGCTGTACGACTGGACGACGGCCACGGCGCGGCTCGCCGGGCAGGCTCCGCGGTGGGAGCCGGGGACGGCGGCCGGGTACCACTCCCTGACCCAGGGGTTCCTGGTCGGTGAGGTGGTGCGCCGGATCACCGGGCGGAGCGTGGGCGAGTTCTTCGCGGCCGAGGTGGCCGGGCCGCTGGGCGCGGACTTCCACATCGGGCTGGGTGCCGAGGACGACCGCAGGGTGGCGCTCACCGTGCCGCCGCCGGGCCGGGACGAGGACTACGCGGCCGGGGCCGGGGACAGCGGCGCGACCCGCCCCGGTGTCGCCGTCCTGCGCGTCCGGGACGGCAATTCCCTCGCGTGGCGGCGCGCCCAGATCCCCGCCGCCAGCGGGTTCGGCAACGCCCGTTCGGTCGCCCTCGTGCAGTCCGTGCTCGCCTGCGGCGGGACGGTCGGCGGGGCGCGGGTGCTGTCGCCGCAGGGGTGCGCGCGGGCCCGGGAGGTGCAGTTCGACGGTGTCGACCGGATCCTCGGCATGCCCTCCCGGTACGGCCTGGGCTACGGCCTGTTCGGCAGCTCCCTCGGCTGGGGCGGCTGGGGCGGCGCGCTGGTCTGGGTCGACCCGGACGAGCGGATGGCGATCGCCTACGTGACGAACCAGATGCGTGAGCCGGCGTCCGACAACCGTGCGGTCGAGCTGGTGATGGCCGCGCAGGACGGGATCAAGGGCCTGCGGGGGTGACGCGGTGGGCGGGGCGCCGGGTCAGCCGCCGCTGCCGTAGGGGCGGGTGAGGATCTCCAGGATGTGGCCGTTGGGGTCGTCGAAGTAGGTGCCGCGGCCGCCGTCGTTGGTGTTGATCTCGCCGGGCCTGCTGTGGTGCGGGTCGGCCCAGTAGTCCAGGCCCGCGTTCCGCACGCGGCCGAAGATCTCGTCGAAGTCGTCCTCGGAGACCAGGAAGGCGTAGTGCTGCGGCGGGATCTCCCCGGCGCTCTCCATGTAGTCGAGGGTCACGCCGTTGGGCAGTGCGACCGGGACGAACGGGCCGTACTCCGGGCTGACGCGGAGACCGAGGATGTCGGCCAGGAACCTCGCCGACGCGTGGCTGTCGTGGGCGGCGACGATGGTGTGGTTCAGGTTCACGGTCATCGTGGGACCTCCTCCTGTCCAACGTACGCCCGGCACCGTCCGAGGCAGGCGTTGTCTCAGCGCGGGCCACCGGCGGCCACCGGCCTGGTGACCCGCACCCCGGGACCTCCGCTGGAGGTCCCGGGGTGCGTACGCCCACCGGGTCGGCGGCCCCTGTCCGCTCCGGCTGTTCGGCCGGAGGCGGCGGGGGTGACTCAGATGGTGGCCGTGTCGATCACGAAGCGGTAGCGGACGTCGCTGTTGAGGACCCGCTCGTAGGCCTCGTTGATCTGGTTCGCGTCGATCAGTTCGATCTCCGCGCCCAGCTGGTGCTCGGCGCAGAAGTCCAGCATCTCCTGGGTCTCCTGGATGCCTCCGATGCCGGAGCTGGTGAGGGAGCGGCGGTTTCCGAAGACGGAGGAGAGCAGGATGTGCACCGGCTCCTCCGGGATGCCGACGTTCACCATCGCGCCGTCGGTGCGCAGCAGCGACAGGTACGCGGCGAAGTCGAGCGGCGCCGACACCGTGTTCAGGATGATGTCGAACGTGCCCTTGAGGTCCTCGAAGGTCTTCGGGTCGCTGGTCGCCCGGTAGTCGCTGGCGCCCAGCTTCAGGCCGTCGTCCTTCTTGCGCAGCGACTGGGACAGGACGGTGACCTCCGCGCCGAGAGCGGCGGCGATCTTGACGCCCATGTGCCCGAGACCGCCGAGCCCCACCACGGCGACCTTCTTGCCGGGGCCGGCGTTCCAGTGCTTCAGCGGCGAGTAGGTGGTGATGCCGGCGCACAGCAGCGGAGCGGCGACGTCGAGGGAGAGGCCGTCCGGGATGCGGACGACGTAGTTCTCGTCGACGACGACCTTCTGCGAGTAGCCGCCGTAGGTCGGCTGCCCGTCCTTGCCGACGCCGTTGTACGTGAAGGTCGGGCCGCCGCCGGTGCAGTACTGCTGGAGACCGGCCTTGCAGTTGTCGCACTCACGGCAGGAGTCGACCATGCAGCCGACGCCCACGCGGTCCCCCACCGCGTACCGCGTGACACCCGTGCCGACCTCGGAGACGACGCCCGCGATCTCGTGACCGGGCACCATCGGGAAGATCGCCGTACCCCAGCCCTCGCGGGCCTGGTGGATGTCGGAGTGACAGATACCGGCGAACTCGATGTCGATGAGGACGTCGAATTCACCGACCGCGCGCCGCTCGATCATGGTCCGCTCCAGCGGAGCCTTCGCGGCGGGCGCGGCGTAAGCAGCAACAGTGGTCATGAGGGAGGTTCTCCTAGCGGTGTGGTCGTACCCGGTCGCCTTCTTCCCCGGGCACGCGTCCAGCGTCCTCCACGCTACGTCCGCCACCCAGCCCCCGCCTCTGCGTACGTCCGCCGTGCCTACCACTGGCGGGGTCAGGTTCGCGTGCGTACGACCGTGAATACTGGACGTATGGAAGAGCTGCCCCCGACCTCCCCCTCCGCGCCCCTGGACCGGCGTGCCGAGCTCAGCGAATTCCTGCGCACCCGGCGGGCCAGGCTGCTCCCCGGCGACGTGGGGCTGCCGGACTTCGGGCGGCACCGCAGGGTGCCGGGGCTGCGCCGCGAGGAGCTGGCGCAGCTGGCCGGGGTGTCGGTGGCGTACTACACGCGCCTGGAGCAGGGCAACGGGCGGAACGTGTCGGCGGAGGTGCTGGACGCGATCGCGCGGGCGCTGCGGCTGACCGACGCCGAGCACGCGCACCTCATGCACCTGGCCAAGGGCAAGCAGCACAAGAAGCGGACGTCGGCGCGGCCGCAGCAGGTGCGGCCCGCGCTGGGGCAGCTGCTGGAGGCGATGGAGGGCGTGCCGGCGTACATCGGCGGTCGGCGCTCGGACATCCTGGCGTGGAACGGGATGGCGGCCGCGGTCTTCGGTGACTGGTCGGAGCTGCCGGTCGCGGAGCGCAACTGGGCGCGGCTGGTGTTTCTGCGGCCCGAGTACCGGGATCTCTTCGTCGAGTGGGAGCAGAAGGCGATCGACATCGTCTGTCTGCTGCGCATGGACGCGGGCTGTTTTCCCGACGACACCCGGCTCTCGGCGCTGGTCGGCGAGCTGTCGGTGAAGAGCGAGGAGTTCCGGCGGCTGTGGGCGACGCACGACGTCAAGGAGAAGAGCCACGGCCTGAAGCACCTGCACCATCCGCTGGTGGGTGAGCTGTCCCTCAGCTACGAGTCGTTCCGGATTCCGGACGACCCGGACCAGGCGCTGGTCACGTACCACGCGGAGCCGGGCTCCGCGTCGGCGCAGGCGCTGCGGCTGCTGGCCAGCTGGGGCACGGACGCGACCCGCGTCGCCATGCCCTGAGCCCGTCCCGGGGTGCGCGAACGGCCCGCCGGAAGCACTGCTTCCGGCGGGCCGTTCCGCGTGCGGGTGTTCAGCGGTCGCGGCTCACTTGGCGTAGTACGCGTTGTAGACCGAGATCGTGGACTTGTTGCCCTTCTTGTCGGCGATCTTGGCGTGGAACGAGATCGCCTTGCCCTTCGCCGGGTTCTTGACGGTGATCCTGCCGTGGGTGACCGTCAGCTTCTTCCAGGTCTTGCCGTAGTCGTACGACACGTAGACCGAGAGGGACTTCAGGTTGCGGCCGGCGGCCGCGCCCTCGACGGTGACCGGGAAGGAGACCGTCCGGCCGGCCTCGACGCGGCTGTCCGAGCCGGTGGCGGCGCCGAAGCGCGCGGTCGACGCCGGGAGCCGGACCGGGCCGAGGCCGGTCGGCTTCTTGGAGCGGAAGGTCCAGCTCGCGTCGATCCGCGTGGAGGCGGCGGCGACCTTGACCGAGCGGATCACCGAGGTGGTCAGCCGGTACTCGGCGTCGGCGGACGGCACGGTGAAGACGCCGTCGCCGAACAGCGGGTCCTTGTTGGAGCCAACCTTGGCGCCGTTGCGGTACAGGGTGGTGTTCACCGACAGGAAGTCGGAGGAACCGGCGTGCTTGCCGCTGTCGGAGAACAGCGGGACGACGCCCGAGATCTGGTTCCCGTCGCGGTACAGGCCGTACATGCTGTCCAGGTGCGGGCCGAAGACCGCCCTGTTGAAGGTGTTCCGATAGCTCTTGCCGGCCTCGTACCGCTGGGGGTCGCTGCTGTAGAAGGCGTCGGCGACCGGCAGTCCCTGGGCGTCGTGGCCGCTGAACTGGCCGAAGTCGAAGCCCCACTGGGCGCCGTCGACGGTGGAGACGTGGACGGTGCGGCTGCCGGGCAGCTTCTGCTCGGTGTAGCCGCCCATCACCATGTCCTCGCCGATGATGCCCCACGGGCTGACCGCGCCGGTCTTGCCGGGGGCGGCGGCGCCGAGGCTGTTCACCACCGTGGCGAGCTCGCCGGCCTTGAAGTGCCGGACCTTGTCGCCCTGGATCCTCTTGACCTGGGCGGTGGTGGCGACGTCGTACTCCTCGCCGGCGCCCTTGGTGAACTGGCCGCTCCAGGTCTGGAAGAGGCCGCTCGCGACCTCGCCGCCCAGCGGCGCCATCCGGATCTTGTCGAAGGTGTCGAAGCCGATTCCGAACCCGACACCCACCGGGTCGTACATGTAGTCGACCGTCGCGAAGCCGGGCTTGGCCCGCGGGTCAGGCACGGTGATGTCGGCGGCCTTGGTGGTCCGGGCGTCGAGGGTGAGTGTGAGGTCCCGGGTGACGCTGAGCTTCGGCTGGACCAGCCAGTCGACGCCGCCGTCGAAGGTGGTGAGGTCCTTGGCGATCAGGGCGTCGAGCAGGTAGGTGCCCTTGGGCACCCGGATCGTGACGGTCCCGGAGTTGTCGGCGGGCACCGCGTAGTCACGGCCCTCGGCGAGACCCGAGGAGCCCACCAGGTCGGTGCTGTAGACACCGGCCGGGGCGCCGTCGCGCCCGATGTGCTTGACGGTGACGCTGTACGACTGCACCTCACGCTGGACCGCGGCCGCCGTCCGGACGCTCTGGCCGTCGCCGGTGGCCGTGACGTAGGCCGAGTAGGCGCCGTCGAGGGTGCCGCCCAGCCGGGTGTCGACCGTGACGCCGACGGCGGCCGTGCCGCCGGCCGGGACGGTCACCTTGGTCGCGCCCAGCTTGAGGAATCCGGCCGGGGCCGCCGCGCCCCGCGGGCCGGTGGCGCTCGCCGAGAGGCTGAGCGTGACGTCCTTGGTGCCGAGGTTGCGGTAGGTGAGCTGCTTGGTGACCGGGGTGTCGTCGGTGTGCGGCCACTGCTGGACACCGAAGTCGACCGACACCGGGTCGGCGACCACGGTCTGCTTGATGGCCCGGTCGACCTGGATCCGGCCCGCGCCCTGCTCGAACGGCGTGTACCTGCCGCCCTTGGCGGAGCCGGTCAGCGCGGCCTTGAGCTGCTGGTAGCCCCAGTCGGGGTGCTCCTGCTTGAGGATCGCGGCGGCGCCGGCGACGTGCGGGGTCGCCATCGACGTGCCCGAGATGGTCAGGTAGCCGGGCGGGTTCTCGCCGACCTCCTGGTCGATGACGCTGCCCTTGGCGGCGGCCGCGGTGATGTCGACGCCGGGTGCGGTGACGTCCGGCTTGATGGTGCCCTCGGCGCTGGGGCCGGTGGAGGAGAAGTCGGCGAGCCGGTCGGCGCCGTCGACGGCGCCGACGGTGAGCGCGGCGGCCGCGCTGCCCGGTGAACCGATCGACTCGGGGCCCTCGTTGCCCGCGGCGATCGCGAACAGGATGCCCTTCTCCGCGGAGAGCTTGTTCACCTCGGCTTCCAGCGGGTCGATCTGCGGGGTGTCGTAGCCGCCCAGGCTGAGGTTGACGACGTCGGCGCCCTGGGCCGCGGCCCACTCCATGCCGGCCAGGATGCCGGAGTCGTCGCCGGAGCCGGTGTCGTCCAGGACCTTGCCGTTGAGGATCTTCGCGCCGGGCGCGACGCCGGTGTACTTGCCGTGCGACTTGGCGCCGGTGCCCGCCGCGATGGACGCGACGTGCGTGCCGTGGCCGAAGTGGTCCGAGGCGTCGGCTGCGGTGGTGAAGTTCCTGGACTCGATCACCTGGTCCTTGAGGTCCGGGTGGGTCGTGTCCACACCGGTGTCCAGGACGGCGATCTTGACGCCCTTGCCGTTGTACCCCGCCGCCCAGGCCTTGGGGGCGCCGATCTGCGGCACGGACTTGTCGAGGCTGGCCTTGCGGACCCCGTCGAGCCAGACGTGGGCGATGCCGGAGGCGGCCCTGCCCCCGTCGGTGACGGCGTCCCACAGCTCCGGCGCGTCCTTGACCGGGGTCTGCACGGCGTCCGCGTTGAGCGTGCGCAGGCTGTGCCGCAGGGTGCCGGCGTCACGGACCTCGGCCCTCGCGGTGCCGGCGGCGCCCCGGTAGCCGACGATGACCTTCAGGCCGCCCCGCTGCGCCTTGCGGGTCGCTGCCTTGTCCAGCTCGGTGACGTCGAAGAGCCGCCGGTCCAGCGTGCCGGAGGCGACCAGCCGCAGGGCGTCACCGGGGACGACGAGGGTGTGCCCGCCGGCCTTGCGGATCTGGAAGGGTATGTGCGCGCGTCCCGCGGCCCGTTCCAGGCCGACGACCCGGCCCTTGGTGTCGAGGGTGACGCGGTCACCGGTGATCAGGGTGACGTGGTGCCTGCCGGCGACCGAGGCCGCCGCGGCGGCGGCCGGGGTGCGCTGTTCCGGCTTCGCCGACGCCGGGCTGGTCATGCCCGCGGCGAGGGCGACGGCCGCCGCCGTGGCCACCGTGGCCGCGGCAGCCCTTTTCAGTTGTCTGCGCAAGACTCCCCCTGGAGACGGTGTCCTGGGCGAACTCCCCGTTCACCCGGCCGAGGGAAGCCTCGTACGCACGTACGCCAACCCCCCGGAACACGGAGTATGCCGGGGGGTGATCAGCGGGCTCAATAGATGAGAGGCCGGTAAGAGAGGGACCGGGGAAGTGTTACCCGCCGTGGCGGACACTGTTACGCAACTGCGCGGTCATGCGGGGGAGTTCGGTGCTACACGCGACTGCTCCGTGACGCACCTCACGCGCCCGCGTTCTCCTTGACGGTGATCTTGCCCTTGCGGATGGTCGCCACCCGCGGGGCCTTCCTCGCGATCGCGGAGTCGTGGGTGACCATGATGAAGGTCAGCCCGTGCTCCTTCCACATGCGCTCCAGCACGTCCATGATCTCGTCGCGCATGCCCTCGTCGAGGTTGCCGGTGGGCTCGTCGGCGAGCAGCACCTTGGGCTGCTTGACCAGGGCCCGGGCGATGGCGACGCGCTGCTGCTGGCCGCCGGACATCTCGGAGGGCAGGTGCCCGAGGCGCTCGCCGAGGCCGACCGAGGTCAGCGCCTCGGCGGCCCGCTCGCGGCGCTCCCTGGCCTTGACGCCGAGCGGGACGAGGGCGGTCTCGACGTTCTCCTGGGCGGTGAGCGTCGGGATCAGGTTGAACGACTGGAACACAAACCCGATGTTCTCGCTGCGGACCCGGGTCAGCCTGGTCTCGGAGAGCCTGGCCAGGTCGGTGCCGTCCAGGACGACCTCGCCGGAGGTCGGCCGGTCCAGGCCGCCGAGCATCTGCAGGAGCGTGGACTTGCCGCCGCCGGTGGGGCCCTGGATGACCAGGCGGTCGCCGTCCGCGATGGCGAGGCCGACGCCGTCGAGGGCGCGGACGGTGTCCTTGCCGCGGGAGTAGAGCTTGGTGACGTCTCTGAGTTCGTACATGGTGGCTCCTGGGAGGGTTCGGGGTGGGGCGGTGCGGTGCCGGCCGCGGGCCGGTGGGGGCTGGTCGCGCGGTTCCCCGCGACCCTTGCGGGACGACGTCTCCTACTCGACCCGGCGCAGCGCGTCCGCGGGCCGCAGCCTCGACGCCCGCCAGCCGCCGAACGCGCCCGCGATCAGGCCGCCGGCCACCGCGAGGCCGACCGCCACCGCGATCGTCGTCACGCTGACGGGTGCCGTCAGGGCGACCTCCAGGGTCTTGGCGGTCTGGCGGCCGGGACCGCCGCCGAAGCCGCCACCGCCGCCGCCGAAACCGCCACCGCCGGTAGCGCGGCCCGCGCCGCCGCCGCCACCGCCGAGCGAGGCGTCCAGCGTCGGGCTCATCGCGGTGACGACGTAGGCGCCCGCGAGACCGAGCGCGATACCGAGCGCGCCGCCGACCAGGCCGTTGACCATGGCCTCGCCGACGACCTGTCCGGTGACCCGGCGGGACTTCCAGCCCAGCGCCTTCAGCGTGCCGAACTCGCGGACCCGGCGGGAGACCGCCGAGGAGGTCAGCAGACCGGCGACCAGGAACGCGGCCACGAGCACCGCGACGGACAGCCACTTGCCGACGTTGGAGGCGAGCGAGGACGCCGTGGACAGGGAACCGGAGACGGTGTCCGCGAGGTCGGCGGAGGTGGTGACCGTCGTACCCGTGACGTTCTTCTGGATGGTCGACTTGACGGCCGAGATCTGCTGGGAGTCGGTCGCCTTGACGTAGATCGTGGTGACCTTGTCCTTCTCGTCGGCCAGCGTCTGCGCCTGCTTCAGCGGCATGTACAGGTTGGCCGCCGCGTCACCGCTGTCGGCGGTCGCGATGCCGATGATCGTGTACTTGACCTTGTTGACGGTGACGGTCGAACCGACCTTGTACTTCTTCTCCTTGGCGTACGCCGAGTCGGCGACGAGCACCTTGGCGTCGGTCTCGGTCGCCTTGAAGGTACGGCCACTGGTGATCTTCGACGAGGTCAGCGGGCCGACCTCGGTCTGCGTCACGTCGGTGCCGTAGACCGTGTACGCGTTGACGTCGAAGTTCGCGCCACCGCCGCGGACCTCGCCCTGCGGCTGGCCGCCGCCGCGGGAGAAGCCGCCGCCGTTGCCGCCGGAGCCCTGGTTCTGCTGGAACTGGCCGCGGGTGAACTGGCCGCTGATCTTGACCACGTTGAGGTTCAGGCCGCCGACCGCGGTCGCGACGCCCTTCTGGTCGCCGACCTTGGTGACGGTGCTGGAGGCGAGGGTGGTGAAGCCCTGCACCATGACGCGGTCGCTGCTCTGCGTGTCCGACGAGCCGTTGTTCTGCGCGTCGAAGTTGAAGCGGGGGCGCTGGGAGGCGCTCGTGGAGGCCGAGGCGGCCTTGGTGACGGTCATGTCCGTACCCAGGCCGTACAGCGACTGGAGGACCTTGTCCTGCGCCTTCCCCATGCCGTTGGACACGGAGTTGACCACGATGACCAGTGCGATGCCGAGCGCGAGGCCGGAGGCGACGACGAGAGCCGCCTTTCTGCGGCGGCGCAGTTCGCGCCTCAGGTAGGTGAAGAACATGACGGCAAGGTAGGGACGCACCGTGATGGCTCGATAAGGCCGAAATAAGAGAAGCATGAGAAGGCTGTGGCCGGGCCCGGAAATGCCGATGCCGCCCCTGGGGGCGGCATCGGCGGTGCTGTGCGGCGGCTGTGCGTCAGACGGCCGAACCGGCCTTCCAGGCCGACCAGTCGAGGTTCCAGCCGTTGAGGCCGTTGTCGGGGGAGACCGTCTTGTCGCCGGTGTTGGAGATGACCACCACGTCACCGACGATCGAGTGGCTGTACATCCAGTAGGCCGGGGTGCTGGTGTCGTCGGCGCCCTTGGTGTCGGACAGGCCGACGCAGCCGTGGCTGGTGTTCACGGAACCGAAGACGGACTTCGCGCCCCAGTAGTTGCCGTGCAGGAAGGTGCCGGAGCTGGTGAGGCGGATGGCGTGCGGCACGTCCTTGATGTCGTACTCGCCCTTGCCGTCGCTGTCGGTGAAGCCCACGGTCGCGCCGTTCATGCGCGTCTCCTTGAACTTCTCGGACATCACCATGACGCCGTTGTACGTCTTGTGCTCGGGCGAACCCGCCGAGATCGGAATGGTCTTGACGGTCTTGCCGTCCTGGGTGACCCGCATCTCCTTCGTCTTGGCGTCGACGTAGGAGACCTGGTTGCGGCCTATGTGGAAGGTGACCGTCTTCTGCTGGACGCCGTAGACACCGGAGGCGCCCTGCACACCGTCGAGGGCCAGCTTCAGCGTGACGGTGGAGTTCTCCTTCCAGTAGTCGTCGGGACGGCAGTCCATGCGCTGGGTGGAGAACCAGTGGCAGGCGACCTCCTGGCCGCTGCTGGAGGTGACCGTGATGCCCTTCTGGACGGCGGCCTTGTCGGTGATCTGCTTGTCGAAGTTGATCGATACGGGCATACCGACGCCGACGGTCGAGCCGTCCTCCGGCGTGAAGCTGCCTATGAAGCTGTTGGCCGGGGAGACCGTGGTGAAGGACGCGTTCTCGTGGGCGACCAGACCGGCGGAGTCCTTGGCCTCGGCGGCGACCTTGTAGGTCGTGGACCGCTCCAGCTGGACGGAGGGCTTCCAGGTCGTCTTGTCGGCGGACAGGGCGCCCGCGACCGCGGTGCCGTCGGCGGTGGTCATGGTCACGCTGGTGAGCGTGCCCTTGCTCACGGTGACGGCGGCGGAGTTGTTGATCGACGCGTTGTCCGAACCGTCCTTGGGCGTGATCGCGATGTCGGCCTTGGACGACTTCTTCGCCGCCGCCTGGTCCGACTGGGCCGCCTGCGAGCTCTCGCCGCCGCCGGACGCCTTGTCGTCGCCGCCGGAACACGTCGTGAGCACCAGCACACCGCCGAGCAGAGCGGACGCGGCCATCAGGCCCCTGCGCCGCTTACTGTCCGTCATCACACGCTTCTCCATCGTTGCCGAGTACGCGAACACACCGGAAGCCCCCGTCAAGAACCTTCAACGCTACGGCCGCTTGGTCCCGTTCCACATGCCAGGCAGGTGTGGGGCACACCACGTCCGCCAAGGCGGGCGGTGCGGCGGGGGCCGGTCCGTGCACTGTCAGGACGACGAGACCCCGGACGGCGGTTGCCGTCCGGGGTCACTGGTTCCCCGGAACGCTCAGCCGATGCGGTCCTCTTCGTCGTCGTCCAGGCCATCATCCCCGTCGAGGTCCCAGTCCGGCGAATCAGGGTCGTAGGAGACGTACTCGCTGGACCAGGAGGCCTGCTGGAGTTCGATGCCGGGCACCTCTCCGACCAGGTCGAACGGGTCGACGAGATGGGCGAGGGCCTCGGCGGTGTCCTCCGTCACAGCGGTCTCGGCGTGCGCACGCTCCTCGCCGGGCAGCTCGGGATCCCCGGCGATCCGCTGCAGTGCGGCCTTCGTGACCTCGTCGGCGTCCTCGACCTCGAGGACCAGCTCCACGCGAAGGCGCACAAAACGTGATGTCTCTGGAGTGCTCATGCCGGGAGCGTACGGCCGAAACCTCCCGTGACTTTCCCGTGACCCGCGATTTTCACTAACATCGCCTCACACGGCCAATTCGCCAGCGTCACAAGGGGATCGATATTCCGTGTCATCCGCTCGCCGCCCGTTGCTGACCGCCACCGCCGCAGGCACCCTCCTGTGCGCGCTGTGGTTCGTCCCGTCCGCCAACGCGTCGCAGAACACCCCGGCGAGAACCGGCACGTCGGAGGGGACGGCGGCGCGCGTCACCCAGCAGGCCCGGGCGCTGACCGAGGCGACCGGGGACACCGGGCAGCTCGCCGACACCGGAAGCCCGGACACCACGCCGTACGTCATCGGCGGCACCCTCTTCCTCGCGGTCGGCGCGGGGTTCGTGGTGTATTCGGTGCGCCGGGAACGGCTGGAATTTTAAAGGACTTGACCGGCCCTTGACCCGGGACCCACAGTCCTGTCATGAAGAGATCATCGGGCGTGCGGATGTGCGCCCTCGCCGTCGGCGGCGTGCTGTCCCTCGCCCTCATCACGGGCTGCTCCGACGGGGGTTCGAAGGATCCGGCCACGGCCGCCGGTCCGGCCGCCGGCGCAAAGGCCCTGAGCGTGGCGGAGTTGAAGCAGCGGATCCTCGCGCAGGGCGAGGTGGACGGCTACAAGGTCAACGCGGTCGGGGCGGCCGCGCCGAACCGGAGCAGGATCAGGACGAGCGACGAGAAGTGCCGTCCGCTGGCCTACGTCCTCACCGGCCTCGCGCCGGCCGCCGCGGGGGCGGAGATCGGCCGCACGGTCCGCCAGGACAAGAAGGACCCGACCGACGACGCGACCTCGCTCGACACCATGGCCGACGGGAAGTTCGAGGCCGCGATCAAGGACTCGCTGAACCTGGACGTCACGTCCCTGGACCTGTCGTCGTACGACGGGAACGGCGCGCGGCAGGCCATGAAGGACCTCTCGGCGGCCGTCGAGGACTGCGCGGCCGGCTTCACGGGCGGCTCCACCGGTGACGAGCAGAAGGTCACGAAGGTCACGGCCACCGAGCCCACCGGCACCGGTGACGAGGCGGTGGCGTTCACCGCGGTCACCGACATGGACGGCGACAAGGGCCCGCTGCACGCAGAGGTGGTGCGGCACGGCAACACGCTCGCGACGTACTTCACGATGAACATCGGCGCGATGATGGGCGGGAAGACGTACGCGGTCCCGCCGGCGGTGGTCAAGGCCCAGGCGGCGAAGCTGAAGTGAGCACGGCTCGCCGCGGCCCTTCGGGAAGGGCCGCGGCGAGGAACCAGGGGTGTGCGCGGGAGCCGCGCGAGCGGCCCCCGCGCACCCGTGCCCGGCGGTCTACCGCAGCGGTCCGGTCACCTTCTCGGCCGCCCGGACCAGGGCGCCGTTTCGCACGAACTCCTCCGCCGCGGCGAGGTCGGGAGCCAGGAACCGGTCGGGTCCGGGCCCCTGCACCCCGGCGCCGCGCGCCGCCTCGATCACGGCGGCGGAGGCCGGCGCCGGCGTCAGCCCTTCGCGCAGCTCGACCGCCCGGGACGCCGCGTACAGCTCGACGGCGATGATCCGCGCCAGATTGCCCACGGCGGTCCGCAGCTTGCGCGCCGCCGACCACCCCATGGAGACGTGGTCCTCCTGCATCGCGGAGGAGGGGATCGAGTCGGCCGACGCCGGGACGGCGAGCCGCTTCAGCTCGCTGACCAGCGCCGCCTGCGTGTACTGGGCGATCATCAGGCCCGAGTCGACGCCCGCGTCGTCCGCCAGGAACGGCGGCAGTCCGTGGCTGCGGTTCTTGTCCAGCAGCCGGTCGGTCCGCCGCTCGGCGATGGACCCGAGGTCGGCGACCGCGATGGCGAGGAAGTCGAGGACGTAGGCGACCGGCGCGCCGTGGAAGTTGCCGTTGGACTCGACCCGCCCGTCGGGGAGGACCACGGGGTTGTCGACGGCCGCGGCCAGCTCCCGCTCGGCGACCAGACGCGCGTGCGCGAGCGTGTCCCGCCCGGCGCCTGCGACCTGCGGGGCGCACCGCACCGAGTAGGCGTCCTGGACGCGCGGCGCGTCGTCCTGGTGGTGCCCGGTGAGCTGGGAGCCCTTGAGCACGGCGAGCATGTTGGCGGCGCTGTCGCCCTGGCCGGGGTGCGGGCGGATCGCGTGCAGCTCGGGGGCCAGCACCCTGTCCGTGCCGAGCAGCGCCTCCAGGCTCAGCGCGGCGGTGACGTCGGCGGACTTGTAGAGCATGTCCAGGTCGGCGAGGGCCATGACCAGCATGCCGAGCATGCCGTCGGTGCCATTGAGGAGCGCGAGGCCCTCCTTCTCGCGCAGTTCGACGGGCGCGATCCCGTGCTCGGCGAGCAGTTCGCCGGCGGGGCGCACGACGCCGTCCGGGCCCTCGGCGTCACCCTCCCCCATCAGCGTGAGCGCGCAGTGGGACAGCGGGGCCAGGTCGCCGGAGCAGCCGAGGGAGCCGTACTCGTGGACGACCGGGGTGATGCCGGCGTTCAGCACGTCGGCCATGGTCCGGGCGACCTCGGGACGCACACCGGTGTGTCCGGAGCAGACGGTCTTCAGCCGCAGGAACATCAGGGCCCGTACGACCTCGCGCTCCACCCGCGGGCCCATGCCGGCGGCGTGCGAGCGCACGATGTTGCGCTGCAGCTGGGCGCGCAGCTCCGGGCTGATGTGCCGGCTCGCGAGCGCGCCGAAGCCGGTGCTGACGCCGTAGACCGGCTCGGGCTTGGCCGCGAGCGCGTCCACGATCTCGCGGGCCGCCGCGAGGGCCGCGACCGCCTCCGCCGACAGTTCGACGCGGGCGCCGCCGCGTGCCACGGCGAGAACGTCGGACGCGGTGACACCGGACGTCCCCACCACCACAGTGTGCATATCCATATTCAGGAGCGTACGCAGTGAAAGCGGCCGCTGTCACTAGTGGAGTACAGGGTTGCCCCTTACGTCCTCGTCACTTCGAGGTCACGGTCACCGGTCGCGGTCGCGGGTACCGCCGTACGGTCACGGCCGGCGGCCCCGGAAGCTGCGCCGCTCGGCGTGTTCCCGGGGCGGCGCGTCGGCCAGCCGCAGGACGGGGTCGTCCGGGCCCTCCCGGCCGGCCACCACCGGCCGGTCCGCGCGCAGCGCCTTGGCACGGTACTGCGCGGCGTCGGCGAGCCGGAACAGGCGGCGGGCCGAGCGCACCGGCCCGATCGGGTCCGCGGTCGAGGCCACCCCGCATGCCACCCCCTCCCCCAGCTCCAGCCGCCCGGCCCGGCGGCAGAGCTGGTCGGCCGCCTCGACCACGTCGTCGGCCGGGGGGCCGACCGCCAGCAGGCAGAACTCGTCCCCGCCGAGGCGCGCGGCGAGGGCGCCGGGGAGCATCGCCCCGCACAGCGACAGGACCGAGCCGAAACGTTCGAGGAGGCGGTCGCCGACGGCGTGCCCCTGGGTGTCGTTGACCCGCTTGAGCCCGTTCAGGTCGCAGACGACGAGGCTGACCACGGTGCCGTCCGCGCGGTGCCGGTCGATCGCCTCGTCCAGGTGGGCGTCCACGGCCCTGCGGTTGGCGAGCCCGGTGAGCGAGTCGGTGAACGCCAGCCGCCGGGCCTCCTCAAGCCGCTCGGTCTGGGCGATGCCGGCGGCGACGACCGAGGCCAGGACGGTGGCGAAGTCGGCGTCGCCGCGGGCGAAGACGGGAGCCCGGACGGCCCGGGCTATGTACAGCTCGCCCCAGGCCCTGCCGTGCAGCAGCACCGGCGCGACCAGGCAGCAGCCGCGGCCCCTGCGGCGCAGGGCGTCGACCCGCCGGTGCGAGTAGCCGGGGCGGCCGGCAGCGGTGCCCTCGGCCGTCTCCACCCAGGCGTTGGGGCCGCCGCCGCCCGCCCAGCGCTCGTGCAGGAACTCGGTGATCTCCGGGAACTGGTGGACCGGGTAGGCCTCGGCCTCCGGGAACTCCTCCTCGTCGGGGGCGCGCTGCCCGACGTTCACCAGGACCCGCAGCCGGCCCAGGTCGCGCTCCCAGACGGAGAGCGCGGCGAAACTGCCGTCCAGGGCCCGGCAGGCGCCGGCCGCCGCGGCGTGCCAGCACTCCCGAGGGGTGTGCGCCGCAGCCATGCCCTGGGCCAGCGCCACGACGGCGGCGAGCCGGATGTCCTCACCCATTACTCCAGGTTAGGGAGGTTTTGGTGCATTCGGGACGTTGGTGCGGCGAACAGGTGTTGCGACGGCCCGCCCCGACGCGGTCCGCGGCCGGGTACGGCCGCCCGCCTCACTCCCCCGGCCACTCGGGCTTGCGCTTCTCGTTGAAGGCCGCGACACCCTCCGCGCGGTCTCCCGAGAAGGCCACCGACCGCCAGGCCGCGTCCTCGACCTCCAGGCCCGCCCTCAGGTCCAGTCCCTGCCCGAGCCGCAGCGCCCGCTTCGCCGCCCGCAGGCCCACCGGCGAGTTCGCGGCCATCCGGGCCGCCAGCGCCAGGGCCTCCTCCCGGTCCCGGCCCTCCGCCACCAGGTGGTCGACCAGGCCCAGCGCGTGCGCCTCCGGCGCCTCCACCCGGCGCGCCGAGAAGATCAGCTCGGCCGCGCGGGCCGCGCCGACCCGGCGGGGCAGCAGCTGCGTGCCGCCGCCGCCCGGGATCACGCCCACCGACACCTCGGGCAGGCCCACCACGGCGGTGCCGTCGGCCACGATCACGTCGCAGGACAGCGCCAGCTCGAAGCCGCCGCCGAGCGCGTAGCCGTGCACGGCGGCGACGGTCGGCATCGGCAGCTCCAGCACGCCGGTGTACGCCCCGCGCGACAGCGGCCGGGCCCGGACCAGCTCCGCGTCGGTCATGGAGTTGCGCTCCTTGAGGTCGGCGCCGACGCAGAACGCCCGCCCGTGCGAGGAGGTCAGCACCACCACCCGGGCCTCCCGGTCGGCGCCGAGCGCGGCGCACGCGGTCACGATCGAGCGGGCCATCTCCGCCGACACCGCGTTCATCGCCTTGGGCCGGTCCAGCACCAGCTCCGCGACCTGGCCGTGCCGTCGAACCAGCACGAACTCCCCGTAGCGCTCCTCGCTCACGACACATCCTCCGGTTAACGCGGGTTAACAGCCTGGGTCCGATCATCGCAGTCGAGCCGCGAACGGGAAAGGGCGGCCGTCCGGTTCCCGTACCGAAGCCCGGCAACCCGTTCGAGTGACATCCCGCCCAACTCCCGTCGCACCGCCCAAGGGAGCGCATAACGTGCGCTCGCCACGGCGCATCGGGGGCGCGAGCGCGGCGGGGAGGGATCAAGATGACCGAGACATCGACGCGGCCGACGCAGGACGCCGACCCCACGGGCGCGGAGCCGGCCGGGCGGATCGTTCCGGCACCGGGGCCCGCCCTCGTCACGGGGGGCGCGGGGCTGTTCGGGTATCGGCGGCGGGGGCGGCACCGTCGTCCGCGGCGCCGCCGGGTCCTGCTCGTCGCGGGCGGGATCGCGCTGGCCGCCGGGGCGCTGAGTCTGGTCCGGGTCGGCGTCGAGCCGGCGCCGGGCGGTCCCGGTGCCGCCGAGGCGGTGCCGCGGCCGGGTCCCGGTACCGCTGCGGGCCCGTCGGCCCCCGCCGCCGTCACCGTCGCGAGCGCCACCACCCTCCCCCGGGTGAGCGCCTCCCCGACCTCGCCGCCCGGCGGTCCGAACGGCTCACCGGCCACGGCTGCCACCTCCGGGTCCACGGCCGTGGCGGTCCCGCCCGCCGCGCACGCCACCCCGGGCACGACCACGATCCCCGAGTCACCGAACCCGCCGGCGCCCCCGGCCGCCCCGCGTCCGAGCCCGACACCGACCCGCCCTGCGCCTCCCGCGACGCCCGCTCCGGCGCCTCAGCCGTCCGCTCCCGCCGATCCGGGCCTGTGCGTCCCGATCATCGGTCTGTGCGTCATCCCCTGAGGACGGCCGCCAGGGGCGTCCGCCCGGGGCGTGCGACGCGCGGGTCACGGTGCGCCCGGCGGGCCCTCCCGGCGGGTGAGCAGCCACGGCTCCACCACGCCCAGGCCGCGCACCGGGCGCTGCCACATGGGCTGGAGCGCGAAGCGGTACGTCGGCGGTTCCTCGCCCTCTTTCTCGGCGGTGGCCGCGGCTTCGGCGGCCTCCGCCTCCGAGGCGGGCGCCTCCCCGGAGCGGATCAGTTCCTCGGCGAACGCCGAGTCGACGAGGACGGCGTCCCGCGGGGCTATGGAGGTCAGCCGGGAGGCGAGGTTCACGGTCGTGCCGAAGACATCGCCCATGCGGGTGGTCACGGTGCCGAAGGCCATGCCGACGCGCAGCTCCGGCATCGTCTCGTCGTGCGCCATGGTCTCCACCAGGCGCAGCGCGATGTCGGCGGCCGTGCCCGCGTCGTCGGCGGCGTACAGGACCTCGTCGCCGAGGGTCTTGATGAGCCGGCCGCCGCGGGCCGCGACCAGGTCGGCGGCGGTGGTCTCGAAGGCCTCGACCAGCTCGCCGAGTTCCTCCTCCTCCATGCGGCGGGTCAGCCGGGTGAACCCGACGAGGTCGGCGAAGCCGACGGCCAGGCGCCGGTCGACCATCTCCTCGTCGTCGGCCGACTGCACGACCCGGCCGGCCGACGCGGCGAGCTGCCGGCGCCAGACGTAGACCAGGAACTCCTCCAGCTCGGGCAGGAGCAGTTCGACGATCGGGTAGGTGACCTCGGTGCGGGTCATGCCCGGCTCCGGGGGCTCGGTCAGGCCCTCCAGGAAGGAATCCATCTGCCACTCCGCCAGACGGGCGGTGGTCTGCCCGGTCGAGCGGGCCACCTGCACGGCCATCGCCTCGCTGAGCAGGCCCGCCTCGACGAGACCGGCGAGCCGGCGCAGGGCCAGCACGTCGGCCTCGGTGAGCGCCTTGGCCTGCCCGATGTCGGCGAAGCCCATGGCCCGCCAGAACCTCGACGCCAGCTCCATGGAGACACCGGCGCTGCGCGCCGCCTGGAACGGGGTGTAGCGGCGCTCGGCACCGAGGATCAGGCCTTCGAGGCGCAGGGCGAGCGGGTCCTCGCCGGAGTCGGCGGCGTCCGCGCCCTCGCCGGAGCCCGTGTCGTCGACGGTCACGCCTGCTGCCCTTCCGATCTGCCGCGGTCGCATACCGACCGGCCTCAACTCTACGGCAGGTGTGCGGTACCTCACTTCGTGAGGTGGGCCGAGACCGAGGTGGCGGGCGGTCGGGGTCCGGGTGCGGGTGCGGGCGAGCGGACGCCCGCGGCACCGTTCACCGTGCGCTTCGGGGGCGCGGACCGGCGGGGTCGCGCAGGCGGCCGCAGGGCGAGGTGGACGCAGACGGTGCGGGCCGGGGCAGTAGGCGCCGGGGACGGTTCGGGCCGGGGCGGTAGGCGCTGGGGACGGTGGACGCCGGGGCCGTCCGGCCACCCCAGCCAGCTCCGGACCGACCGGGCCGTCCGGCCACCCCAATCAGCTCCGGACCGACCGGGCCGTCAGGCCACCCCAGTCAGCTCCGGACCGACCGGGACCGCCCAGTCGCTTCAGCCGCCGCAGTCGCTCCGGTCGACCGAACACCCCCGGCGCTCCGGCACTCCCGGCGCCCCGCCACTCCCTGCACCCTCGGCACCCCCGGCATCCGCCCCTGTCCTCACGCCACCCGCCCCTGTCCTCACGCCGGTCGCAAGTGGACGATGTCGCCCGCTCCCACCGGCTCCTGGACGCCGTCCTTCGTGGCGATCACCAGTCGTCCGTCGCCGTCGATCGCCACCGCCTCGCCCACCAGCGCCCGGTCGCCCGGCAGCTCGGCCCGGACCGTCCGGCCGAGCGTCGCGCAGCCGGCCGCGTACGTCTCCTGGAGACCGCTGGCCGCCGGATCGCCGTCCGCGTCGCGCCAGCGGCCGTACCAGTCCTCCAGCGACCGCAGCACGGCCCGCAGCAGCGGATCGCGGTCCGTGCTCCCCGCCCCGGCCAGCGCCAGCGACCCGGCCTGCGGCACCGGCAGCTCCGCCGCGCCGAGCGAGACGTTGATGCCGACGCCCACCACCACGGCGTCCTCGCCGGCCCGCTCCGCGAGGATGCCGCCGGCCTTGCGCTCCTCGCCGCCGACGGTGACCAGCAGGTCGTTGGGCCACTTCAGGGCCGTGTCGACACCGGCCACCCGCGCCAGGCCGGTCGCCACCGCCACGCCGGTCAGCAGCGGCAGCCAGCCCCAGCGGGCCACCGGCACGCCGGCCGGCCTCAGCAGCACCGAGAAGAACAGGCCCGAGCGGGGCGGCGCCGTCCACCTGCGGTCCAGCCGTCCCCGTCCGGACGTCTGTTCCTCGGCGACGAGGACGACGCCCTCGGGGGCGCCCCCCGCCGCGGCCCGCGCCACCAGGTCGGAATTGGTGGAGCCGGTGCGCGCCACCACCTCGACGTCGCGGTACAGACCGCCGTCCCGCACCAGGGACCTGCGCAGTCCCGCCGCGCCGAGCGGTGGACGGTCCAGGTCGGACCAGCGATTGTTGTTCTCGTCTGCTGCATCTCGCGGCGTCATGCAAGCCACCCTAGGTGTGTCGTACGCCGCACTGCCGTTTGGTAGGTGCCCCACTACGCTACGGATGAGTAACCGTCCCCCCTTTTGAGCAGGCAGGGAGCCGCATCCCGATGTCCGAGCCGGAAGAGATCGACATCCACACGACCGCGGGGAAGCTCGCGGATCTCCAGCGCCGTGTCCACGAGGCGACACACGCCGGTTCGGAGCGTGCCGTCGAAAAGCAGCACGCCAAGGGCAAGTTGACGGCCCGTGAGCGGATCGAGCTGCTGCTCGACGAGGGGTCCTTCGTCGAACTGGACGAGTTCACCCGCCACCGTTCCACCGACTTCGGCCTGGAGAGGAACCGCCCGTACGGCGACGGCGTGGTCACCGGATACGGCACGGTGGACGGCCGTCCGATCGCCGTCTTCTCGCAGGACTTCACCGTCTTCGGCGGCGCCCTCGGCGAGGTCTACGGCCAGAAGATCGTCAAGGTGATGGACTTCGCCCTGAAGACCGGCTGCCCGGTCATCGGCATCAACGACTCCGGCGGCGCCCGGATCCAGGAGGGCGTCGCCTCGCTGGGCGCGTACGGCGAGATCTTCCGCCGCAACACGCACGCGAGCGGCGTGATCCCGCAGATCAGCCTCGTCGTGGGCCCCTGCGCCGGTGGCGCCGTGTACTCCCCGGCCATCACCGACTTCACGATCATGGTCGACCAGACATCGCACATGTTCATCACCGGCCCGGACGTCATCAAGACGGTCACCGGCGAGGACGTCGGCTTCGAGGAGCTGGGCGGCGCCCGTACCCACAACTCGTTCTCCGGCGTGGCCCACCACATGGCCGGCGACGAGAAGGACGCCATCGAGTACATCAAGCAGCTGCTGTCCTACCTGCCGTCCAACAACCTCTCCGAGGCCCCGGTCTTCCCCGAGGAGGCCGAGCTGTCGGTCACCGACGAGGACCGCGAGCTGGACACCCTGGTCCCGGACAGCGCGAACCAGCCGTACGACATCCACACGGTGATCGAACACGTTCTCGACGACGGCGAGTTCTTCGAGACGCAGGCCCTGTTCGCGCCGAACATCGTCACCGGCTTCGGCCGTGTCGAGGGGCACCCGGTCGGCATCGTCGCCAACCAGCCGATGCAGTTCGCGGGCTGCCTCGACATCAAGGCGAGCGAGAAGGCGGCCCGCTTCGTCCGCACCTGCGACGCCTTCAACGTCCCGGTCATCACCTTCGTCGACGTCCCCGGCTTCCTTCCCGGCGTCGACCAGGAGCACGACGGCATCATCCGCCGCGGCGCCAAGCTCATCTACGCCTACGCCGAGGCGACGGTGCCGCTGATCACCGTCATCACCCGCAAGGCCTTCGGCGGCGCCTACGACGTCATGGGCTCCAAGCACCTGGGTGCCGACCTCAACCTGGCCTGGCCGACCGCCCAGATCGCCGTCATGGGCGCCCAGGGCGCCGTCAACATCCTGCACCGCCGCACCATCGCCGAGGCGGAGGCGGCCGGAGAGGACGTCGAGGCCGTCCGCGCCCGCCTGATCCAGGAGTACGAGGACCACCTCCTCAACCCCTACACGGCCGCCGAACGCGGCTACATCGACGCGGTGGTCATGCCGTCGGACACCCGCCGGCACGTCGTACGGGGCCTGCGCCAGCTCCGCACCAAGCGCGAGTCCCTGCCGCCGAAGAAGCACGGCAACATCCCCCTCTAAGGAGCCGCTGTGACGATCAAGGTCATACGGGGCAACCCGACCCCGGAGGAGCTGGCCGCCGCCCTGGCGGTGGTCAGGGCGCGGGCGGCTGCCGCGGCGGCCGCCCCGTCGGGCGGCCCGGCCGCGCGGGCCGCCTGGTCCGACCCGTCCCGCATCGCCCGGCAGCGGCTCCCGCACCCGGGCCCGACCGCGTGGACCCGCACCTACTGGCCGGGCTAGCGGCAAAGGACACCTACTGGCCGGGCTAGCCCCAAAGGACCAGGGGCGTCCCCGCCGAAGGCCGGGGAGGAACCGCGCCCCGAGGAGAAGCCCACGGCGCCGATTTGAGTACGGCTACTCAGGCGCCCCGACCGGGCCGGGCCCCACGCTGGTGGCATGCTCTGGTCGGACCCCGAAGACGAGCCGCCGAAGGACCTGCAGGACATGCAGCACACCCTCCGGCGGCTCGGCGTCTTCCTGGCCGTGGTCATGCTGCTGCTGATGATCGTGCTGGGGGTCGGATAGCAGCCACTAGGCTGACGCCATGCGCCGACTCGTCCTCGCCTCCCAGTCCCCCGCCCGGCTCAATCTGCTGCGCCAGGCGGGTCTGGCACCCGAGGTGATCGTCAGCGGTGTCGACGAGGACGCCGTCACCGCCCCCACCCCGGCGGAACTGGCCCTGGCCCTCGCGGAGGCCAAGGCGTCCGTGGTCGCCGCCCGCCCCGACGTCCAGGGCGCGCTCGTGATCGGCTGCGACTCCGTGCTGGACCTCGACGGCCAGGCGCTCGGCAAGCCCGCGGACGCCGCGGAGGCGACCGCCCGCTGGCAGGCGATGCGCGGCCGGGCCGGGACCCTGCAGACCGGGCACTGCGTGTGGGACACGGCGAGCAACCGGCACGTGTCGGCCATCGCCTCCACCGTCGTCCGGTTCGGCCGGCCCACCGACGCGGAGGTCGCCGCGTACGTCGCCTCCGGCGAACCCCTCTACGTGGCGGGCGCGTTCACCCTGGACGGCCGCAGCGCCCCGTTCATCGACGGCATCGAGGGCGACCACGGCAACGTGATCGGCATCAGCCTGCCGCTGGTCCGACGCCTGCTCGGGGAGCTGGGCACCGGCATCACGGAGTTGTGGGCGCCGGCGGAGTGACCGCTCCGGCGGCCGGCGTGTCCTTTCTCGGTTCCGGTTCCGGTTCCGGCTGCGGCTGCGGCGCGGGCTCGGGCCGCGTACCGTCGTCCGCCGGGCTGTGACCCGCGCCGCCGCCCGCGGCCGCCCCGGCGCCCTCCGCACGGTCGTACGTCATCAACAGCAGCACGACGAGGGCGAGGACGACCACCATGAACAGGAACGCGCGCCAGCCGATCAGGCCCCAGGCCACGGCGCCCAGCAGGCCGTGCACGACCGCGACGCTGACCAGCAGGATCCGGCCGAGGCCGGCGGGCGCCCGGTCGCGTATCGCCACCAGCAGGGCCACCAGGGCACACAGGGCGAAGTAGAGGCCGAAGACGACGGCGCCGATCTTCGCCGTCACCGACATGTGGTGGGGGTCGAGCCCGGCCAGGGACATGTCCTGACGGTCGACCACCACTCCCATGAACCAGTTGAGCGCGGCGACGCCGAACGCCTCCGCCAGGAGTACGACCGCCACGACCCACGCCACCGGTCTGCGCACCACCGGCCCCCACCCACTTTCGGTCACGACCCGCCGAGAGCCGCTGTTACTTGAAGTACGTTCAAGACATCGCGAACGCTACTAACGGGTAAACCCGGGGACAAGGGGCCGGGCGTCGGCAAAGATTCGTTGGGCCATTCGTAGGGACTCGACAAAGAAACACTGTGGGGCGCGGCACGCTCTCACAGAGACCTTGAGCACATCGCGGGGCTAGGGTTTTCCGAAGGAGTCCTGCGTACCTCGGTGCGACAAGGGCTTTCGCGGGTCGGGCGAGCCTCGCATCACGCTCCGTGTGGGCAAGCTCACCATTGGGGACGGGTCGATGTGCCGTGTCGGCCTTCCCTAAACTCGGCTTGTTTCAAGGAGGGAGCCTCAATCGTGCGCAAGGTGCTCATCGCCAACCGTGGCGAAATCGCTGTCCGCGTGGCCCGGGCCTGCCGGGACGCTGGGATCGCGAGCGTGGCCGTCTACGCGGATCCGGACCGGGACGCTCTGCATGTCCGCGCCGCGGATGAGGCGTTCGCCCTGGGCGGTGACACCCCGGCCACCAGTTACCTGGACATCGACAAGGTCCTGAACGCGGCACGCGAGGCGGGGGCCGACGCCGTCCACCCGGGCTACGGTTTTCTGTCCGAGAACGCGGAGTTCGCCCAGGCCGTGCTGGACGCGGGCCTGACCTGGATCGGGCCGCCGCCGCAGGCCATCCGCGACCTCGGCGACAAGGTCGCCGCCCGGCACATCGCCCAGCGCGCCGGCGCGCCGCTGGTCGCCGGCACCCCGGACCCGGTCTCGGGCTCGGACGAGGTCGTGGCCTTCGCGGAGGAGCACGGCCTGCCGATCGCCATCAAGGCCGCCTTCGGCGGCGGCGGGCGCGGGCTGAAGGTCGCCCGCACCCTCGAAGAGGTGCCGGAGCTGTACGACTCCGCCGTCCGTGAGGCGGTGGCCGCCTTCGGGCGCGGGGAGTGCTTCGTGGAGCGCTACCTGGACCGGCCGCGGCACGTGGAGACGCAGTGCCTGGCCGACAAGCACGGCAACGTGGTCGTCGTGTCCACGCGTGACTGCTCGCTCCAGCGCCGCCACCAGAAGCTCGTGGAGGAGGCCCCGGCCCCCTTCCTGTCCGACGCCCAGATGGCGGAGCTGTACCGCGCCTCCAAGGCCATCCTCAAGGAGGCCGCCTACGAGGGCGCCGGCACCTGCGAGTTCCTGGTCGGCCAGGACGGCACGATCTCCTTCCTGGAGGTCAACACCCGGCTCCAGGTCGAGCACCCGGTGACCGAGGAGGTCGCCGGCATCGACCTGGTCCGCGAGATGTTCCGGATCGCCGACGGCGAGGAACTCGGCTACGACGACCCCGAGCTGCGCGGTCATTCGTTCGAGTTCCGCATCAACGGCGAGGACCCGGGACGCAACTTCCTGCCCGCCCCCGGTGCCGTCACCGTGTTCGACGCGCCGTCGGGCCCCGGTGTCCGCCTGGACGCGGGCGTGGAGGCCGGCTCGGTCATCGGCCCGGCCTGGGACTCCCTGCTGGCCAAGCTGATCGTCACCGGCCGCACCCGCAAGGAGGCCCTGGAGCGGGCCGCCCGCGCCCTGGACGAGTTCCAGGTCGAGGGCATGGCCACGGCCATCCCGTTCCACCGCGTGGTCGTCCGTGACCCGGCGTTCGCTCCGGAGCTGACCGGCTCGGCGGACCCCTTCACGGTCCACACCCGCTGGATCGAGACGGAGTTCGTCAACGAGATCAAGCCCTTCGCCGCCCCGGCCGACACCGAGGCGGACGAGGAGGCCGGCCGTGAGACGGTCGTCGTCGAGGTCGGCGGCAAGCGTCTCGAGGTCTCCCTCCCGTCGTCGCTGGGCATGAGCCTGGCCCGCACCGGCCTCGCCGCGGGTGCCCGGCCCAAGCGCCGCGCCGCGAAGAAGTCCGGCCCGGTCGCCTCCGGTGACACCCTCGCCTCGCCCATGCAGGGCACGATCGTCAAGATCGCGGTCGAGGAGGGCCAGGAGGTCAAGGAGGGCGACCTGATCGTCGTCCTGGAGGCCATGAAGATGGAGCAGCCGCTGAACGCGCACAAGGCGGGCACCATCAAGGGCCTGGCCGCCGAGGTCGGCGCGTCCCTCACCTCGGGCGCCGTGATCTGCGAGATCAAGGACTGACGACGCCCCGGTCCGCATCGCCCGGCGAACGGCAGCCGTCCGTTCGCCGGGCACCCGACGTTCTGGAACGGCCCATGCGTGCCGACGCCCGCCGCAACCACGACCGGCTGCTCGCCGAGGCCCGTACGGTCTTCGCCGAGCACGGCACCGACGCCTCGCTGGAGGACGTGGCCCGCCGGGCGGGCGTGGGCATCGGCACCCTGTACCGCCACTTCCCGAACCGGCACGCGCTGATGAGCGCGGTCTTCGAGGACGCGGTGAACGAACTCCTTGCCAGGGCCGAGGAATTGCAGTCCGCTCCCGACCCGTACCGGGCCCTGCTGACCTGGCTGCACGAGGTGGTCACCAGCACGGCGGCCTACCGGGGTCTGTCCCGGGCCCTGATGTCGGCGTCCTCGGCCGACCCGGCCTCGGCGCTGGCCCGCTGCGGCACTCCGATGCGGGAGGCCGGCGCGGCCCTGCTGACCCGCGCGCAGGCAGCCGGGACGGTGCGTGCGGGCGTACGGATCGCCGACCTGCTGCAACTCACCCACGCCATCGCCCTGGCAGTGGAGGAGTCACCCGAAGACGCGGATCTGACGGACCGCCTGCTGGCCCTCGCCCTGAACGGGCTCAAGCCGGAGCGGCCCAGGGACGCGGAGGACCACGCGACCGGCCACGGCGGTCCCGTGCGGCGACCGGACCGGTCCGGCGACTAGGCGCCCTGCGCTCAGCGCCGCCGCATGTCGGCGACCCGGCCGCGCTCGCTTCCCGCCGGCGGTTCCCCGTTCAGCATCGAAGCCGACCGCAGCCCCGCCCCGGGCACCTGGCCCCGGCGCGGTCCCGGAAGAGAGACGTCCCGACGCTGTTGATGCTGTTGCTGCCGCGCCGGGACCTGATCACCCCCCGGGCTTCCCGACGCCCCGGCCACGGCGATCTGCACCCCCTGATCGGCGAGGGCCTGGAGCTCCGTGCCGGCGCGGTCGTCGTGAGCGGGCGGCTCGTCGGTCACCAGGCGGGTGATGACGTCCGTCGGCACGGTCTGGAACATGGTGTCCGTACCGAGCTTGGTGTGGTCGGCGAGGACGACCACCTCCGCGGCGGCCTGCACCAGCGCCCGGTCGACGGACGCCGACAGCATGTTGGACGTGGACAGACCCCGCTCGGCCGTCAGGCCGCTGCCCGACAGGAAGGCCTTGGACACGCGCAGCCCCTGGAGGGACTGCTCCGCGCCGGAGCCGACGAGGGCGTAGTTGGACCCGCGCAGGGTGCCGCCGGTCATCACGACCTCCACGCGGTTGGCGTGGGCCAACGCCTGCGCCACGAGCAGGGAATTGGTGACGACGGTGAGTCCGGGCACGCGCGCCAGGCGGCGCGCGAGTTCCTGGGTGGTGGTACCCGCCCCGACCACGATGGCCTCGCCTTCTTCGACGAGGCTCGCGGCGAGATCGGCGATGGCCGTCTTTTCGGCGGTCGCGAGATGTGACTTCTGCGGAAAGCCGGACTCCCGCGTGAACCCGCCCGGCAATACCGCACCGCCATGCCGGCGGTCGAGGAGTCCTTCTGCCTCCAGTGCGCGCACGTCCCGCCGTACGGTCACTTCTGAGGTCTGGACGACGCGGGCGAGCTCACGGAGCGATACGGCCCCGTTCGCGCGCACCATTTCGAGGATCAATTGACGACGTTCTGCAGCGAACACGAAACTGACAGTAACCCCAACGACCGTCTGGTTTCAGCAGTTTGCGCCGAATAGCAGAAGTTGTTCGCACGGCAGGGTCGGAAGTGGTATAGCAGTCATCCCGTCCGACTATGCCGTACGCATGCTCGACAACTCCCCGTGACCAGCGGGGAGTCGGCCGCGGCCGTCAGAGATCGCTGCCGATCTTCCGCGAGTGCAGCTGCCGTGCGACCTCCGCGATCGACCCCGAAAGAGACGGGTACACGGTGAACGCGTTCGCGATCTGTTCGACCGTCAGATTGTTGTCGACGGCGATCGAGATGGGGTGGATCAGCTCCGAGGCGCGCGGCGAGACCACCACACCGCCGACCACGATCTCGGTGCCGGGCCGGCAGAACAGCTTCACGAAGCCGTCCCGGATGCCCTGCATCTTCGCGCGGGGGTTGCGCAGCAGCGGCAGCTTCACGACCCGGGCGTCGATCCGGCCCGCGTCGACGTCCGCCTGCGTGTACCCGACCGTCGCGATCTCCGGGTCGGTGAAGACGTTGGAGGAGACGGCCTTCAGGTTCAGCGGGGCCACCGCGTCGCCCAGGAAGTGGTACATGGCGATCCGGCCCTGCATGGCGGCCACCGACGCCAGGGCGAAGACGCCCGTCACGTCACCGGCGGCGTACACCCCGGGAGCCGACGTACGGGACACCTTGTCGGTCCAGATGTGCCCGGAGTCGCGCAGCTTGACGCCCGCCTCCTCCAGCCCCAGCCCGGCGCTGTTGGGGATCGCGCCGACGGCCATCAGGCAGTGCGAGCCGCCGATGACCCGGCCGTCCGCGAGCGTCACCTCGACACGGTCGCCGACCCGCTTGACGGCGGCGGCCCGCGAGCGCGCCATGACGTTCATGCCACGGCGGCGGAAGACGTCCTCCAGGACGGCGGCCGCGTCCGGGTCCTCACCCGGCAGCACGCGGTCCCGGGACGAGACGAGCGTCACCTTGGAGCCGAGCGCCTGGTAGGCGCCGGCGAACTCGGCGCCCGTCACGCCGGACCCGACCACGATGAGCTCCTCGGGCAGCTCGGTGAGGTCGTAGACCTGGGTCCAGTTCAGGATGCGCTCGCCGTCCGGCTGCGCGTCGGGCAGCTCGCGGGGATGGCCGCCGGTCGCGATCAGCACCGCGTCCGCGACGAGGGTCTCCTCGCTGCCGTCCGCGGCCGTGACCACGACCTTCCGCGACCCGTCCAGGGCCTGCATGCCCTCCAGCCGCCCGCGCCCGCGCACGACCCGGGCGCCGGCCCGGGTCACCGAGGCCGTGATGTCGTGCGACTGCGCCAGCGCGAGGCGCTTCACCCGCCGGTTGACCTTGCCCAGGTCGACGCCCACCACCCGGGCCGCCCGCTCCAGCGGCGGGGTGTCGTCGGCGACGATGATCCCCAGCTCCTCGTACGAGGAGTCGAAGTTGGTCATCACCTCGGCCGTGGCGATGAGGGTCTTCGACGGCACGCAGTCGGTCAGCACCGACGCCCCGCCCAGACCGTCGCAGTCGACGACGGTCACCTCCGCGCCGAGCTGCGCGGCCGCCAGCGCCGCTTCATATCCGCCGGGTCCGCCACCGATGATCACGATCCGAGTCACGTACCCCATTGTCCCGCACCCCTCGAGGTGCTATTGCCCGGGGGCGGCGCCCGGTGGTTCCCGGGACGGAAGAGGCAGCCGTGACGGCTGCCGTACCCTCTCTCCATGTCGTCGCTCTACGCCGCGTACGCCGGCAATCTCGACGCACGGCTGATGTCCCGCCGCGCTCCGCACTCCCCTCTCCGCGCCACCGGCTGGCTGAACGGATGGCGGCTGACCTTCGGCGGCGAGCAGATGGGCTGGGAGGGCGCGCTGGCGACGATCGTCGAGGACCCGCTCTCCCAGGTCTTCGTCGGCCTGTACGACCTGGCGGCGATGGACGAGGAGTCCATGGACCGGTGGGAGGGCGTCGGCCTGGGCATCTACCGGCGGGCCCGCGTGCGCGTGCACACGCTGGACGGCGAGGAGACGGCCTGGCTCTACGTCCTCAACGGCTACGAGGGCGGCCTCCCCTCGGCCCGCTACCTCGGCGAGGTCGCCGACGCGGCGGAGTCCGCGGGCGCCCCGCACGACTACGTGATGGAACTGCGCAAGCGGCCCTGCTGAGCCGCCAACCCGCACAGACCGCCCACAGCCACCGCAAAGGTTATCTGCGTCACACCTCTCGTTGGAAACGACAAGACAACGATCGCCCATGCGTCAGCTCCCTCATCTACGCGCGTAGGCCCGAAGCGGCTACTCTCATCCGCGTGAACGCATCTCTCCTTCCGGACGACATCCAGGGCGACCCCCATGCCGCAGCCGGGGCGGCCGCCGCGCGCCTGCGCGAACTCACGGGCGCCGAGACCCACGACGTCGCCCTCGTGATGGGCTCCGGCTGGGCTCCGGCGGTCGACGCCCTCGGCGCCCCCGACGCCGAGTTCCAGGTCACCGAGCTGCCGGGCTTCCCGGCGCCGGTCGTCGCGGGCCACGGCGGCAAGATCCGCTCGTACTCCTTCGGTGACAAGCGCGCACTGGTCTTCCTGGGCCGCACGCACTACTACGAGGGCCGCGGCGTCGCCGCCGTCGCGCACGGCGTCCGCACCGCCGTCACCGCCGGCTGCAAGACCGTCGTCCTCACCAACGGCTGCGGCGGCCTGCGCGAGGGCATGCGGCCCGGCCAGCCGGTCCTCATCAGCGATCACCTGAACCTGACGGCCACCTCCCCGATCGTCGGCGCGAACTTCGTCGACCTGACGGACCTGTACTCGCCCCGCCTGCGCACCCTGTGCAAGGAGATCGACCCCAGCCTCGAAGAGGGCGTCTACGCGCAGTTCCCCGGCCCGCACTACGAGACCCCGGCCGAGATCCGCATGGCCCGCGCCATCGGCGCCGACCTGGTGGGCATGTCGACGGTCCTCGAGGCGATCGCGGCCCGTGAGGCGGGCGCCGAGGTCCTGGGCATCTCCCTGGTGACGAACCTCGCCGCCGGCATGACCGGCGAACCCCTCAACCACGAGGAGGTCCTCCAGGCCGGCCGCGACTCGGCGGCCCGCATGGGCGAACTGCTGGCACAGGTACTGGGCCGGCTGTAACCCCCGCGGTCGCACCGTGGCCGTGGGCGCAGCTCCCCTCCGCCCCTGTTCCGGTGCACTCGCCCACGGCGGGAAGGGGACGGTGCGGGGAGTCCCCGCCCGCGGCGACCGGCGCCCGTCCCCCCGTACGGCCCGGAGACCGCACCGCCGGTCCGAGGACGGAGACTCCCCGCCGCGCGGGCGCTCCGCGCACCCCCACCGAAGCCGCGGACGCGCCGCAGGCACACCACGAGAGGTTGGACGACGACCGTGCACGACGATCTCATCGCCCGGGCCAGGACCTGGCTGGCCGAGGACCCCGACCCGGAGACCCGCGAGGAGCTGGCCAAGCTCATCGACGCCGGTGACGTCGCCGAGCTGGCGGACCGCTTCGCCGGCACCCTCCAGTTCGGCACCGCCGGCCTGCGCGGCGAACTCGGCGCCGGCCCGATGCGCATGAACCGTGCCGTCGTCATCCGCGCCGCCGCCGGCCTCGCCGCCCACCTCGAGCGGCACGGCCACACCGGCGGGACCGTCGTCATCGGCTACGACGCCCGCCACAAGTCCGCCGACTTCGCCCGCGACACCGCGGCGGTCATGACGGGCGCCGGCCTGCGCGCCGTCGTACTCCCCCGCCCGCTGCCCACCCCGGTCCTCGCGTTCGCCGTACGGCACCTGGGCGCGGTCGCCGGTGTGGAGGTCACCGCCAGCCACAACCCGCCCCGCGACAACGGCTACAAGGTCTACCTCGGCGACGGCTCCCAGATCGTCCCGCCCGCCGACGCGGAGATCGCCGCCGAGATCGACGCGATCACCACCCTCCACGACGTCCCGCGCCCCGACGCCGGCTGGGAGACCCTCGACGACGCCGTCCTGGAGGCCTACCTGGCCCGTACGGACGCCGTCCTGGCCCCCGGCTCCCCGCGGACCGCGCGCACCGTCTACACGGCCATGCACGGCGTCGGCAAGGACACCCTCCTCGCCGCCTTCGCCCGCGCCGGCTTCCCGGCGCCGGTGCTCGTCGCCGAACAGGCCGAACCGGACCCGGACTTCCCGACCGTCGCCTTCCCCAACCCGGAGGAGCCCGGCGCGATGGACCTGTCCTTCGCGCAGGCCCGCGCCACCGACCCGGACCTGGTCATCGCCAACGACCCGGACGCCGACCGCTGCGCGGCGGCGGTCAAGGACGGCGACGCCTGGCGCATGCTGCGCGGCGACGAGGTCGGCGCCCTGCTCGCCGCCCACCTGGTCCGGCGCGGCGTCACCGGCGTCTTCGCCGAGTCGATCGTCTCCTCCTCCCTGCTCGGCCGGATCGCCGAGAAGGCGGGACTGCCGTACGAGGAGACCCTCACCGGCTTCAAGTGGATCGCCCGCGTCGACGGCCTGCGCTACGGCTACGAGGAGGCCCTCGGCTACTGCGTCGACCCCGAGGGCGTCCGCGACAAGGACGGCATCACCGCCGCGCTCCTGATCACCGAGCTGGCGTCGGTCCTCAAGGAGGAGGGCCGCACCCTCCTGGACCTCCTCGACGACCTCGCCGTCGAGCACGGCCTGCACGCCACCGACCAGCTGTCGGTCCGCGTCGAGGACCTCTCCGTCATCGCGGACGCCATGCGCAGGCTCCGCGAGCAGCCCCCGACCGCCCTCGCGGGCCTCCCCGTCACCCGCGCGGAGGACCTGACGCGGGGCACGGACCGGCTGCCGCCGACCGACGGCCTGCGCTACACGCTCACCGGTGCCCGGGTCGTCGTCCGCCCCAGCGGCACCGAGCCCAAGCTGAAGTGCTACCTGGAGGTCGTCGTGCCGGTGGCCGCGCACGCCGGTCTCCCGGCGGCCCGCGCCGAGGCGGCCGAGACCCTGGCCGCGATCAAGCGGGACCTGTCGGCGGCGGCCGGCATCTGACCCGGGGGGCGCCCCGAACGGGCGTCCCGCGGCCTCTCCCACCGGCTCGGACAAGGATCCTTGGCACCCCATCGGGTGATTTCCCGTCGGCAGGTGACCCGGGCTCCACGCGCTGCCCCGGCGGCCGGGAAACGGTGGTCGGGTAACGCCCGCCACCGCCGTACCGGAGTCTGGAGCCGCCGCCGTGTCCTCGACCGCCCCCGACACCGCCCCCAGCGGACACATCCCGGGCTCCCGAAGGCCCCTGCTGCCCGCCGCGGCCGTCCCGCGGCACGCGCTGCGCCGGGCGGCACCGGCGCTCGCCGCGTACCTCGGCGTACGGCTCACCGGGCTGCTGTTCCTCGCCGTGTGGGCGCACCGGCGGCACCACGGGGTGTGGCCGATGCTGGCCACCCAGTGGGACTCCCGCTGGTACCTGGGGATCGCCGACCACGGCTACACGCACACCCTCGGGACCGCCTTCGACCACAACAACCTCGCGTTCTTCCCGCTGTACCCGCTGCTGGTCAAGGCCGTGGCCGTGCTGACACCCGGCACCCGGGCCAGTACCGGGCTGGGCATCGCCTGGGTGGCGTCGCTGGTCGCGGCCTGGGGCGTGTTCGCGGTGGGCGACCGGCTGGCCGGGCGGCGGGTCGGGGTGCTGCTCACGGTGCTGTGGGCGGCGTACCCGGTGGGACTGGTCCAGTGGATGGGCTACACCGAGTCGGTGTTCACGGCGTTCGCCGCGTGGACGCTGTACGCGGTGCTGGACGAGCGCTGGCTGTGGGCGGCGTGGGGCTCGGTCCTGGCCGGGCTGACGAGACCGACCGGCGTCGCGGTGGCCGCCGCGGTCACGGTCACCGCCCTGCTCTCGCTGCGCACCCGCTTCTCGGCCCGCGCCCTGGCGGCGGCCCTCGCGGCCCCTCTCGGCTGGTGCGCCTACGTCGGGTGGGTGGGGCTCAGGCTCGGCCGCTGGGACGGCTACTTCGCGGTGCAGCGGATGTGGCACAACGAGCTGGACGGCGGCGCGGAGACCGTGCGGTGGCTGCGGCACCTGTTCGGGCAGGTGCCGCGGCCGGAGCTGTTCCTGGTGGTGGTGAGCCTGACCGTGCTGGCGTCCGTCGTCCTGTTCGGGCTCGCGGTCGCGGACCGGCAGCCGGTGCCGCTGCTGGTGTACGGCGCGGTCCTGCTGGTGATCGTGGTGGCCAGCGGGGGCGTGTACTTCCCGCGGGCCCGTTTCCTCCTGCCCGGCTTCCCGCTGCTGCTGCCCGTCGCCGGGTGGCTGGCCCGCGCGTCCCGGCGGTCGCGGGTGCTCGTGCTGGCGGCGGCGGTGGCCGGGTCGGCGTACTGCGGTGCGTACATGCTGCTGGTGTGGCCGAGCGCGCCGTGAGCGAGCGGCGCCGGCCCGCGGCCTGCCGACCGGACCGTCAGCCGTCTCCCGCACCGCCCTGCCCCGCACCGGCCGACCCCGCACCGCCCCGCACCGCACCGGCGGGCGGACCCGGAACGGGCTCGGCCCCCGTCCGGTGACCGCCCGGGGAACGGCGGCGCGCTCAGCCCGTCGCCAGCAGGATCGCCAGGAGGACGGCACCGGCGATCGCGGGTGCGGCCACCTCGTACGCCCAGCGCACCGTGATCTCGCCCTGCGCGGACTCGGCCTTCGCCCGGTTCTCCAGCGTCTCCCGCAGGTCGTCCATGACCTTGTCGGTGACCGCGCGCGCCGGGCCCGACGCCTCGGCGGGCTCGTGCAGGCCACGGGACGCGCCGCCGCCCAGGCCGAAGCCGCCGAAGCCGCCGTAGCCGCCCCCGCTGGGCTCCGTCCGGCCGCGCCGCGCGTCCGACGCCGCCCTGGCCTGCGCCTTCGCCTGCCGGCCCGCCGCCCTCTTGCGGCCGCGCAGCGAGACCGGGATCGCCCACAGCTGGTACTTCGCGCCCGACGTGACGATCACCTCGTTCGAGTAGCCCGAGCGCAGGACCTCGATCTCTCCCCACGGCAGCGTGATGACGCGGAACGGGTTGCGGATCCGCAGCCGGTCGTCGCCCGCGAACACCGCCGGGCGCAGCGTGAAGGCCACCACCAGCGGCACGATCAGGATCATGAGGGCCAGGGCGAGCCAGGGCGTGCGGCCGTTGCCCCGGATCAACGCGTCGATCCCGAGCCAGCCGATGATGCCGAGCAGGAGCACGCCACCGGCCAGCGCCTGGGGCGAGCGGTAGATGCGGTCCTTGACGAGGGGCGAGGTCATGCCGCCGATTGTGCCTCAGGTGCGCGCCGGGCCGCCGTGGGGTGGGCGTCCGGTGCGCGGGCCCGGCCCGCGGGGGCCCGCCGCGCGGCGCGCGCCCCGCCGCGTGGAGAAGAACCGCGCCCTCGGGGTGTACAGCCGCTACGCGCGTAGATATGCTCGGGTGGTGACCATGCCCACCACCGCACCCCACGCACTTGCTGACGTCACCGCGTCCGACAGCACGCTGCGCCGCTTCCTCCACGGGCTGCCCGGCGTCGACGCGGTCGGCCTGGAGGCGCGCGCCGCCTCCCTCGGCACCCGCTCCATCAAGACCACCGCGAAGGCGTACGCCATCGACCTCGCCATCTCGATGGTCGACCTGACGACGCTGGAAGGCGCGGACACCCCGGGCAAGGTCCGGGCGCTCGGCGCCAAGGCGGTCCACCCGGACCCGACGGACCGGACGACCCCCGCCACGGCCGCCGTCTGCGTCTATCCCGACATGGTGGCCACCGCGAAGGAGGCCGTCGCCGGCTCGTCCGTCAAGGTCGCCTCGGTCGCCACCGCGTTCCCGGCGGGCCGCGCCGCGCTGCCGGTCAAGCTCGCCGACGTGCGGGACGCCGTGGCCGCGGGCGCCGACGAGATCGACATGGTCATCGACCGCGGGGCGTTCCTCGCGGGGAACTACGGCAAGGTGCACGAGGAGATCGTCGCCGTGAAGGAGGCCTCGGGCGCCGCCCGGCTCAAGGTCATCTTCGAGACCGGCGAGCTGTCGACGTACGACAACATCCGCCGGGCCTCCTGGCTCGGCATGCTCGCGGGCGCCGACTTCATCAAGACCTCCACCGGCAAGGTCGCGGTGAACGCGACCCCGGCGAACACCCTGCTCATGCTGGAGGCCGTGCGCGACTTCCGCGCGCAGACCGGTGTCCAGGTCGGCGTCAAGCCGGCCGGCGGCATCCGCACCAGCAAGGACGCGATCAAGTTCCTCGTCCTGGTGAACGAGACGGCGGGCACGGACTGGCTGGACAACCACTGGTTCCGGTTCGGCGCCTCCTCGCTCCTGAACGATCTGCTGATGCAGCGTCAGAAGCTGGCCACCGGCCGCTACTCCGGCCCCGACTACGTGACGGTGGACTGATCACCATGGCCAAGGAAAAGATGACCACCGCATTCGAGTACGCCCCGGCGCCCGAGTCCCGCTCCGTCGTCGACATCGCCCCGTCCTACGGCCTCTTCATCGACGGCGAGTTCACCGACGCCGCCGACGGGAAGGTCTTCAAGACGGTCAGCCCCAGCACCGAGGAGGTGCTGTCCGAGGTCGCGCGGGCCGGCGCCGAGGACGTCGACCGGGCCGTCCTGGCCGCCCGCAAGGCGTTCGAGAAGTGGTCCGCGCTGCCGGGCTCGGAGCGCGCCAAGTACCTCTTCCGCATCGCCCGCATCATCCAGGAGCGCAGCCGCGAGCTGGCCGTCCTGGAGACGCTGGACAACGGCAAGCCGATCAAGGAGACCCGCGACGCGGACCTCCCGCTGGTCGCCGCGCACTTCTTCTACTACGCGGGCTGGGCCGACAAGCTGGACCACGCCGGCTACGGCGCGAACCCGCGTCCGCTGGGCGTCGCCGGCCAGGTCATCCCCTGGAACTTCCCGCTGCTGATGCTGGCGTGGAAGATCGCCCCGGCGCTCGCCACCGGCAACACGGTGGTCCTCAAGCCCGCCGAGACGACTCCGCTGTCCGCGCTCTTCTTCGCGGACATCTGCCGCCAGGCGGGCCTGCCCAGGGGCGTCGTCAACATCCTGCCCGGCTACGGCGACGCGGGCGCCGCGCTCGTCGCCCACCCGGACGTGAACAAGGTCGCCTTCACCGGCTCCACCGCCGTCGGCAAGGAGATCGCGCGCACGGTCGCGGGCAGCCGCAAGAAGCTCACCCTCGAACTGGGAGGCAAGGGCGCGAACATCGTCTTCGACGACGCGCCGATCGACCAGGCCGTCGAGGGCATCGTCACCGGCATCTTCTTCAACCAGGGCCAGGTCTGCTGCGCGGGCTCCCGGCTCCTGGTCCAGGAGTCGATCCACGACGAGCTGCTCGACTCCCTCAAGCGCCGCCTGTCCACGCTCCGCCTCGGCGACCCGCTGGACAAGAACACCGACATCGGCGCGATCAACTCCGCGGAGCAGCTCGCGCGGATCACCTCGCTCGTCGAGCAGGGCGAGACCGAGGGCGCCGAGCGGTGGTCCCCGGCCTGTGAACTCCCCTCCTCCGGCTACTGGTTCGCCCCGACGCTGTTCACGAACGTCACCCAGGCGCACACCATCGCCCGCGACGAGATCTTCGGCCCGGTCCTGTCGGTCCTGACGTTCCGCACCCCGGACGAGGCCGTCGCCAAGGCCAACAACACGCAGTACGGCCTGTCGGCCGGCATCTGGACCGAGAAGGGTTCGCGGATCCTCGCCGTGGCCGGCAAGCTGCGCGCGGGCGTGATCTGGTCCAACACGTTCAACAAGTTCGACCCGACCTCGCCGTTCGGCGGGTACAAGGAGTCGGGCTACGGCCGCGAGGGCGGCCGCCACGGCCTGGAGGCATACCTCGATGTCTGATCGCACCGACGAGCGTCTGTCTGTCTTCAAGACCTACAAGCTGTACGTCGGGGGCAAGTTCCCCCGCAGCGAGAGCGGCCGGGTGTACGAGGTGACCGACTCCAAGCACAACTGGCTGGCCAACGCGCCGCAGTCGAGCCGCAAGGACGCCCGGGACGCTGTGGTCGCCGCGCGCAAGGCGTTCGGCGGCTGGTCCGGCGCCACGGCCTACAACCGCGGCCAGGTCCTCTACCGCGTCGCGGAGATGCTGGAGGGCCGCCGGGACCAGTTCGTGCGCGAGGTCGCTGACGCCGAGGGTCTCGGCAAGTCCAAGGCCGCCGCGGTCGTGGACGCGGCCGTGGACCGCTGGGTCTGGTACGCGGGCTGGACGGACAAGATCGCCCAGGTGGCCGGCGGCGGCAACCCGGTCGCGGGCCCGTTCTTCAACCTCTCCTCCCCGGAGCCGACCGGCGTGGTCGCCGTGCTGGCCCCGCAGGAGTCGTCGTTCCTCGGCCTGGTGTCCGTGGTCGCGCCGGTGATCGCGACCGGCAACACGGCGGTCGTCGTGGCCAGCGAGAAGGCGCCGCTGCCCGCGCTGTCGCTGGCCGAGGTGCTCGCCACCTCCGACGTGCCGGGCGGCGTGGTCAACGTCCTGTCCGGCCGCACCGCGGAGATCGCGGCGCCGCTCGCCGCCCACCAGGACGTCAACGCGATCGACCTCGCGGGCGCCGACGAGGCGCTGGCGAGGGAGCTGGAGATCGCGGCCGCCGACAACCTCAAGCGGGTTCTTCGTCCACAGGCTGTGGATTACACCGCGACCCCGGGCACCGAGCGCCTGACGGCGTTCCTGGAGACCAAGACGGTCTGGCACCCGACGGGCGCGCTGGGCGCGTCCGGCTCCTCCTACTGAGGCGGGCCGGACCGCCCCGCCGGGGGCCGGGGAACTGCGATACCGCCACCACGGGCCCGCAGTTCCCCGTCGGCCGTCAGCCGCCCGTGGTGCCCAGCACCTGCCCCAGCACCGGCAGCGACCCGACCGACGACGCCTGCGCCACCGGCCCGGTCAGCATCCTCGACGACACCGGCCGGAAGTCGGCCACCTGCGTCCCCAGCCCGTTGTCCAGCGGGTCGACACCCGTGCCCGCCAGCGGGTTGGGCTTCAGCCCGGTCACCGCCCCCGTGACGTAGGGCAGGGCGCCCCCCAGCGCCTGGAGACCCGAGCCCGGGTCGGCGTGGCCGAGCCCGGCCGGCGCGGACCGCGCCAGGGGTTCCGTCACGTGCTGGGTGTCCGCGGCGGCCGTCGCGGCGCCCGCGCCGAGCGCGACTCCCGCCGTGGCGAGGGCGACCAGGGCGCGCTGAGCGGTCGGATGCGGGGAGGACGCGGTTCGGGCCATGACTGGTGCCACCTTCAAGTGCTCAGGGTAAGCGGATGGGGACTCAGGGTAGTTGAGGTGTGAGTCACGCTCCAAAGCCGACCCGCGGGGTCGGCAGCGGGCGCCCCATGCGTCAAACTGGTGTTCCGTGAGCATTCATCCGCCGTCCCCCGCCCGTGTCGTGCTGCTGTGCGGCCCCTCCGGCTCCGGCAAGTCCCTCGTCGCCGCCCGCTCCGGGCTGCCCGTGCTGCGCCTCGACGACTTCTACAAGGAGGGCGACGATCCGACGCTGCCGCTGGTGGCGGAGAGTTCGGACATCGACTGGGACCACCCCGGGTCCTGGGACGCGGAGATCGCCGTCGAGGCCATCGCCCGCCTCTGCGCCACGGGTTCGACGCCGGTCCCGGTGTACGACATCTCGCTGAGCGCCCGCACCGGTGAGGAAGCGCTGCACATCGGCCGTACCCCGCTGTTCATCGCGGAGGGCATCTTCGCCGCCGAGATAGTGGAGCGCTGCCGGGAACTGGGCCTGCTGGCCGACGCGCTCTGCCTGAACCGGGGGCCGGTGCGGACCTTCCGGCGGCGCTTCCTGCGCGACCTCAGGGAGGGCCGCAAGTCGGTGCCGTTCCTGCTGCGCCGCGGCTGGCGGCTGATGCGCGCGGAGCGGGCGATCGTGGCCCGCCAGGTGTCCCTGGGCGCCCACTCGTGCGACCGGGACGAGGCGCTGGGCCGGCTGGCGGCGGCAGCGGTGGACCGCCATTCCCGGGACCGGGCCGCGGCCTGACCGCGCGGCACCCGCGCACGAGACGAAGAAGCGGGACCGGACGGACCCCCCGGCCCTCCGGTCCCGCTCCCCTTCGCTCCGCCGAACACCCCCGTGTCCCCCGTGGCGGAACTCCCCCGTGCTTTCCCCCGCGAGTCCCCCCGGACTCGCTCTCCCCCTGGGCCCCGACTCGCGTCCCCCGTGAGTCCCCCCGGGCCCTCCCCGTCGGGATCCCCCCGGATCCCTTCACCTTCAGGCGACGAGCTCCCCGAAGGCGTCCTCCTCGTCACGGCCGAAGCTGAGGACCTCGTCCTCGCGCAGCCGGCGGAGCGACCGCCAGATGCTGGACTTCACCGTGCCGACACTGATGTCGAGGATCTCCGCGATCTCCGGGTCCGTGCGGCCCTCGTAGTAGCGCAGGACCAGCATGGTGCGCTGGAGTTCGGGCAGCCGGGCCAGCGCCTGCCACAGGACCGCGCGCAGCTCGGTGCCGCTCATCGCGTCCGTGTCGCCGGGCGTCTCCGGCAGTTCCTCGGTCGGGTACTCGTTGAGCTTGCGGCGCCGCCAGGCGCTGATGTGCAGGTTGGTCATCGTGCGCCGCAGGTAGCCGCCGACGGCGGCCTTGTCGCTGATCCGGTCCCAGGCCCGGTACGTCGAGAACAGCGCGCTCTGCAGCAGGTCCTCGGCCTCGAAGCGGTCACCGGTCAGGTGGTAGGCGGTCGCGTACAGGGAGGCGCGGCGCTCCTGGACGTAAGCGGTGAACTCCGCCTCGGTCAGCGAACGCTGTTCCCCCGTGTCCTCCCCGTACGCGGATCCCCCGTGGGCCTCCCCCGTGAGGCCCTCGACCACCGTCATGTAACCGGTGTGCTGACGCCCGGTGCCGCGAGCGCACCCCCGCCCTCCCCCACGCTCGAATCCGCTCGCGCGGGAGGGACCCCCCTCCGTACCGGACTTCTCGGAACCCCGGTGCACGTCGTGCAGACGCGTGATCACTGCGCTGGTGCTGTGACCGATCAGCGTGTTCATCTCGCGCCCCCCGTCGTGGACTTCCGGTAGTTCGGCTTGCCCGGGCGGTCTCGCTTGCCCGTGCCGAGAACTCTGCCGGGTCACCTTCACGGCCGTATCCGCCGACTGTCACAGACCTGTCACAGGGATCCGGCACAGAGCGTCCACACGTGATGCACAGGTGGTGGTGCGGGGCGGTTCGCGGACGGCTACCAGCCGCACAGGTCGTACGACAGGCCTCTCATGGGCCAGAATGAGCCCGTGCCTTCCCTGTTGCTGATCGAGGACGACGACGCCATCCGTACGGCCCTGGAGCTCTCACTGACGCGCCAGGGGCACCGGGTGGCCACCGCTGCGACCGGTGAGGACGGTCTGAAGCTGTTGCGCGAGCAGCGGCCCGATCTGATCGTCCTCGACGTCATGCTGCCCGGCATCGACGGGTTCGAGGTGTGCCGGCGGATCCGGCGCACGGACCAGTTGCCGATCATCCTGCTGACCGCGCGCAGCGACGACATCGACGTGGTGGTCGGGCTGGAGTCCGGCGCCGACGACTACGTCGTCAAACCCGTCCAGGGCCGGGTGCTCGACGCCCGGATCCGGGCCGTGCTGCGCCGCGGGGAACGGGAGTCCACCGACTCGGCGACCTTCGGCAACGTCGTCATCGACCGGTCGGCGATGACCGTGACGAAGAACGGCGAGGACCTCCAGCTGACGCCGACCGAGCTGCGGCTGCTGCTCGAACTGAGCCGGCGGCCGGGGCAGGCGCTGTCCCGGCAGCAGTTGCTGCGGCTGGTCTGGGAGCACGACTACCTCGGTGACTCGCGGCTCGTGGACGCCTGCGTGCAGCGGCTGCGCGCCAAGGTGGAGGACGTGCCCTCCTCACCGACCCTGATCCGTACCGTCCGTGGTGTCGGCTACCGCCTGGACGCCCCTCAGTGACGGACCGGCAAGGGGGTTTCCGCGGCTGGGCCGCGGATCGCAAGGGGGCCGTGTCCCGGCTGCGCTTCACCAGCCTGCGGCTGCGGCTCGTGGTGGTCTTCGGGCTGGTCGCGCTGACCGCGGCCGTGTCCGCGTCCGGCATCGCGTACTGGCTGAACCGCGAGGCCGTGCTCACCCGCACCCAGGACGCGGTGCTGCGCGACTTCCGGCAGGAGATGCAGAACCGGGCCGGCGCGCTGCCCGTCCATCCCACCCAGGACGAACTCCAGCGCACGGCCGGGCAGATGGCGGGCAGCAGCCAGCGGTTCAGCGTGTTACTGGTCGGCCAGGACCCCGACGGCAAGACGGTGTACGGCAGTTCGGACGGGCTGAGCGCGTTCGCGCTCGACGGCGTGCCCCGTTCGCTGCGGCACGCCGTCGACAAGCAGCAGAAGCCGACCGACTCCGACAGGTCGGCCTACCACCTGTACTGGCAGCGGGTCGTCGACCACGGCACGCCGTACCTGGTGGCCGGGACACGGCTGATCGGCGGCGGCCCGACCGGCTACATGATGAAGTCGCTGGAGCCGGAGGCGAAGGACCTCAACTCGCTGGCGTGGTCGCTGGGCATCGCCACCGGGCTCGCGCTCATCGGTTCGGCGCTGCTCGCGCAGGCCGCCGCGACGACCGTCCTGAAGCCGGTGCACCGGCTGGGCGTCGCGGCCCGGCGGCTCGGCGAGGGCAAGCTGGACACCCGGCTGCGGGTGTCCGGCACGGACGAACTCGCCGATCTGTCACGGACGTTCAACGACGCGGCCGAGGCGCTGGAGAAACGGGTCGACGACATGGCCGCGCGGGACGACGCCTCGCGCCGGTTCGTCGCCGACATGAGCCACGAACTGCGGACGCCGCTGACCGCGATCACCGCCGTGACGGAGATCCTGGAGGAGGAACTGGAGGCGGAGTCCGGGTCGGTGGACCCGATGATCGAGCCCGCCGTCCGGCTGGTCGTCAGCGAGACGCGCCGCCTGAACGACCTCGTCGAGAACCTGATGGAGGTCACCCGCTTCGACGCCGGCACGGCCCGGCTGGTCCTGGACGACGTCGACATCGCCGACCAGATCACCGCGTGCATCGACGCGCGGGCCTGGCTGGACGCGGTCGACCTGGACGCCGAGCGCGGCATCCACGCCCGCCTCGACCCGCGCCGCCTCGACGTGATCCTCGCCAACCTGATCGGCAACGCGCTCAAGCACGGCGGTTCGCCGGTCCGGGTGTCGGTGCGGATGGACCAGGAGGAGGGCGGTGACCTGGTGATCGCCGTGCGCGACCACGGTCCTGGCATCCCCGAGGACGTGCTGCCGCACGTCTTCGACCGGTTCTACAAGGCGAGCGCCTCCCGGCCGCGCTCCGAGGGCAGCGGCCTGGGCCTGTCCATCGCGACGGAGAACGCCCGGATCCACGGCGGTTCGATCACCGCCGCCAACTCCCCCGAGGGCGGCGCGGTGTTCACCCTGCGGCTGCCGCGGGACGCCTCGACGCTGACCGCACAGAGCCAGGACGCCGCGGAGAAGGACGCCTGATGCACGTACGAAGACTCCTGGGGGCCGCCGGGCTGGTGCTGGCGCTCGGCGGGTGCGGGATCCGGGCCACCGAGGTGCCGACCGACTTCGGCGGTGCGCCCTCGCGGGTGCCGTGCTCGATGACCCAGCCGGACCTGCCGGCGCAGTCCGCGCGCGGAGTGCCGGTGCAGGTGTTCCTGCTGTGCGGGTCCTCGCTGGTGACCGTGGACCGGGAGGTGCTGGTGCCGGAGGGCACGGCGGACGCGCAGCGGCGGGTGATCGTCGCCCAGGGGCTCCTCGACCAGCTCGCGGAGACGCCCACCGCGCCCGAGAAGGCGGCGGGCTACACGACGTACGTGCGCGGCGGGATGTCGGTCGTCGGGCCCCGGCCCGGGGATCCGGAGGACACGCTGCGGCTGAGCACGCCGCCGGCCCAGCTGACCTCGTACGCGCTGGGCCAGATCGTGTGCACGCTCTCCGACTCGGCGGCGGCCGAGGGCGACGGCTCGGTGATCCTCGGCGGCCCCGGGCGCGAGCCGCTGCTGCGGTACGAGTGCACGGACGCGGTGCGCAACGCGCCGAGCGGGAACCGGCCGCCGTCCGGGGATGTTCCTTCCGGCTGAGGGGCGGCGCCGCGGCGCCTGGCGTTGCCCCGGGCGCCGCACGGCGGGGGCGGGGCGGTGGGGGCCTGCCGTCCGGTTCCCCGCGCCCCTCGCGGGGCGCGCGTCCTGACCGGCCTGTGTCCGAGGCCTCACTCCCGTATCCGGAACCGTTCGTGTGCGCGCGGGCGTCTTGGGGGGCGTGCAGCGTCAAGGCTCCATCGGCAACAACGCCGCGATCCGCGTCCGTGTGACAGGGGGTGTCCTCCTCGTCGCCCATCTCGCGTTCGTCGCCTGGCTGATGCTGCGGCCCCTGGACGTGCCGTGGGTGATGCCCCCCAACCTGCACCCGTTCGCCGGGATCCGCGCCGACCTGGCGCTGGGCCCGCGCGAGGCGGCCCACCGGATCGGCGAGGGCCTCGCGCTGCTCGCGCCGCTGGGCGTGCTGCTCCCGGCGGTCCACGGCCGGCTCCGTGTCTCGCCGCTCGCCTCCCTGGTCCGTACGGCGACCGCGGCCGCGCTGCTCTCGCTCGGCATCGCCCTGCTGCAGACCGGCGTGCCGGGGCGGGTGGTGGACGTCGACTCGGTCCTGCTGAACACGGCCGGTGTGGTCCTCGCGCATCTGGCGGTGGTCCCGGCGGCCCGCGCGCGGTTCCGCCGGCGCGGTGCCCGGCGCCGGCACCCGGCCCTTCCCCAGGAGGACGCGGCTCAGGGTCGTACCCCGACGATTCCCAGGGTCGGGATCGCTCCGTAGAGCGACGCTTCGACCCGGTTCGTCTCCGTACCTTTGAAGTGGACGAGGGGCCGCAGGGGCCGCCTCGAACCGGTCGCCCACCGCACCGGACCGTCACGAAGGAGACGCGGATGTCCAGCCTCGCCCGCCCCACCCATGGCCGCATGATCGGCGGAGTGTGCGCCGCGCTGGCCCGCCGCTTCGGCACCTCCGCGACCACCATGCGGGTCGTCTTCCTGCTGTCCTGCCTGCTGCCCGGACCGCAGTTCCTGCTCTACATCGCGCTGTGGATCCTCCTCCCCTCGGAGGAGAAGGCCACCGCCTGGTGACGGCCGGGCACGGCGACGCCGTCGGGGCGCACCGGAGTGTTCCGGTGCGCCCCGACGGCGTTGCCGACCGGCCCTGGGGGAAGGGGTCAGCCGATCGGGATCCCGTTCACCGGCAGCCCGTGGGTGGGCATGCCCTGGACGGGCAGGCCGCCGAGGAGACCGGCGACGGGCTTGGTCGGGCCCGCGGCGAGGACCTGCCGGGCGGCCGGCTGGGCGGCGGCGAGACCGGCGGAGAGAGCGGTCCGCCCCTGCGTGAGAGCCTCGCCGGCGCCCGGCAGGGCCTTGGCGACGTTCTCGGCCGGCAGCGTCCTGGTGACGGTGTCCAGGGCCTGCGAGGAGTCCGGGACGGCCGGGGCCGCGTTGGCCGCACCGGCGCCGGCGGCGGCGAAGGCGGCGCCGAGCGCGGCGACACCGAGGGTCTTGGCAGCAGACTGCTTCATCGTTGATGCGTCCTTGGAATACGGCGACGGGGATTCATAAAAAACGTGCTGAGCGGTCCACGACCGTAAACATGCCGGACCGCCCACCGCAAACACCGAAATGCGGACGGCCGGTGAGAGCGCGTCCGCGTTCCGGGCCCCGCCGAATCCTCCGGTCAGTCCTTCCGGTCGGCAGAACCGCTGGTGGATGCCGTCTGCTGGAACAGCCATTCGGATTTCAGCTCCGCATAACCGGGCTTGACGACGTCATTGATCATGGCGAGTCGTTCATCGAAAGGAATGAACGCTGATTTCATCGCATTGACGGAGAACCATTGAAGGTCGTCGAGCGTGTACCCGAACGCCTCGACAAGGTGCTCGAATTCCCGGCTCATGCTGGTCCCGGACATCAGGCGGTTGTCCGTGTTCACGGTGGCCCGGAAGTGCAGCCGGCGCAGCAGTCCGATGGGGTGCTCGGCGTAGGAGGCGGCGGCCCCGGTCTGCAGGTTGGAGCTGGGGCACAGCTCCAACGGGATCCGCTTGTCGCGGACGTAGGAGGCGAGCCGGCCGAGCTTGACCGTGCCGTCCTCGTGGACCTGGATGTCGTCGATGATCCGCACGCCGTGCCCGAGCCGGTCGGCGCCGCACCACTGAAGGGCCTGCCAGATGGACGGCAGCCCGAAGGCCTCGCCGGCGTGGATGGTGAAGTGGTTGTTCTCGCGCTTGAGGTACTCGAACGCGTCGAGGTGCCGGGTGGGCGGGAAGCCGGCCTCGGCGCCCGCGATGTCGAAGCCGACGACGCCCAGGTCCCGGTAGCGGTTGGCGAGTTCGGCGATCTCCAGGGAGCGCGCCGCGTGCCGCATGGCGGTGAGCAGGGCGCCGACCCGGATCCGGCGGCCGTTCTCCCGGGCGAGCGCCTCGCCCTGCCGGAAGCCCTCGTTGACGGCCTCGACGACGTCTTCGAGGGAGAGGCCGCGGTCGAGGTGCTGCTCGGGCGCGTACCGCACCTCGGCGTAGACGACGCCGTCCTCGGCGAGGTCCTCCGCGCACTCGCGCGCGACCCGCACCAGGGCCTCGCGGGTCTGCATGACGCCGACCGTGTGCGAGAAGGTCTCCAAATACCGCTCCAGCGAGCCGGAGTCGGCGGCCTCCCGGAACCAGAGACCGAGCTTGTCGGGGTCGGTCTCGGGAAGCTGTGCGTAGCCGGTCTCCCGGGCCAGGTCGGCGACGGTGCCGGGGCGCAGGCCGCCGTCGAGGTGGTCGTGCAGCAGAACCTTCGGTGCCCGGCGGATCTGCTCCGGCGTCGGGGTGTTCGCGATGCTCTGGCTCGTCATTTCCGCACTGTAACTCCTACGCGCGTAGATCGCCCGGTACTCTGCGCATTCCGTTTCCCGTCGATACGCAACGGTGACCGCACCGACGGGACGCGTACACCGCTTCTTCTGACACTGTTCTGTCATGGCACAGCAAGCGACGCCGGTCCGAACGGCCAGGCTGGGCAGAGCAGTCGGTCAGGAGCCGACGACGGTGAGCGGAGCGGTCCTGCTGCTCCCGGGCGGTGAGGAGGTCTCCGCCCGCAGACCGTCCCCCGTTTGGGCGACGCCCTTCGTCCGCGCGCTCGGACGCCGGCTCGCCCGGGACGGCCGCCGGGAGGGCCTGGCCGCGCACCTCGTCCACTACCGCTACCGCGGCTGGAACGGCGCCGAGGCACATCTGGCGGGAGACGCGAACTGGGCCGCCGACGAGGTGGTACGGCGGTACGGCGACGTCCCGGTGTGCCTGGTGGGGCTCGGCATGGGCGGCCGGGCGGCGTTGCGCGCGGGCGGCCACGAGGCCGTGAACTCCGTTGTCTCCATCGCCCCTTGGCTGCCGGAGACGGACGTGGCGGCGCCCGAGGAACCGGTACGGCAGCTGGTGGGCCGCCGGGTGCTGATCGTGCACGGCACGAACGACGAACGCACCGACCCCGAGCTGTCGTTCCAGCTGGCCGCGCGGGCCAAGAAGGCGAACCGGGAGGTGTGCCGGTTCGAGGTGCACTCCGACGGGCACGGACTGCACCAGCACCGGGACGAAGTCCTCGCCCTCGCCGCGGACTTCGTGATGGGCGCGGTGTACGGGCACACGGTGTCGCGGCCGGTGGAGGACGCGCTGGCGGCGCCGCCGCCGATCGGCCTGCGGATGCCGCTCGCCGCGGGGTTCGGCCGGTCGCTGCGCAAGGGGTGAGGCGGGCGGGTCCGGTGCGGAAACCGGCCGTCACGCGTAGGGCCTGTCTGACACTTCCCGTCTGCCGCGCGACGACGGGAAGTGTCAGACAGACCCTCTAGGCCGGGAGCAGCGTCCCCCGCCGCGACAGCAGGAACTTCTTGAAGGCCGCCACCGGCGGGGTGTCCGGATGGCCCCGCAGCCAGGCCACGCCGATCTCCCGGGCGGCCCTCGGCGCCGTGACCGTCAGTTCCACCACGCCGGGGCGGGGGAAGGCCGGCGGCGGCAGCAGCGCGACCCCGAGTCCCGCCGCCACCAGGCCCCGCAGCGTCTCCGCCTCCTCACCCTCGAAGGCGATCCGCGGCCGGAACCCGGCCTCCGCGCACAGGTCGTCGGTGATGCGGCGCAGGCCGTACCCCGGCTCCAGGGTCACGAACGTCTCGTCGGCCGCCTCGGCCAGGCGGACCCGCTTGCGGGCGGCCAACGCGTGGTCGGCGGGGACCACCAGGCGGAGCTTCTGTTCGTCCAGGCGCCTGGCCACCAGGTCGGGGGCGTCCGGCACCGGCGAGGTGAGGCACAGGTCCAGCTCGCCCGCCCGGAGCTTCTCGATCATGGCCTCGCCGTAGTTCTGGACGAGGCCGAAGCGGACCCCGGGATGGTCGACGCGGAAGGCCTGGAGGAGGCCGGGCACGGTCTCCGCGCCCATCGTGTGCAGGAAGCCGAAGGCGACCTTGCCGGTGGCGGGGTCGGCGTCGGCGCGTACCTCGTCGGCGGCGCGCTGCACCTCGGCGAGGGCGCGCTCGACCGAGGCGAGGAAGGTGCGGCCGGCCGGGGTGAGCGAGACGGTACGGCCGTGCCGGGTGAACAGGTCGACGCCGAGGTCCTGCTCCAGGCGGGCCATGGCCCGCGAGAGCGTGGACTGCGGGACCTCGATCTCCTGCGCGGCCCTGGTGACGTGCTCCGTGCGGGCCACGCCGGCGAAGTACGCGAGGCGGGGCGCCAGCAACATCGTCATGTCTGCTGTGTCACTGTCCGGTGACAGGCGCTTCGCTGACCTCCGTTGATGCTCCATGGGAACGATTATGGCGATTCCGTGCATTGGACGGATCAGAAGGGGCTCCGTACGTTCGAGGTATGTCTCCCGCCAGTACCGGGGCGTCCACCGCCGTGGACGCCGCAGCGCCCGTCCCCGCCACCGACACCCCCGACTCCCGGATGGCTCCGGGCGGCCCCGGCTACCGCCGGATGAGCTTCGCCCTCTTCCTCTCCGGTGTCGCGACCTTCGCCCTCCTCTACTCCACGCAGGCCCTCCTGCCGCTGATCTCGGACGGCTTCGGGGTGAGCGCGAGCGACGCGAGCTGGACGGTGGCGGCGGCGACCGGCGGTCTGGCGCTGTTCGTCATCCCGATGAGTGCCCTGTCCGAGCGCTTCGGGCGCCGTACGGTCATGACCGCGTCGCTGGCGGTGGCGGTGACCGTGGGCCTCCTGGTCCCCTTCGCGCCGTCGCTGGCCGTGCTGGTGGTGCTGCGGGGCGTCCAGGGCGCCGCGCTGGCCGGGCTGCCGGCCTCCGCACAGGCCTACCTGGCCGAGGAGGTCCGGCCGAAGGCGCTGGTCACGGCGATCGGCCTGTTCGTCGCCGGCAACAGCGTCGGCGGCATGAGCGGGCGGGTCATCACCGGCTGGGTCGCCCAGGAGTGGGGCTGGCGGGTCGCGGTGGGCGTCATCGGCGTGGTCGCGGTCGGCTGCGCGGTGGCCTTCCGGCTGCTCCTCCCCGCCCCGCGGCACTTCAAGGCCGGCTCGCTGCACCCGCGGCGGCTGCTCGGCACGGTCCGCGACCACCTCGCCAACCCGCTGCTGCGCCGCCTGTACGCGATCGGCGCGCTGTTCATGACCGTCTTCGGCGGCGTCTACACGGTGATCGGCTACCGCCTGACCGAGGAGCCGTTCTCGCTCCCGCAGGGCATCGTCGGCTCGATCTTCCTGGTCTATCTGGTCGGTACGGTCTCCGCGTCCGCGGCCGGACGCCTGGTCGGCCGCCTCGGCCGCCGGGGCGCCCTCTACCTGGGCGGCGGCACGACGGCCGCGGGCCTGCTGCTCTCCCTGGCCGACTCGCTCCCGCTGGTCCTGCTGGGCCTGGTCCTGATCACCGCGGGCTTCTTCGCGGGCCACGCGGTGGCGTCCTCCGCGGTCAGCAAGACGGCCGCCCACGGCCGGGCCCAGGCCTCCGCCATCTACCAGTCGGCGTACTACATCGGCTCCAGCGCGGGCAGCACCGTGGGCGCGCTGGCCTTCCACGCGAGCGGCTGGGCGGGAACGGTCGGGGTGGCCCTGCTGGCCGTCCTCGGCGTGGTGGCGATCACCGTGCTGGGATCGGTGGCGGCCCGCCGGGTCGTGGCGCCCGCTCACTGAGCCGCCCCGCCCCCTCGGGCGTCCCCTGGCCCGCCCTACCTGCACGTTTCCGTACTCCGGGGGTCATTGTCAGTCCCCTGCGGTAGCTTCCAAGTGCTGGAGCGCGACGGCGCGCGAACAGGAACGGCCACAGGGGTGGGTGGACGGCAATGACCGACAGCACGGCGACGGCGGAACTCGACGTCGCACTGGAGAAGTACCGGACCGAGCTGACCGGTTACTGCTACCGGATGCTCGGCTCCTCGTTCGAGGCCGAGGACGCCGTGCAGGACACGCTGGTGCGGGCCTGGCGGAGCTACGACAAGTTCGAGGGCCGCTCCAGCCTGCGGTCGTGGCTGTACCGGATCGCGACCAACGTGTGCCTGGACCTGCTCAGCGCGGGCAACAAGCGGGCCCGTCCGATGGACCTCAGCGAGTCGACGCCGCTGGCCCGCGCCGCGCTCGCGCCGAGGCCCGACAACACCTGGCTGGAGCCGGTGCCGGACGCGCGCGTGCTGCCGACCGTGGACGACCCGGCGGAGGCGGCCGTCGCCAAGGAGTCGGTCCGCCTCGCCTTCATGGCCGCGCTGCAGCAGCTGCCGCCCAAGCAGCGGGCGGTGCTGATCCTGCGCGAGGTGCTGGCCTGGAAGGCCAGCGAGGTGGCCGAGCTGCTCGGCACCACCGTCGCGTCGGTCAACAGCGCCCTGCAGCGGGCCCGGGCCACGCTGGCCGAGCAGCAGCAGTCGGGCGCCGCCGCCGAGGTCTGCGACCCGCTCGACGAGGAGCAGCAAAAGCTCCTGGAGCGCTACGTGGCGGCGTTCGAGGGCTACGACATGACCGCGCTGACGGCGCTCCTGCACGAGGACGCCGTCATGACGATGCCGCCGTTCGACCTGTGGCTGGTGGGCCACGAGGACATCGCGGGCTTCATGACCACGCTCGGCTCCGCCTGCGAGGGCTCCCGGCTGTTCCCGGTCCAGGTCAACGGGCTGCCCGGGTTCGCCCAGTACAAGCCCGACCCGGACACCGGCGGCTGGACCCCCTGGTCGATCCAGGTCCTGGAGATCTCAGACGGCCGGCTGACCGGGTTCCACTTCTTCCTCGACACCAAGCGCTGGTTCCCGCTCTTCGGCTTCCCCCTCCACCTGGATGCGGAGGCCGACGAAGCGGAGCAGGGAGCGTAAGGCGGGGTCGGGGTCGCGCAGCCGTATCCGCCCGCCGGCCCGGCGGGCGGTCAGCTCCAGCCGGGCCAGCAGGTCGACGGCCGCGAGGCCCGGCGGTCCCAGACCGCCGACGTCACAGACGACGACCCGGTCCCCGCGGCCCGGCAGCAGGCCGCGCACGTCGTCGCAGAGCCCCGGCACCTCGTCCCTGGTGACGGGGCCGGACAGCACGAGCACGGCGGGGGTCACGGCATCCACGAGCGGTAGACCGGCGAGGGCCTGACAACTCATCGGCAGGTCCGGGGCCGTCCCGTACGGTCACGGAGATCACCGGGACCGCCACGTTGACCTGCGCCTGACCCGCACCGGAGGGTTGGGTGTATGCGCCACAGACCAGCACGCACGCGGACCCCCGACGGCCTTGCGCACGTCAAGGAGGTTCCGTGCAAGGGGTGCTGAGCGGCTTCGCGGTCATCGCGATCGTCATCGGGGTGGGATACGTCCTCGGCCGTGCCGGCCACCTCGGGGCCGACGGCCGCGAGGTGCTCACCAAGCTGGCCTTCCACGTCGCCTCCCCCGCGCTGCTGTTCACCACCCTCGCCAGGGCCGACCTGGCGGTGATCTTCTCCAGCCGCCTCCTGGTGACGGCCCTGTCCACGGCCGCGGCGGCGGGCGCGTTCGTGGCGGTGGGCGTCGCGCGTCACTGGGGCGTGGGCCGCACCACCATCGGCGCGCTGAGCTCCGGCTACGTCAACTCCGGGAACCTCGGCATCCCGATCGCCGTGTACGTGCTGGGGGACGCGTCCCTGGTGGCTCCGGTGCTGCTCTTCCAGGTGGTGATCCTGACCCCGGTCGCCCTGACGGTCCTCGACCTGTCGGGCACGGGCGAGAAGGGTCCCTGGTGGCGGCGGCTGCTCACCCCGCTCCGCAACCCGATAGCCGTCGGCTCCCTCGCCGGCGTCCTGGTCGCGGCGCTCGGCATCCGCCTTCCGGGCCCGGTGATGGATCCGCTGACCCTGATCGGGAACATGTCGGTCCCGGCGGTGCTGCTCGCCTTCGGCATCTCCCTGCACGGCAGCACCCCGCCCGGCCGGGGCCGCGACCGGCACCCGGTGTTCCTGTCCGTGGCGCTGAAGTCGGTGGGCCAGCCGCTGGTCGCCTGGGCCCTGGCGTCCGCGGTCTTCGGCCTGCGCGGAGCCCCGCTCCTCGACGTGACGGTGACCTCGGCGCTGCCGGCCGCGCAGAACCTCTACACGTACGCGAGCACCTACCACGTGGGCGAGGAACTGGCCCGCGACTCGGTCCTGCTCTCCACGGTGCTGGCGGTACCGGTGCTGGTGCTCGTGGCGGCGCTGCTGGGGTGAGGGACCGATCCCAGCATGGTGAACGGGACCGGCGGAGGTCCACCGGTCCCGTTCACCATGCGAGGAGATCCCCTGGTCAGGCGATACGTTCCCGCACGACCGGCGACGCCGTGAACTCCGTGCCCGCCGCCGCGATGTCGTAGGAGCCCTCCACCGACTGGAGCGCGTACGCGAAGCGCTCCGGGGTGTCCGTGTGGAGGGTCAGCAGGGGCTGGCCCGCCGTGACCGTGTCGCCGGGCTTGGCGTGCAGCTCGACGCCCGCGCCCGCCTGCACCGGGTCCTCCTTGCGGGCACGGCCGGCGCCCAGGCGCCAGGCGGCGACGCCGATGTCGTAGGCGTCGAGGCGGGTCAGGACGCCGGACGACGGCGCGTTGATCACGTGCTGCTCCTTCGCCACCGGGAGGACCGCGTCCGGGTCGCCGCCCTGGGCCGCGATCATCCGGCGCCAGACGTCCATCGCCGAGCCGTCGGCCAGCGCCTTCGCCGGGTCGGCGTCCTTGAGGCCGGCCGCGTCGAGCATCTCGCGGGCCAGGGCGAGGGTCAGCTCCACGACGTCGGAGGGGCCGCCGCCGGCCAGGACCTCGACAGACTCGCGGACCTCCAGGGCGTTGCCCGCCGTGAGGCCGAGGGGGGTGGACATGTCGGTGAGGAGCGCGACCGTCTTCACGCCGTGGTCGGTGCCGAGGCCGACCATGGTCGAGGCCAGTTCACGCGCGTCCTCGATCGTCTTCATGAAGGCGCCGGTGCCGACCTTCACGTCCAGGACGAGCGAGCCGGTGCCCTCGGCGATCTTCTTGGACATGATCGAGGAGGCGATCAGCGGGATCGCCTCGACGGTGCCGGTGACGTCGCGGAGCGCGTAGAGCTTCTTGTCGGCGGGGGCCAGGCCGTCACCCGCCGCGCAGATCACCGCGCCGGTGGTGTCCAGGACGTTCAGCATCTCCTCGTTGGAGAGCAGCGCGCGCCAGCCGGGGACGGACTCCAGCTTGTCCAGGGTGCCGCCGGTGTGGCCGAGGCCCCGGCCGGAGAGCTGCGGGACGGCCGCGCCGCACGCCGCGACCAGGGGGGCCAGCGGGAGGGTGATCTTGTCGCCGACGCCGCCGGTGGAGTGCTTGTCGGCGGTCGGGCGGGACAGCGAGGAGAAGTCCATGCGCTCGCCGGAGGCGATCATCGCCGCGGTCCAGCGGGCGATCTCGCGGCGGTTCATGCCGTTGAGGAGGATGGCCATCGCGAGCGACGACATCTGCTCGTCGGCGACCTCGCCGCGCGTGTACGCGTCGATGACCCAGTCGATCTGGTCGTCGCCGAGTTCACCGCGGTCCCGCTTGGTGCGGATGACGGAGATGGCGTCCATGGCCATGACGTTCCCTTCGATGCATTGCGAAGCCGTACGGCCCCTCCCGGCGAGGAGGGGCCGTACGGGAGTTACTTGGTGAGATGGTCCGGGCCGAAGGCCTGGGGCAGCATCTCGGAGAGGGGCAGGACGCCCGCCGGGGTGTCCAGCAGGAGGTCCGGGCCGCCGAACTCGTAGAGCAGCTGGCGGCACCGCCCGCACGGGACGAGCAGCCCGCCCGTGCCGTCCACGCAGGTGAAGTGCGTGAGCCGGCCGCCGCCGGTGCGCTGCAGCTCGGAGACGAGACCGCACTCGGCGCACAGGCCCAGGCCGTAGGACGCGTTCTCCACGTTGCAGCCGGAGACCGTGCGGCCGTCGTCGACCAGGGCGGCGGCACCGACCGGGAACCCGGAGTACGGCGCGTAGGCGTGGGACATGGCCGCCCGCGCCCCCTCCCGCAGGGTCTCCCAGTCGAAGCCGGCGGCCTCGGTCGTCACTTGCCCTGTCCCTTCCGGTACGGCAGGCCGTCCGCCTTCGGCATCCGCAGGGACTGCGCGGACAGCGAGAGCACCAGCAGGGTGACGAGGTACGGGGTCGCGGTCACCAGCTGGCGCGGGACCTCGTTGGTGGTCGCGTACCAGACGAACATCAGGACCGAGATGACGATCGTGATGACGGCCGGGACGTACTTCTTGCGCCAGGCGAGGTAGACCGCGCCGAAGACCAGCAGGATCGCGAGCAGCAGGATCAGCGCGTGCACGTTCACCGTGCCGCCGCGCAGGTTGAGGCTGTCGGTGTAGCCGAACAGGCCCGCGCCGAGCGCCAGTCCGCCCGGCATCCAGTTGCCGAAGATCATCGCGGCGAGACCGATGTAGCCGCGGCCGGCCGTCTGGCCGTCCAGGTAGACGTTGGAGGCCACGATCGACAGGAAGGCGCCGCCGAGGCCGGCGAAGCCACCGCTGATGATCACCGCGATGTACTTGTACTTGTAGACGTTGACGCCGAGGGACTCGGCCGCGACCGGGTTCTCGCCGCAGGAGCGCAGGCGCAGGCCGAAGGCGGTGCGCCACAGCACCCACCAGGTGACCGGGACGAGGGCGACGGCGATGACCGTCAGCGGGGACAGGTCGGTGAGCAGACCGCCGACCAGGCCGCCGATGTCCGAGATCAGGAACCAGTGCTTCCCGTTGAGCGTGTTCAGCCAGTCGGACAGGCCCGGGACGCTGAACGTGCCGAGCGAGTCGATCGGCGGGGACTGCTTGGAGGAGCCGCCGGGAGCGTCCTCGAAGGTGAACTTCGAGAGGTAGCGGGTGGCGCCCAGGGCGAGGATGTTCAAGGCCACACCGGAGACGATGTGGTTGACGTTGAAGGTGACGGTCGCGACGGCGTGCAGCAGGGCGCCGAGCGCGCCGCCGATGATGCCGAACAGGACGCCGGCCCAGGGGCCCCACTGGTAGCCGGCCCAGGCGCCGAACCAGGTGCCGAGGATCATCATGCCTTCGAGGCCGATGTTCACGACGCCCGCGCGCTCGGCCCACAGACCGCCGAGACCGGCGAGGCCGATCGGGACGGCCAGGCGCAGCGCGGTGGACATCTGGCCGGTCGAGGTGATGCCGTCGGCGCCGGTGATCAGGCGGACGGCCGAGGTCAGGATCAGTACGCCGGCGATGACCAGCAGGAGTACCGGGAGCGACATTCGGCGGCCGCCCTTGCCGGGCTGCTTCGCCTGCGGCTTGGCGATGGTCGCGGTGGACATCAGGCCGCCACCTCCTTCTTGGTGTTCTGGGCGGCGGCCGCGGCGAGCTCCGCGCCGACCTGGCGCTGCTGGCGGCGCAGGCCCCACTGGCGTACGGCTTCGTAGGAGATGACCACGGAGAAGACGATCAGACCCTGCATGATCGTGGCGATCTCCTTCTCGTACGCCACCGGGGTCGCGTAGTCGAGGGCGGGCGAGGCCTTGTCGAGGAAGGCCCACAGCAGGGCGGCGAAGGCGATGCCGCCGGGGTTGTTGCGGCCGAGCAGGGCGATGCCGATGGCGGTGAAGCCGAGGCCGGCCGGGAAGCTCAGGCTGTAGGTGTGGGTGTCGCCGAGCAGCAGCGGCAGGCCGGCGAGGCCGGAGACCGCGCCGGAGATCAGCATGGAGATCAGGACCATGCGCTTGGCGTCGACGCCGGAGGCGGCCGCGGCGGACTCGGAGGCGCCGGTGGCGCGCAGGTCGAAGCCGAAGCGGGTGCGGTTGAGGACCACCCAGTAGGCGATGCCGAGGGCGACGGCGACGAAGACCATGCCGTAGATCTCGCCGACGTCCGAGCCCAGGTCGATGCCGGGGAACCAGCCGGACTTCTTCATGTCGCCGGTCGTCATGTTGTTGCCGACCTGCACGCCCCACACGTCGGCGAGGGTGACATAGCCGATGACGCTGGTGGCGATGGCGTTCAGCATGATCGTGGCGACGACCTCGCTGACCCCGCGGGTGATCTTGAGGACGCCCGCGATGCCGGCCCAGAAGGCGCCGGTGAACATGGCGACCAGGAGCAGCATCGGGATCTGCAGGAAGGCGGGCAGGCCCACGTTGGCGCCGACCACGGCCGTCATCACGGCGGCGAGACGGTACTGGCCGTCGACGCCGATGTTGAACAGGTTCATCCGGAAGCCGAGGGCGACCGCGATGGCCGCGATGTAGTACATCGCCGCCTGGTTGACGATCAGCACCTGGATGTCCGAGTACGGCAGCTGCTGGAGCATCAGGGAGTACGGCTCGAACGGGTTGCGGTTCGAGGCGAGCAGCACGATCGACGTCAGCGCGATCGCGAGGACGAGCGCGATGACCGGGCCGGCCAGCGCGAGGAGCACCCGCTCCTTGTCGAACTTCTTCATCGGGCCTCGTCCTCCGGACCGGCGGCGCCCTCGGATGCTTCTGGGGCGGTGTCTACGTGTTCCAGGTGACCGGACGCGGCGCCGGTCATGGCGGAGCCCAGCTCCTCCGGGGTGACGGTGGCCGGGTCGGCGTCGGCGACCAGCTTTCCGTCGAAGATCACCCGCAGGGTGTCCGACAGGCCGATCAGCTCGTCGAGGTCGGCGGAGATCAGCAGCACGGCCAGGCCCTCGCGGCGGGCCTCGCGGATGCGGTCCCAGATCTGCGCCTGCGCGCCGACGTCCACACCGCGGGTGGGGTGGGCGGCGATCAGGAACTTCGGGTGGTGGCTCATCTCGCGGCCGACGATCAGCTTCTGCTGGTTGCCGCCGGAGAGGGAGGCGGCGGTGACGTCGATGCCGGGGGTGCGGACGTCGTACTCCTCGACGATCCGGCGGGTGTCGGCCTGGGCGCCCTTGATGTCCAGCCAGAAGCCCTTGGCGTTGGGCTTCTCGGTGACGTGGCCGAGGATGCGGTTCTCCCAGAGCGGCGATTCCAGGAGCAGGCCCTGGCGGTGCCGGTCCTCGGGGATGTACCCGACTCCCTGCTGGCGGCGCTTGCGGGTGGCCCACGGGGTGATGTCCTCGCCGAGGAACTCGATCGTGCCCGAGTCGGCGTCGCGGGTGCCGATCAGCGCGTCGATCAGCTCGGTCTGGCCGTTGCCCTCGACACCGGCGATGCCCATGACCTCGCCGGCGTGGATGGTGAAGGTGACGTCGTCCAGGACGCGCTTGGCCGCGCCGGGGGCGCCGGTCTCGATCAGGACGTCGGCGCCGGCCGTGGCGCCGGACGAGCCGGGGGTCGCGGTCTCGGGCTGCGCGCCGAGTTCGCCGAGGGAGGCGCCGGCGGCGTAGACGGTGAGGCCGCGGACGGTGACGACCGGCCGGTCGGTGACCGTGGACTCGGCGGTCTCCGGGGTGGGCAGCTCGCTGCCGACCATCAGTTCGGCGAGCTGGCGCGGGGTGGTCTCGGAGGGGACCGCGGTCCCGACCGTCGTACCGCGGCGGATGACGGTGATGTCGTCGGCCACCGACAGCACCTCACCGAGCTTGTGCGAGATGAAGATGACGGACAGGCCCTCGGACTTCAGCTCCCGCAGGTTGTCGAAGAGCGCGTCGACCTCCTGCGGGACGAGGACGGCGGTGGGCTCGTCGAGGATCAGGGTCTTGGCACCGCGGTAGAGGACCTTGAGGATCTCCACGCGCTGGCGGTCGGCGACGCCGAGGTCCTCCACCAGGGCGTCGGGGCGGATGCCGAGGCCGTACCGGTCGGAGATCTCGCGGATCTTCTTGCGGGCGTTGCCGCCGATGCCGTACAGCTTCTCGCTGCCGAGGACCACGTTCTCGAGGACGGTCAGGTTGTCGGCGAGCATGAAGTGCTGGTGGACCATGCCGATGCCGCGCGCGATGGCGTCGGCCGGGGACGAGAAGGTGACCTGCTCGCCGTCGACGGTGATGGTGCCCTCGTCCGGCTTCTGCATGCCGTAGAGGATCTTCATCAGGGTCGACTTGCCGGCGCCGTTCTCGCCGACCAGGGCATGGACGGTGCCCTTGCGGACGGACAGGTGGATGTCGTGGTTGGCCACGACTCCGGGGAATCGCTTGGTGATCCCCGCCAGCTCGACCGCGGCTGTCGTCTCTGCGGTGAGCGGAGGGCTGCTGGACGCGTCGATGGCGCACTCTCCTCGGGAACGGGGCCATCTACGCGCGTAGCGCCCCTGCTTTAAATAGTGCCCGGACCTGACCGAGCTTTTTTGACTCTCGATCCGTTCCGAGCATTCTGCCGCGCGAACGAGGGGCTTCCCGCCGCGGCCCGTAGGGATCCGGGTCTACGGCAGGGGCGCGGGAGGAAGATCCTGCCCGCACCCCGTTCCGTGGCCGTAACGCTGCCATTACAGCGTCTTTTTGGCCATGCCTACGGCATGATCATGACCGTGGGTCAGGAGGTCTTGACCACGATCGAGCCGTCCTTGATGCCGGCCTCGGCCTTCTTGAGCGCGGCCTGCAGGGCGGCGTTGTTCTTGAAGACCGGGTTGGAGTCGGCCAGCCCGACGCCGCCGTTGTCCAGCGCGCCGCGGACGACGCCCGACAGCGGCTTCTTGTCCTTGATGACGGACTTCGCGAGGTCGTACACCGAGCCCTCGACGTTCTTCAGGGCCGAGGTCAGGATGTACTCCTTGTACTGCGCCAGCGGGCGCTGGTTGTACTGGTCGGAGTCCACGCCGATGGCCCACACCTTGTGGCCGGCGGCGGACTTGATGACGCCCTGGCCGGACAGACCGGCGGCGGCGTAGAGCACGTCGGCACCGGCGCTGATCTGGCCGTCGGCGGCGGCCTCGCCCTTGTCGGGGCTGGAGAAGCCGCCCTCCTGGGCGGTCTGGGTCAGGTACTGCGACTCGACCTTGATCTTCGGGTTGACCGACTTGGCGCCCTGGACGAAGCCCGCCTGGAACTTGTGGATCAGCGGGACGTCCACGCCGCCGATGAAGCCGATGTGGTTCTTCTTGGTCACCTTGGCCGCCGCGACGCCGGCCAGGTACGAGGACTCCTCCTCGTGGAAGACCATGTCGGCGACGTTGGAGGCCTGGGTCTTGTCGTCGTCGATGATGCCGAAGGAGACCTTCGGGAACTTCGCCGCGGCCTCCTTGACGGCCGGGGCGTAGGCGAAGCCGACGCCGATGACCGGGTTGTAGCCGGAGCGGGCCAGCGTCTCAAGGCGCTGCACCTTGTCCGCGTCGGACTCGCCGTCCTGGGGCTCCACGTCCCGGCCGCCGACGCCGAAGTCCTTCTCGGCCTTCTGGAAGCCGGCGTACGCGGCATCATTGAAGGACTGGTCGCCCTTGCCGCCGACGTCGTAGGCGAGACCGACGCCCTTGGACTTGGCACTGCCGCCGGCGGACTCGGTGGACGAGCCGCCACAGGCGGAGACGGTGACGGCAAGAGCTGCGGTTGCAACGCCTGCAACCGCTATACGGGACACCCGGCGCATGGAACGAGACTCCTTCGTGCAAGCGCCCATTCCAGGCGCTGGTTCCGCCGCAGCGTAACGCGCGTAGACATATCAGAGAACCCCAAATTGCCAGAGCGTTATCCGACCGTTTTGAACCTTCGCCACCGCACGCGTCCGTGTCATGTAGCAGCTCACCACGGGTGGAAGATCCGCCAGCAGAGGGATCTTTCACCGGAGGTCCTGCGGCAGGATCCATGATCGAAACAAGCATTTCCGCAGGCAGACCACCTGCGGGAGCCTTCGGATCCTTGGGGAGGATCATGGAACTGCGCAAGCTCGCGGCCGCCTCGGCGGGTGTCGGAATCGTGCTGTCCGCCGCCGTGGTGGGTGTGGCGACGCCCGCGATGGCGTCGACGAACTGCAGCACCTGGACGTCCGCGGACCGGGCGACCGGCTACGGCAAGTGCACCGGGGGAGACACCCGCTTCGACGTGCACCGGGTCAAGGTCGTCTGCATCGGCCCGACCGGCAAGACGTTCAACGTGTACGGCAAGTGGGTCAACACCCGGGACGGCGAGACCTCCAAGGGAGTCTGCTCCACGGACACCAGGAAGTCCGGCGTCGAGGTGTACAAGATGAGCGTCGAGACGGACCGGCTCTGACCTTCGGGTACCGATGAACGCGTGAGGCCCGGCCGGGATGTCCCGGCCGGGCCTCACGCCGTCCTCACGCGGTGATCACTTGGTGTTGACGGTGACCTTGCCGTCGATGATGTCCTGCTTGGCCTTCTCCACGGCCGCGACGACCTTGGTCATGGCCTTGTACTTCGGGTTGGTGTCCGCGAAGCCGACGCCGCCGGTCTTGAGGGTGCCGTTGACCACACCGGTCTCGGGCTTGCCCTCGTGGACGGACTTCACCAGGTCGTAGACCGCGCCGCCGACGTTCTTCAGCGCCGAGCCGAGGATGTAGTCCTTGTACTTGGCGAGCGCGTCCTGCGCGTACTGGTCGGAGTCGACGCCGATCGCCCACACCTTGGCGGTGGCGGCGGCCTCGATCACGCCCTGTCCGGAGAGGCCGGCCGCGTGGTAGATGACGTCGGCGCCGGCGTCGATCTGGCCCTGCGCGGCGGCCTTGCCCTTGTCGGGGCTGGAGAAGCCGCCCTCCTGGGCCGTCTGCGTCAGGTACTGCGACTCGATCTTGACCTTCGGGTTGACCGACTTGGCGCCCTGGTCGAAGCCGGCCTCGAAGGTGTGGATGAGCGGGACGTCGACGCCGCCGATGAAGCCGATGTGGTCCTTCTTGGTGGCGGACGCCGCGGCGACGCCGGCGAGGTACGAGGACTGCTCCGCCGCGAACACCATGTCCACGACGTTGTCGGCCTTCACCTCGTTGTCGTCGATGACGCCGAAGGTGATCTTCGGGTACTTGGCGGCGACTTCCTTGACCGCGGGGGCGTACACGAAGCCGACGCCGATGATCGGGTTGTAGCCGGCCTTGGCGAGTTCGTCCAGGCGCTGGACCTTGTCGGCGTCGGTCTCGTTGTCGGCGGGCTCGATGTCCCGGCCGCCTATGCCGAAGTCCTTCTCGGCCTTCTCGAAGCCGGCGAAGGCGGCGTCGTTGAAGGACTGGTCGCCCTTGCCGCCGATGTCGTACGCGAGACCGATGCCCTTGCCGTTGTACTTGCCGGACGAACTGGTGTCGCCCGCGCTGTCCGAGCTGGACTTGCCGCACCCGGCGGCCGCGAGGGCGATGACGGCAACGGTCACCGCAGTCTGGGAGAACCGAGTCCTCCGACCCGAGATATGACGCACAGCAAGCACCCCTTCGTCCCCACGGCACCGTCACCGGCCCGCTTGCCCAACCGTCCACCCACGGTGGCGATTTCGGCGCACAGTAACGCGCGTAGAAGGGTAGGGGAACGGGGTTTCTCCTGGCCGTTATCGAACCGTGCCGACCCCGGGTTACAAGAAGAGATCATTGGTTACGCCGGGGTGACACAAGAGGGCGAAGGGGTGCCGATCGGGCACCCTCCTCCTCCGTGGTGGGGCGGCCGTTCTGGGGCCGCTCCCGCCGGCCGTCCGAGACGGCCGTCCGCACCGCCCGCTCCGCCCGCCACCGGTCCGGCGGGGCGCGTCGGCGGGGCGCCGGTCTAGCGGGTCGCGTCGATGAGGGCGGCGGCGGTGAACAGCTCGACCCCGACGGTGATGGCGTGCTCGTCGGCGTCGAAGTCGCCCTGGTGCAGGTCGCGTACGGTCCGCTCGCCCGGCGTGCGCACCCCGAGCCGCGCCAGCGCGCCCGGCACCCGCTCCAGGTACCAGGAGAAGTCCTCGCCGCCGAGGCTCTGCTCGGTGGTCTCGATCGAGTCGGTGCCCCGCCGGGCGGTCATCGCGTCCCGGAGCAGTTCGGTGACGACCGGATCGTTGACGACCGGCGGCACCCCGCGCACGTAGTTGATCTCCGACTTGGCGCGGTGCAGGGTGGCGACCTCGTCGATCGCCGCGTGCACCACGTCCGGCGCCTGCCGCCAGGCGGCCAGGTCCAGGCACCGCACGGTCCCGGAGAGCTCGGCGTGCTGCGGGATGACGTTGGGCGCGTGCCCGGACTCGATCCGGCCCCAGGTCACGGCGAGCCCGCTGCGGCTGTCCACGCGCCGCGCGATGAGCGCAGGCACGTCGACGGCGACCCGGGCGGCGGCGGTGACCATGTCGGTGGTGAGATGCGGCCGCGCGGTGTGCCCGCCGGGGCCGTCCAGCGCCACCTCGATGCGGTCGCAGGCGCTGGTGATGGCGCCGGTCCGCAGCCCGATCCGCCCCGCGTCCACGCGCGGGTCGCAGTGCACGGCGATGATCCGCCCCACGCCGTCCAGCACGCCGGACTCGATGGCGTCGGCGGCGCCGCCGGGCAGCACCTCCTCGGCGGGCTGGAAGAGCAGCCGTACGGGCCGCGGCAGCAGTCCGCGCTCGTGCAGCTCGGCGAGGACGAGTCCCGCCCCCAGCACCACGGCGGTGTGCACGTCGTGGCCGCAGGCGTGCGCCCGGTCGGGCACGGTGGACCGGTAGGCGCACTCGGTCTTCATGTCCGGGATGGGCAGCGCGTCGATGTCGGCGCGCAGGGCGAGCACGGGCAGCCCGTCGGCCTCGGGCCCGATGTCACAGACGAGCCCGGTTCCCATCGCGAGCACCCGCGGTCGCAGACCGGCCTTTTCCAGCCGTTCCTTGATCGCGGCGGTGGTGCGGAACTCCTGGTTGCCCAGCTCGGGATGCATGTGCAGGTCGCGGCGGAAGGCTACGAGTTCGGCGTGCAGCTCCGCGCGGAGCACACCGGGGAGCACATCCCCTGGGAGGTCGGCCTCGGACTCTAGGGACATCAATTGGTTCACCCTCTGAAGGGTAGGACGCCCGAGGGGTCAACTGCCCCGAGATCAACAAAAGTTCAGCCCGTTAGGGGAAGAAAATCTGACCGCGATGGCATGACCTCGGACGTGGCTGGGTAAAACCTATGTTTCCTCTTCCACGGATACCACGCCTGACGGCAATCACGCCGTTTCTGTCCACCGTCCGGAACGGGTACCGGGCCGGAACGGCCACTTCGGTACGCCCGGCCACGCCTGGCCGGTAGCGTGCGCGACCGTGACGGACTCGGAGACGACCGACTTCATAGAAACCACCCGTACGTCCTACGACGCGATCGCGGAGGACTACTCCGCCGCGTACCCAGGCCTGCCGGAACGACCCGTGGACATGTCGCTGATCGACGCGTTCGCCCGGCTGGTCAAGGCGAACGGCGCCGCCCCCGTGGCCGACCTGGGCAGCGGCCCCGGCCACATCACCGCCCACCTGCACGAACTGGGGGTCCCGGCCTTCGGCGTCGACCTCTCCCCCGCCATGGTCTCGCTGGCCCGCGAGGCGTATCCGGCGCTGCGCTTCCACCGGGGCTCGATGACGTCCCTGGACCTGCCGGACGCGACCCTGGGCGGCATCCTCGCCCTCTACTCGATCATCCACGTCCCGGACGCCCACCTCCCGGCGACCTTCGCCGGCTTCCACCGCGCGCTGGTCCCCGGCGGCCATGTCCTGCTGGCCTTCCAGAAGAGCGAGCAGCCCGGCCTCCACCTCACCGAACGCTTCGGCCACCGCATCGACCTGCACTACCACTGGCGCCCGGCGTACGTGGTGAGCGACATGCTCGTCAAGGCGGGCCTGGAGGTGGCGGCCACCCTGATCCGCGAACCGCAGGACGAGGAGAAGTGGCCCCGCGCGTTCGTCCTGGCCCGCAAGCCTGGGTGAGGGGACGCGGCGCGCAGGGCGGCCACGGCCGGCAGGCTGTACCTGCTCGGCGGCGGTGCGGTGACGCCGGCTACGGAGGGGCGTTCCGCAGGCGGATCGCCAGGCAGAACCTGGAGACCATGCCGGAGCCGCGGACCTGAGTCCCCGCCTCAGGCGGCCTGGGTCCGCTGCACGCACCCGGTGACGACGTCGCGCAGGCTGCCGGTGTCCGCGTACAGGTGCCGTTGCTCGTCGGCGCCGTTGCCGTCCCGCAGCAGCCGGTGGACGCCCTCCTCGGCCAGTTCCAGGTCGCCGGTGTCGGCCAGGGCGTCCCGGGTGTGGTCCAGGAGGGCGGTCAGGACCTCCTCGGCGGGGCGGGGGCGCAGGGTGACGGGGTCGAGCAGGTCGCCGCGCAGGCCCGAGCGGGCGGCGCGCCAGCCGGCCATCCGGGTCGGCCCGACGCCGTGGTCGACGGGTTCGCGGCCGTCCCGCCACTCCCTGGCGGCGGTCTCGACCAGCGCTCGTGCCAGGGCGGCGACGAGTACGGCGGTCCCGGCGCGCAGACAGACGTCGGCGACCCGGATCTCGACGGTCGGGTAGCGCTGGGCGAGCCGGGCGTCGAAGTAGACCATGCCCTCGTCCAGGATGACGCCGGTGGCGACCATGTCCGCGACCAGCCGGTGGTAGCGCTCCGCTGACCGGAACAGCTCGGCCGGCCCGGCGGACGGCCAGCGGGCCCAGACCCGGCTGCGGTAGCTGGCGTATTCCGAGTCGCGGCCCTGCCAGAAGGGTGAATTGGCGCTGACGGCGGTGAGCACGGGCAGCCAGGTGCGTACCCGGTCGAGGATGCCCACGCCCTCCTCGTCCGACTCGACGGAAACATGTACATGGCATCCGCAGACGAGCTGGTCCCGGGTGGTGATCCCGTACTGCTCGGCCATCCACCGGTAGCGCGGGTTCGCGCTGAAGGAGGGGCTGACGGGCAGCGGCGAGCTGGCGAGCGCGGCGACGGTGCAGCCGAGGTCGGCGGCGAGCCGCGCGGCCTCCTTGCGGCACCGCACGATCTCCTCGCCGAGGTCCGCCATCTCCGACTGCGGCCGGGTGGCGAACTCCAGCATCTGCCCGTACAGCTCCTTCTCGAACACGTCCTGCCCGGGATCCGCCAGCGCGGCCCGGGCCAGCACCGCGGCCGCCGACGCCTTGGGCTCGCCCGACTCCGGGTCGACGAGCAGAAGCTCCTCCTCCACGCCGACAGTACGCACCCGCACCCGCCCTCCGCCCGTGCCACCACCGAACGCGGCGGCCTCCGCCCTCCGACTTCCCCGGGCGGCCGGGAGGACACCTGTGCCCGTCACTCCTGGGCGAACAGCTCCGCCGCGTCCGTGACGCGCATGGCCCGCTGGGCCCAGCTCTCCAGCCGGTCAAGGTCACCACAGGCGTGCACCTGCCGGCGCACGTCGTCGCTCACCGGGACGCCCCGCCACTCCAGGAGCCGCAGCACCATCTCGGCCCGCTCCTGCACGCGGCCTTCCTCCCGCCCTTCCTCACGCCCTTCCTGGCGCACCTGCTCCGCCAGCGGGTGACGCCAGAAGTACTGGATCGCCGTCATCAGGTCCCTCCCCTCACGAACCGGACGGGTCCCGAGACACGGAACCCGTGACGTGGGTGCCGCGCGCGGGGGCCGTCGGCTAGACCGGGCTGGCCACCGACGTCAGGCGGTGGACGTCCTTCGCGGTGCCGGTGACGCCGGAGAGGAAGCCCTGGGCTCGGGGGGAGGCGTTCTCCGTGAGCCAGGCCGGGTCGATGTCGCAGACGGCGACGCGGACGCCGGTACCGGCCAGAGCCAGTGGGAGGGTGTGCACGACCGTGGAGGGGAAGCTCAGGATCGTACGGCCGATCGGGCCGCGGCGGGCGATCAGTTCGAGGGGGAGATCCGGGCGGACTATCTCCAGCCCGGTCTCGGCGGCCAGGCGGTGGAGCTTGTCGGTGCTCTCGCGGCGGTGCGCGAAGTAGCGGGTCGCGCCGTGTGCCTTCGCCAGGGTCTGGACGGCCTCGAGGTAGCGCTCGCCGTCCACCACGCCGGTCTCCACCAGCGAGGTGCCGACCATGTCGGCGCCCTTGGTGATGCGCGGCGGGCCGAAGCGGGCGCGGGTCCAGCCGAAGTCGTTCGCGGTGACCGTCACGCCCGCCGGTGTCTCGGTCACCGGCATGGAGGAGAAGACCTCCACCCGGCGGCGGTCGCTCGGCGTGAGACGGCGGCGCGCGGAGGAGGAGACGGGCGCGAAGAGCAGGTCACGGGCGCCGGGGCGGCCGCCCTTGCGGTGCCAGCGGACCAGCCGTTCGCCGCGCGCGAGCTGGGCGACGAACTCCATCGTGGCCGTGCCGTCGTCGACGACGACCAGGTCACGGGCGCGGGTGATGGTCAGGAGCAGCTGCACGTAGCGGGAGAAGGGATCCCCCATCACGATGCGGTCGGCCCGGCGGAGCGAGCCCGCCAGGCCGCCGATCGTGTGGAAGGGAGCGGCGGTGCCGCCCCGTGCCTCCTCCCAGCGGACCCGGTAGCCCTCGTCGCGGGCCAGGTCCGCCATACGGCGCAGCTGGCCCCGGGTCATCGGGTCCGTCGGGGACAGGACGACGATCGTGAGTTCCGCGCCGGGTGCCGCCGCCGATATGGCGACCGATGCGCGACGGCCCTGCGGGGGCACCGTCGGCACCGGCTCCACCGCCCCGCGCAGGGCGTGGACATGCGCCCACTCCAGCACGTTCAGCAGCTGCACCGGACTCTCGACGAACGCGAGGGTGGGGGGGCCGGGGTTCCCGGCGCGGAGGTTCATCGACGTACGACCGTCCCGTCGTCGTAACACAACAGACGTAACTTCAGGTTCTCGGCGGGGTCAGACCTGGACCGGCTCGCCGGCGGCCGCGGCGATCTCCGCCTCGGCGACGACACCGGTGACGCGGCGCAGCTTCTTCATCGGGCCGAGCTCGGAGTCGTAGACCTTCTTGACGCCGTCGCCGAGGGACTCGGAGATGATCCGGATGTCGCGGACCAGACGGGTCAGGCCCTGCGGCTCCACGGAGGCGGCCTGGTCGGAGCCCCACATGGCGCGGTCGAGGGTGATGTGACGCTCGACGAACGTGGCGCCGAGCGCGACCGCGGCGAGGGTGGTCTGCAGACCCGTCTCGTGGCCGGAGTAGCCGATCGGGACGTTCGGGTACTCCTTCTCCAGCGTGTTGATCACGCGGAGGTTCAGCTCGTCGGCCTTCGCCGGGTACGTCGACGTGGCGTGGCACATGAGGATGTTCTCGGAGCCGAGGACCTCGACCGCGTGGCGGATCTGCTTCGGGGTCGACATGCCGGTGGAGAGGATGACCGAACGGCCGGTGGCGCGCAGGGCCTTCAGCAGCTCGTCGTCCGTCAGGGAGGCGGAGGCGACCTTGTGGGCCGGGACGTCGAACTTCTCCAGGAAGGCGACGGCCTCGGTGTCCCACGGGGAGGCGAACCAGTCGATGTTCTTGCTCTTGCAGTACTCGTCGATCTGACGGTACTCGTCCTCACCGAACTCCACGCGGTGGCGGTAGTCGATGTAGGTCATGCGGCCCCAGGGGGTGTCGCGCTCGATGTCCCACTGGTCGCGCGGGGTGCAGATCTCCGGGGTGCGCTTCTGGAACTTGACGGCGTCGCAGCCGGCCTCGGCGGCGACGTCGATCAGCTTGAAGGCGTTCTCCAGCTCACCGTTGTGGTTGATGCCGATCTCGCCGCAGATGTAGACGGGCTTGCCGGGACCGACCTCACGGGAACCGAACTGGCGCAGGCGGGAGGTGCTCATGACTGTGGGGTGTCCTTACTTCGGGAGGGAATCGAGAGAGGGGCCGAGGATCCAGCTGGCGATCTCTCGGATCGCGCCGTCGCCACCCGGGACGGTGGTGACCGCGCGTGCGGCGCCGCGTACGACGTCGTGGGCGCTCGCGACCGCCACGGGCCAGCCCACGAGGGCGAAGCACGGGAGGTCATTGACGTCGTTGCCGACGTAGAGCACGCGCTCGGGAGCGATGCCCTGCTCCTCGCACCACTGCTTGAGTGCGAGGTCCTTGCGGTCGATGCCGTGCAGGACCGGGATCTGTAGCTTCCGGGCCCGGGCGGCGACGACCGGGTTCTGCTCCGTGGAGAGGACCAGCATCCTGAGCCCGCTCTTTCGCAGGGCGGCGATGCCGAGTCCGTCGCCGCGGTGCACGGAGACGAACTCCTTTCCATCGGCGTCGATCAGCACCCGGTCGTCGGTCTGGGTGCCGTCGAAGTCCAGTACGACCGCGTCGATGTCGTCGGCGGCCGGCAGCGAACCGGGGCGGTCCGCGTCGAAGAGGCCGGCCAGCGCGCGGGCGCGGGCCAGGTCGTGCGGGTCGTCGATCTCCAGCACGCGGGCCGGGTCGGTGCGCACCAGCTCGGTGTGGCCGAAGAAGCGGTGCCGGTGCTCGCGGAAGCCGCCGGCGCGCATCGCGTAGGCGGCGCCGGTCTCCAGGAAGTCCTGCGGGCGGTCCTGGCGGCGGGGGCGGAACGACTTGTCGTGGTTGACGCCGAAGCCGCCGCTCGCGGAGGCCGCGTCGACGCCGGCCGGCACCGGGGCGTCCACCTCGTCGCGCCAGACGAAGCCGTGGAAGGGCGCCACGGTCAGGGCGGTGTCGGCGCCGTTCTCGACGATCGCGCCCGCCACTGCGTCGATGTCCTCGCGGATGATGAACGGGCTGGTGCACTGCACGAGCAGGACGACGTCGACCGGGGCGCCGTGCAGCGCCTCGTGGGCGTCCATGGCGTGCAGGACGGCGGCCTCGGAGGTGGCGGTGTCACCGGCGATGGCGGCAGGACGCAGCACCACCTCGGCGCCGGCGGACCGGGCGGCCGCGGCGATCGCCTGGTCGTCCGTGGAGACGACGACGTCGGTCACCAGGCGGGAGGCCCGGCACTCGCGGACGGCGCGGGCGACCAGCGGGACGCCGCCGACCGGCAGCAGGTTCTTCGCGGGCACGCCCTTGGATCCGCCGCGCGCGGGGATCACGGCCAGCACCCGGGGTACGACGGCCTTCTCGGGGTGGGGCATCGGCTCTGTTCCTTCACGTCCGTCAGGCGCCGACGACGCCTGGTTCGGGATCCGGTCGCTCACAGCTCTCCCATTCGTCGGATCACGGGGGCCACCCGCTGGACGCCGTGGCGGTAGGCGCCGCGTGCGGCCCGGCGCACGATCTGTCGGACGGGTCCCGGCGCCTTGTCGGCGGCGGGCGCACCGGGCAGCGGTACGCCGTCGGGGCCGAGGTGGTGGCGGGCCAGGATGCCGGGCAGGTAGCCGGGCGCGGTCTCGGGTGTGTAGTACGGGTTCAGGGGCGGCAGGCCGCCGGGCCGGGCGAGCAGCTTGGCGATCCGCTCGCGGCCGGCGTCGAACGCGGTGGCGTACGAGCCGTCGGCGGCGACGCCCTGCCGGGCGACCCACTCGGCGTCGGGCACCGGGCGGTGTCCGGCGTCGAGCTGGTCCCAGGAGGCGAGGCAGCCGGAGCCGACGAAGTGGTGGTTGCCGAGCGTCTCGCGGATCCCGAGGTCGGTGAGGACCACGGTGGGGATCCGCCGGTGCAGGGCCTCCAGGGCGGCCGTCGAGCTGACGGTGACGAGGAGGTCCGTGCGGTCGAGCACCTCGCCCATGTGCCCGTACACCAGGCGGAAGTTGGCGGGCACGTCCTTGCCCTGGACCAGCTTCTGGTACGGCAGTTCCTCGATGTGGGTGGTGTGCTCGCCGGGCTTGGAGCGCAGCTTGAGCAGCACCTCCCGCGCCGGGTGCCGGCGGGCGTGCCGGATGAGGCGGTCGAGCAGGTACGCACGGTCCCTGCGGCTCTCGGGGACCGAGGGCTGGGCCGCGAACACCACGGTGTAGGGCTCGTGTTCGCCCTCGTAGGGTTCGCCGCCGAGGAACGGCAGCGCGACCTCGGTCACCGAGGAGGAGTCGGCGCCGACCCCGTCGTACACGGCCCGGAACCGGTCCGCGTCCTGGCGGGAGTTGGCGAGGACCAGGTCCGCGCCGTGCCGCAGCAGCAGGCCGTCGGCGAGCTTCTCGTAGACGACGCCGACGTAGCCGGTGACGACCACGGGCCGCTTCGCGCGGCCGGCGAAGACGCCGCGCAGTCCGTGCAGCATGGCCTGCACCCCGCCGCCGACGAGCGAGAGGACGAGGACGTCGTACGACTCCGTGCCCTCGGGGCCCTCGGGGTCCTCGGGGCCTCTCTCCATGGCGCGCAGGAACTCGACGGCCGTCACTTCGCGGAGCGAGTCCGCGTGGACGCCGACCTCCTGGAGCTGGCGGGCGGTGGGGGTGGCACGGCCCCGCAGGAGGTAGCCGTCGAGCCGGACCTCCGGACGGTCGGTTTCATCGGGGATCAGCCGCTTCGCGGTGAGCGCTCCCCACTTCCACCGAGTGTCGGAGTCCGCCAGGACGGCCACCCGCAGGGTCTTCGTTGCACTTGCTGGCACACCCAAGACGCTAGAAAGCCATTCCAAGGATCTCCCGAACCCGAATCCAACAAAGGGTTAACAACACATCGCCGAATGGCGAATCAGCCCGGGACAGGGCTCGAAAAAGCCCTGATTCATAGCTTCGACACACGTCGTTCACCTGATGTCAAGACAACAGACAAGACGGATGACGGGCACCCCTCTAACGTCCCTCACGTGGTCAAGCTCTCCGTCATCGTGCCGTTCTACAACGTGCAGCAATACGCGCCCGACACCCTGAGGAGCCTGCGCGCGAACGCGCGTGAGGACTTCGAATTCATTCTCGTCGACGACTGTTCGACCGACGGGACACCTGAGATTCTCGCGCGAGCAGAGCGCGAGCTGCCAGGCGCGGTCCATGTCAGACACGAGCTGAACGGGGGGCTGGCCACCGCGCGCAACACCGGCATCGACAAAGCACGCGGCGAGTACGTCACCTTCCTGGACGGCGACGACTGGCTCGCGCCCGGCTACTACCCGGACCTGGTGGCCGCCATCGAGTCGCTGGGCTGCGACTTCGTCCGCACCGACCATGTGCAGTGCACGGCGCGCGCCCGGCTCGTGCACCGGGTGCCGGTCGGCCGCCGCAACACCGTCATGAACCCGCGGGAGGCGATCCTGCCGGCCGACCGGTCGACCTCCGTCGACTACGCCTACGCGTGGGCGGGGATCTACCACCGCCGCCTGGTGGACAAGGGCCTCGTCCATTTCACGGACGGGCTGCGCACGGCCGAGGACCGGCCGTGGATCTGGAAGCTGCACCGGGAGGCCGAGTCCTTCGCCGCGGTGAACCTGCTCGGTGTCTTCTATCGGCGTGGCGTAGCCTCGTCACTCACGCAGATCGGCGACGTCCGTCAGCTCGATTTCATTCGCGCGTTCGACCAGGTGATCGAGGAAACCGCGCAGGACGCGGACGCGAAGGAACTCCTGCCGAAGGCCGTCAGGACCTACTGCGCCATCATTTCCCATCACCTGGGATCCATCGAAAGGTTCGAGCCCGCGGTGGCGAAAAAGCTGAAATCCATGAGTGCCGCAGCACTGCGGCGCATGCCGCAGGACGTGCTGGACGAGGCCCTGGACTCCATGGACCTCCAGCGTGCCACCAAGCTGCGCCGGCTGCGCCGCCGTCCCGCTCCCGCGGGGGCCGCCGCGTGACCACCCAGATCTTCCAGGCGTCCACCCTCTACGGCACGGCCACCCTCGCCGCCGCCCTGGACTCCGGCGCCTTCGGCCCGGCCGACCGGCGCATCCTGCTGGTCTGCAACAACGCTGCCACCCCGGAGACCACTCCGGGGCTGGACGCGGCGCCGGGCTTCGAGCGGCTGCGCGACCGGTTCGACGAGGTGATCTCGTACAACGAGACGATCTTCCCGTTCCACCCGGGCGGCTGGGCCCCGCGCCCGGAGGACTTCCCGCTGTGGGAACGCTTCCTGCGCCACGAGTGGCGGCTCGGCGACGACGACGTCGAGTTCGCCGTCGAGTCGATCCAGGTCAACCCCTCGCTCAGCCTCACCCAGATCTTCACCGGCGCCCCGGTCACGGTCTACGCCGACGGTCTGATGAGCTACGGCCCGACCCGCAACAAGATCGACCCGCTGGTCGGCACCCGCGTGGACCGGGTCCTCCACCTCGACCTGGTGCCGGGCCTGAAGCCGATGCTGCTCACCGAGTTCGGTGTCCCCGGCGAGGTCGTGCCGACCGCGGCCTTCACCAAGGTGCTGGCCGAACTGGCTTCCAGCGGTGACGAGTTGCCGCAGATCGAGGAACCGGCCCTGCTGCTCGGCCAGTACCTCTCCGCGCTCGGCATCCTCTCCCCCGAACAGGAGGAGGACCTGCACGTGCGGATGTTGCGGGGCGCCGTCGAACTCGGCCACACCAAGGTCGTGTTCAAGCCGCACCCCTCCGCCCCGGCCCGCTTCGCGCGGACCCTGGAGCAGGAGGCCGAGAAGCTCCGGGTCGAACTCACCGTCCTGGACACCACGGTCCTCGCCGAGGTGCTGTACCAGCGGATGCGCCCCGCGCTGGTCGTCGGCTGCTTCTCGACCGCGCTGCTGACCGCGTCCGCGCTGTACAGCCTGCCGACCGCCCGGGTCGGCACCGACACGCTCCTGGACAAGCTCGTCCCGTACGAGAACAGCAACCGCGTCCCGGTCACCGTCGTCGACGTGCTGCTGCCCTCGCTGACCGACCGCAAGGCCGTCGAGGAGCAGCGCGCGCTGCTGACGGTCGAGCAGCTGAGCGCGCTGCTCCGCGCGGTGGGCTTCGCGATGCAGCCGAAGATCTATCCGCAGCTGCGCCGGGAGACCGAGCGCTACCTGGCCAAGCATCTCGACGCCACCACCATCCGGTACTTCAAGCGCAAGCGCCTGACCTCGCTCGCGCTGCCCGGCGGGGTTCCGGCCCAGCTGGGCTTCCTGCCGCGCAACGCGACGGTGCGGCGGATGGCGCGCAGGGCGCGGAATCTGCGGCGGGTCGTGCGGAGGTAGCTCCGCCGGTCGCGCCGATCTACGTCGTCTGCGGCGGCGTCGTGGCTGGTCGCGCCGTTCCCCGCGCCCCTTGCGGGGCGCTGCCCGGCGGGGCGGGTCCTGGATCGGACCCGCCCCTTCCGGCGTTACCGGCCCAGGATCTTCTTGATCGTGGCGGCGTTGTCCTCGGTGACCTTCCACAGCAGCCGCTGCCGGTCGTGCACGTCGGCGACGGTCCGGCTGTGGTGGTCGAGGATGCCGATCGCGCGCTCGGTGAGGAGGTCGCCGAGGTTCCGCTCGTGCACCGAGACGCCCCACTCGGGCCGCTCGATGTCGTTCAGGAAGTACGCCATCTTCGGGTGCGAGATCAGCGAGATGATCGGCGTGCCGACGCCGAACGGGATCATGCCCGCGTGTCCGCGCATGCCGATGACCAGGCGGGTCTTGGCGTACGTCTCGCGGATCTCGTCGTTGGAGAAGTCGTACATCGGGATCACCGGCAGCGAGATGCCGTGCTCGCGGCGCAGGTCGAAGGCGATCTTCTCGTCGTCGAGCGAGTGCGCCACGCACTGGACCTCGGTGTGCGCGCCGATCTTGCGCACGGCCTTGGCCATCTCGGCGAGGAAGTGCGCGTAGTCGTGGCCGAAGCGCAGCCCCGCGCGGTCGTAGGCCGCGTTGAGCATCACCGTGTCCTCGCGGTACGACGGGTCGGTCCAGCCGGCCACCAACTGGCGCGTGACCGTGGTGGGACAGGGCTGGAAGACGACCTTGTCCTGCAGCTCCGGCGGGAGCATGCCGCGGACCTTGGCGATGGAGCCGTGGTTGCGCAGCCCGAAGAAGGACGCCTTCTCGACCAGCAGCCGCAGGCTCTCGTTGAAGCGGGTCGCCCGGTAGGACTGGCCGTCGAAGGCGTTGAAGCCGACCGCGTAGACCATGATCGGCACGTCGATGGCCCGCAGGTGCTCGTCCGGGACGTTCCACTGCCAGGCGCTGTTGCCGTTGGGCATGGTGTCCGGGATGAACAGGCCGCCGCCGCCGATGACCAGACCCCGGCGGGCGTTGACCCGCTCCAGGGCGGCCCGGTCGAAGTAGCGGTGGGCGTGCACCGAGTGCCAGCGCCGGGAGGTGGTGTCCGGGCCGAAGCCGAGCCGGACGGTCTCCGGGAGCAGCTTGTCGCCCGCGTTGCCCTGCCGGTCCATGTAGAACGCGACGTGCGCGAGCTGGTCCTCGGCGCTGCCCTGTTCCTGGGAGGGGACGGCGGCCGCGCGCTGCGCCCACAGGCGGCTGGAGCGGTGGGTCGGGTCGACGGTGAGGCCGGCGGTGGCGTACCGCAGGGCCTCGGTGTTGTCGCCCTGCACCCAGGCCATCTGGGCGAGCCGGGAGAAGGCGGTCGCGGCCCGGTTGGGAGCGGCGGCGGCGAGCAGCAGCTGGGTCCTGGCCTCGTCGTAGCGCGAGACGCTCATCAGCGCGTGGCCGAGGACCTCGTGCGGCCAGGCCTCGTCCAGCGGGATGCGGACGCTGGTGAGGACGTCGACGGCGTCCTGGTAGTCGCCGGAGGCGATGTGCGCGGCGGCCACCTTGCGGGCGATCTCCACGTCACCGGTGCGCTTGACGTGCGGGGTGCCGAAGTGCACGACCAGGTCGTGGTGGAGGCCGCCGGGGGAGGCGAAGTAGGCCGCGTGGAACTCGGCGTCGGTCATCTCGAACTCGCGCCAGCGGTCCTCGGCCTGCGCGTAGCCGGTCTCGCCGCCCTGCCAGGGCTTGTGACGGCCGGTGAAGTGCAGGATCTTCGTGTCCTCCGGGACCGGGAGGTCGCCGGAGAGCCGCCGCTTGACGAAGTTGTACCTGGCGTCGAGGCGGACGAAGTCGCCGTCCAGGACGGCGTTCAGGATGCCCTGGTCGTGCTTGTCCAGCTCGTACTCGCCGCTGCGGCCCGCCTTGTCGATCTTCGCGCAGAACTCGTCGGACAGGTACTCCTTCTGGATCACCAGGAGGCCCGAGTTGAGCTTGTGCTGTCCGTAGAAGAACTGCGGCACGGCCGCCAGGCCCTCGCGCAGCTCCAGCAGCTCGCCGAGACCGCCGAGGACCACCATGTCCGTGTCCAGCGTGATGACCGTGTCGTAGTCGCGCAGCCGGAAGATGTCGAGGATGAAGTACGCCTTGCGGACCAGGTAGTTGTCCTGGTCGCCCTTGACGTACGAGTCGTAGTGCGTGTCGTTGACCCGCTGGAGCACGATGCGCGGGTGCAGGGCGCGGATCTTCGCGACGGAGGCCGGGCGCAGGTCGTCGTAGAGCACGACGAAGTCCTCGCAGACGCCCGGGTTGGACAGGGCGAGGCTGCGCAGCAGGACCAGGAAGCCGGGGAGGTAGTTCTCGTCCACGTAGGACGCGAAGGCGATCCGGCGCTTCTTGGTGAGCGCGCCGGCGTCGGTACCGGGTATCGCGGAGGTGAAGGTCGTCGTCATCGCAGGGAGATCCTCATGTCGCTCACGCTCTGGGCCCGCTGCATGACCCAGTCCTTCTCGCTGGTGTATTCGTGCACGGAGGTGATGGCCAGCTTCATGGCCTCCGGCACGCGGTAGGCGCCGCTCTCGTAGAAGTCGAAGCCGATCAGGTCCAGGGTCGGGCTGACGTCCAGGAAGTCCAGCAGCCACAGCATGTTGAAGCCGGAGGTCGGGATGCCCGACCAGGCCTCGGGGCCGATCTGCCCGATGTTCCGCATGGGCCAGCGCAGCGACTCGTCGCCGAGGTACTGCTGGGCGCCGGGCACCAGCTTGTTGCGCAGCGAGTGTTTCCAGTCGCCGGAGACGCCGCCGAAGATCAGCCGCGTGGTCACCGGCTTCTCCCAGTTGAAGGCGTGCTTGTGGATGCTGACGTGGATGTCGGTGCGCTCGCCGGTGTGCTTCGGGTCGATCTTGTACGAGTTGAAGCGCACGACCAGGTCGTAGGCGTCGATCTCCTTGCCCATGCCGCTGGCGCCCACCCGCCCCGAGTTGGCGATCAGGCAGACCGACTTGCCGGTGATCTGGTTGCGGAACTCGCCGAGGGTGATCCACTGCACGCCGTCGAAGGTCGGGTTGGCGACCGGTCCGCGCATCCGGTTGCGGCGCTGCTCGGAGTAGAGCGCGACGGCCTCGGCGAGACCGGGGTCGTTGCCCTCGGCGATCCGCAGGTCCAGGTACTGGCTGAGCAGCTCCTGGCGGTCGTCGACCGGGGCCTCGTCCTCGGTGAGGGCCAGCAGGGCGCCGACCAGACGCGGCTCGGCGGACTTCCAGTCGCCGGCGGCCTGGAGGGCGAGGCCCTCGGCCCAGACGGCGGTGGCGGGCTCGCGGCGGTACTCGGCGGCGGCCGGCACCTGGCGGCCGAGGAGGTCGAGGAGTTCGTTCTCGCGCTCACCGGCGCGGCGCATGCCGCTGATCCGGTTGGCGACGCCGAAGCCGTCGTCCTGGGTGAGTTCGAGGTAGCGCTCGTAAGCCTCCACGGCCTCGCTCTCCTCGCCGAGGTCCTCCAGGATGCGGGCGCGCAGCCGCCAGCCGGCCCGGGAGTTCTTGCGCTGGGCGAGCACGGTGTCGCTGATGACCAGGGCCAGGTTCAGCTCGTCGCCGTAGCCGCACTCCAGGGCCTTGTTGGCGACGGCGAGCAGGGCGTCCAGCAGGTCGTTGTTGATGCCGCCGGACGGGGTCGCGGCGCCCTTGACGGCACGCTTGAGGAGAGCGGTGGCGCCACCGGCCGGGGCGGGCGCGGCGGCGGTGGTGCCCTCGGTGGCCACCACCACGAGGAGCTTGCGCAGCTGCTCGGCGAGTTCGCCGCGCCGACGGTCGAGGCTGCCGACGAGCTTGCCGCTGTGCACGGCGCAGGCGTGCAGGCACTCGTCGAGATCCCCGCCGCGCGCGGGTGCCCGCCTGTTCTGGACCCTCGTCATAGCTCTCCTGATTTTGCCAAGCAAAGCTTGGGTTTACCTGCTGCTGTGATGGGTTTACCCGCACCTAGGGGGCGGATGGAGAAACTAGGAAGCCAAAACGACCATAGGGTTAACAAGTCGAGACGCCCGAGGGAATGATTGGGCTGTCAACCAAGCCATTCCTGTGATTCGCCCAGGTGCAGGACTCGTACCCCCCTCTTACCGGGGTCTTGCGAAACAGATCTGATGATTAAATGCCCAGGTCCGGGTAAGCTCCCCGGACCATGCCTCCCGTGACCACCACCCTGGCGCCCCCGCCTGCGAAGATCCCGGCCGTCACGGCTCCGCCCGGACGGCCCCGCCCCCGACTCCAGGCCCTCGACGGACTGCGCCTCCTGGCCGCCCTGATGGTCTGCCTCTACCACTACACCGGCCGCGGCGGAGTCGTCTCCGCGTCCTGGCACCAGAACCCCGGCCAGATCTTCCCGACCCTCCACAAGGCGGCCGTCTACGGCTGTCTCGGCGTCGAGTTCTTCTTCGTGATCAGCGGCTTCGTGATCTGCATGAGCAGCTGGGGCCGGTCCCTCGGCGACTTCTTCCGCTCCCGCGTCGCCCGCCTCTACCCCGCCTACTGGGTCGCGCTGGTGCTGGTCACGGCGGCGTCCGTGCTGTTGCCGGCCGTCGTGCACCCGGTGCGCGCCGACGAGTTCCTGGTCAACCTCACCATGCTCCAGCAGCCGATGGGCGTGCCGCGCGTGCTGGGCGTCTGCTGGACGCTCTGGGTCGAGGTGCGGTTCTACGCGCTGTTCGCGCTGACCGTCGTCCTGCCGGGCGTCACCTACCGCCGGGTCGTGCTGTTCTGCTCGGTCTGGACCCTGGCGACCGTCCTGTCCACCGCCGCCGGCGGCCCCTGGACCGAGCTGGTCGTGATGCCGCAGTACGCCCCGTACTTCATCGGCGGACTGGCCCTCTACCTGGTCCACCGCTTCGGCAGCCGGCCGCTGGCCTGGTCCATCGTGGCCTGCTCCTGGATCCTCGGGATGCGGCTGACCACCGAGGGCCTGTGGCACCACGGCAGCCCCCGCAACCCGTACGTGGCGATGGCCGTGATCACCCTCGCGTTCGCCGCCGTGGCGGCCGTGGCGGCGGGCTGGACGCGCCGGGCGACCTGGTCCTGGCTGACCACGGCCGGTGCGCTCACTTACCCGTTCTACCTGGTCCACGAGCACCTGGGCTGGTTCGTGATCCGGGTGCTGCACCGGGGCTGGGGGGTGCCGCCGTGGGCCACGCTGGCGCTGACGATCCTCTCCATGCTGGGCCTGGCCTGGCTGATCAACCGGCAGGTCGAGAACCGGTTCGGACCGAGATTGAAAAGGTCCTTGAAAAACTCCTAGTCCCCCTTCAATTCATATTCCGTTAACCATGCGATGTTGGCCCGCCGTTCATTTCTCCGTGGGTTTCGCGGCGGGGCGGCGGGCAGGCACCTTGGGACCTCGCGGTGCACAGGTTTTCCGCAGGTTTCCCACAGACCTCCGTCCCGAGGGAGTGCCTTCCCCGCATGGCCACCACCACCCAGGAAACGACCCGACCGCCCCGCCGCCTCGACGACGTCCCGGGCTGGTTCCCGGTGCTCGACCAGATGCTCTTCGACTGGTTCCTCGACCGCCAGGAAGGCTCCGGCGTCGGCGGCGACCTGCTGGAGGTCGGGGTCTACATGGGCAAGAGCGCGATCTTCACGGGGCGGCACCGCCGGCCCGGCGAGACCTACACGGTCTGCGACCTGTTCGAGGGCGCCGCGCCGGACGCCGCCAACCGGGCCGAGTCGACGAAGTCCTACGCCCGGCTGACCCGGCGTCTCTTCGAGGAGAACTACCTCGCCTTCCACGACGAGCTGCCCCGCGTGCTCCAGGGCCCCAGCTCGCTCGTCCGCGGCGAAGTGGAACCCGGCAGCTGCCGGTTCGTGCACGTCGACGCCTCGCATCTGTACGAGCACGTGCACGACGACATAGGGACCGCCCAGGACCTGCTGCTGCCGGACGGGATCGTGGTCCTCGACGACTTCCGCTCGGAGCACACCCCCGGCGTCTCCATAGCCGCCTGGGAGGCCGTACTCAACCGCGGGCTGAGCCCCGTCTGCATCAGCACGCAGAAGCTGTACGGGACGTGGGGCGACCCGCGGCCGGTGCAGGAGGAGCTGATCGCGATGGCGCGGGGGCGCGACGACTGCCATCTGAGCGTGCAGGAGGCCGCGGGCCACCGGATCGTACGGCTGAAGTCGAAGGGCATGCGGGGGCCGGACTTCCCGGAGTCGCGGTACGCGAGCACGGCCGGCGAGCCGGAGGAACCCGCGGCGGCGGCACCGGCACCCGCGACTGCGGGGACGGCGGGGCGCGGCGGGCGGCGGCGCGGCCGGGTGCGGCGGGTGGCGGTGGATCTGCTGCCGCCGGTGCTGACGCGGGTCCTCCGGAGGGCCATGCGCTAGGCCGCGACGGGTCGCGTCGGGTCGCGGCGAGTCGCATCGGGCCGCGGCGGGTCGCATCGGGTCGCGGCGGCTCGCGTCGGGTCGCGGCGAGTCGCATCGGGCCGGGCTGTCGGGTCGCCGCGGGCCCGTCGTGGCCGGTCGCGCAGTTCCCCGCACCCGTGGTCGTGGCCGGTCGCGCCGTTCCCCGCGCCCCCGAGGGGCGCTCGGGTCTAGCGGTAGCGGGTCTCCACTCCCGCGATGATGATCTCCAGGCCCGTCTCGAACCGACTGTCGTAGTCGGTGAAGAGGTCCCGGCCCGCCGCCGCCGACAGCGGGAAGTCGGCCAGCAGGCGGGCCCGTTCCTCCATGTCGTAGCCCTCCCTGCGTTCGCCGGGCAGCGGCTCGACGCCCTGCTCCTCCGTGACGAAGCCGATGGTGTACGAGGTCACCGCCGTGCCGATCACGGCCGCCTCGGCGAGGGTGAAGCCGGCCTCCGTCATGACGCGCAGGTAGGCCTCCTGCTGGGGGGCGTGGTCGGTGCCCGTGAAGCGTGAACCGCTGTAGACCTTGGCGCCGTCGCGGTAGCCGAGCAGCGCCGCGCGCAGCCCGCCGCTCATCGTGCGCAGCAGGTCCTGCCAGGTGCCGGAGGGGTCCACCCCGGCGTCCGCGACCATCCGGCGGTACATCTCCGTCGCCATCTCGTCGAGCAGCGCCTGCTTGTCCTTGAAGTGCCAGTAGAGGGCGGGCGCCTTGACGTCCAGCTCCTTGGCGATGGCCCGCAGGGTCAGACCGTCCAGGCCGGTCTCGTTCAGCAGGCGCAGGGCCGTGTCGGCGACCCGGCGGCGGTCGAGGGGCGCGCGTCTCTCCGTACTCACGCTTGACAGCTTAACAGCGTTAAGGGCAGCCTTGCGGCCAGCGGGACTTAACAGCGTTAAGGAGATATGGGATGGACGTTCTGATCGTGGGCGCGGGCCCCACCGGACTGACCCTCGGGATCGACCTCGCCCGGCGCGGTGTGGACGCCCTGGTCGTGGAGGCGGCCGAGCGGCTGTTCCCCGGCTCGCGCGGCAAGGGGATCCAGCCCCGCACCCAGGAGGTCTTCGACGACCTCGGGGTGCGCGAGGCGCTCCGCGCGGCGGGCGGCCCCTACCCGCCGCAGCTGTTCTGGAAGGACGGCGAACGGGTGAGGACCCAGCCGATGTTCGACGCGGTGCCCGCCGACGAGGGTTCTCCCTGCACCGACCCGCTGATGGTCGCGCAGTGGCGGACCCAGGAGGTGCTGTACGCACGGCTCCTCGACCTGGGCGGCCGGGTCGCGTTCGGGCAGGCGCTCACCGGCCTGGAGCAGGACGCGGACGGGGTCACCGCCCGCTTCGCCGACGGCTCCACCGCCCGGGCGCGCTACGTGGTGGCGGCGGACGGCGGCCGGTCGGCCGTACGGCGTGCGGTGGGCGTCGGGATGACCGGCGAGTCGGTCGACCCGAGCCCCTTCCTCGTGGCCGACCTGCGGGTGCGCGGCCTCGACCGCGACCACTGGCACGTCTTCGCCGGTGACGACGGCAACGGCGTGGCCCTGTGCCCGCTGGCCGGCACGGACGACTTCCAGCTGGGCGCCAAGCTGCCCGAGGGCACCGAGCCCGACCTGTCCCTGGAGGGCCTGCGGCGCCTGGTGTCGGCGTACAGCCACCTCGACGCCGCCGACGTCACCGAGGTGCGCTGGGCCTCCGACTTCCGTCCCCGCGCCGCCCTGGCCGACCGGTTCCGGGTGGGCCGGGTCTTCCTGGCCGGAGACGCCGCCCACGTCCACTCACCGGCCGGCGGCCAGGGCCTGAACACCAGCGTCCAGGACGCCTACAACCTGGGCTGGAAGCTGGCCACGGTGCTGGCGGGCGACGCCGCGGACGCGCTGCTCGACACCTACGAGGAAGAGCGCCGCGCGAACGCCGCCGCCATGCTGGACCTCTCGACGGGCGTGCACCGCGGCGAGGTCCGGCGCGGCGAGGCGACGGTCCAGCTGGGGATCGGCTACCGCGAGTCCTCGCTGACGGCGGAGACCCGGCCGGATCCCGGCCCGGTGCGGGCGGGCGACCGCGCGCCGGACGGCCGCAACGCGGACGGGACGCGGATGTTCGACGCCTTCCGCGGACCGCACTGGACCCTGCTGTCCCCGGAGCCGGTGGACGGCTTCCGCAGCCTGCCGGCCCCGCGGGCGTACGGCCCGGGCCTGTTCCTGGTCCGTCCGGACGGCTACGTGGGCTGGGCGGGCGAAAGCGCCGAGGGCCTGCGGGAGTACGCGGCACGGGCCGGCGCGCCGGGCGGCGCGTAGACCGCCGGGAACCGGGCCCGGCGGGCGGCACCGGGCCGCCGTCCCGGGCCAGCGACCCGGGCGGTCAGGCGCTCGCCAGCGTCAGCTTCACCGCGAAGCCCAGGAACAGCGCCCCCGCGGCCGAGGTCGCCGTCGCCGCCAGCCGCTTGCGGCGGCGGAAGGTCGCGGCCAGCCGGGTGCCGCTGAATATGAGGGCGGTCAGGTAGAGGAAGCTGGCCAGCTGGGCGAAGGCGCCGAGGACGACGAAGGACAGCGCCGGATAGGCGTACCCGGGGTCGACGAACTGGACGAAGAAGGCGACGAAGAACAGGATCGCCTTCGGGTTGAAGAGGCTGATCACCAGGGCGCGCCGGTAGGGCCTCTCCTGCGCGGCGGTGTCCGGTGCCGGCCCGCTCTCCTCGGCGGCGCGCTCCCGCCGGGTCCGCCACATCGAGCGGGCGGCGCGCAGCATCCCGACGGCGAGCCAGGTCAGATAGCCGGCGCCCGCGTACTTGACGATCGCGAACAGTACGGCGTTGGCCTGGAGCAGCGAGGCCACGCCGGCCGCGGACAGCGTCATCAGCACCGTGTCGCCGCACCACACGCCCGCGGCGGCGGTGTACCCGGCCCGTACGCCCTGCCGGGCGGCGACCGAGAGCACGTACAGCGAGTTGGGGCCGGGCAGCAGCACGATCAGGACGAGGCCCGCCAGGTAGGTGGGAAGGTCGATGACACCGAACATGCGAAGAAGTCTCGCACGGGGGTACGACAGCGGCGGGGGCCGCGGTCAGCAGACGTCGGCCGGGACGTACACGCCCCAGACCTCGCGCGGCGCGTCGCACACCTCCCCCACCGTCGCACGGGCCCGCAGGGCGGTCCGCATCGGCGGTAGGCGTTGCGTTCGGTCTCGCCCCTCCGGAATCCCGGCGCCCCTGGTGAAGGGGTACGCGCCCGGCTCGCCGAGCTGTTCGGCGGGGTTCCGGTCCGCGGGGGCCGACGGGCCGTGGACCGGCTCGACGGGCAGTCCGGACTCCGACTCCCGGCCCATGGTGGCTGACCTCCGCGGGTGCGCCGGAGCGCTGGGCCTCCCCCTTCCCGCCATGCTCCGTTGTTCGACGGCGGTCACGCGGGGAAGCATCCTCGGCATGAAGGTCTCGGGGTACTCAGGGATCGCGGGGCGCCCCGCGGGCGCGCTCGCCTCGGCCGCCGTGCTCGCGGCACTCACCGCGCTCTGCGCCTGCACCGTGCAGCCGCCGGACGCCGCGGACGGCAAAGGGAACTCGCCCGTCCACATCCGGCTTCCGTCCGGCCCGACACCCGGCGCGACGGCGCACCGCCCGTCGGCCGCGGCCGCCGCCCCGGCCACCGCGGCCCCGTCCGCCGTCGTGACCACCCCGCCGCACATCGTCTTCACCCGCGGCGACACCGGTACCGGCGTGCGCGAGCTGCAGGCCAGGCTGCGCCAGGTCGCCTGGCTCTTCGACGGGCCGACCGGGACGTACGACGACCTCACCGCCGAGGCCGTCGAGGGGTTCCAGGGCAAGCGCGGACTGCCGCGGACGGGTGAGACCGACGCCGCGACCTGGCAGCGGCTGCGCGGGATGACGCACACGCCGGGGAAGTGGGAGCTGTACCTGATGGGCGGTCAGCCGGCCGCCGCGCCCGATCCGCGGTGCCTGACCGGGCGGGTGCTGTGCATCGACAAGACCAGCCGGACGCTGCGCTGGATGATCGACGGCCGCACGGTGTCCACGATGTCGGTGCGCTTCGGCGCCCAGTACACCCCGACCCGCGAGGGCGTGTTCCACGTCTACTGGAAGTCGCGCCACCACGTGTCGACGCTCTACCACTCGCCGATGCCGTACGCGATGTTCTTCAGCGGCGGCCAGGCGGTGCACTACTCGTACGACTTCGCGGCCCGGGGCTACGCGGGCGGGTCGCACGGCTGCGTCAACGTCCGCGACGAGGCGGCGGTCTCGGCTCTCTTCGCGCAGGTCCGTAACGGCGACAAGGTCGTCGTCTCCTGGTGAGCACCGGGACGGGGTTGGGGGCGCGGGCGGAACCGGGGGAACGTGTCCCGCCCGCGCCGAGTGCACGAGCCACGGGTACGGGGGGAACCCCGGCTCTGTGCAACGGCCGATGACCAGTCGGCTCACCCAGTACTGCGTCGCCACGGCCGAAAACGTCACACCCGGCCGGGAAAAAGTTCAGCGGGTTTCAAAACTGCTGGTCACAGCGGTCCGTAAAGGTCAGAGCGCGCTGTAGTCCGGGCTGGGCGCGAGGGCGGGGCGGTCCGCCCTCGGCGGTGCGAGGGCCCCCGGGGCGGACGAGGACGCACCGTCCCGGTGGTGGTGGCCGCCGCCCCAGCCGCCGTGCCGGCCGGGACGGCCGTCGTCGTCACCGCCCTGACCGTTGCCGTTGCCGCCCGAACCCTTGTCAGGGCCGCCCCGTCCGTCGTCGTTGCCGTCGCCCTCGTCCCCGCCGGGGACGCCGTCGCGTCCGCCCGTGCCGACACCGAGCAGGACCTTGCAGAACCTGTGGACGCGGGCGGAGCCGCCCGCCATCCCCTCCAGGGCCCGCCTGCGGTCGGCGCCGAGCGACTTGCCGTCCTGCACGTCACGGCAGTAGGCCCGGGCACGGTTGCGCCTGGTCCCGGGGGCGCCGTCGGACCCGTTGGCCCGCTCCCGCGTCACGCCGGACGGGTCGGGCGAGGGCCGGACGGGGCCGCGGGGGGAGGCACCGGCGGAGGCACCGGCGGAGGGCGCCCCGCTCTCGCCGCCGAGCAGCGACTCGGTCGAGGGCGAGTCCTGCGGACGCGCGGGCGTGCCCGCGGCCGAGACGGAGGCTCCCGGCGCCGGGTGACCGCCGTCGAACGGCGACGGCAGCATCCCGGTACCGGCGGCCACGGCGACGCCGCCGACCATGCCGACGGTCAGCACGGCGGCCAGGGCGAAGCGCGCGGGACGGGCCCAGGCGGGGACCCGGAGCGGTCGCGGCCCCGCTCCGATGCGGATGAGACCCGCGTCCGAGCCCCTGACCGGGCCGTCCGGCTGCCGCGCCACGGAGGTCCACTGGTCCCCGGCGGATTCGCGCGCTTTGCGGAACGCAGCCAGCGCGCCCTCCTCGCCGACGAGTTCGGCGGTGGCGGGCGCGGCCCGGGCGGCGAGCGCCTCCAGCGTCCCGGCAAGGCGTTCTGCCTGGTCACGGGCGGATTCGTCGACGGCTTCCAGCGACTCACCGCGCAGCAGACGTTCCGCCGTCGCCCGGTCCAGCCACTTGTCCTGCTCGTCGGCCATCACATGTCCTTCTGCGTCCGCGAACGCGTATGCGTCACAGTGGCGGACGTCACCGCACGATCCTTCGGTTCTCTCTGGGGCGGAAGGGCCTCCAGGACGACGCCCGCCTGCTCCGCGTCGGCACCGAGCAGTTCGGCGAGTCTCTTCAGGCCGCGGTGGGCCGCCGTACGGACGGCACCGGCGCGTTTGCCGAGGGTGTCGGCGGCGGTCTTGGCGTCCAGGCCCATGACGACCCTGAGGACGACGGCCTCGGCCTGGTCCTGGGGCAGCCGGGCGATGAGGGAGAGGGCGGAGTCGGTGGTCAGCGCCTCGATGGCCTCGCCCGCGGTGTCGGACTCCGCGGCCCGGCCGGTCAGTTCGGTCTCGTCGCCGCCGATCGCGGGCCGGCGGCCGCGCATCCGTATGTGGTCGAGGGCGCGGTTGCGGGCTATCCGGGCGGCCCAGCCGCGGAACCGGTCCGCGTCGCCCTCGAAGCGGTCGAGGTCGCGGGCTATCTGCAGCCAGGCCTCGGAGGCGACGTCCTCGGCGTCCGGATCGCCGACCAGTGTGCGGACGTATCCGAGCAGGCGGGGCTGTACCGCGCGATAGACGATGCGGAACGCGGTTTCGTCCCCGTCCTGTGCCGCACGCACCGCGGCGGTCAACTCCGCGTCGTCCCCCAGCACCCGTCGTTCCCCAGTAAGTGGTCGGTCGCGGCTGTGACGCAGCCGCCGATCCTTGCAGTGATCATGTACTCGCGCTCGACGCGAAAGGCACGTTACGACGTGAAACCGCTCGCCGTCCACGCCAGTACAAAGTGCAACTAACTCGTGACGCCCCGAGGTGTGACAGAAAACGCACTCATGGCGCTGAACGGAGTACGGGCCGCCGCGCGGTCCGTACCGCGCGACGGCCGGGGCCTCTCCTGTGGGGGGTGGCGGCCTCGGCCGTTGCCTCGGTGCCGGCTCGCCGCACCTCACCGCAGCCGGTTCGGCCTCCTGGCCCCGGTCGCCGGACGTCCGCCCGGGGTGTCCCGCCCCGGCCGGTGGTACGCCGCACGCGGGTACCTGGGGTTTCATCGTGTCCGGACCAATCCGCCGCGCCGCGGGGACCGGATTACGTCCGGAGATGTCCCAACCGCGGAGGACCTTGTGCGAGAAGCCGTGCATATCGGCAGAAATCCGGCGTCGGAGCCGGATCTGCAGGAGCTGGTGGGCCGCGTGGCCCTGGGCGACGAGGACGCCTTCGGCTCCGTCTACGACGCCGTGGCCGGCCCGGTCCTCGGTGTCGTGCGTGCCGTCCTGCGCGACCAGGCGCAGTCCGAGGAGGTCGCACAGGAGGTGCTGGTGGAGGTGTGGCGGACGGCTCCGCGGTACCGGCCCGACCGCGGCACGGCCGTCAACTGGATCCTCACCCTCGCGCACCGCCGCGCGGTCGACCGGGTCCGCTCGGTGGAGGCCGCGGCCGCCCGGGACCACAAGGCGGCGCTGCTGGACCGGACTCCCGAGTTCGACGAGGTGACCGAGCAGGTCGAGGCCAGGCTGGAACGGGAGCAGGTGCGGCGCTGCCTGCGCACGCTGACCGAGATCCAGCGGCAGGCGGTCACGCTCGCCTATTACCGGGGGCTGACCTACCGCCAGGTGGCGGAGGCCCTCGCGCTGCCGCTGGGCACGGTCAAGACCCGGCTGCGGGACGGACTCATCCGGATGCGCGACTGCCTGGGGGTGACAGCATGAGAGCCTCCGCCGATCTGCACCGGATGACGGGCGCCTACGCATTGCACGCTCTGTCCGACGACGAACTCCGCGCCTTCGAGAGCCATCTGACGGGCTGCGAACCGTGCGTCCAGGAGACCAAGGAGCTGTCCGCCACCGCCGCCCGGCTGGGGCTGGCCGCCACCGTGACGCCTCCGGCGGTCATGCGCGAGCAGGTGCTGCGCCGGGTCTCCTCGGTCCGGCAGGAGACGCCGGGCGGAGCGACGGCGGCCCGTACCGCGCGGGCCGTGGGCGTGCGGGCCCGCCTGCTCTCCCGGTGGGCCCTGGCCGCGTGCGTGGCGGTGGCCGCCGCCCTGGGCGGTACGACGGTGTGGCAGCACCAGCGGGCCGAGGACGCCCTCGCCCAGGCGCGCCGGGCCCAGCAGGGCGCGGACGGGATCGCCGCCGTGCTGGCCGCGCCGGACGCCAGGACGCGGACCGCCGCGCTCGGCGACGGGGCCACCGGCACGGTCGTCGTCTCGCACGACCGGGACCGGGCGGTGTTCGTCGTCTCCGGGATGGCCCGGCCGGCCGCCGGCAAGGTCTACCAGCTGTGGTTCGACGACGCGGGCACCATGCGGTCGGCGGGCCTGATGGATCCCGGCCGCAGCGACCAGAGCGTCCTGCTGGCGGGCGGTGTCGACGGCGCCTCGGGCATGGGCGTGACCGTGGAACCGGCGGGCGGCTCCACGAGCCCGACCTCCGCGCCGCTCGCGCTGCTGGGCTTCCCGGCCTGAGGACCGGTGTCGCGGGCCCGGCCGGGTCGCTCAGACCTGGCCGGTCACCGTCACCGTCACCGTCGGCTCCGGCCCGCCCGCGAGACGCGGCGCCAGGTGTTCCCGCACGGCGGCGCGGACGGCACGGGCCACGTCCACCGCGCGGGCCCGGCGCACCGTGACCACCTGGATGTCGACGTGCCAGGCGCCGGTGCCCTCAGGTCCCGGTGCCATGCGCACCCCGGACGCGGGCGCCCGTCCGGCACCGGGGCCGGGCGTCGACAGCGCGGAGCGCAGGCGGTCGGCCAGCCCCGGCCGCAGGAAGGCGACGCCCGGCACGTTCTCCACCACGCCGGCCACGTCCTCGACGAGTGCGGCGGTCGCCGTGCGCGCGGTCATGACGTACTCCCTTCCCGGCCGTCGGCCGGGGATGCGACGAGGTCCGTGATCCGGATGTCCACGGACGCTATGTCCATGCCCAGCCGGTCGTCCGCGGCCTCCAGGACGCGCCGGCGTACCCGTTCCGCGATCTCGGGCAGAGCGGCGCTCACGGGGGCGTGGATGTCGAGCCGTACCGAGAGGGCACCGCCGTCCGAGGTGGCGGCGGCCGTGACGCGGCAGGAGCCCGCGCGCACCCCGTCGACCGTCTCGGCCGCCGAGCGCAGGGCGCGCGCCGCGACCGTCTCCATGATCCACAGGTCCTCGGCGGGCTCTCCGAGCGGCAGCGGGCGGCCGGGGCGCAGTTCGAGGCGGACGAGTTCCATGACCCGCCCGGTGAGCGGCTCGGGGTCGTACGCCGAGGCGTCCGGCGTCTCCTCGCGCAGGCCGCGCACGGCGCTCTCCAGCAGGTCGAGTTCCCCGGTGGCGCGCCTGCAGTGCGGGCAGGAGGCCAGGTGGGGGTCATCCGCCTGCCGTTCCCAGTCGGCCCAGACCCCGGACAGCAGCCGTCCGCAGGGCAGCCGTTCCTCGTCGTCGGCCCCGGCGCGGGGGTCCTCGGGCGGATCGGTGTGGGTGGTCATCGCCAGGCTCCCAGGGCTTGTGTCAGACAGCGGCGTGCGCGGAAGACGCGGGCGCGGACGGCCTCCTGGCTGATGCCGACCGCCTCCGCGATGAACTCGTAGGACCGGCCGTCCAGTTCCCGCAGCACCCAGCAGGCGCGCTGTTCGGCGGAGAGCAGGCCGAGGGCCTCCCGCAGCTCACGGACCGCGTCGCGGCCCTCGGTGATCCGGGCAGGCGAGGTGGCGTGCTCGGCCGCCGCCACCTCGCCGGCCGCCTCCAGCGGTGCCACCGGTCTGCGGGCCCTCAGCACGTTCAGGCACCGGTTGGTGACGATGCGGTACATCCAGGTGCCGAAGGAGGCCTGGCCGTGGAACTCCGGCAGCCGGCGCCAGGCGCTGAGAAAGGCGTCCTGCACCGCGTCCTCCGCCTCCGCGGGTGAGCCCAGCAGCCGGGTCGCCAGCCGGATCAGCACGGGCGCGTGGCGTTGCACGAGCGCCGCGAAGGCGTCCTCGTCGCCCTCGGCGGCCCGGACAGCGAGCAGCGGGTCGTCGGTGCCGGCCCCGGCGTCCGGCGGTGCGGTCGGTCTGCTGGCCCCCGCCACTGGGCTGCTCCTCTCGTCCGGTCTCTGCACGTTGGACACCCGCGAGCGGTGCCCGTTACGCACGACTTCGGCCGCGGGGCCGCGGACGGACGCACGACGTGCTCCGGGGGCCGGCGCCCGGATCCGGCCGCCGGAAAAAAGGCGCGTCACAGCGGCGACCGGAGCGGGTCTGACCCTGCAGAGGCACATCGGGAACGAGCCCAGCAGGAAGGACACGACCATGGCCACGCAGACCGTGATCACCGCCAAGGACGCCCCCGCCCCCCGGACCGGCGACGGGACGGCGGGCACCACGGAGCTCCCGGGCGGCGCCCGCGGCGCCGACCAGCCCGCCGCCGACCGCGGCAAAACCTCGATCGCCGACCTGGTCGTCGTGAAGGTGGCCGGCATCGCCGCCCGCGAGATTCCCGGCGTGTACGACATGGGCGGCGGGCTCTCCCGCACCATCGGCGCCGTCCGCGACCGGGTGCCCGGCGGCCGCCCCAACGTCGGCCGCGGCGTCAAGGTCGAGGTGGGCGAGCGGCAGACCGCCGTCGACCTCGACCTGGTCGTCGAGTACGGCGTCTCCATCACCGACGTGTCCCGTGACGTGCGCGAGAACGTGATCTCGGCCGTGGAGCGCGTCACCGGACTGGAGGTCGTCGAGGTGAACATCACCGTCAACGACGTCCGCCTGCCCGACGACGAGGAGCCGTCCGCCGGTGCCGAGGCCCGGGTGGCGTAACGGCTCCGACGGCAGCGGACAGCAGCGGATCCAGTGGGAGGTGGACGGGCGTGCGCGCACCGTTCGTAGGGATGATCGCGGGAATGGCCCTGGCGTTCGCCGGATTCTTCGGCGGCTTCGGCGCGTTCCTGCTGGTGGCCGCGCTCGGCGGCCTCGGCTGGGCGGCGGGCCGCTGGGCCGAGGGCGGCGGCACGGTCCAGGACGTGCGGGACGCCTTCGAGCGGAGGAACCGATGACCGCCGCAGCGCAGCGGGGCACCACCACGGTCGCCGACCGGGTGGTGCGCCGGATCGCCGAGCGGGCGGCCGGCGAGGCGCTCGCGGACCGGCCCGCCGCACGGCCCGCGAAGGGCGCGGCGTCGGTGCGCGGCGGCCGGGCGCGGGTGGCGCTCGCCGTGACGCTGCCCTATCCGGCCCCCCTGGCCGAGACGGTCCGCGAGGTGCAGCGGCACGTGGCCGGGCGGACCAGTGAGCTGACCGGGCTCGACCTGCCCGCGCCGCGGATCACGGTCACCGCGCTGGAGCCGGCCGCGGTCCGGGTCCCGGCGTCCGCCCCGTCCACGGCCCCGGCCGAGGGCCGGGCGCCGCGCCGCGTGTGGTCGGCGCGCGGGGTGCCGGTCGCCCTGCAGGCCGCCGTGGCCACCGCGGCCTGCGGCGCGCTCGCGGTGGATCTGGTCCTGGTGCACGTCGGGCACCGTCCGGCCGCCGCCTGGCGGGTCGCGGCCGTGCGCTGGGCGGCGGGGCACGGGCCGGGCGACCCGTCGGTGGTCGCGCTGGGCGCCCTGACGGCGCTGCTCGGTCTGTGGGCGGTCGTGCTCGCCGTCACTCCCGGGCTGCGCGGGCGGTCCACGGTGTGCGCGCCCGCGCCGCGGGTCGTCGCGTCGGTCGACCGCCCGGCCGTCGAGGCCCTGGTCCGGGACGCGGTGGGCGCGGTGCCCGGCATCGGCGCGGTACGTGTCCGGGCGCGCCGCCGGGTCTCCGTGCGGGTCACGCTGTCGTACGGCGACCGCGCCCGGACCCGGGCCGACGTCGTGGCCGCGGCGGAGGAGGCACTGGCGTCCTGCGCCCCGCGCCGGCGCCGCGCGGTCCGCGCCCGCGTCACCCTGTCCGCCGCCTGGCGCCCCCCGGAGCCCTCACCCCTGCCGGGACCCGCCCCGGCTGCCGCCGCCGACGCCGTCCTGGAAGGAGGCCTGTGATGAGGCAGGCCCGTGCCGTCGTCAACCGGTGCGTCCTCGCCGGATCGGGGGTGGCGCTCCTGGCGGCGGGCGCATGGCTCACGGTCACCGGGACCGGCGCCGGGCGGCGGCTGCCGTCGTGGTGGCCCTCGCCCGGGGCCGTCCACCGGGGTGTGCTCGACGTGGCCCGGCAGCGCGGCGAGGGCTGGTGGACTCCCGTGACGGTGGGCGCGGCGGTCGTGCTCACCGTGCTCCTCGGCCACTGGTTGCGCACCCGGATCCGCGGCGGGCCGTCCCGGCCGCTGTCGCCGGGCGCCCCGGAGTGCACCGTGCGTCCCCAGGCGCTGGCCGAGGCCCTCGCCCAGCGCGCGGCCACGGTTCCCGGGGTCGCCCGCAGCCGGGCCCGGGTGCTGCCCGGGGCCCGGCTCCGGCTGGAGGTGCGGCTACGGGTCTGGCTGCGGCCCGGCGTCTCCCCTCGGGCCGTGCTGCCCGCCCTGTGCGCGGTGACCGCCGAGGCCGGCGAGTCGGCCGCCCCGTACACCGCGCACACCCGGCTCCGGCTCAGCGCCGTGTCGCACCGCGTACCTCGGGTCCGCTGACCGGCGGCCGCGGCGGGCGGGGGAAGAAGCCGCTGGTGCGGGCTCGGTACTCGGCGAAGCCGGGCCGGTCGGCCATGTGGCGTTCCAGCAGCCGTTTCCCGCTGCCCCCGATGAGCAGGAAGCTCATCAGGAGCGGCGAGAGCGCGGAGACGGCGGCCGCCTGCGGGGAGTCGCAGGCGAGCAGGAACAGGCCCCACCAGACGCAGAAGTCCCCGAAGTAGTTGGGGTGCCGGGTCCAGGACCACAGGCCCCGGTCCATGATCCGTCCCCGGTTGGCGGGGTCGGCCTTGAAGCGGGCGAGCTGGGCGTCGCCGACCGCCTCGAAGCCGATCCCCAGGGCCCACAGCGCGACGCCGGCCCAGGCGAGCGGGGACGGCCGGCCGGGCACGTACTGCGCGGCCTGGACGGGCAGCGAGATCAGCCAGACGAGGGCGCCCTGGAGCAGGTAGACCTTGCGCAGGGCGTAGGCGTCGCGGCTGCCGGGGGCCTTGGCGAGCATCGCCTCGTAGCGCGGGTCCTCGCCGTGGCCCCGGCCGCGGCGGGCGATGTGGACGGCCAGCCGCAGCCCCCACACCACGGTCAGCGCCGTGACCAGCACCCGCCGCACGAGGTCGCCGTGCCCGGCGGAGGCCGCGAGGGTCACGGCGGCGACGGCGGCGAAGCCGACGCCCCAGGCCACGTCCACGATCCGGTGCAGGCCCACGCGGACCGCGACGGCGAAGGTGACGAGCATGACGGCGAGGGCCGCGACGGCGCCCCAGCCCAGGTTGACGGCGAACGCGCCCCACGGGAATCCGTTCACCGCTCGTCCAGCCCCTCGTACCACCGGTGCGGGGTGAGCGGCATGGCGCTGTCACCGCCGGGGCCGGGCCGCACGCTCAGGATCTGGTCGACGCCCATGCGTCCCTCCTCGAAGGCGAGCGCACCGCCGACCAGGTACAGCCGCCACACGCGTGCGGTCTCCTCGCCGGTGAGGCGGACGAACGACGCCCAGCGGTCCTCCAGGGTTCGGTGCCAGGCGCGGATCGTCCGGGAGTAGTGCTCGCGCAGCGACTCGGTGTGCCGCACCTCCAGGTGCGCCCTCTCCAGGAGGGCCACGGTCTCGCCGAGCGGGCGCATGTGCATGTCGGGCGCGATGTAGGCCTCGATGAAGGGACCGCCGCCGGGGTTGCCGGTGCCGCGTGACATCTGCTGGACGAGGACCCGTCCGCGCGGGCGGACCAGCCGGTGCAGGGCGGCGGCGAACGCCGGGTACTCGGCGTCGCCGACGTGCTCGCCCATCTCGACGGAGGAGACGGCGTCGTAGTCGCCGCCGTCGATGTCCCGGTAGTCCTGGCACACCACCGTCACCCGCTCGGCCAGGCCGCGCTCGGCGACCCGCTCGCGGACGTACGCGGCCTGTTCCGCGGCCAGCGTGACGGCGGTGACCACGGCCCCGTGGTGTTCGGCAGCGTGCAGGGTGAGCGAGCCCCAGCCGCAGCCGATGTCCAGCAGCCGGGAGCCGGGACGCAGGGCGAGCTTGCGGCAGATCAGTTCCAGTTTCGCCCGCTGCGCGTCGGCGGGTCCGTACCCGGGGTCCTCGCTCGTCCAGTAGCCGCAGGAGTAGGCCATGGTCTCGTCGAGGAGCAGGCCGTAGAAGTCGTTGGACAGGTCGTAGTGGTGGCTGATCGCGGCCCGGTCGCGGGACCGGCTGTGCAGGCGGCCGCGGAGCCGGGCCTGCGCGGCGGGTGCGGCGGGGCGCGGGCCGAGCACGCCGAGGCGGGCGGCGGTGGCGAGGGCACGGGTCCGGTCGGCGGGGCCGAGCCGCGGCGGGCGCAGTCCCCGTTCGCGCTGGGCGGCCCATACGGTCCGCAGGCCCTGCGCGAGGTCGCCCTCGATGTCGAGTTCCCCGGTGACGTACGCCTGCGCCAGGCCGAGTTCGCCGGGCTGCCACAGCAGGCGGCGCAGGGCGCGCCGGGACCGCAGGACCACCACGGGGGCGTCGGCCGGGCCGCTCTCGCTGCCGTCCCAGGCGCGCAGCCGCACCGGCAGCGGGCCGCCGAGGAAGTCCTCGGCGAGAGCGGTGAGCCGGTGGGCGGCGCCCGGGGCCTCGACGGGTGCGGTGCTGGTCATGGGGCAGGGTTCTCCTTGGTGAAGAGGTACTGCTGCACATCGAGGTAGCCGGCGCGGAACCCGGCCTCGGAGTAGGCGAGGTAGAAGGTCCACAGGCGGCGGAAGGTCTCGTCGAAGCCGAGCGCGGCGACGTCGTCGGCGCGTTCGGTGAAGCGCTCCCGCCACAGGCGCAGGGTCTCGGCGTAGTGGGCGCCGAACGCGTCGCGGCGGGTCAGGCGCAGCCCGGTGTGGTCGCGGACGGTCTCCTCGACGGCCTGTGTGGAGGGGATGAGGCCGCCGGGGAAGACGTACTTGTGGATCCAGGTGAAGGTGTCCTGGGAGGCGAGCATCCGCTCGTGCGGCATGGTGATGGCCTGGATCGCCGCCCGGCCGCCGGGGGCGAGCCGGTCGTCCAGGGTGCGGAAGTACACCGGCCAGAACTCGGCGCCGACCGCCTCGATCATCTCCACGCTGACCACGACGTCGTACGTCCCGCGTGCCTCGCGGTAGTCGCGCAGCTGGATGTCGACCCGGTCGCCGAGGCCCGCCGCGCCCACCCGCTCCAGGGCCAGGGCGCGCTGCTCCCGGGAGAGGGTGAGCGAGGTGACGCGGGCGCCGCGGGCGGCGGCCCGCAGGGCCAGTTCGCCCCAGCCGGTGCCGATCTCCAGCAGCCGGGTGCCCGCGCCGACGCCGGCCAGGTCGAGCAGTCGGTCGATCTTGCGGTGCTGGGCGGCGGCGAGCCGGTCCCAGGCGGCCGGGAAGCCCCGGAAGACGGCCGACGAGTAGGTCAGCGTGTCGTCGAGGAAGAGGGCGAAGAGGTCGTTGGAGAGGTCGTAGTGGCGGCTGATGTTCGCGCGGGAGCCGTCGGGGGTGTTGCGCTCGTCGTGCGGGTGGCGCAGCGCCCACAGGCGGCGCAGCCGCTGCAGCGGGGCCGGGACCAGGTCGGCGGCGTGCGCGGCGAGCACCGTGAGGACGGCGACCGGGTCGGGGGCGTCCCACTCGCCGGCCATGTACGACTCGCCGAACCCGACCAGGCCGCCGGTGCCGACACGGGCGTGGAAGGCGTCCGGGTCCCGCACCACCAGCAACGGGCCGCCGCGCCCGACGGGCTCGGCGCCTTCGAACTCCGCCCGCAGCGGCAGCCCGCTCAGCGCCCGGCGGACCACGGTCCGGGCTATGGCGGTGCGGGCCCGGGAGGAGGCGGGCACCCGGGCGACGTCGGGCCAGCGGGTGGCGTCGGCGGGGGCCGGGCGGCCGCCGGGAGCGGAGGGGGCGGGATCGCCGGGGGCCGGGCGGGCGGCGGGTACGGCGGCGGTGGTGGGGGCGGGGTCTGCTGCCCTCATGTGGTCTTCTCCGGGGTGCGGTGGTGGTCGGGCCGGGGCTGGACGGGCAGCCCACGCAGGTAGAGGCGGATGCCGTGGAATCTGATGGCGGCCGAGACGGCGAGCGTGGACCAGGGCCTGCGCAGTGCCAGCCGCAGCAGGGCCGCCGGGGTCGCCGCCCGCCGGGTTCCCCGCACCGTCGCGGTGAAGGCACGGCCGCCCTCGCGGTCCAGGTGCACGGTCAGGTCGAGCCGCTGTCCCGGCGGCGGCAGCCGCATCCGGTAGCCGCCGTCGACCGGGAAGAACGGCGAGACGTAGAACCGTTTGTCGGCGCGGGCGGTGCCGGTCCCGTCCGGGCGCAGCAGGTAGCCGTGCCGGCCGCCGTAGGTGTTGTGCACCTCGGCGACCACGCAGCGCAGTTCACCGTCGGGGCCGTGGCACCAGTACAGGGTGAGGGGGTTGAAGACGTGGCCGAAGACCCGGGCGTGGCCGAGCATGACCACGCGTCCGCCGTCCAGGGACACGCCGTGCCCGGCGAGGAAGTCCTCCAGTGCGGCCCGGATCGTGGGCCGGTCGCCGGTGAAGTGGTCGCGGGCGTCGAACCGGGCGAGCGGCCGCAGCGGGCGCGGGAGCGTGGGCGGCCGGTCCGGGTCGATGAGCCACAGGTAGGTGCGGTGCCGCAGCACGTACCGCCGGGGTGCGGTGCGCACGTGGGCGACCGTGCACGGGTAGAGGGCCGGAACGTCGGTCACCAGCGCGTCCCCAGGGCCGCGGCGGCCTCGGCGCCGGAACGGCAGCCGTCCTCGTGGAATCCCCAGCCGTGGTAGGCGCCCGCGAACGCGCAGACGGGACTGTTCAGTTCGGGCAGCCGGCGCTGTGCGGCCAGCGACTCGGGCGTGTAGAGGGGGTGTTCGTAGACCATGCGGGCCAGTACCCGGCCGGGGTCGACGCGGTCCTCGCCGCCCAGGGTGACCACGAACGTCTCGGTGGCGTCGAGGCGTTGCAGCCGGTTCATGTCGTAGCTGACCCGGACCCGGTCGGCGCCCGCCGCGCAGGACGGCATCAGGTAGTTCCAGGAGGCGCGGGCGCCCGCGGCCCGCGGCAGCAGGCGGGTGTCGGTGTGCAGGAGCGTGGCGTTGCGCGTGTAGGGCAGCGCGCCGAGCACCGCGCGTTCGGTGTCGGTGGGGTCGGCGAGCAGCCGCAGGGCCTGGTCGGGATGGACGGCGATCACCACGGCGTCGTAGGACCGGCTCGTCCCGTCCGCGGCCGTCACCTCGGCGCCCCGGTCATGGCGGCGTACGGCCCGTACGGGCGTGCCGGTGAGGACCTCGGGGAGTTGCTTCGCGATCCGGTCGACGTACTCGCGCGAGCCGCCGCGCACCGTGCGCCACACCGGCGAACCGGTCACCGAGAGCATGCCGTGGTGGGCCAGGAACCGGAACAGGTAGGCGGCCGGGTAGCGCTGGGCGGTCGCGGCGTCGCAGGACCACACGGCCGACACCACCGGGGTCACGAAGTGGGCGCGGAAGTAGCCGGAGAAGCCCTCCCGGTCCAGGAACGCGCCGAGCGTGAGCGTGTCCTCGCCGCCCGCCGCGAGCAGCCGCCGGGCCGCGCGGTGGAAGGCGGGCACCTCGGCCAGCAGCCGCAGGTACCGGCCGCGCAGCAGGTTGCGGGGCTGGGCGAAGAGTCCGGCGGCGCCGCGGGCGCCCGCGTACTCGAGGCCGCACCCCTCGCACCGCACCGACATGCTCATCTCCGACTCCTGCGTGGGGACGCCGAGTTCGTCGAAGAGCCGCAGCAGGTGCGGGTAGGTGCGCCGGTTGTGCACGATGAACCCGGAGTCCACCCGGTGCACCCGCCCGTCGTGGGGCGAGATCAGCTCGTGCGTGTGCGCGTGGCCGCCGAGCCGGTCGTCGGCCTCGTACAGCGTGACGTGGTGGGTCCGGCCGAGGATGTGCGCGGCGGTCAGCCCCGCGACTCCGGATCCCACCACGGCCGTCCGCGGCGTCCGCTCCATCGTTGTCTCTCCCGCGCTCGCCGATCAGCTTCCACGCGTAATCCGGAGCAGGTCGGACGATGGATTGGCCGCGATCTCGGGCGGGTGTGCGGGCGGTCGCGGGCAGCGGCGGCAGCTCCTCCCCGCCGCGCCCCGCACGGCGGGGAAACAGCAGGTCGGAGGCTATTCGCCCGGATCGCGGACGCCCCCGGCCGCGGCCGGCCGGCGGCGGCCCGCTATCTCATCGCGTCCCGGCACAGCAGCCGCAGCGAGCCGTGGCCGCCGTAGCAGCGCCGGGCCTCCTCGACGGGGTCCCAGAGCCGGCCGTCGGGGGTGCGGACCCAGTGGTCGCCGCCGGAGGACCACCACTGGGCGCCGGTGTGCCGGACGACCACCTCGCCGGCGTAGCACCCGAGGCCGCGCAGCATCTCGCGTACCGCCTCGTACGGCGCGCCCTCCCGGCGTATCTCCTCGATCACCCGGTCGACCCGCCACAGGCTCTGCGCGGAGTAGTCGAGCCGGACCCGTGCGCCCTCGCGCATCATGGCCACCGCGTCCGCCGCCCAGCGGGCCGGTTTCGTGGCGGCGTGCGGCCTGGTCTGCTGCTGTGCTGTCACGTGGTGAACTGTCACACAGGGAAAAGCGAGGTCGGCAAGGGTTTCGTCACTCTGTTCCGGGGTGTTGCGACAACCGGCGCAGGACCCCCGCAAGTCCGCCGCGGCATCCTCGCGGAGTGCTCACAGGAACCCGTTGCGACCGCCCGGTTCAGCCGCGCCCGCGGGCCCGGCGGGACACCACCGCGCGCAGTACGCGGCGGCCCTCGGTCGAGACGTCCAGCGCGTGGCGCAGCCCGGCCGCGCCGTGACCGGCGACCAGTTCCAGGACGGTGACCTGCCGGCGCAGTTCGGCGGCCACCAGCGGGGACATGTCCTCGGCGCCGCCCTCGCGGCGGCTGTCGACCACCGCGGCCGGTGCCGGGTCCTCGGCGGGGTCCAGGAGCCGGTGGATGTGCAGCGAGGCGACGGAGCAGGCGTCGGCCCACCGCCGCATCTCGTCGGGGGCGCGGTCCGCGGGGGCGCCGTCGAGCATCCGGCGGGCGAGCAGTTCGGCCTCGGCCTCGCCGGTGTCGAGGGCGTCCCGGGCCTGCTCCAGGCCCGCGCCCCATCCGGAGCCGTCGGCCAGGCTCGTCCACAGCGGCCGCAGCACCAGGTCGTCACCGCCGAGCAGCGGCACGCACCGATCCAAACAAGCCAGTCCGCTGGCGGCCAGTCCGCGCTCATCGGCCTGAGCGATCAGCTCAACCAGGCTCATCCCACGCCTCCCACAACGGTATGTACCAAGGCGCCGACCTGTACGGAGCCCGCACTTCCCCTTACAGCGTGCGAGCGCCCGGGAGTGTCACAGCGGTTCCGGAACCGGCGGACCGGGCGGGCCGGAGAAAGGGTTTTCGGCCAACCGCGGCGGCCTCGCCGGTCAGCGCGCGGCCGGGACGACGACCCCGGTCGCCCTCTCGTGCTGCACCCGGGTCAGCCGCAGCACGACGAGGATCGCGAGGACGGCGGCGACGATGTCGACGACGTCCCGGATCAGCATCTCGCCGGTCGCCGCGCGCACCAGGGCCGCGTCCTCGGCGGCGTCGTAGGCGGTCTGCGCCAGGCGGCCGACGAGCAGGGTGGCCAGCCACGCCGTCCACCACACGTTGACCAGGAGGTGCGGCGGAGGGGTCCCGCGCGGGCCGCCGGCGCGCCAGATGTCGAGGGTGATCCGGCGCGGGAACCAGAGGCTCACCACCGGCACGAACCACCCGCCGACCGCCCAGCCGGGCGCCCTGCTCTGCGCGGCCGGGTCGAAGATCTCGGCGTTGGCGCGCACCCGGTTGAACCAGCACAGGTACACGACCACGCAGGCGACCATCGTGACGGAACGGCCTTCGGCAGCGAGAGCGACCAGCCGGCCTGCGCTGTCGGCACGCCGGAACACCTCGGCGCCGGCCTCGCCGTTCACCAGGTCGCCCACGGCGTCGTACTGCCGGAGGTCCGCCCAGAGGGCGAACAGGTCGGCGGCGACGACCGCGCCGAGCAGCACCGCGGCGGCCCAGCCGAGGCCCACGGGCGAGCGGGGCCGCGCTCCCGGCGCGCCGCCGGTCACCGGCTCGCGGACGGGTTCGGGCGGGGCGGCCCGGCACCGGTCGCACAGGGTGGCGCCGGGCGCGGCGGCGAAGTGGCGGCAGCGGGCGCAGTTCACGGCGGTCCCCCGGGGCAGTCCACGCGGCTCTCCCCTGGTCCGCGCGCGGAAGCGGAACATACGGCCCGGCACCGCCGTACGTCCACCTCCCGGGCACCTTCCGGCGGATGTCAGCCCAGCCGGCCGGCCAGGGCCGTGAAGTCCGTCCAGGACAGGGCCGGGGCGCCGGGGTCCCAGAGCTTCTGGATCACGGCCCGCAGCGGCATCCGGATGCCGGCGGCGACCTGGTCCTGGGTCTGGGAGCCGGCGAGGTCGCACCAGACGGCGAAGGAGCCGCCGAGGATCTGCGGGTCGTAGCGGGCGGCCACGGCGGTGGTGCCGCGCAGCACGCGCGGGGTCCACTGCTGGTAGATCCGCTGCCCGGTCGGATAGACGAAGGTGTTGGGTTCTCCGAGCACGTAGTAGAGGTACTCGTCGTTGTAGTTGAGGACGTCCCGGCCGGCGCTCAGGTACTCGGCCGGCTGCCGGGCGCCGATCTCCTTGCCGGTCCAGTAGGCGACCTGGAGGTCCTTGGCGGGCCGCACGGAGGTGTTCCGGAAGAAGCCGTCGTTCCAGACCCGCAGGGTGCGGTCGTGGGCGCGGACGGTGTCGGCCCGGTCGTTGAGCCAGTTGGTGGTCAGGTCGGCGACGGTGCCCGAGGAGCCGTAGGCCTCGCGGGCGGCGTCCGCCAGCTGCGGGTAGGAGGCCTGCGGGTCGGCGGCGGTGAGCGCCTGGTACTCGTCGCCGCCGAGGTTCCAGGAGGAGCCGGGGAACAGGTCGGCGTACTCGTCGAGGAGGTCGTCGACGATCTTCGCCGAGGCGTCCAGGGAGATGTCGACGGCGCCCCTGGTGGCCACGCCCCGGGCGTCGCGGAGCTGGAGTTCGGGGTGGGCGGCGAGGACGGCGCCGAGGTGGCCGGGCGAGTCGATCTCGGGCACCACCTGGATGTGCCGGCCGGCGGCGAGGTCGACGATCTGCTTGACCTGGGCCTTGGTCAGATGGTCGCGGGAGACGATCTCGGGGTGGGTGGTGGACTCGATCCGGAACCCCTGGTCGTCGGAGAAGTGCAGCCCGAGCTGGTTGAACTTCAGGTCGCCGAGTTCCTTTATCCGGTTCTCGATCCAGTCGGCCGTGAAGGGCTTGCGGGCGATGTCCAGCATGAAGCCGCGCACCGGCTTGGCCGGCTGGTCCTTCACCACGCCCTCGGGGGCGGCGCCGGCGCCCCGCACCTCCTGCTTGAGCGTCCGGGTGCCGTAGAAGACCCCCGCGTCACCGGGCCCGCTGATCCGCACCGCCCCGCCGCGCACGGTCATCGTGTACGACTCCGGGTCGCCCGTGCCGCCGAGGTCGAGCCGCACGTCACCGGGTCTGACGTCCTCGTTCGCCGCCTTCCGGCCCGCGTACGACAGTCCCAGCTCGCCCGCCGTCAGCCGTCCCTCGTCCGCCAGCGCCGCGTCGCTCACCACGACCCGTTCGCCCCGCGCGGGCCGCCAGCCGGGGCCGCGGGCGGCGGTGTGGGAGCGCACGGCGGGGATGGTGCGCGGGGCCTTGGACAGCGGATAGCTGCGGGTCGGGGTGGCGGCCGCCGACGAGGAGTCCGCCGCGCCGGCGGAGGAGGGCCGGACGCCCGAACCGGCCGTGTCGCCGCCGTCGCCGCCCGAGGTGGCGGCCCACACGCCGATGCCGGTGCCGAGGGCGACGGCCACCACGAAGGCCGTCGCGATCACCGCGCGCTTCCGTGCCGCCTGGCGCGCCGAAGGCCTGCGCTTGTGCTGGCTCACCGCTCCAACCTATTGCCCTTCCACCGCTCAGCCGTCATCCAACTGCTCGGAAACTCTCTCGTTCGGGTGAAATTGAGGCAACCAACCGACACACCATGAACGTCCTCGATAACGTCTACGACACATCTCTCACAGCATCCCCTGCCACACCACATGTGACGCGAGGACCTACGCTGGCCGCCCACCGTCTGCCGCACCTCCCCACTCCGCTGGACGCGTTCAACGCCGCCCCGGACGCGGAGGTCGGCGCCCTGCTCCTGCACTGCCTGCGCAGCCCGCGGTGGTCCCGGCGGCTCGCCGACCACCGCCCCTACCCGGACGTGGAGTCCCTGCTGGCCGCGGCCGACGAGGCGGCCTACGACCTGTCCCGGCCGGACCTCACCGACGCCCTGGCCGGCGAGTCGCTGCCCGAGCTGCCCGAGGACACCTACTCGGCGGCCCACACGGCCCTGACCGCGGCCCATGCCGCCTACGAGGCCAAGTTCGGACACGTGTTCGTCATCCACCTGGGCGACACCCCGTCGGACGAGCGCCTGGACCGTGTGCTGGAAGGCATCTACTCACGCCTGAAGAACGATCCGGAGGACGAGCGGGTGACGTCCGCGGAGCAACTCAGGCGTCTCGCCCAGGGCCGCCTGGCGGACCTGCTCAGGGGCGCCGGGCCGCATCCGGCGGCGGCTCCGCCGCGCGGAGCGACCAGTCCGAACGCGCCGGCGTCCGGCACATGACCGAACAAGCCGCCCCGGACGCCGCCCGGCTAACCCATAAGCGTGCCACTTTGATCACACCGGTAGGCCCGGCGTAAGCCCGGCGGCGGCGCATCGCTACGATGCTGGGGGCCGGTGGACCGTACCCGGCCGGGCCCGACCGACACCAAGCCGGCGCGGCCCCAATCCCCGCTCCCGGAGGGACTTCCGTGCCGGCTGGAACGCTGTACCGCGGCCGGGAAGGAATGTGGTCCTGGGTGGCTCACCGAGTCACCGGCGTCCTCATTTTCTTCTTCCTGTTCGTTCACGTCCTGGACACCGCTCTCGTCCGTGTCTCGCCCGAGGACTACGACAAGGTCGTAGCCACGTACAAGACGCCGATCGTCGCGCTGCTGGAGTACGGCCTCGTCGCCGCCATCCTCTTCCACGCGCTCAACGGCCTGCGCGTCATCGCCGTCGACTTCTGGTCGAAGGGCCCGCGCTACCAGAAGCAGATGCTCTGGACGGCCGTGGGTGTCTGGGTCGTCCTGATGGCCGGGGCCCTTTACCCCGTTCTCGGCCACGCCGCTCGTGTCCTGTTCGGGAGCTGACGCAGATGTCGACCACTGAATCCACCGCAGCCGGCGTCGGCCCCGTCGAGGGCGCTCCCCTCTTCAACGTCGACAACCCGGCTCCCCTCATCGAGGCCCCGCGCAGGCGCACCGCGAAGACCCCGCGTTCCACCCGGGGCAACTTCGAGATGGCCGCGTGGCTGTTCATGCGGCTGTCCGGCGTCGTGCTGGTCGTCCTGGTCCTCGGCCACCTGCTGATCCAGCTCGTGCTCGACGGCGGCGTGTCGAAGATCGGCTTCGCCTTCGTGGCCGGCCGCTGGGCGAGCCCGTTCTGGCAGGTCTGGGACCTGCTGATGCTCTGGCTCGCGATGCTGCACGGCGCCAACGGTCTGCGCACGGTCATCAACGACTACGCGGAGCGCGCGAACACCCGGCTGTGGCTGAAGGGCCTGCTCTACACCGCCACGGTGTTCACCATCCTGCTGGGCACGCTGGTGATCTTCACCTTCGACCCGAACATCCGCTAGGCACGGGGCTGCGAGAATCATGAAGATCCACAAGTACGACACCGTCATCGTCGGCGCCGGTGGCGCGGGCATGCGCGCGGCCATCGAGTCCACCAAGCGCAGCCGCACCGCGGTCCTGACCAAGCTCTACCCCACCCGCTCCCACACGGGCGCCGCGCAGGGCGGCATGGCCGCCGCGCTGGCCAACGTGGAGGAGGACAACTGGGAGTGGCACACCTTCGACACGGTCAAGGGCGGTGACTACCTGGTCGACCAGGACGCCGCCGAGATCCTGGCGAAGGAGGCCATCGACGCCGTCCTCGACCTGGAGAAGATGGGCCTGCCGTTCAACCGGACGCCCGACGGCACCATCGACCAGCGCCGGTTCGGCGGTCACTCCCGCAACCACGGCGAGGCACCGGTCCGCCGGTCCTGCTACGCGGCCGACCGCACCGGCCACATGATCCTCCAGACGCTGTACCAGAACTGCGTCAAGGAGGGCGTGGAGTTCTTCAACGAGTTCTACGTCCTGGACCAGCTGATCACCGAGGTCGACGGCGTCAAGAAGTCGTCCGGCGTGGTCGCCTACGAGCTGGCCACCGGTGAGATCCACATCTTCCAGGCGAAGGCGGTCATCTACGCCTCCGGCGGCACCGGCAAGTTCTTCCGGGTGACGTCCAACGCCCACACGCTGACCGGTGACGGCCAGGCGGCGGTCTACCGGCGCGGCCTGCCGCTGGAGGACATGGAGTTCTTCCAGTTCCACCCGACCGGCATCTGGCGCATGGGCATCCTGCTGACGGAGGGCGCCCGCGGTGAGGGCGGCATCCTCCGCAACAAGGACGGCGAGCGCTTCATGGAGAAGTACGCGCCGGTCATGAAGGACCTCGCGTCCCGTGACGTCGTCTCGCGCTCCATCTACACGGAGATCCGGGAGGGCCGCGGCTGCGGTCCCGAGGGCGACCACGTCTACCTCGACCTCACCCACCTCCCGCCGGAGCAGCTGGACGCCAAGCTCCCGGACATCACCGAGTTCGCGCGCACCTATCTCGGTATCGAGCCGTACACGGACCCGATCCCGATCCAGCCCACCGCGCACTACGCCATGGGCGGCATCCCGACGAACGTCGAGGGTGAGGTCCTGATCGACAACACCACGGTCGTCCCGGGCCTGTACGCGGCCGGCGAGGTCGCCTGCGTGTCGGTGCACGGCGCCAACCGCCTGGGCACCAACAGCCTCCTGGACATCAACGTGTTCGGCCGCCGGGCGGGCATCGCGGCCGCCGACTACAGCCACACCGTGGACTACACGGACCTGCCGGAGGACCCGGCCGGTTTCGTCGTCTCGCAGATCGAGCGGCTGCGCACCTCCACGGGCAACGAGCGGGTCGCCACGCTCCGCCGGGAGCTGCAGGACACGATGGACGCCAACGTCATGGTGTTCCGTACCGAGCAGACGATCAAGACGGCCGTGGAGAAGATCGCGGAACTGCGCGAGCGCTACCGCAACGTCTCGATCCAGGACAAGGGCAAGCGGTTCAACACCGACCTGCTGGAGGCCATCGAGCTGGGCAACCTGCTGGACCTGGCCGAGGTCATGGCGGTCTCCGCGCTGGCCCGCAAGGAGTCGCGCGGCGGCCACTACCGCGAGGACTACCCCAACCGCGACGACGTCAACTTCATGCGCCACACGATGGCGTACCGCGAGGTGGGCGACGACGGCACGGAGTCCATCCGTCTCGATTACAAGCCGGTCGTCCAGACCCGCTACCAGCCGATGGAGCGTAAGTACTGATGGCAACCCCCGTTCTGGACAAGGCGGACGAGGCCGGCCGGCCCGAGCCCGGCTTCGCCGACTCCCCCTACATCACGGTCACCTTCCGGATCCGCCGCTTCAACCCCGAGGTCTCCGCGGACGCCGTCTGGGAGGACTTCCAGCTGGAGATCGACCCCAAGGAGCGCGTCCTCGACGGTCTCCACAAGATCAAGTGGGACGTCGACGGCACGCTGACCTTCCGCCGTTCCTGCGCGCACGGCATCTGCGGCTCGGACGCGATGCGGATCAACGGCAAGAACCGCCTGGCGTGCAAGACGCTGATCAAGGACATCAACCCCGAGAAGCCGATCACGGTCGAGCCCATCAAGGGCCTGACGGTCCTCAAGGACCTGGTCGTCGACATGGAGCCGTTCTTCCAGGCGTACCGGGACGTGATGCCGTTCCTCATCACGAAGGACACCAACGAGCCGACGCGCGAGCGTCTGCAGACCGCCGAGGACCGCGAGCGCTTCGACGACACCACGAAGTGCATCCTGTGCGCCGCGTGCACCTCGTCCTGCCCGGTCTTCTGGAACGACGGCCAGTACTTCGGCCCGGCCGCGATCGTCAACGCGCACCGCTTCATCTTCGACTCGCGTGACGAGGCCGGTGAGCAGCGCCTGGAGATCCTCAACGACCGCGACGGCGTGTGGCGCTGCCGCACGACCTTCAACTGCACGGACGCCTGCCCGCGCGGTATCGAGGTCACCAAGGCGATCCAGGAGGTGAAGCGAGCGCTCATCACGCGCCGCTTCTGACCTGCGCCGCCCGGCCGCGGGCCCCGTCTCCCTCATCCGGGGAGGCGGGGCCCGCGGCGTTCGCGGCCGGGCACCGCCGCCGCGGGCCTCATCCGGCGGCGGGCCTGCGCCACTCGCGGGCACCGGCCGCGCGCATCAGGGCCAGCGCCGGATCCGGCGGGCCCGACACCAGCGGGTGGACGAGTTCGACGTACCGGATCTGGCCGGTCAGGGATCTGCGCAGCTGGCGGAGGCTGCGCGCGCCGAAGGAGACGGCGCTGCGGTGGTCCACGACGCCCGCGGTGAGGGCCAGTTCCTCGACGCCGACCTTGCACTCGGTCGAGGCGGTCTCCCGGCAGGCGTGGATCCCGACGTCGCCCTGCCACAGGCCGAGGACCACCTTGTAGGTCACCCCGCACCCGCTGTAGGTCGCCACGGCGAGATGCCGGTCCGGCTCGTCGGTGCCCGGCCCGTCCAGTCCGAGCCGCTCCGCGACGTCGGCGAAGGCCGTCCGTACCTCGCCGAAGAAGGCCTCTGTCCCCGGAGTCATGTCCGCCCCCTGTGCATGCGCCGTGCCGAGCGCCCAGAGTAGCGACGCGGCGGGCGCCGTCTCGGCCCATTGAGTGACCCCGCGGTCAGCCCGCCGGGCAAGCGACATCTCCGCACCTAATCTGATCGCATGTCAGATGACGAGTCGTACGAACTGCTCGGGTTCGACCATGTTCTGCTCCCCGTCGGGGATCTCGCGGACGCCGTCGCCTTCTACGAACGGGCCGGGTTCACGGTCGGGTTCCGGTTCGACGAGGCCGGCATCGCCCTGCTGAAGGTCGGCGGCGAGACGCCCGGCATCCTGCTGCGGGCCGAGGCGGGGCTCGGCCGGCGCACCCCGGTGTGGGCCGCGCCGCGGCTGTGGCTGGAGGTGCCGGACGCCCGGGTGGCGGCGCGGCGGCTGACGGAGGCCGGGATCGCCGTGCTCGACGCGCCGTTCTCCGTCGCCACCGGATGGACCGTCGAGATCGCCGACCCGTGGGGCAACGTCGTCGGTTTCACCGACTACGGCAAGCGGCCGGAGCTGGCCCGGCGGACGTGAACGCGGTCACCCCGCAGACGAGTTGAACACGTTCAAAAGTAGGTCTACAGTCATCCCTGTCAGCGTTTTGAACGCGTTCAAGAAGGGGTGGGGCATGGACCGCACGGTCATCACCTACGTGATCTACCTGCTCGTCAGCATCGGACTGACCATCTGGGTGGCCCGCACGCTCAGCCGCAACGGACGGATCTTCCTCTCCGACGTGCTGCACGGCAACGAACAGCTCGCCGACGCCGTCAACCACCTCCTGGTGGTCGGCTTCTACCTCGTCAACCTCGGCTTCGTCGCGCTGTACCTGCACACCAGCGACACCGTCCAGGACACCCGGGGCGTCTTCGAGGCCCTGTCGACCAAGCTCGGCGTCGTCCTGCTGGTGCTCGGCGTGATGCACCTCGGGAACGTGTACGTCCTCAACCGGATACGGCGCCGCGGGGTCATGGAGAAGGAGCAGCTGCCGCCCGTCCCGCCGCAGGGCTGGACCGCACCGGCGGCCGGGGCGTGAGCACCGTGCGGGTCACCGGCGACCGGGACGCCGCGCGCGTCCCGGTCCGCGGGCTCACCGTCCTCTACGACGCCGAGTGCTCGCTCTGCGCCCACCTGCGGGACTGGCTCGTCCGGCAGCCGCAGCTGGTGCCGCTCACCCTGATCCCGGCGGCCTCGGCCGAGGCCCGTGCCCGCTTCCCCGGCCTCGACCACTCCGCCACCCTGGACGAGGTCACCGTCGTCGGCGACTCGGGCCAGGTCTACCGGGAGACGGCCGCCTGGATCGTGGTCCTGTGGGCGCTGCGGGAGCACCGGCCGCTGGCCCACCGGCTGAGCACCCCGGCCGGCGCCCGGCTGGCCCGGGGCGCGGTGCTCGCCGCCGCCCGCTGGCGGGGCGCCCAGTGGGGCGGGCGGGTCTACCGGCGGGGCGACGGCTGGGCGTACGACCCGGGGCTCGGCTGGACCTACAACCCCCCGGGCTGTGCGGGCGACGCCTGCGCCACTGGTTAGGCTCTGTCCGTGTCCGCGAAGAACGACGGTCCCGTCGAGGCCGGTACGCCGAGCAAGTCCGAACAGACCCGCGCGCTGATCCTGGAGACGGCGATGCGGCTGTTCCGGGAGCGCGGCTACGAGAAGACCACGATGCGGGCCATCGCGGCCGAGGCCGGGGTCTCCGTCGGCAACGCGTACTACTACTTCGCCGGCAAGGAGCACCTGATCCAGGGCTTCTACGACCAGCTCGCCGCCGAGCACCGGGTGGCGGTCCGCGAGGTCCTGGACCGGGAGACCGACCTGGAGGCGCGGCTCGCGGGCGTTCTCAAGGTGTGGCTGGACATCGCCCTGCCGTACCACGAGTTCGCGGTCCACTTCTTCAAGAACGCCGCCGACCCGGACAGCCCGCTCAGCCCGTTCTCGCCGGAGAGCGAGCACGCGCGCGCCGAGGCGATCAGCGTGCACCGGGAGGTGCTGGCCGGCGCGAAAACCAAGGTCGCGCCCGAACTCCGGGACGTCCTGCCCGAGCTGATGTGGCTCTCGCAGATGGGCCTGGTCCTGTACTGGATCTTCGACAGGACCGAGGGCCGGGAGCGCAGCTACCGGCTCGCCGAACGCGGGGCCCGGCTGACCGCGCGAGGCGTCTCCCTCGCGCGGTTCCGGGTGCTTCGGCCGCTCGTGCTGGAGGTGCACGAGCTGTTCACCGACTTCCTGCCGGGCATGACCCGGGTCCTGCCGGATCCGGCGGCGCAGGGGCGCCGCGCTACGTGACGGCGTCCACCTCGTCCCCGGTCAGCTCCACGTCGTACACCAGCGGCCCCTCCGCCACCGTCAGGTGCCGGGCCCTGGAGCCGTACGACGGTGACGTCACCGCCAGCAGGTAGGCGCCCGGCGCGGGGACGGACACGATGTAGGAGCCGTCCGCCAGGGACGTGACACGGTCCAGCCGGCGGCCGCCCTTGGACATCAGGGTCACCGAGGCGCCCTCGACCGGGTCGCCGTCCGCCGTGCGGACGAACCCGTGGACGGCCGTGGCCGGACCGGACGGAGCGTCCGGCGCGGCGGCCGCGGGCTCCTCCTGCGGCTCCACGGCGAGGTGCGGGAGGCGCCGCTCCAGCCAGCCCGGCAGCCACCAGTTCGACGTGCCGAGCAGGTGCATCGCCGCCGGTACCAGCGCGGTACGGAGGACGAACGCGTCGAGTGCCACCGCCGCCGCCAGGCCCACGCCCGCCATCGCCGCGCCCGAGTCGCCGCTCAGCACGAAGGCCAGGAAGACGCAGACCATGATCAGGGCCGCGCTGTTGATGACCCGGCTGGTCTCGGCGAGGCCCACCCGGACCGCCCGCGCGTTGTCCCTGGTGTGCACCCACTCCTCGTGCATCCGGCTCACCAGGAACACCTGGTAGTCCATCGAGAGGCCGAAGAGCAGGGACAGCATGATGACGGGGAGGAAGGCGTTGATCGGGCCCTCCTTGCCGAGGCCCAGCAGGTCCAGGCCCCAGCCCCACTGGAACACCGCGACCAGCACGCCGAAGGAGGCCGCCGCCGCGATCAGGTTCATCAGCGCGGCGGTCAGCGGGACCACCAGGGAGCGGAAGGCGACCATCAGGAGCAGGAAGCCGAGGCCGATGATCGTGGCGACGAACAGCGGCAGCCGGTCGCCGGTGACCGCGGCGAAGTCCTTGGAGACCGCCGTCACGCCGCCCACGTGGGCGTCCGCGCCCGCCTTCGGGATGACCCGGTCCCGGAGGGTGTCGATGAGGTCGTCGGTCTCCTTGGACTGCGGCGAGGTGGTCGGCACGACCTGGATCACCGTCACGCCCCGCGCGGGCGGCAGCGCGGCGGCCCGGGCCACTCCGGCGGTCGCCCGGATGTCCTCGACGAGCCCGGCCGTGTCACCGCCCGAACTGACCACCTGGAGCGGTCCGTTGAAGCCGGGGCCGAAGCCCTCGGCGAGCAGGTCGTAGGCCTTCCTGGTGGTCGTGGACGCGTCGTCGTTGCCCTGGTCGGTGGCGCCCAGGCGCAGCGAGAACACCGGCACGGCGAGGACCGCCATGACGACCAGGGCGAGGGCGGCGATGCGCCTCGGGCGCTTCTGAACGTTCGCCGACCAGCGGGCCGCGAGGCCGCTCGCCCGCTCCGGCGCCGGGCCCTCGGCGGCCAGCCGGCGGCGCTGGCGGCGGCTGAGGACGCGCGGGCCGAGGAAGCCCAGCAGGGCGGGGAGCAGCGTGGTGGCGGCCAGGACGCTGAGCACCACCGTCAGGGAGGTGCCGATGACCACGCCGTCCAGGAAGCGGAGCCGGGTGACCAGCATGCCGGCCAGCGCGATGCAGACCGTGCCGCCCGCGAACAGCACCGCCCGGCCCGAGGTGTTGAGAGCGGTGACCGCCGACTCCTCGGGGTCCATGCCGCGCAGGATGCCCCGGCGGTGCCGGGTGACGATGAACAGGGCGTAGTCGATGCCGACGCCGAGGCCGATCAGGGACGCGAGCAGCGGGGCGATGTCGGGGATGTTCGTGGTGTGGCTGAGGAGCTGGGTGGAGAACAGCCCCATGCCCACGCCGAAGACGGCGATCGCGATCGGGAGGGTCATCGCGAAGAACGAGCCGAACGCCAGGAAGAGCACGACCGCGGCGGCGACGATGCCGACCGTCTCGGACAGGCCCTGCGGCGGCTCCTGCACGCGCTGGATCGCCTGGCCGCCCAACTCGACCTCAAGTCCCCCGCGTTCGGCGCCCTGGGCGGTGTCGAGCACCTTCTGGACGACGTCCTTCGGGATCTCGTTCGCGCGCTGGACGAAGGTGAGCTGGGCGTAGGCGATCGTGCCGTCCCGGCTGATCTGCGCCCCGCCCCGGGGACCGTCGTAGGGGCCGGCGACCGCGCCGACACCCGGCACCTTCGCGATGGCGTCGAGGGCCGGCTGGACGCGGTCGCGGACCGCCTGGTCCCGGACCGAGCCCCGGGTGACCTTCCAGACCACGGTGTCCGTGTCGCCCGAGGTGTTCGGGAAGGCCTTCTGCATCAGGTCGTAGGCGGTCTTGGAGTCCGTGTCCGGGAGGGAGAAGACGTTCGCGTAGTCCGTCCCCGCCGACGAGGCCGAGAAGCCCATGCCGAACAGCGCCCCCACCCACACCAACAGGACCACCAGCCGGTGCCGATAGCACCACCGCGCCAATGCCGTCACGCTCAACAGCTCCTTGAATCAAATGAGTTCGGTCGGTCGGTCCCCCAGGTCCTGGGCACCAGGATTGGCGGCGGAAGCGGCGCGGGGACACCGGGCGCGCATGACTCTCAAGGAACTCCAAAGCTGTGCGCCCCCCGCCGTCGGCGCCCGCGCGGATACTGGGGGCATGACGGCTCCAGGCAGCACCGTGCTGGTCGTGGAGGACGAGCCGAGCATCGCGGACGTCCTCGCCATCGCCCTGCGCTACCACCGGTTCGAGGTGATGACGGCCGGCACCGTCCGGGACGCCCTCACGCTGGCCGAACGCACCCGCCCCGACGCGGCCCTGCTGGACGTGATGCTGCCGGACGGCGACGGCCGGGCCCTGGCCCGTGAACTGCGCGCCCGGCAGCCGGACCTGGCGCTGGTCTTCCTGACCGCCCGGGACGCGCCGGCGGAGATAGTCGGCGCGCTCGGCTACGGCGACGACTACATCACCAAACCGTTCAACATCGACGAGGTCGTCGCCCGGATCGGGGCGGTGCTGCGCCGCACCCGTCCGGCCGACGTCATCCAGCAGCGCCCGCCGCTGCGCTACGGCGACCTGGAACTGGACGAGACGACGTACTCGGTGCACCGGGCGGGCCGTTCGGTGGAGCTGACCCCGACCGAGTACGCGCTGCTGCGCTTCCTGGTGCGCAACGGCGGCCGGATCGTCCCGAAGGACCAACTCCTGCGGCACGTCTGGCAGTACGAGCACGCGCCGTCCGAATCGACCGTCGTGGAGACCTACATCAGCTACCTGCGGCGCAAACTGGACGCTCTGGGCGCGCCGGTGATCACCACCCGGCGGGGCGTCGGATACGGCCTGGCATGAAGGTCGCGAAGCGCCGCCGCCACCGGCACGGCATGCACTCGCTGCGCGGCAAGCTGACCCTCGCCAACGTCGGCCTGCTCGCCGTCGGCATCGTGGCGGCGACCACGGTCAGCATCATGGGCATGCGGCTGTACCTCCTCGACCAGGTCGACTCCTCCCTGCTCAAGATGCGTACCTCGCTGGGCGGTTCGGGTCTCACCCTGCGCCAGGTCGACTCGCTCGGCACGCTCGGCGTGATCCGTGACCGGGTGGTGCCGTCGGAGTCCGACCCGGCACCGGGCTCGATCTTCGCCGTCGTCGACGGCGGGAGCCGTCCCGTGGAGATCTTCGGCATCGCGCCGACCGAGGCCCAGCGCGGGCTGGCGGCGGCCGTGCACGACCCGCGCGCCCTCGCCGCGGGCGCCGACCCGGGCGACGTCACCGTGCACGGCGCGATGTACCGGGTGACGGCGACCCGGCTCGCCGACGGCCCCTACATCCTGCTGGCCACCTCGACCGAGCTGCTGCACGAGGGCATAGCCAAGGCGCTCCGGCTCGACTTCGCGGTCGGCGCGCTGCTGCTGGCGCTGCTGGCCTGCCTGACCATGTTCAGCTCGCGGCGCTGCCTGCTGCCGCTGGAGGGCATGGTGGAGACGTCGTCGGCGATCGCCGAGGGCGACCTGACCCGGCGGGTGCCCTCCAGCCGGCATCCGACGGAGGAGGTCGAGCAGCTGCGCCTCGCTCTCAACTCCATGCTGCACCAGGTGGAGACGGCCTACCGGACCCGTGAGCGCAGCGCGGCCCAGCTGCGCCGGTTCGTCGCCGACGCCTCGCACGAGCTGCGCACGCCGCTGGCCGCCATCCGCGGCTACCTCCAGCTCTACGACAAAGGGATGCTGCGCGAGCCCGGGGAGCGGCGGCGGGCCTGGGACCGGATGCACGGCGAGGTGGACCGGATGGGACGGCTCGTCGACGAACTGCTGCTGCTGGCGCGGCTCGACCAGCGGCCCGAGATCCGGTTCCGGAACGTCGACGTGAGCCGGCTGGTCCGGGACGCGGCGGAGGACCTGCGGGCCCAGCAGCCGGCGCGGCGGGTCGCCGTGAGCGCCGAGGGGGCGGTCCTGGTCCGGGCCGACGAGTCGGGTCTGCGGCAGGTGCTGGGGAACCTGGTCGCCAACGTCCGTACCCACACGCCGGTGGACGCGGCGGTGCGGCTGGGGGTGGAGCGGTCGGACGGGGTGGTGCGGGTGTGTGTCGCCGACGAGGGGCCGGGGCTCGCGGAGGAGGACGCGGCGCGGATCTTCGACCGGTTCTTCCGGGTGGGCAGCGCGGAGGGCAGCGGGCTCGGGATGGCGATCGTGCAGGGCGTGGTGGACGCGCACGGCGGCGAGGTGTGGGTGCGGACGGCGCCCGGTCAGGGCCTGGCCGTCACCGTGTCCCTGCGGTCGGTCTGAACGCGGGGGGCTTCCCGCCCGGACGCGCCGCACCCCACGCCCGCCTCCGGATCGGGGCGGTGCGCGGGGTGCGGGTCCCTCAGGTCTCCGTCAGATCCAGTCCAGACTCCACAGCCGGAACAGGCCGGTGCTGTCGGTGAGGTACTGGGTGCCGCCGATGTCCTCGACGCTGACGACGTAGTCCGTGCGCTGCCACAGCGGGATCAGCGGGACGTCGGTGGCCACGTCCGTCTGGATGGTGCGGAAGTCCGCGTCGACGCGGCCCCGGTCGGCGTACCGCCGGCTGTCATTGATCAGGCTGTCGACGGCGTGGTTGCTGTATCCGGTGCTCATCGTGGAGTCGCTGCCGACCAGGGAGGCGCCGAAGGTGTCCGGGTCGGGGTAGTCGGCGACCCAGCCGACCGCCCAGGCGTCCATCTTGCCGGTGGCCCAGGACTTCTGGAAGTCGGTCCACTCGTATCCCTTGACGTCGACCTTGAACAGGCCGCCGGCCTCCAGCTGCTTCTTCAGCGCGGCGGCCTCCTCGGCTCCGGCACCGTGGCCGATGCCGTAGCCGAAGGTGAACTCGACCGGGGTGCTGACGCCCGCCTGCTCCAGCAGCGCCTTCGCCTTGGCGACGCTCTGGGAGGGGTAGGAGTCGAAGAAGGACGTGGTGTGGCCCGTGAGACCGGTCGGGATCAGCGAGTACAGCGGCTCCACCGTCCCGTCGTACACGGAGGCGGCCAGCTCCTCGCGGTTGACCAGCCAGGCCAGCGCGCGGCGGACCAGGACGTCGTGCAGGGCGGAGTTCTTGCGGGTGTTGAAGTACAGGTTGCGGGTCTCGGCGCTGTCGGACTCCGAGACGCGCTGGTCGGGGTCGCTCGGCGAGAGCTTGGAGACCATGTCCGGCGGCAGCGTCCGGGTGGCGACGTCGATCTGCTTCGCCTTGTACGCACTGCTGAGCCTGGCCGAGTCCTTGTAGTAGTCGAGCGTGACGGGCCGGCCGGTGCTGTCGAGAGCGCCCTTGTAGGAGCCGTTGGGGCGCAGGTCGGCCCGCTTGCCCGGGATGTACGAGGTCAGGCGGTACGGACCGGTGCCGGCCACCGAGGTGCCGGTGCGCAGGCTGTCCGCCGGGTAGTCGTCCTTGTCCACGATCGAACCGGCGCCGGTCGCCACCTTGAACGGGAACGTCGCGTCCGGGGACGCCAGGTGGAAGGTCACGGTGTCGCCGGAGGCGGTGACCGAGGACAGCGTCGAGAACAGCGACGACGGCCCCACGTCGGAGTTGATCTTCTTGACGCGGTCGAAGGAGAACTTCACGTCCTCGGCGGTCATCGCCCGGCCGCTCGGGAAGGTGATCCCGTCCCGCAGGACGCACCGGTACGTCCGCAGCCCGGTGTCCGTGAAGTCGCACTTCTGCGCCGCGTCCGGGACCGGCTGGACGCCGCCGGGCTCGAAGGTCAGCAACGACTGGAACACGTTGTTGAACAGTGCCCAGGATCCGGCGTCGTAGGCGCCGGCCGGGTCGAGCGAGGTGACGGCGTCGGTCGTACCGACGATGATCGTCTTGTTCTTGTCGCCCTGCGACGGCAGCAGCTGCCAGCCGCCGATCCCCACGATCGCCAGGACGAGAAGCGTCACGAGAATCCGCATGCGAACAGATCGCACGGTGGTGCCCTCCCCAGGACCCGCACGGGCCCGTTCCAGGCCCTGCCCAGGCCCTCCACAAGTGCCACTCCCCTAAGTGACGCGGCTCACCTAACCACAGGTGTTTCGTGTGGGGGAAGAGTGATCCGCCCAGATGGGAAAGAACTTACCGAGCGCCTGTTTCTCCCGTATTTCACAGCTCCCGCACAGGAACCCTGCGTTCACGCCCGCTTCGACGCCAGTTCGATGACGGTGATGTCGGAGGGCGCGCCGACGCGGGTGGGCGGGCCCCAGGCGCCGGCGCCCCGGGAGACGTACAGCTGGGTGTCGCCGTAGCGGTCGAGACCGGCGACGGTCGGGTTGGCGGCGGCCGCGATCAGGTCGCCGGGCCAGAGCTGGCCGCCGTGGGTGTGGCCGGAGAGCTGCAGGTCGACGTGGTGGCGGACGGCCTCGTGGATCTGGACGGGCTGGTGGGCGAGGAGCACGCAGGCGCGGGCCGGGTCGCGGTCGCCGAGCGCCCGGTCGAAGTCCGGGCCCCGGCCCGAGCTCTCGCCGGCGATGTCGTTGACCCCGGCGAGGTCGAAGCCGGCCAGTTCGGTCCGGGCGTTCTGCAGCGGACGCAGGCCGAGCCGGCGCACCTCCTCCACCCACTGGTCGGCACCGGAGAAGTACTCGTGGTTGCCGGTGACGAAGTAGGCGCCGTGCCGTGCCGACAGCCCGGCGAGCGGGGCCGCGGCGGGGCCGAGGTCCTTGACGCTGCCGTCGACGAGGTCGCCGACGACCGCGATCAGGTCGGGCTGTGTGGCGTTGATCGTGTCGACGACCCGCTGGGCGAAGCCGCGGCCGAGGACCGGGCCGAGGTGGATGTCGCTCACCACGGCGATGCGGTAACCGTCGGCGGAGCGGGGGAGCTTGGCGAGGGGGACGGTGACGCGTCTCACCGCGGGGCCGCGCAGCACGCCGTAGGTGCCCAGGCCGACGGTGGCGACCGCGGCGGTGGCGGCCGCGCCGCCGACGAACCGCGAGACGACGAGACGGCGGGACGGGTTTGTATTGCTTGGGGCGGTTTCGGTAGGTTGCGACGGTTGTTCGTCGCGGGGATCCGCGGCGCGGTCCTCCCCGTCCTCGGCGGGGCGCTCGGGAGCGGGACGCTCCGCACCGGGGTGCTCGGGAGCGGGGTGCTCGGGAGCGGGGTGCTCGGGAGAGAGGCGTTGCCAGAGGCGGGTGACCAGGGGCCGGATGACCTCGCCGGCCACCACCGCCAGCAGCAGGTACAGCGACAGGGCCATCCACAGGAAGCCCGGCCAGGCCAGGGTCCGCTGGAGGGCGAACGGGGCGTGGCCGACCTCGGCGGACAGCGCCGCGACCATCAGGACCGGGCCGACGACGAAGACGGCCGTACCGGTCCGCCGTGCCGCCCCCGGGCCCGACGTCGTGTCCCGCACCAGGCGGCGCCACAGGTACCCGTACAGCGCCGCCACCACGGCCAGGGCGAGGAGCGCGAAGACGATGATCACCCCGGGGTGCCTCTTCCTATGACGTACGGCGCAGTGCGCGCACTCCGCGCAACCCGATGCCCCCGATGACCGTCCCCAATACGAAGGAAACGACGGCCAGCGCCAGGTGGACCCAGAAGTACGCGGTCGGACGGCCGTCGTCGAAGGCCAGCCCGCTGCCGTCCTTGACCAAGTTCTTGACGAAAGTGATCCAGATGAACCAAGACCACACTCCGAACGCGAGCAGGAACCAGGACACCGGACGGCTGAGCTTCATGGGTCCAGTATCGCCGTCGGCTGTCCGGTTCCGTGGCCGGGGTGGGGTCCGCGGCGGGACCTCGCCGTCCGTGCCGGGTACGTTCTCGTCCGTGTCCGCACCGAAGTCCCCCGCCGGCCGGTCCCTGCTGGTCGCCTCCGCCGCCCTGCTGTCCCTGTCGTTCACCGCCCCGGCCGCGCTCGCCGCGCCCACGCCCTCGACCGGTCCGTCGGCCACGCCGCCGGCGGGCATGTCGTCGGTCGGCGGCGCCCGGCTGGGACAGCCCGGCACCCAGGTCGACCTGGCCGCCGGGGCGCCGGTGCTGCCGAAGGACCTCACGGCCCGTTCCTGGATCGTCTCCGACGCCGAGTCCGGCGAGGTGCTGGCCGCGCACAACGCGCACTGGCGGCTGCCCCCGGCGAGCACCCTGAAGATGCTGTTCGCGGACACCGTGCTGCCGAGGTTCCCGAAGTCGACCCCGCACAAGGTGGCGGCGAGCGACCTCGCGGGCATGGGCGTCGGCTCCAGCCTGGTGGGGATAAGGGAGGGCCAGACCTACACGGTCCACGACCTGTGGCTCGGCGTCTTCCTCCGCTCCGGCAACGACGCCGTGCACGTGCTGTCCGCGATGAACGGCGGTGTCGGGCAGACCGTGAAGGACATGCAGTCGCACGCCGACGACCTCCAGGCGCTGGACACGCACGTGGTGAGCCCGGACGGGTACGACGCCCCCGGACAGGTGTCCTCGGCGTACGACCTGTCGCTGTTCGCCCGCTCCGGGCTGCAGAAGAAGGACTTCCGGGAGTACTGCTCGACCGTGCGGGCCGCGTTCCCGGGCGAGACGACGAAGAACGCCAAGGGCAAGTCGGTGCGGGACTCCTTCGAGATCCAGAACACCAACCGGCTGCTGAGCGGCGACACCGACGTGCCGGTCTACCAGGGCATCGCGGGGGTGAAGAACGGCAACACCACCAACGCGGGCGCCACCTTCACCGGGGTCGCGGAGCGCGCGGGCAAGGTGCTGCTGGTCACCGTCATGAACCCGGAGAAGAAGGAGCACAACGAGGTCTACAAGGAGGCCGCGCAGCTCCTCGACTGGGGCTTCCAGGCGGCCGGCAAGGTGACCCCGGTGGGTGAACTCGTCCCGCCGAAGGGGACCGCGGACACCGGTGCGCAGCGGGGAGCGACCCCCTCCCCCTCCGCGCCCGCCACGGGTGCGGGCAAGGACTCCGGGCCGGCGCCGGTGGCCGCCGCGTCCGCCGACGGCTCCGGCGGGGTCGGGATCGCGCTGGGGATCGCGGGCGGCGCGGTGGTGCTGCTGGTGGGCGCGGCCTTCCTGGTCAACCGCCGTTGGCCGCTGCCGGATCTGGTACGCCGGCGTCCTCGTCCGTGATCTCCTCGCCGCTCTCGGTCGCCGTCCAGGCGGCGCAGAACAGGACGAGCTTCGAGGTGAAGTTGATCCACAGCAGCAGGGCGACCGGCACGCCGAACGCGCCGTACATGCTCTTCGTGGCGACGCCCTGGATGTAGCCGCTGAGCAGCAGTTTGAGGAGTTCGAAGCCGACCGCGCCGATCAGCGCCGCGACCAGCAGGCGGCGGCGCGACGGCTCCACCCCGGGCAGCAGGGTGAGGACGTAGAGCAGCACCAGGAAGTCGGCGACCACCGCGACGAGGAACGCGATGCCCCGCAGCAGCAGGCTGCCCCAGCTGTGCTGGTCGATGCCGAACTGTCCCGCCGTCCAGCCGACGGCCGCCGAGGCGACCGTGGACACGGCGAGGGTGATCAGCAGGGCGCCGCCGAGGCCGATCAGGATGCCGGCGTCCTTGCCCTTGGCGACGATCGGGTTCTGCTCCTTGTCGGGCAGCTCCCACACCGTGCGCAGGCAGTCCCGCATCTGGCCGACCCAGCCGATGCCGGTGAACAGCAGCAGGGCACCGGCGATGAGGCCGACGGTGCCGGCGTTCTGCACCAGCGAGTTGATGTCCAGCTGGTCGGAGATGCCCGGGAACTGGTCGGCGATCTTGCCTTCCAGGGTGTGCTGCCGCGACTCGCTCAGCGTGGCGGCGGCGATCGCGGCGGCCACGGTCAGCAGCGGGAAGAGCGAGATGAAGCTGATGAAGGTCATGGCCGCGGCGAGCCGGGTCCACTTCACCCGGTCCAGCCGCTCGTACGACCGCCACGCGTGTGTCCGCATCAGCCACCCGACGAGCGGGCCGACGACGGGAAGCTTTCTCAGCCAGTCCATGATCCGACTCTGCCCTCCGCGCGGAATACCAATGTACGGGTACCCCAGAAGCGCAGAACTGTGGCGAGCGCCATGCCGACGACGGCGCCGGAGACGGTGTCCGCGCGCTGCGAGGTGAGACCGAGGCCGTAGTGGCTGACGGCGAGGCAGAGCAGCTGGACCAGCGCGCCGGCCAGGTTCACGGCCACGAAGACGGCGAACGCGCGCACCCCGGGCAGGCGGGCGCCCCGGTAGGTGCCGCGCGCGTTGCCGAGGTAGGCGACCGTGCAGCCGGCCAGGAAGGAGAGGGACTTGGCGGTGAGCGGGTCCAGGCCGGCCGGGCCGCGCAGCCAGCTGAAGAGGGTGAGGTCCGTGGTGTAGGCGAGCAGCCCGACGGCCGCGAACCCGATCAGTTCGCGCTGGTGCGCCCTCACCAGTGGGCCACCGCGAGCCCGTACATCGCGAGCCAGGCCAGGCCGATCAGGGCGAGGGCGCGGTCGCGCAGGACGACGTCCTCGGGTTCGCCCGCGGTGCCCCGGTCGGCGAAGACGGCGTAGCGCAGGATCGCCAGGATGAAGGCGACCATGGACAGCTGACGCCACGGCAGCAGGCCCGGCGCCGGGGTGCGGTGGCCCTCCAGGGCCCACAGGCAGTAGGCGAGGACGGCGACGCCCGCGGCGAGCTGCCAGACGAACCGGAGGTAGCCGGTGGTGTATTCGGTGAGCAGCGCGCGCGTGGCGCCCGCCTTGCCGCTCAGTTGCACGGCCTCGGAGTAGCGCTTGGCCGACACCATGAAGAGCGCGCCGAAGCCGGTGGTGATCAGGAACCAGCGGGACAGCGGGATGCCGAGCGCGACCCCGCCGATCACCGCCCGCATGAGGAATCCGGTGGTGACGACGACGAGGTCGACCACCAGGACGTGCTTCAGGGCGACGCAGTACGCCAGCTGCATGCCGAGGTAGGCGATCAGCAGGGCGGCGACCAGCGGCGGGGTCAGCCAGGCCGCGAGCGCCGGTCCCAGGACGGCCAGGACGCCTCCTGCGGCGTAGGCGACGGGGACGGGGAGCGCGCCGGCGGCGACCGGGCGGCGGCACTTGGTGGGGTGGGCGCGGTCGGCGTCCGCGTCACGGGCGTCGTTGATCAGGTAGACGGCGGCGGCGCAGGCCGTGAAGAGGGCGAAGGTGAGGCCGAGGGTCAGGAGCGCGTGCGCGGAGAAGAGCCGTCCGGCGGCGGCCGGTGCGGCGATGACGAGGGTGTTCTTGACCCACTGCTTGGGACGGGTGGTCCTGAGCAGGCCCAGGAGGAGGCCGCCGGGGGTGACGCGCGCGCGTGCCGGTCCGTGCGGCCGGGCGGGGTGGGCGCGCTGCTCGCGCAGATTCGTTTCCGCAATCGCTTCCCCGGCGGCGTGCGCGGTCTCGGTCACGTCGGCCTCCCCTCGTACGAGGCGCCCGGCACTCCCCCGCGCATCCACCGCGCCCCGGCACGCGCCGTGAGCGCGCCGAGGGCCGCGCCCGCCGCGACGTCCGACGGATAGTGCACGCCGACCACGAGCCGGGACAGGCACATGGCGGCCGCCAGGGGTGCGAGGGCGGGCGCGCCGAGCGCGCCGAAGGCGACGGCGGCGGCGACCGCGGAGGTGGCGTGCGAGCTGGGGAAGGAGTGCCGGCCCGCGGTGCGCACCAGGGGCCGCACGTGGGTGGGGCGCGACCGGCGCACGAGCCGTTTGACGCCGATGCTGCCGAGGTGCGCGCCCGCGACCAGCGCCGTGCCGCGCAGCCAGGTGCGCCGTCGTGCGCCGTCCGCGGCGGCCCCGGCGAGGCCCGCCGCGAGCCAGAGCGCGCCGTGCTCACCGGCGAGGGAGAGACCGCGCGCGGCCGACGCGACGCGTGGATCGGCACCGCAGGCGTGCAGCGCGGAGAGGATCCGGTGGTCCATGTCGTCCATTGGACTCACTGTTCACCTCGACTCCCCAAAAGCTACGACCCTATTGATCGACATTCCGATAATCACCCGTTTCGGGGAGTCAGGTGATCTTCCGTAACCCCCGGGAAGGCGGCACGCATCACACCCATACGGGGGCGATACGGTCGGCCTCATGCCTGGAATGCCTGGAGGGTCCGCAGATCCCGCCGCGACCGCACCTCCCGGAACCGCCGTCCCCGTCACGGGCTGGGGCCGCACCGCCCCCACCGTCGGCCGCCTGATCCGTCCCCGGACGTACCAGGAGGCGGCGGACGTGATCCGGAACTGCGGGGCTCGCGGGGGTATCGCGCGTGGGCTGGGGCGCGCGTACGGGGACGCCGCGCAGAACGCCGGCGGCGCCGTGCTCGACATGACGGGCCTCGACCGCATCCACGCCATCGACGCCGACGGCGGCATCCTGCTCTGCGACGCGGGGGTCTCCCTGCACCGCCTGACGGAGGTGCTGCTGCCGCTCGGCTGGTTCGTCCCGGTGACCCCGGGGACCCGCCAGGTGACGGTGGGCGGCGCGATCGGCGCCGACATCCACGGCAAGAACCACCATGTCTCGGGATCGTTCTCCCGTCACGTGCTGTCCTTCGAACTCCTCACCGCGGACGGCCAGGTCCGGACGGTGAGCCGCGACACCCCGCTGTTCGACGCGACGGCCGGCGGCATGGGTCTGACCGGAGTGATCCTCACGGCGACCGTCCGCCTCCTCCCGGTCGAGACGTCGTACCTGACGGTCGACACCGAACGCGCCGACGACCTCGACGACCTGATGCACCGCCTGACCACCACCGACCACCGCTACCGCTACTCGGTCGCCTGGATCGACCTGCTGGCCCGCGGGGCGGCGACCGGGCGCGCGGTGCTCACGCGCGGCGACCACGCGCCCCTGGAGGCGCTCGGTGAGGGCACACGCGCCGGGCGTGCACCACTCGCCTTCCGCTCCCGTCGGCTTCCGGCCGCGCCCGCCTTCGTCCCGGAGGGCCTCCTCGGCCGCACCACGGTCGGGCTCTTCAACGAACTCTGGTACCGCAAGGCACCCCGCGCGCGCACCGGCCAGCTCCAGCGCGTCTCCACGTTCTTCCACCCCCTGGACGGCGTCCCGCACTGGAACCGGGTCTACGGCCGCGGCGGCTTCGTGCAGTACCAGTTCGTCGTCGGCTACGGCCAGGAGGACGCGCTGCGCCGGATCGTGGCCCGTATCTCCGAGCGCCGCTGCCCGTCCTTCCTCGCCGTCCTCAAGCGCTTCGGCGACGCCGACCCCGGCTGGCTCTCCTTCCCCGTGCCCGGCTGGACCCTCGCGCTGGACATCCCGGCCTCGCTGCCCGGCCTCGGCGCGTTCCTCGACGAACTCGACGAGGAGGTCGCGGCCGCCGGCGGCCGCGTCTACCTCGCCAAGGACGCCCGGCTCCGCCCCGACCTGCTCGCCGCGATGTACCCACGGCTCGCCGACTTTCGCGCGCTGCGCGCGGAGTTGGACCCGCGCGGGGTGTTCGTCTCCGACCTGTCCCGCCGCCTCGGCCTCTAGGAGCTGTCATGAAGGACGCCTTCGGAATGCCCCAGTCCCTGCTCGTGCTCGGCGGTACCTCCGAGATCGCGCTGGCCACCGCGCGCCGGCTGATCGCCCGCCGCACCCGCACCGTCTGGCTGGCCGGCCGCCCCTCGCCCGCCCTGGGGGCCGCCACCGAGCAACTGCGCGCCCTGGGCGCCGAGGTCCGCACCGTCCCCTTCGACGCGCTCGACCCCGAGTCCCACGAGGCGGCCCTCGGCAAGGTCTTCGCCGAGGGCGACATCGACATGGTGCTGCTCGCCTTCGGTGTCCTGGGCGACCAGGCCACCGACGAGCGCGAGCCGGTGCAGGCCGTGCGGGTGGCGCAGACCAACTACACGGGCGCCGTCTCGGCCGGCCTGGTCTGCGCGCGGGAACTGCAGACGCAGGGGCACGGCTCCCTGGTGGTCCTGTCGTCGGTCGCCGGCGAGCGGGCCCGGCGCTCCAACTTCATCTACGGCTCCAGCAAGGCGGGCCTGGACGCGTTCGCGCAGGGCCTGGGCGACGCGCTGCACGGCACCGGCGTGCACGTGATGGTCGTACGGCCGGGCTTCGTGCGGTCGCGGATGACCGCGGGACTGGCCGAGGCGCCCCTGGCGACGACCCCGGAGGCGGTGGCGACGGCGATCGAGACGGGACTGCGCAGGCGCTCGGAGCTGGTGTGGGTGCCGGGGGCGCTGCGCGTGGTGATGGCGGCGCTGCGGCACGCGCCGCGGCCGTTGTTCCGGCGGCTGCCGATCTGAGGGACGGCCGGTCCGGGGGGACGGCTACCGGCTGGCGATGGTGTCCCGCTCCGCGGGCCCGGCCTGCGGCGGTACGACGGCGCCGCCGAAGGCGTACTCGTGCAGCTTGCGCCACACGCCGTCGAGCCCCTGCTCGTACAGCGCGAACCCGGTGCACGGCCACGCGGCCTCGTACTCCGAGAGTTCGGCGAACGCCCGGTCCATCGCGGCCTCGTCGATCCCGTGCGCGACGGTCACGTGCGGGTGGTAGGGGAACTGCAGCTCACGGTCGAGCGGCCCGGAGGCGTCCCGGACCCGCTGCTGGAGCCGGCAGCACTCGTCCGCTCCCTGCACGACCCGGACGTACACCACCGGCGACAGCGGCCGGAAGGTGCCGGTGCCGGACAGCCGCATCGGGAAGGGCCGGCCGGCCGCGGCGACCTCGCCGAGGTGCGCCTCCACGGCGGCCAGTGACTCCTCGGCGATCTCCGTGGGCGGCAGCAGCGTGACGTGCGTCGGGATGCCGTGCGCCGCGGCGTCGCCGAAGCCCGTGCGCCGCTCCTGGAGCAGGCTGCCGTGAGGCTCCGGGACCGCGATCGAGACGCCGATCGTTACGGTCCCCACGTCATCTCCTGTCGGTCGTGATGATCGGACGTGTGTCGGGTTCGTACACTGCCGTCCGGCTATCGACTGTACGGCCACGGCCGCCTTCCGGGCAGCCGTGGCCGAAGTGATGTGCAGCGCTCCCGTGCGCTCCCCGGGGCGCCCCGAGCGCCCCTGGCGCTCCGCTCGGTGCGGCCGGTAGCGCGCTCAGTGCTTGGCGGGCAGGAAACCGACCCGGTCGTAGGCGTGGGACAGGGTCTCCGCGGCGACCGCGCGGGCCTTCTCCGCGCCCTTGGCGAGGATCGAGTCCAGCGTCTCCGAGTCGTCCAGGTACTGCTGGGTGCGCTCCCGGAACGGGGTGACGAAGTCCACCATGACGTCGGCGAGGTCCGTCTTGAGCGCGCCGTACATCTTGCCCTCGTACTCCCGCTCCAGCTCGGCGATCGTCCTGCCGGTGAGGGTGGAGTAGATCGTGAGCAGGTTGGAGACGCCCGGCTTGTGCTCGGCGTCGTAGCGGATCACGGTGTCGGTGTCGGTGACCGCGCTCTTGACCTTCTTCGCCGTCGCCTTCGGCTCGTCGAGCAGGTTGATGAGGCCCTTCGGCGTGGACGCCGACTTGCTCATCTTGATCGCCGGGTCCTGGAGGTCGTAGATCTTCGCCGTCTCCTTGAGGATGTACGGCTTCGGGACGGTGAAGGTCGCGCCGAAGCGGCCGTTGAAGCGCTCCGCGAGGTCGCGGGTCAGCTCCACGTGCTGGCGCTGGTCCTCGCCGACGGGCACCTCGTTGGCCTGGTAGAGCAGGATGTCGGCGACCTGGAGGATCGGGTACGTGAACAGGCCGACGCTGGCGCGGTCCGCGCCCTGCCTGGCCGCCTTGTCCTTGAACTGGGTCATCCGGCTGGCCTCGCCGAAGCCGGTGAGGCAGTTCATGACCCAGGCGAGCTGGGCGTGCTCCGGGACGTGGCTCTGCACGAAGAGGGTGCAGCGGTCCGGGTCCAGGCCGGCCGCGAGCAGCTGGGCCGCGGCGAGCCGGGTATTGGCGCGCAGGTCGGCGGGGTCCTGCGGGATCGTGATCGCGTGCAGGTCGACGACCATGTAGAAGGCGTCGTGGGACTCCTGGAGGGCCACCCACTGGCGGACGGCGCCGAGGTAGTTGCCGAGGTGGAACGAGCCGGCGGTGGGCTGGATGCCGGAGAGCACGCGGGGTCGATCAGAGGCCATGCTCACCATTCTCTCAGAGGGTGAGGGCGGGATCGGCCCGGCGGTGGGGGTGGTTTCGGAGCGCGGGGGCCGCGGGCCCGGTGGGGGCCCGGCGCGCAGTTCCCCGCGCCCCTTCAGGGGCGCTGCCCCTGACCGGCGCCGATCAGCCGAGGTCGATCTCCGGGTACAGCGGGAAGCCCGCCACCAGGTCGGTCGCGCGCTTCGCGATCTCCGCCGAGACCTTCTCGTCCAGGACGTGGGAGGCCTTCGACGGGGCGCCGGACTTCGTGGTGCCCGGCTCGGCGGCGGTCAGCACGCGGTCGATCAGACCCGCGACCTCGTCCATCTCGGCGGTGCCGAGGCCACGGGTGGTGAGGGCGGGCGTGCCGATGCGGATGCCGGAGGTGTACCAGGCGCCGTTCGGGTCGGCCGGGATCGCGTTGCGGTTGGTGACGATGCCGGAGTCGAGCAGCGCCGTCTCGGCCTGCCGGCCGGTGAGGCCGTACGACGACTCGACGTCGATCAGGTTGAGGTGGTTGTCGGTGCCGCCGGTCACCAGCGTGGCGCCGCGGCGCAGCAGGCCGTCGGCCAGCGCGCGGGAGTTGTCCACGATCCGCCGGGCGTAGTCCTGGAAGGAGGGCTGCCGGGCCTCGGCCAGGGCGACGGCCTTGGCGGCCATCACGTGCGGGAGCGGGCCGCCGAGGACCATCGGGCAGCCGCGGTCGACCTGGTCCTTCAGCGAGTCGTCGCACAGGACCATGCCGCCGCGCGGGCCGCGCAGCGACTTGTGGGTGGTCGTGGTGACGATCTGGGCGTGCGGGACCGGGTCGAAGTCGCCGGTGAGGACCTTGCCGGCGACCAGGCCCGCGAAGTGCGCCATGTCGACCATGAGGGTCGCGCCGACCTCGTCGGCGATCTCCCGCATGATCCGGAAGTTCACCAGCCGCGGGTACGCGGAGTATCCGGCCACCAGGATCAGCGGCTTGAAGTCACGGGCCTGGGCGCGCAGCGCGTCGTAGTCGATCAGGCCGGTCGCCGGGTCGGTGCCGTAGGACCGCTGGTCGAACATCTTCCCGGAGATGTTGGGGCGGAAGCCGTGGGTGAGGTGGCCGCCCGCGTCCAGGGACATGCCGAGCATCCGCTGGTTGCCGAAGGCCTGCCGCAGCTCGGCCCAGTCGGCCTCGGAGAGGTCGTTGATCTGGCGGACGCCGGTCTTCTGGAGGAACGGCGCCTCGACGCGGTCGGCGAGGACGGCCCAGAAGGCGACCAGGTTGGCGTCGATGCCGGAGTGCGGCTGGACGTAGGCGTGCCGGGCGCCGAACAGCTCGCGGGCGTGCTCGGCGGCGAGCGCCTCGACGGTGTCGACGTTGCGGCAGCCGGCGTAGAAGCGGCGGCCGACGGTGCCCTCCGCGTACTTGTCGCTGAACCAGTTGCCCATCGCGAGCAGGGTCGCCGGGGAGGCGTAGTTCTCCGAGGCGATCAGCTTGAGCATCTCGCGCTGGTCGTGGACCTCCTGCCCGATGGCGTCGGCGACGCGCGGCTCGACCGCGCGGATCACGTCGAGGGCGGATCGGAACGCGGTGGACTCGGTGGACAGGGGCGCGGACTTGTCAGTCATTCGGGACCTCCGGACATGTCGTTCGGCACTCACGGTTCGGCCCAGGCGCACGGCACTCGATCAGACACGGGCCGCTCCCCGATGGTCGGTCCCATCCCAGCGCGCCAGTCACGGCCCGCTGGTCACACTACCCGGCACACCCCACCGGGGACCGGGACGTCCACCACTCGGGCGGGGCCGCGGGCCACCGCCCCGGCGTCGTGCCGCGGCGCGGGACGGCGGGTACCGGGGAGGTTCGCGGACAGTGCGTCGCCTACAGTCCCCTCGTGCTCTTCGGAATGGTGTGCGCTCTCGCCGCGGCGCTGTGCTTCGGTACCGCGACGGTCCTGCAGGCGGTGGCCGCGCGGGCGGCCGGTGACGGTGGTGGCGGGGAGGCCGCGCTGCTGCTGCGGGCGGTCCGCCAGTGGCGGTACGTCGCCGGGCTCGGGCTGGACGGGCTGGGGTTCGTGTTCCAGATCCTGGCGCTGCGCTCGCTCCCCATCTACGCGGTGAGCGCGGCGCTGGCGTCCAGTCTCGCGGTGACCGCGGTGGTCGCGGCCCGGCTGCTGCGGGTGCGGCTGAGCGGGCTGGAGTGGGGCGCGGTCGGGGTCGTGTGCGCGGGGCTCGCGATGCTGGGGCTGGCGTCGGGGCCGGAGGGCGGCAGGGCCGGGTCGGACGCACTGACGTTCGCCATGCTCGCGACCGCGGTGGGCGTGCTGCTGCTCGGGCTCGCGGGCGGGCGGCTGTCGGGGCGCGGGCGGGCGCTGCTGCTGGGCCTCGGCGCGGGGTTCGGGTTCGGGGTGGTGGAGGTGTCGGTGCGGCTCGTCGACACCCTGCGGCCGGCCGGCCTGTTCACCGACCCGGCGCTCTACGCGCTGCTGGTGGGCGGCGGCGGCGCCTTCCTGCTGCTGACCTCGGCGCTGCAGCGCGGCTCGGTGACCACGGCGACGGCGGGGATGGTGATCGGCGAGACGATCGGCCCGGCGGCGGTCGGCGTGGTCTGGCTCGGCGACCGCACCCGCGAGGGGCTCGCCTGGCTCGGGGTGCTCGGCTTCACGGTGGCCGTCGTGGGCGCCCTGGCGCTGGCCAGGTTCGGCGAGGCACCGGAGGACGAGGCGGAGGCCTGAGACGCGGCCACCCCTGCCCGACCAGTCGACAGGGATCGGCCTCGCCGTCCGCGGGGTCGCGCTCATCGTGCGCGTCCTGCGGATGCCGCTCGCCCAGGCCGTCCCGCGCGACGGCGAGGCGGCACGGACGCGGGCCGAGCTGGACGAGGTGATCCGATGCCATCACCGTCGACATCGACGTGATGCCGGCCCGACGGAAGATGTCCCTGGGCGAGCCGGCGGACCGGGTCGGGGTCACGCCCGCCCGCCTCGCGGTGCTCAAGAACGGCCGCGCCAAGGGGGTGCGGTTCGCGACGCTCGCCGCGCTCCGCGAGGTGCTGGAGTGCCGGCCGGGCGGCCTGCTGCGCCGGGAGGCCGAGGAGGCCGCGGCCGGCTGACCCGCCCGGATTCATCCGGCGCCGGTCACGGCCGGGTCCGACAGCACCGTGCACAGCAGGTCCAGCGCCCCCGACCAGGCGTGGTCGGCGGGGGTGCCGTAGCCGAGGACGAGGGCGTCCGGGGGCGCGGCGGACGCGTCGGGGTGGCGGTGGCGCGGGGTGAGGCCGTCGAGGGCGAGGCCGTGGGCGGCGGCGGCGCGGATCACCCGGCGCTCGGTGCCGGGCGGCAGCCGCAGCAGCATGTGCAGACCGGCCGCGATGCCGGTGACCTCGATCTGCGGGGCGCGCTCGGCCAGGGCCGCGACCAGGGCGTCCCGGCGGTGCCGGTAGCGGGCGCGGGAGGCGCGCACGTGCCGGTCGTAGGCACCGGAGCTGACGAACTCGGCGAGGATCAGCTGGTCCGGCGTCCCGCAGACGTCCACGGCACCCTTGACGGCCGCCATCTCCCGCGCCACCCCCGCCGGCAGCACCATCCAGGCCAGCCGCAGCCCGGGCGCCAGGGACTTGCTGGCCGTACCGAGGTAGACGACCTCGTCGGGGGCCAGGCCCTGGAGGGCGCCGACGGGACGGCGGTCGTAGCGGAACTCCCCGTCGTAGTCGTCCTCCAGGACCAGACCGCCTTCGCGCCGCGCCCAGTCCACGACGGCGGCCCGCCGGTCGCGGTGCAGCGGCACGCCCATCGGGAACTGGTGGGCCGGGGTCAGCAGCACCGCCGCCGGTCCCCGGGACAGGCGCGTGGTGTCGGTGCCGAGCCGGTCGAAGGGCAGCGGGACGGTGCGCAGTCCGGCCGCCGTCAGCAGCCGCCAGTGCTCGTCGAGGCCGTACGACTCCACCGCGACCGTGTCCGCCCCGCGGGCCCGCAGCAGCCGGCCGAGCAGGCCGAGGCCGTGGGCGAACCCGGCGCAGATCACGATGCGTTCGGGGTCGGCGCGCACGCCCCGGGCACGGGCGAGGTAGGCGGCGAGCGCGGTGCGCAGCTCGACGCGGCCGCGCGGATCGCCGTACCCGAAGGCCTCGTTGGGAGCGGCGGTCAGGGCGCGGCGGGCCGCCCTGAGCCACTCCGCGCGGGGGAAGGCGGAGACGTCGGGGTGGCCGGCGCGCAGGTCGTAGGCGGGGTGATGGGCGCTCGCGCCGGGCGCGGGCGCCGGTGCGCGGCGCCCGTCGGGCGCCGGCGTCGGTTCCCTGGCCGCGACCCGCGTTCCGGAGCCCTGGCGGGCGGTGAGCCAGCCCTCGGCGACCAGATCGGCGTAGGCGTCGGCGACCGTGTTGCGGGCGATCCCGAGGTCGGCGGCGAGGGACCGCGAGGAGGGCAGCCGGGTGCCGGGGACCAGCCGGCCGCCCCGGACGGCTTCCCGCAGGGCGTCGGTCAGACCCCGGCGCAGCCCCGGACCGGCCGGCTCCAGATGGAGGTCGATTCCCAGAGTGGCCCATGTTCTCCCCATGGAAATGGACCATACTCCTGGGCTGCCTGGCTCCTAGGGTCGCGATATGACCACAGAACAACCGTCCGAGCACGCACCCGAGCACACCCCCCGTCTGCCCTGGTCGGAGCTGGTGCCCGACGTCTTCCGGGCGATGGTCCGGCTGGACACCGCCGCCCGCCGGGGCCTCGACCCGAAGCTTCTGGAGCTGGTGAGGATCCGGGCCTCGCAGCTCAACCGCTGCGCGCTCTGTGTGGACATGCACAGCAAGGACGCGCTGGCGCGGGGCGAGAGCGTCGAGCGGATCATCCAGCTCAGCGCCTGGGAGGAGTCCGAGCACTTCTACACCGAGAAGGAGCTGGCTGCGCTGGGGCTGACGGAGGCCGTGACCGTCCTGACGGACGGGTTCGTGCCGGACGCCGTCTACGAGCGGGCCGCCAGGCTCTTCGACGAGACGGAGCTGGCACAGCTGATCGCCGCGATCACGGTGATCAACGCCTGGAACCGGTTCGGGGTGACCTGCCGCCTGGTGCCGGGGCACCACACGCCGGGGCAGCACGCATAGGCGGAGCCGCTGACCGTCCGGGCCGGAGCTTCGGCGGCGGTCCGGGAGGGCGCCGCCGGGCTCCGTCGGACGGACGGGCGGAGATCACGCCGCGTGGCCGGCCCCCGGCCGGAAACGGCGGTAGAGCAGCACACCGGCCGTCAGCGAGGCCAGGCTCGCGGCGGCCGGCGCCCAGGGGTTGCCCGTTCCGGTGTGCGCGAGCATGCCGCCCGCGTGGTGGTGGACGGGAGCCGGCGGCTCGGGTGCGGGGTGCGCCTTGACCGGGTGGGACGGCGTGTGGCGGACGGGAGGCGTGGAGGGGGCGGGCTCGTCCGGCGTGTCGGTGGAGTTGCCGAAGACGGGGTTGCCGATCCCCACCGCGTTCACGCTGTTGCCGACGACGTTCACGGGGACGTCGACCGGGAGCTGGACGGCGTTGCCGGACAGGATGCCCGGCGAGTCGTGCGCGGTGCCGGAGGCCGCCGCGCCCTCCTTCTCCTTCTCCTTGTGCGCGGCCTTGCCGCCCTCGTTGGAGCAGCGGTTGCCCATCGCGGGGTTGAGGAGCCCGACCACGTCGACGGTGTTGCCGCACACGTTCACCGGGATGTTCACCGGCAACTGGATGTCGTTGCCGGACAGCACGCCGGGCGAGCCCGTCGCGGAACCGTCCGCGGCGGAGTCGGCCCACGCGGGCCCCGCGACCGCCATCGCACCAGACGCGACGGCGAAGGCGATCACACTGTTCCGGGTAGCCCGTTTCATGGGTTCCCTGCCCTTCCAGACACGTCGCGGGCACTCACCCGCGATCGGCGAATCCAAGCAAAGCGATAGAGAAAACGGCTCCGTTCGCCGGTATCGGGTCGATACGGGCGCGCGGGCCGACCCCGCCGACGTCTCGCCGCGCCGGCCCGGTTCCGGGCGGCGGATCGGCACACGACGGCGGGGCGCACGGCCGGGGCCGTCAGAGGGCCTGGTTGTTGCAGCCCATGTCCGAGCCGAGGTGGCTCTGCTGCGCGCCCGGGTTGCCCTCGCCGTTGAGCACGTTGCCCGCCAGGCCGGTGAGCGCGCCGACGCTGCCGAGCACCTCGATGTTCATGTCGTGCGAACGGCACTCGGTGGCCTGGGTGATGTCCAGGTCGCGGCCCAGGTCGTCGTGGGCGGAGGCGGTGCCGGCGCCGAACGAGGCGACGCTGCCGAGCATGGCGGCGCCCACGAGGACCGCCTTGTGGAAGTTGCGCATGGGTACTCCAGATTTCGGTACGGAGAGGATCTGCGGGAGGTGGTGCGAGTGGTGCGGAGGTCCGCCGGCGCCGCGGTCAGCCAAGCCGGGGAAGGCCGAGCTGGCCGACCGGAGGCGCGGCGACCTGTCCGAGGCCGACCGGGGAGAGCTGCGGCACGCCCGGCTGCCCCAGCTGCGGGCTGAGCAGCGGGTTCACCTGGGGGTTGATCTGGGGGTTCACCTGCGGCGCGACGATCGCCGGGGGCTGGCCTCCGACGTTCTGCGGGACCTGCGGCACGGCGAGCTGCGGGGCGACCTGCGGCATGACCTGGGGCATGACCTGCGGCACCACCTGGGCGGGCTGCGCCGGGGCGGCCTGCTGTTGGTACTGCGGGGCGGGCTGCTGGTACTGCGGCGCCTGCTGCTGGTACTGCGGAGGGGCCTGCTGCGGGTACTGGGGGGCGGCCTGCTGCGGGTACGGCGTCGTGGCGGCCTGCGCGACTCCCTGCGAGGAGGCCGTGCTGGAGGCGTAACCGGTCTGCGGCGCGGGCACGGCCTGCTGGACCGGCTGCGGAGCGGGCGCCGGGGCCGCCTGGGGAGCGAATTGCTCGGGAGCGGGAGCCGGAGCCGGGGCGGGACTGCCCGGTGCGATCTCGGCGGCGTGACTGACACCGCCGCCGAGCGCGGACAGACCGCTGGCCGCCACTGCAAAGAGCGCGGCCTTGTGAAGCTTGCGCATGAAACCCTCGGCCCTTCGATACCTGAATAGGGAAGTCCATTGCATTCAGCGCCGTCACACGTGCCGTCGGTGTGATGTTCGTACCGCACCGCCGGCAGCGGTAATTCCGATAAGCACGCGGACTTCGCATTCGGAGCCGGCAGCGATTGCCTCACCTCGTCAGGTCCACGGTCGCTGCCCTCTCCTCGTCGGAACGAGGAACGTCCGGACGCGGTCACGGCAATTGCTGGCCCGTCACCCATTTGCCGTGCCATGGGCGGGACTTCACGATCCGCACACCCTGTGGCAAATGGGTGACCACACCCCGGCAGCCGTTTCTGGCTCCGCGCGCTCCTCGTTCCCCACGGGGCAAGGACGATGGTTCACCGCAGCCGCACAGGGCGCCAGGCACAGCGACAACTGCGCTGCCTCATTCAGCATTTCATCAGATTCCGTGCACAGGTCAATGAAGGGCCGAGAATTCCATGCGCAAGCTTCGTAAGGTCGCGCTCGTCGTAGCAGCAGCCGGAGGTCTCACCGCCGTCGGCGCCGGCCCCAGCTCCGCCGCCACCCCCGCCACCTACAACGGGGCTGTGCCGCCCCCCGTTTCACAGCCGGACGCCCAGGCCGCCGCGGCCTCCTCGGCCCAGGCGACCGCGCAGTCCTACGGTTCGCCGGCCGTGCAGCAGGCGCCCCCGCAGCGGGCCACCGAGGTCGCCCCGCAGATCAACCCGCAGCTGAACCCGCAGATCAACCCGCAGCTGTCGCAGCCGGCCCCGCAGCCGGCGCAGGGCCAGGCCGCCCCGGTGAGCCAGACCAACATGTTCCGCCCGTCGCAGGAATGCAGCCCGCAGACCCTGCTCGACGCGAACGTTCCGGTCGCGCTGCTCGCCGCCTCCCAGACCCGCGGCGTCGACTGCTCCCAGGCCAACAGCCAGTCGAACTCGCTCGCCAACGCGCGCCAGGGATGACGGTCAACCACCGGCGCGCGACGGGCAATTGCCGCTCGTCGCGGCCGAGGTGTGCGCAACGACGCGATACGGCTTTCGGGTGCATTCGCTTTCCGATCGCGAAATCGGCGCGTCGTTGCCATCTTTGGAGTATTTCGTACTAATCTCCCGTAACTGTAACAAGTCGATCTCCCCACAGATCGCACCCACTCACTCCCCGGAGATGACATGCGTAAGCTTCGCAACGTTGCCGTCCTGGTCGCCGCTCTCGGCAGCATCGGACTCGTCGGCGGCACGGCCCACGCCGACCAGGGCGGCAGGGGCGGCGAGCACGGCGACAAGTTCAACATCACTCAGAGCTCCAACTGCAAGTCGCACGACCTGAACCTGGACGTCCTCGGCGAGGTCGGCCTGCTCAACGGCGTTCTGGGCAACGCGCTGAACGGCGAGGGCAACCCGGGCGCCCAGGCCACCGACATCGGTTCCACCATGGGGTGCAACAACAGCGCCTTCTGAAACACCTGATCGGCACGCAGACGCCGGTCGACACATGGTCCCGGTGCCGGGCGCGAAAGCCCGGCACCGGGACCATGTGCGTGTACCGGCGGAACCCAGAGGTGGTGAATATCAATGGAGTTCGGCGCGCCGCTGGATTATCTCGGTTATTTCGTATCAATCTTCAGCTCAAGGAGGCCGGTCTTTCGCGGATCGCCTCTACCCCACCTCAGCGGAGATGAAATGCACAAGGTACGTATGGCCGCCGTCCTCTTCGCCGCGTTCGGGAGCATCGGGCTCCTGGGCGCCGGCGCCGCCCACGCCGACCAGGGCGGCGGGAAGCGGGGCGACAGCTTCGACATCCGGCAGAGCAGCACCTGCAGGTCGCACGACGGCAACGTCGACGTCCTCGGCGAGGTCGGCATCCTCAACGGCCTGGGCGGCAACCTGCTGAACGGCGAGGGCAACGCCGGCGCCCAGCAGAGCCACCTCGGTTCGGACATGGGCTGCAACAACAGCTTCGGCAAGTAGGCCCCAACGACCGATCCCGGTACCCGGCGACAAGCCGGGTACCGGGATCGGTCGTTGGCGCTCAGAACTCGAAATGCGGCTTCTTGAAGCCCTTGGGGAGCTCCGCCTTGTTGGAGCAGTCCACCTCGGGACCGGCGCTCGTGGAGCCGCTGCCCAGCAGTCCGTCCTCCGGATACACCACGCCGGGCCGGTCGACCGTCGTGCAGTCCTGCGTCTGCTTGATGACGTGCGTGCCGTCCTTGTCGCTGTGGATCTCGCTCTTGCGGACGCAGACGGTGTCCCCCTGGGCGTTGGTCTTGCAGTCGCCGGAGCGCCCGTCCGCGTACGCGGACGCGGACGCGTGTCCGGCGCCGACGCAGATCGCCGCGAGGCTCCCGACGAGCCCCGTGACGGTGGCAATCTTCTGCCGAGTCAACATGTGGTGCTTTCCTTTGCGAAAAGGGCCCGTCCGCAATGCCGTCGCCGGCGTGCGTCGGGCCCGAGAAGGTCGGATACGACAGGACGACGGCAGCCCGGACGCATGCTCCGAGGGAGCAGTGCGTCCGGGCTGCCGTCGCCGCGGGGTACCCCTCAGCAAGTCGCTGAACGGACCCCGGAGTTCGTGCGATGTCCCCGATACGTCGTTACTCGCCCTCGCCGCCCTGCTGCTCGCCGTAGCCCTGCTCGGGGCCCTCGGGGCCCTCGGGGCCGGCCTTCTGCTCCTCGGGCTGACCCTCGGGCTGGCCCTCCGGCTGACCCTGCGGCTGGACCTGCGGGCCGTAGTAACCACTGCCGACGGCAACGGCGTTGGCCGACGAGTTGGCCACGGCGGTGACGCCCTGGCCCGCGTCCCCGCCACCGGCGGCGAAGCTCGCCCCGGCACCGACGAAGGACAGACCGGCAACGGCCGCCGCTACGACCGCGGCACGCTGAAACTTACGCATGATGTGACCCTTTCTTCTCCGGGCAGGACAGCCCGGTTCGACTACGCAGTGTGAGCATATACACACATTACGTAGTCATTCAGGATCTACACTCGGTCATGTCGCGTCGTCTTCGTGCTGCGTCGCCGACTGCCAGTGGCGGGCGTGCCGGTCCTCGCGGGTGCCGGTCGATCCCCAAGTGGTCGGGGAACAGGTCACCTCGGGGCCGAGGCGCGCCCGGCCGTTGCCGAGGACGGCGGGCACCGTCAGCGGCTGCACCGTCTGACAGGTGTCCTGGTGGGGCGGCAACTCACCTTCGGGCACCTCGCCCTTGAACCGCTGGGAGCAGCTGAGGTTGCCCAGGAGGTCACGGGTGCACTCCCCCGGGGCCGCTGCGGCATGCGCCTGGGCGATGCCGGCACCGGTCACCACGAGGCCGCCGACGAGCACCGAGAGAGCCGCGATCTTCTTCCGGTTCACCATGTCGGAGTCAGCCGGTGAAGGCGTTGTTGTACTGACCGCAGGTGGTGTCCGTGGTGCCCGCGAGACCGAGCACGCCGACCGGGATGTCGTTCTCGGCCACCGTCTGCGGGCTGCACTCCTGGTAGGGGCGGTAGAGGTCGGCCACCTGCAGCCCGTTGCCCGAGCTGTCGGCGACAGCGGTGCCGGCGCCGAGGGCGGACAGGCCGCCGGCCGCCGCCACCGCCGCGAACACGACCTTCTGAAGCTTGCGCATGGAAACCTCGATTCTTTTCCTGTACATCGAGACCGATTGCCTAGCGTGACCGCGCAAACACTAGCAGTAGCGACAGGTGACGTACCGCACCCAATGGGGCCATGAGTTGACGTTCGCCGCATAGTGCCGCGATTCCAATACGGTCGTATCAGAGGGAAGTTGGGTCAGAGCAGTTCCGGCTGCGCGGTGCGCAGGTGATCGCTCGCCGGTACGGAGGCGATCACGTCCCGCAGCCTCTCGGCGTACCGGCGCACGTTCTTGTAGGCGATCTCGGTGTCCGGGTAGCGGCAGGCGAACCACAGGCCCTCGTGGAGGCGGCTGACCCAGGCGCACACCTGATCGCCGTAGGACACCCGGATCAGCCCGTACGTCTTCTGCTCGTTCCAGCCGTGCGAGCCGGGGGTCGGCCGGGCGTCCGTGTACGAGACGATCGAGTACATGTCGGGCGAGGTCGGACGGAAGTCCGCGCCGAGCAGCCGCAGTACGCGGGCCAGCGGGATCCGGGCCAGCGACCGGTTGGCCCGCAGTTCGGCGCGGACCGTGGCGAGCGCGCCGTCGAAGTCCCGGGCCGCCGGCACCTCGATCGGCGCGCCGCCGACGTACCAGCCCACGGAGTCCGACCACTCGGACCTCAGCCGGGTGTGGAACGGCACGACCGTCCGGTAGACCGGCTGGCCGCCCAGCTCGTGGACGATCAGGCTGGTCGCGGCCAGGATGCCCACCAGGCTTCCGCCGTAGGGCCGGCAGTACGCCTCGAAGGCGGCCGCGGTGTCGGCGTCGACGAGCGGCTCGCACATCAGCTTCTGGGCGGGCAGCGCGCCGCCGGGCCGCAGACCGAGGTCGACCGGGAACTCCGGGAGCCTCCCGTCGCACCGGCCGATGAACTCGCGCCAGCGTCCGACGATCGCGTGGGTGTCGTCGATGCCGTCCGCGTTCGCCCGCTCCTGCCGGCAGAAGTCCACGTAACTCCCCACCGGCGCGCCGGTGACGGGCCGTCCCGCGCGGGAGGCCGTGTACAGCCCGTGGATCTCGCTGGAGGTGAGCTGGAGGGAGTAGGCGTCGACGTTGGTGTGGTCGAAGGCCATGTACACGCTGGTGGAGTCGTCGCGGACGACCGCCGCGTAGATGTGGTTCGGCCAGCCGAGCGCGTCCGCGGCGACGTCGAACCGGTCCTGGAGGTACCGGGTCAGCACGTCCGCGTCCGCGAAGTCGCCGACCACCTCGCGGTGCAGCGCCACGTCGGCGGCGTCCAGGGTGAACCGGCGCATCTCCTCGTCCACCAGGCGGAAGCCGCTGCGCAGCGTCTCGTGCCGCAACGTCCAGCCGCGCAGGGCCTCTTCGAGCGCGTCGAGGTCGGCCCGGCCCGGCAGGTCGAACGCCGTGCCGAGCCAGGTCGGCACGAACAGCCCGTCCTCGCGCACCGCCCGCGCCGTCCTGATGTGCGACTCCTGGATGTACGCCGGCGGCCGCGGATCCGGTGGGAGCGCTGTCGCCGCCGCGACGGTCGCCGGGCTGAACGTCCACTCCACTAGCCGTCCGGGCCGGACCTCGCAGCGCTGAATGTCAGAAATTCGCACGATGGCGTCTCCTTCACAGAAGACACCAGCTTGATCAAGTCCCGGCCGTGCGCGAGCGACGGCCGCTGTGTCGCCCGGTTTTCAGCGGGACGTGTGACACCTCGAACGAGTTGGCGGGGCGGTTCAGGAGAGCCACTTCCTCCACACCGAAGGGTGAGCGCGCACCCACTTCCCCGCCGCCTCCTGCGGGCTCAGCTTCTGGTCGGCGATCATCAGCGAGACCTCGTTCTGGTCCTCGGTCGTCCACCGGAACTTCTTCAGGAAGGCCGCCGCCCGGCCGCCGTCCTTCGCGAAGTCCGCGTTGAGGTACTTCTGCAGCGGGGTGTGCGGGTAGGCGCAGGCGACCTTGGCGGCGTCGGCGTCGCAACCCTCCTGGTACGCGGGCAGCTTCACCTCGGTCATCGGGACCTTCTCGAACAGCCACTGGGGCGAGTACCAGTAGGTCAGGAAGGGCTTCTTCTCCTTGGCGAACTGTTTCATCTGGGTGATCTGGGCGGCCTCCGAACCGGCGAAGACCACCTGGTAGTCCAGCTTCAGGTTCTTCACCAGCGCCTTGTCGTTGGTGACGTACGACGGTGAGCCGTCGAGGAGTTGGCCCTTGCCGCCGCTCTCCGCGGTGCGGAAGAGGGAGGCGTACTTGTCGAGGTTCTTCCAGTTCGTGATGTCGGGGTGCTGCTTGGCCAGGTAGGTCGGCACGAACCAGCCGATGTGCCCGGTGACCCCGAGGTCACCGCCGCGCCCGATGGTCCTCTTGTCCTGGACGTAGCGCTTCTCCTGGTCCGGGTGGCCCCAGTCCTCCAGGATCGCGTCGACGCGGCCCTGGCTGAGCGCGTCCCAGGCGGGCACCTCGTCCACCTGCACGGTGTCGACGCGGTAGCCGAGTTCGTGTTCCAGCAGGTACTGCGCGACGGCGACGTTGGACTGCGCGCCGACCCAGGACTGCACGGACAGGGTCACGGTCTTCGAGCCCTGCGCGTTGGCGAAGGGCGAGGCCTGCTTGGTCATGTCGGCGGCACCGCAGCCGGTCGTGAGGACCAGCACGCAGGCGGCGGCCGCCAGGGGCGTGCGACGCATGGTCAGGCTCCCTTCGTCGTACGGCGGTCGGTGGGCTGGGTGACCCGGTCGAGCATCAGGCCCAGGCAGACGATGGCGGCACCGGCCACCAGCCCGGTCGCCAGGTCGCCCTGGGCGAGACCGAAGGCGACGTCGTAGCCGAGCGCGCCGCCGCCGACCAGGCCGCCGATGATGACGACCGCGAGGACCAGCACCACGCCCTGGTTGACGGCGAGCAGCAACGCGGGCCGGGCGAGCGGGAGCTGGACCTGCCACAGCTGCTGCCGGCCGGTCGCGCCCAGGGACCGAGCGGACTCCAGGGCGGCGGGGTCGACCTGCCGCAGCCCCTGCGTGGTGATCCGTACGACGGCGGGCAGCGCGTAGACGACGGCGGCCGCGACGGCCGGGGCGCGGCCGACGCCGAACAGGGCGACGACCGGGATCAGGTAGACGAACTGCGGCATGGTCTGGAACACGTCCAGGACCGGGCGCAGGGCGCGTTCGACGCGGTCGCTGCGGGCGGCGGCGATGCCGGTGGCGAAGCCGATGACGAGCGTGACGGCGACCGCCGCGAGGACCTGGGACAGCGTGTCGAGCGACGGCTCCCACACGCCCAGGACGCCGATCGCGGCCATCGCGAGGACGGCGGTGAGCGCGGTGCGCCAGGTGCCGATCAGCCAGGCCAGGGCGGCGACGACGAGGAGCACCGACCACCAGGGCAGCCACTGCAGGCCGGACCGGACGGGGTCCAGGATCCAGGTGGTGAAGTGGGCCGCCCAGTCGGCGGTGCCGCCCACGACCGGGACGCCCGAGTACAGGTGGGCGGTCATCCAGTCGACGGCGCGGTTGACCGGTTCGGCGAAGTTCAGGGTCCAGCCCGCGGGCCAGTCCAGGACTCCGAGGAGGCGGGCGGCGACGGCGACCGCGACGGTGGCGGCGAGGGCGTGGAGGAGGCCGGCCCGGCCGGGGCGGGTGTCGTCCCGGTCGCCCGCCGCGGCGGTGATGCGGTCCAGGACGACCGCGAGGAGCACGATCGGGATGCCGGCGGCGAGGGCCGCGCCGACGTCGACGGAGGCCAGCGCCTGGTAGACGCGGTCGCCGAGGCCGCCGGCGCCGATGACGGAGGCGATGACGGCCATCGACAGCGCCATCATGATCGTCTGGTTGAGTCCGAGCAGGAGTTCCCGGCGGGCCAGCGGGATGCGCGCGGTCAGCAGCCGCTGCCCGCGGGTGGCGCCGAGGGACTCGACGGCCTCCAGGACCTCCGGGTCGGCGCCGCGCAGGCCGAGGGCGGTGAGCCGGGCCATCGGCGGGGCGGCGTAGACGACGGTGGCGAGGACGGCGGCGGGCACGCCGATGCCGAAGACCAGGACCACCGGGAGCAGGTAGGCGAAGGCGGGCAGTACCTGCATGGTGTCCAGGACCGGGCGCAGGGCGCGGTGCAGCCGGTCGGAGAGACCGGCGCCGAGGCCGAGGACCAGGCCCACGGCGACGGACGCGAGGACGGCCACGACCATCAGCGCGAGGGTCTGCATGGTCGGCACCCACATGCCGAGGAGACCGCAGGCGAGGAACGCGGCGGCCGTGCCGGCGGCGAGCCGGAGGCCGGCGACGCGGTGCGCGACGGCGGCGGCCAGCACGGTGACGCCGGGCCAGCCCGCGGCGAGCAGCGCGAGGTAGACGACGCGGACGGTCAGCACGACGGCGTTGCTGATGTAGCCGAGGAAGTAGAGGAAGAGGGGGTGGGTGTCACGGTTGTCGATGACCCAGTCGCTGGCGGAGGTCAGCGGCCCGGAGAGATCGACGGTCAGGTCGTGCGGCCAGGCGGCGGACGCCCAGCGGGAGTGGGCGAGCGGCACGAGGACGGCCGCGACCACGGCCAGGGCGAGCAGCTTGCGCACGGCCCGGCCGGCGGGCAGCGGCAGGCGACGGGGCGTCGGGACGGTGACGGTTGCCATCAGACACCCTCCGGACTGGTGCGGGGCGCCGGGGGCTTGGCCTCCCCGCGCTCGCGGGGTGCCGCCGCGCCCGGCTGTGCCGCGCCGGTGGCGCGGCCGTCCGCGTCCCCGCCCGGGGGCGCGGGGACCCGCGCGGACGGACCACTGGCCGCCTCGCCCTTGGCCACGACGCCGAGCAGCGTGTCCGCGTCGACGACGCCGACGCACCGGTCCCCGTCGACGACCCGTGCCGGGGCGCCCTGCGCGGCCACCAGGTCGATCGCCTCGGAGACCGTCGCCGCCGGGCTGACCACGGGTCCGGCCGAGGCCTCCCCGGCCGCCGCCGGCCTCATCGCGGAGCCGACCGTCAGGACCTGCTCGCGCGGTACGTCCCGCACGAACTCCCGGACGTAGTCGTCGGCCGGGGAGCCGACGATCTCCTCGGGCGTGCCGAGCTGCACCACCCGTCCGTCCCGCATCAGCGCGATGCGGTCACCGAGCTTGAGCGCCTCGCTCAGGTCGTGCGTGATGAAGACCATCGTGCGGCCCTCCTCCTGGTGCAGGCGGACCACCTCCTCCTGCATGTCCCGTCTGATCAGCGGGTCGAGGGCGCTGAACGGCTCGTCGAAGAGGAGGACCTCGGGGTCGACGGCGAGCGCCCGCGCCAGTCCGACCCGCTGGCGCTGGCCGCCGGACAGCTGGGCGGGCCTGCGCTGCTCCATGCCGTCGAGTCCGACCTTGGCGACGACCTCCGCGGCCCGTGCGCGCCGCTCGGACCTGCCGACGCCCTGGATCTCCAGGCCGTAGGCGACGTTGTCGATGACGGAGCGGTGCGGCAGCAGTCCGAAGTGCTGGAAGACCATCGCCGCCCGGTGCCGGCGCAGTTCGCGCAGCCGGCCCTTGTCCATCGCCCGGACGTCCTCGCCGTCGATGGCGATCGTGCCGGAGGTGGGTTCGATGAGCCGGGTCAGGCAGCGGACCAGCGTCGACTTCCCGGAGCCGGACAGGCCCATCACGACGAAGACCTCGCCCTTGCGCACGTCGAAGGAGACGTCACGGACGGCTGCCGTGCAGCCGGTGCGGGAGCGCAGTTCGGCGGGCACGAGGGCGGAGAGTTCGGGGTCGCCGGGGATCTGGGCGGCCTTCGGGCCGAACACCTTCCACAGGCCGTCGACGGAGAAGACGGGGGTCGAGGCAGGGGGTGTGGCGGAGGCCGCCACCGGGGTCGTACTGGTCATCACGCACCGCCCTTCAGCAGGTCCACGGCCCTCTCGCCGACCATCAGCACTCCGATCATCGGGTTCACGGCCGGCATGGTCGGGAAGACGGAGGCGTCGGCGATCCGGATGCCGTCCAGGCCGCGGATCCGCAGCTCCGGGTCGACGACGGCCTGCCCGTCGTCCGCCGCGCCCATCCGGCAGGTGCCGGCCGGGTGGTACACGGTGTGCGCCACCTTGCGGGCGTACTCGCCGAGTTCGGCGTCGCCGAGGATCTCCGGGCCCGGGCACACCTCGCGCTTCAGCCAGCCGGCCAGCGGCTCGGTCTTCGCGATCTCGCGGGCGATGCGGATGCCGTCGACGAGGGTGCGGCCGTCGTAGTCGTCCTCGTCGGTGAAGTAGCGGAAGTCCAGGGCGGGCTTCTCCGCCGGGTCGGCGCTCTTGAGGTACAGGCGGCCGCGGCTGCGCGGCTTGGGGATGTTCGGGGTCATCGAGACGCCGAACTCCGGCCGCCGGTAGCCCAGTCGCTCCGGGTTGTCGGTGAACGGGATCTGGTAGAAGTGGAACATCAGGTCCGGGCCCGCGTGTTCGGGGTCGCGGCGCACGAACAGGCCCGCGTCGGAGTCCATCGCGGAGTTCTCGGGGATCGGTCCGTTCGTCTCCCAGACGATGACCGACTCGGGGTGGTCCAGGAGGTTCTCGCCGACGCCCGGCAGGTCGAGCACGGCCGGGATGCCGAGCGCTTCGAGGTCCTTGACCGGGCCGATGCCCGAGTGCAGGAGCAGCCGCGGGGAGTCCACGGCGCCCGCGCACAGCACGACCTCGTTGCGGGCCCGTACGAGCAGTTCCTCGCCGTCCTTGGTGCGCACGTGCACGCCCTCGGCGCGGGTGCCGTCCAGCTGGAGCCGGTACGCCCAGGTCTCCAGAAAGAGCGTCAGGTTGGGCCGTTCGTCCATCACCGGGTGGAGGTAGGCCACCGAGGCGCTGGAGCGCTTGTTGTCCTCGGGGTGGTAGGCGAGGTCGAAGAAGCCGGCGCCCTCGGTGAACGGCTTCCGGTTGAAGCCCTCCACGCGCGGGACGCCCAGCGCCTCCTGGGCCGCGTCGACGAAGTCGCGGGCGATGGCGTTGCGGTCCTTCTCGTCGACCGGGACGATGTTGTTGAGGAGGCGGGCGTAGTACGCCTCCATCGGGACCGCGCCCCAGCCCTCGGCGCCGGCCGCCTCCCACTCGTCCCAGTCGGAGGGCAGCGGCTTGAAGGCGATGAGCGTGTTGTGGGACGAGCAGCCGCCGAGGACACGGGCCCGGCTGTGCCGGATGTGGGAGTTGCCGCGCGGTTGCTCGGTGGTGGGGTAGTCGTAGTCCAGTTCGCCGCCGAGCAGACCCATCCAGCGGCGCAGGGTGAGGACGTCGTCGCGGCCGACGTCGCTGGGGCCGCCCTCGATCACGGCGACCGTGACGTCGGGGTTCTCGGTGAGACGGGAGGCTATGACGGAACCCGCTGTTCCGCCGCCGATCACGACGTAGTCGTACAGGGGGGACTGGGACATGAGGGGGTGCTCCAAAAGGCTGCTCGCGTACGGCGGTCGGGTGGGCTCAGCCGGCGAACCAGCGCACCGGCCGCGGCGCGAGGTTCTGGTAGACGTGCTTGGTCTCGCGGTACTCGGCGAGCCCGGCGGGCCCCAGTTCGCGGCCGGTGCCGCTCTTCCCGAAGCCGCCCCACTCCGCCTGCGGCAGGTAGGGGTGGAAGTCGTTGATCCAGACGGTGCCGTGCCGCAGTCGCGCCGCGACCCGGCGGGCGCGTCCGGCGTCGGCGGTCCAGACGGCACCGGCCAGGCCGTACTCGGTGTCGTTGGCGAGGGCGACCGCCTCGTCCTCGGTGCGGAAGGTCTCCACGGTGAGGACCGGTCCGAAGATCTCCTCGCGGACCACCCGCATCTCCCGGTGGCACTGGTCGAGGATGGTCGGCTCGTAGAAGTAGCCGCCCTCGGGACGGTCGGCGGACGGTTCGGGGCGCTTGCCGCCAGAGCGCAGTACCGCGCCCTGGGCGAGCGCCGAGGCGACGTACTCCTCGGTCCTGGCGCGCTGCCGCTCGGAGACGAGCGGTCCGCACTCGACGCCGTCGGCCGTTCCGCGTCCGAGGCGGATCCGGGCCGCGCGGCGGGCGAGTTCGGCGACGAATCGTTCCCGCAGCGGTTCCTCGACGATCAGCCGGGCGCCGGCCGAGCAGACCTGGCCGCTGTGGATGAAGGCGGCGTTGAGGGCCTGGTCGACGGCGGTGTCGAAGCCTTCCTCGGTGGCGCAGGCGTCGGCGAAGACCACGTTGGGGTTCTTGCCGCCGAGTTCGAGGGCCACCTTCTTGACCGACACGGCGGCCGCCCGGGCGACCTTGACGCCGCTGACCAGTCCGCCGGTGAAGGAGACCAGGTCGACGTCGGGGTGGTCGGCGAGGCGGGCGCCGACGCTGTGCCCGGGGCCGGTGACGAGGTTGGCGACTCCGGCCGGCAGCCCGGCCTCCGCCAGCAGGGCGATCAGCGCGACGGTCGTCAGCGGGGTGATCTCGCTCGGCTTGATCACGAAGGTGTTGCCCGCCGCGAGGGCCGGAGCGATCTTCCAGCTGGCCTGCAGCAGGGGGTAGTTCCAGGGCGTGATCAGGGCGCAGACACCGACCGGTTCGTGGACGACGACGCTGTGGATGTCGGGCGAGCCCGCGTCCACCACCCGGCCCGCGCCCTCCGCCGCCACCAGGTCGGCGAAGTAGCGGAAGGCGTCGGCGACGCAGTCGATGTCGACGCGGCCCTCCTCGACGGTCTTGCCCGCGTCCCGGCTCTCCAGGAGGCCCAGCTCCTCGCGGTCGCGAACGAGCAGGTCGGCCACCCGGCGCAGCAGGGCGGCCCGCTCGGCGACCGCGGTGCGCGGCCAGTCGCCGGTGTCGAAGGCGCGCCGGGCGGCGGCCACCGCCGCCTCCGCGTCCCTCTCGTCACCCTCGGCCACCACGGCGAAGGGCAGGCCGTCCGCGGGGTCGATGATCTCGCGCGTCGCGCCGGAGACGGCTGCCAGCCACTCGCCTCCGACCTGGATGGTCGCTCGTGCCGTTCGGTCCGCCATGATCGGTATTGCCTTCCGTTCCTGTTCAGTGCCCCTGTGTGACAGAGGGGTCACCCTCGGGGACCGTCACCGCATGCCCTCGGGCCGGGATTGCATGCGCAATCGATGGCCGAGAGTGCGCTGTCTCACTGAACAGCCGGACGTACCAGTACAAACAGGCCCCTGTCAGGGCGCGGAATCCGCCGACTCGGTGTGCGTGGCGTGCCGGGGCCTGCTCTTGGCCGAGATCTGGCCGACGAGTTCCCAGAAACACACGAGTGCGGTCACGGGCGGAATCCCGAAAATGACTAACGACAACAGCGCGTGGGACGAGTGGCTGACGCAGAGCACCACGGCCAGGACGGAGGCGGCCAGCACCACGCACCAGGACCGGCGGGCGCTGCGGCGCTGCGCGGTGGCGCGCAGGACGGACAGGGCCGCCACGAACCAGGGGCCGTACACCGTCAGCGGCCAGTACTGGGCCAGCCCCGCGGGCAGCATCGACGACGCGATCCCGCGCAGTTGCCCGTACGAGTAGCACAGGGACCAGGTCAGCATGCAGACGGCGCAGAGCGAGACCGCCGCGATCAGGAACGTGATGTGGGTGACGCTCCGGCCGCCGTCGAGCAGGTGCGAGTCGTGGCGGCGGACCCGCCGGCGGCTGCTCCTGCGCCGCGCCGGCACGTCGATCAGGGTGGGAGCCGAGCTGACGCTCACCCCGGTCGGCGCGGACAGCATCTGGGCCAGTTCCTCGACCGGGTCCCAGTCGCTCGGGGCGGTGTCCTGCTCCGGAGCGGTCCAGGTGTGGTCGTACAGGCCCGGATGGTCGTAGAGGCCGGGGTGCTCGTAGCGCCCGGGGTGCTCATGGAGACCCGGGTGGTCGTAGAGACCGGGATGGTCGTAGAGACCAGCGTCGCGCTGCATCCCGTCCATCGATAAAACCTCCGCACCCTGCTTCAGAACGCTGCGTACAGATCCGCCAAGGTCCGCCGATAATCATTTTCCAGCACTTTGATTCTCGTCAGGAAATCATCGAGCAGGTCCGAACATGAAGTGATTTCCATATTGCCGGGCCAGCGGAGCGCGGTGGTCGGGTGGTCTTCGGCGGTGATCCAGTCCAATCGCGTCACAGTCACCTAACGACCGTCGATCGGAGCAGGATTTGGAGCGTTCGGGGGAATTGAGTCACTCGGAAGAGGAACCGCGGAATACAGGCAGGCAATTACATTCCGCGGATACTGGAATTAAATGAACGAAGCCACGGACCCGCGCCCGCCGGGCGCTGTCACGGGCCGGCCGGCCGTTCCCGCACGCGGTCCCGGGGCCAGGCGTGCGCCGGGTCGGCGTCGTGGCGGGGGTGCCAGGCCAGGCCGATGCCGATCGGCGGCTGGTCCAGCGGCACCTCGAAGGCGACCAGGCCGAGCGCGGCGGCCGGCGGCGCGCTCCAGGCGGCGATCAGACCGGTCAGGTCGCAGTCGCGGAGCGTGAACAGGGAGGCCGGGAAGGTGCCGACGGTGCCCACCACCCGGCGTTCCAGGCCGAGTTCGGCCCGCCGGGCGTCCACCGGGCCGTGCGGCCTGCCGCGCCGGGAGACGGTCAGGTGACCGGCCGCGGCGGCGTACCGCTCGGGCGCCAGCTCGCCGGTACGCCTCCCGGCTGCCGGTCATCTCGGCCGGCACCGGTCCGTCCAGGCCCGCCCTGACCCTGGGCGTGCTCACCTCGCTCCCGCCCCACCAGGCGGGGCTCGGCCCGGGACTCGGCACCACCGGCCGCGAGACCGGCGCGGCGCTCGGTGTCGCGGTCCCCGGCACGATCCTGTCCGCCGACCCGGCCTGCGGCCTGGGCCCGGCGCCACGCACCGTCTCGCCGCTGGTGCTCGCGGCGACGGTGCTCGTGGTGGCCGGCTACCGCGACCGGACCCCGACACGTACTATCGCGTCCGACCGGGAACGCGTACTGTCGCGTTCATCCGGTGCCTGAGCAACTCCCGTCACCACACGGCCCGTTGAGGAGCCTTCCATGCCCGCCCTGCTGAATCCCGTCCTCGACCTGCTGACCCTGCGCGGCACCGTCACCGAGGCCGAACAGATCACCGCACGCATCCGCCGGCTGCGCGTCGACGGCGACCAGCTCGCCGGTCTCGACGTGCGGCCGGGACAGCAGGTGCGGGTCCTGGTCACCGGCCTGACCCTGCGCACGTACTCCGTGTGGCACTACGACCCCTCCGGCGTCGTCGAGCTGTGCGTGCTGGACCATGCCGAGGACGGCCCGGGAGCGCGCTGGGGACGCACGGTCGCCGCCGGCGACCAGGTGCGGCTGCGCAGGCCCGAAGGCACCTTCACGCTGCGCCCCGAGGCCTCCCACCACGTCTTCGTCGGTGACGAGACGGCCTCGGTGGCCTTCGGCGCGATGCTCGCCGCGCTGCCCGAGGAGGCCGACGTCTCCGGCTGCGTGGAGACGGCGACCGCGGCGGACCGGCTGCCCCTGGCGCACGGGGAGCACCTGGACTGGGTGCTGCGCGGCGAGACCTCGCTGCCGGAGGCGGTCCGCCGGCTCGCGCCCGAACCCGGCGGGATCGCGTACGTCGCCGGGGAGGCGCGGGCCGTGCAGGCGGTGCGCAAGGTTCTCGTCCAGGAGGCGGGCTGGGACCGGCGGGCGGTGCTCACCAAGCCGTTCTGGACGCCGGGCAGGAAGGGCATGGAGTGACGGCGGCGGTCAGGAACACCCGGCGCCGGCCGGGCAGAAGGAGTCGAGCGCCGTGGTGAGGGGCGCGCGGACCAGGTCGGCGGCGAGGCTCCCGGGACCGCTGGAGCGGATCGCGTACAAGGTGCCGTCGGCGGCCTGGAAGCGGTGGTCGATCACCTGACGGGTGCCCTTGTCCCGGTCGTCGTAGCGGTACGACAGCTCGGCCCAGCCGGCACCGGAGGCGCGGGCGCCCGGCAGGTAGCCGGGCTGCTTGGCGTACCCGTACCCGGAGTCGTTCTCCGCGAGGTCCAGCGACTGGGCCGGGGTGGCCTCGGAGAGCGCGAAGATCTGCAACTGGCGTCCGTCGGACGGGGAGTCGTAGTACACCACCGGCGCCTTCTCCCCCTGCTGCTGCCGCCGGGTCCAGCCCTTCGGCACGTCGAGCGTGTATCCGACGGGGTCGTGCGCGACGCGGTATCCGGCGGCGGCCGAGGGAGCGGAGGCGGAGGAGGCGGCCGTGGCCGCGGGAGAGCCGGCCGGAGACGACGTCGGGCCGGTGCGCACGCGCGCGGACGGCGCGGCCGACCCGGTGCCGGAGCGCGCGCCGTCGTCCCGGCCGAGGTACCAGACCCCCAGCCCGGCGAGACCCGCGACCAGGACCAGGGCGAGGACCGCCGCGAGCGCCCGCCCGGAACGCCGTCGCGGCGGCGCGAGCCGGTACCCGGTCGAGGTCGGGGCGCCGGACCAGGGCGGCGGCGTGTAGTCCCGCCGGGCCTCGTGCGGCGTCGCGGACGGCAGCGCGGGACGGTCGCCGGGAGGCGCGGACTGCGCCCAGGGGGCGGGCGGCGCCGGGGGCCGCGCCCCGGTACCGGAGGGTACGGCGGGCAGGGTCGGCGGCCAGGGCGCGGACCGCGCCGGCGGGTCCGCGGGCCGGGCCGAGGGGTTCGGGTCCGGGTCCGGTGCGCGGCCCGGACCGTACGGGCCGTCACCGGCGGTCGGCCATCCCGGCGGCACGGCGGGGCCGGCCTGCCGCGGCTTGTCCAGGGACACCGGCCACGCGGACCGCGGCGGGGCCGACGGCCCGCCGGGCGGCGGGCTCTGTGGCACCGGGGACCGGTCCGGCCGCCCGGTGGGCTCCGCGGGCCACGGGCTCTCCGGAACCCCGGTGTGCCCCGGGGTCACCGTCGGCCATCTCTGGGTGCTCGGCTCCTCCGGGTCCTGCTGCCGCGGGCCCTCCCGCCGCCCGTCGTCCGTCCCGTCCCCGGACCGGCCACTCCTGTCGCTCATCGCGAACCCCCCGATTCACTGCACGGCTTGCCTCTTCCGACGGTAGCGGCGGAAACGGGAACGGGCCCCGTTCCGGACGAAACCGGATCGGGGCCCGTGGGCGCGGGAGGCTCAGATGAGGCCGAGGGCGCGGACCGCGTCGCGCTCCTCCGCCAGCTCCTGCACCGAGGCGTCGATGCGGGTGCGGGAGAACTCGCTGATCTCCAGGCCCTGCACGATCTCGTACACGCCGTCCTTGGTGGTGACCGGGAAGGAGGAGATCAGGCCCTCCGGGACGCCGTAGGAGCCGTCCGACGGGATGCCCATGGAGGTCCAGTCGCCGTCCGCGGTGCCGTTGACCCAGGTGTGGACGTGGTCGATGGCCGCGTTCGCGGCGGAGGCGGCGGAGGACGCGCCACGGGCCTCGATGATGGCCGCGCCGCGCTTGGCGACGGTCGGGATGAACTCCTCGGCCAGCCACTTCTCGTCGTTGACGACCTCGGCGGCGTTCTTGCCGGCGACCGTGGCGTGGAAGATGTCCGGGTACTGGGTGGCGGAGTGGTTGCCCCAGATGGTCAGGCGCTTGATGTCGGCGACCGTGGAACCCGTCTTCTTCGCCAGCTGGGTCAGCGCGCGGTTGTGGTCCAGGCGGGTCATCGCGGTGAACCGCTCGGCCGGTACGTCCGGCGCGGCGGCCTGCGCGATCAGCGCGTTGGTGTTGGCCGGGTTGCCGACGACCAGGACCTTGATGTCGTCCGCCGCGTGGTCGTTGATGGCCTTGCCCTGCGGCTTGAAGATGCCGCCGTTGGCCTCCAGGAGGTCACCGCGCTCCATGCCCTTGGTGCGCGGGCGGGCGCCCACGAGGAGGGCCACGTTGGCGCCGTCGAAGGCGACGTTCGGGTCGTCGGTGATGTCGATGCCCTGCAGCAGCGGGAAGGCGCAGTCGTCGAGCTCCATGGCGGTGCCCTCGGCGGCCTTGAGCGCGGGGGTGATCTCCAGGAGGCGGAGCCGGACCGGCACGTCCGCGCCGAGCAGCTGGCCGGAGGCGATGCGGAAGAGCAGGGCGTAACCGATCTGGCCGGCCGCGCCGGTGACGGTGACGTTCACGGGAGTGCGGGTCATGGCGTTCTCCGTAGACAGCTGGCGGTGGGCGTCCTTGCCCTGGGGTGCGGACGTACGAATGATCGATCTCTCGGCATCAAGAGATCCACCGGTCAGGCTATCGCGCATTCCGCATGCCGGACGTGGAGGGGTGGGTGTGGCCCACCCCACAACGGATCCGCGTCAGCCGTGCGGAGGGGCGCCGGACATGAGGCGGCCGCCCGTCCGGGAGAGGGGGGAGGGCGGCCGCCGCCGGGGGTGCCGGAATCCGGACTCCCGTGGGGGGATACAGGTTCGCCTGCCCGGGAATCGCGACGGCATTCCCGGGCCCGCGGACTTTCTACGGGGTGCACCCCGTCCGCCCCGACGCCAGCGTCGCGCACGCCTTGGCCTGGGCCGCGTCCCCTACCGCCACCATCGGCGTGTAGGCGATGGTGTCGCCGTCGGCCGTGATGTCCCCGGTCCTGCTGGTGGTGCCCGCGGTGACGCGCACCGAGTCGCCCCGGGCGGCGCCGGTGATACGGCCCCAGGCGGCGCCGCAGGCGCTGCTGTAGCGGACCTCCAGGGTGACCGCGCCGACCGCCGCCGACCTGGTGGTGGTCACCAGGTCGCCGCTGCACCCCATGGCCTCCGCGTCCTTGCCGGTGCAGCCGGCGCCCGCGCACTTCACACCGGCCGGCAGGGCGGTGCGCGCGGCGGTGGACGGGGCGGCGGCGGCACCGCTGCGGTGCTGGTCCGCGCCGCCGCCGTCGCCGCCGGTCAGCAGGAAGACGCCGGCGACGATCACGGCGACACCGGAGGCGCCGGCCAGGAACATCGTCAGCCGCCGCCTGCCCTCGCCGCCGGCACCGGCCGCCGGTGCCGCGGGCGCGCCCGGCCCGCGCGGCCGGGCGCCCTCCCGCTTGTCGGCGTCGGGCGCCGTCGGCTGGGCGGGGACGGTGGGCGAGACGCCCGCGGGACCGGCGACCCCGGGCGTGGCGACGGCACCGCCCGGCCGGCGCCGCGCCCTGCCCCCGGCGGTCGCCGTCGTGGGCACGGCGGGCGGTCCTCCGAACTCCCCGAGCGCGGCGCGCGCCTGGGAGATCCGGATCGCCTCCATCGTCCTGTCGTGGCGCTGTTCCGACCTGCTCCAGGCCCGTTCCGCCAGCTCCCACATGGTCGTGAGGTGGACGGGATCGGTGCCGGTGGCCTCGGCGAGCGCGACGACCGCGCCCTTGGGCGCCAGCAGCCGCCCGCCCAGGTACCGCTCCCAGGACGTCCTGCTGTAACCGGTGCGGTCGGACAGTGCCGCGGCACTCAGCCCGCCGCGGTCCACGAGCCGCCGCATGTGAGTCGTGAACTCCGCGACCCGCGGGTCCAGTTCGTCCGGCAGGTCCTTCCAACGAGGCATCGCTTCCCCCCTCTTTCCCGCGTTCCCCTGGCACGCGGCGCCCCCGCGCCGGCCCCCGTTCCCGTTGTCCAGCGGACCACGGCGCCTGTGGAACCCCGTCCCCCGCCAGGGGGCGCACGGAAGCACGGCCCGGCCCGCGCGCACCGCCGCACGCCGACCGCGAAGCGGTCCAACGGGCCTTCGGCGCACCCTCGTTGACCACGTTAGCCGGGTTCCGGGCCAGCTCCGTGACCGGTCCGCCAAGTCACCGGCACATCGGCACACCGGTCGTGACCTCCCAGGTCACCGCGGACCCGGCTCACCCGAGGACCACCGCGCCGACGACGGCCACGAGGAGCAGCACGACCAGCAGCGCCACCGCGGCCGGCAGCAGCCGGCCGTGCGGGCGGGGCGCCCGCTCCGGCTCCGGCTCCGGGCTCTCCCACCAGGGAAGGGTGGGGTCGTCCTCGTACTCCCCGGCGCCCGGCGGCGGTTGCGGCGCGTTCGCCGGGCGCGGCCAGGCCTGGACGGCCAGTTCCCAGCGCACGGTGTGCCGTTCGGCGTCGGCACCGGTGAGGCCGGCGACCCGGCACAGCGCGGCGACGGCCTGCCGGGGCGGCGGCTGGACGGCGTTGAGGTACCGCTGCCAGGAGGACTTGCTGTACGCGGTGCGGGCGCCCAGCGCTACCAGACTGAGACCGGTGCCTTCCTTGAGGAGCCGTAAGTGCTCCACGAAGTGCCGCACCTCCGCCGGAAGCTCCTCCGGCAGCGGCTGCCAGCCGCCCATCACGCACCTCCGGCCTTCCCGCGTTGCCAGTTCGTTGCCAGTTCAGAGCGGGTGACGACGGCGGGCGGTCCGACGGTTCCCGCAGGTTGTGGCAGTGCGGACGGTCCGTAGCGGAACGGTCACCTCTGTGCCACAGCCGGCGGACAGGCGTTGAACAGCCGCCGTGCGACGGGAAGGCTGAAACCCGACGGCGGTCCGTCCTGCTCGGGGGAGGGGACGGGCCGCCTTCGACCGCAGACCGGGACGGCCCGGCAGGGACCGGGCGGGACCCGCTAGCTCTTCATCGTGAAGTGCAGCGTGTCCTTCAGGAACGGGATCACCAGCCACGGCTTCGGCTGTGCCATCAGCGCCAGCAGGACGATCGCCAGCCCCAGCACCCCGTACGTCACGATGTCCGTGAACCGGGAGCGCACCGCGAGCATCCCGACGCTCGGCACCACCCACCGCATCGCCGCTCCCGCGAGCAGCCCCGCCCCGATCAGCAGCGCACCCACCCGGAACTGGTCGAGCGAGGTGAGCAGCAGCCCGACCGCGACGGTCGCCAGCACCACCAGCACCGGCCACTGCCGGGCCGGCGCCGGCAGGTCCTTCGACGCGGCCCTGCCGCCGCCCTCGGGGCGTGCCGTGTCCCGCGTGAACAGCGGGAAGCGCCGGGTCGCCCGGCGTCCCGCACCCTGTCCGTGACCGCCGTCAGCCGACACTGCGCTCCGCCGCCTCGACCACGTTGACGAGCAGCTGGGCCCGGGTCATCGGTCCGACTCCGCCGGGGTTCGGGGAGAGCCAGCCTGCGACCTCGGCGACGCCGGGGTGGACATCGCCGACGATCTTGCCCTCCGCGTTGCGGGAGACGCCGATGTCGAGAACGGCCGCGCCCGGTTTGACGTCCTCGGCGCGGATCAGGTGCGGGGAGCCGGCCGCGGCGACGATGATGTCGGCGCGCCGGAGGTGGGCGGAGAGGTCACGGGTGCCGGTGTGGCACTGGGTGACCGTCGCGTTCTCGCTGCGCCGGGTGAGCAGCAGCGGCATCGGGCGGCCGATGGTGACACCGCGGCCGACGACCACGACCTCGGCGCCCTTGATCTCGACGCCGTGGCGGCGCAGCAGGGTCAGCACGCCGTTGGGGGTGCAGGGCAGCGGGGCGGGCTCGCCGAGCACCAGCCGGCCCAGGTTCATCGGGTGCAGGCCGTCCGCGTCCTTGTGCGGATCCATCAGCTCCAGGATGCGGTTCTCGTCGATGCCCCTGGGCAGGGGGAGCTGGACGATGTAGCCGGTGCAGTCGGGGTCGTCGTTGAGCTCGCGGACGACGGCCTCGATCTCCTCCTGGGTCGCGGTGGCGGGCAGCTCGCGCTGGATGGAGGCGATGCCGACCTGCGCGCAGTCGCGGTGCTTGCCCGCGACGTACTTCTGGCTGCCGGGGTCGTCCCCGACGAGGATCGTGCCGAGGCCGGGCGTGACGCCCTTCTCCTTCAGCGCCGCCACGCGGGCGGTCAGATCGGACTTGATCGCGGCTGCGGTGGCCTTGCCATCGAGAATCTGGGCGGTCATGGCTCCATCCTCGCGGATTCCGGTCTCCCGGTTCCAGTCGGGTGTGCGGTCGTGATCAATGATGTTGCACTTGCACAACACCTCGCTAATCGGACTGGACAACAACTCGCCCTTACTAAACGATGAGCGGCGCAGTATCGCGGTCCGGTTGGGGGGCAAACCGCTCAGAACATGACGTACCTCCGCCCCTGTCCGCGTCGTCCCCGCAGGTTCAACGGAGGAAAACGGCCATGAGTTTCGGCGCGCCCAACAACCCCTACGGTCAGCCGCAGGACCCGCAGCAGGGTCAGCCCGGCTACGGCTACCCGCAGCAGGGCCAGCCCGGCTACCAGCAGGTCCCGCAGGGCGTGCCTCCGCAGCAGGGGTACGGCTACCCCCAGCAGCCCGGTTTCCCGCAGCAGGCCGGTTACGGCTACCCGCCCCAGGGGTACGGCGCGACGCCGCCGTACGCGAACTGGGGCCAGCGTTTCCTCGGCACCCTCGTCGACGGCCTGGTCTTCCTGGTGCCGTACATCCTGGTGCTCGTCGGCGCCAAGGTGAAGGCGCTGCTGTTCATCGGCGTCCTGGCGATCATCGCCGTCGCCATCTGGCAGCTGATCCAGGAGGGCCGCACCGGTCAGACGGTCGGCAAGAAGGCGCTGGGCATCCGCCTGGTCAAGGAGGCCACCGGCCAGCCGATCGGCGTCGGCATGGCCTTCGTGCGCCGCATCGCGCACGCCCTGGACAGCATCGCCTGCTACCTGGGCTGGCTGTGGCCGGCGTGGGACGCCAAGCGCCAGACCTTCGCCGACAAGGTCTGCGGCACCATCGTGATCCGCAGCAACTGAGCAGGCACCGCACCGCATTCCAAGGGCCGTGTTCCCCGAGGGGGAACACGGCCCTGGTATGTGCGGCCCCGGTGCGGCGGCTCAGTGGAAGAAGTGCCGCGTGCCCGTGAAGTACATCGTCACGCCCGCCTTCTTCGCGGCCTCCACGACGAGTTCGTCACGCATCGAACCGCCCGGCTGCGCCACGGCCCGCACACCGGCCGCGGTGAGGATCTCCAGGCCGTCGGGGAAGGGGAAGAAGGCGTCGGAGGCGGCGTAGGAGCCGCGCGCCCGCTCCTCCCCCGCCCGCTCGACGGCGAGCTTCGCGGAGTCGACGCGGTTGACCTGGCCCATGCCGACGCCGACCGAGGCGCCGTCCTTGGCGAGCAGGATGGCGTTGGACTTCACGGCCCGGCAGGCCTTCCAGGCGAAGGCCAGTTCGCGCAGTTCCTCGGGGCTCAGGGCCTCGCCGGTGGCCAGGGTCCAGTGCGCCGGGTCGTCGCCGTCGGCCTGCAGCCGGTCGGTGACCTGGAGCAGCACACCGCCGTCGACGGGCTTGACCTCCACCGGGTTCGCGGGCGCACCCGGAGCCTTCAGCACCCGGATGTTCTTCTTCCGGGCGAGGGCCTCGAGCGCCCCCTCCTCGTAGTCCGGCGCCACGATGACCTCGGTGAAGATCTCCGCGACCTGCTCGGCCATCTCCTTGCTGACCGGCCGGTTCACCGCGATGACGCCGCCGAACGCGGACAGCGGGTCGCAGGCGTGCGCCTTGCGGTGCGCCTCGGCGACGTCCGAACCGATCGCGATGCCACAGGGGTTGGCGTGCTTGATGATCGCGACGCACGGCTCGTCGTGGTCGTACGCGGCACGGCGCGCGGCGTCCGTGTCCGTGTAGTTGTTGTACGACATCTCCTTGCCGTGCAGCTGCTCGGCCTTGGCGAGGCCGCCGCCGCTCGCGTCGACGTACAGCGCGGCGGGCTGGTGCGGGTTCTCGCCGTAGCGCAGGATGTTCTCGCGCTCCCAGGTGGCGCCGAGGAAGTCCGGGAACCGCCACGCGGCGGAGCCGCTGGTGGATGCGGCGTCGACCGGGGCGTACTCGGAGGCGAACCAGGAGGCCACCGCCACGTCGTAGGACGCGGTGTGCTGGAACGCCTCGGCGGCCAGCCGCTTGCGGGTGGCGAGGTCGAAGCCGCCCTCGGCGACGGCGGCGAGCACGTCGGCGTACCGCCCGGGGCTGGTGACCACGGCGACCGAGGGGTGGTTCTTGGCGGCGGCGCGGACCATCGAGGGGCCGCCGATGTCGATCTGCTCGACGCACTCGTCCGGCGAGGCGCCCGAGGCGACGGTCTCGCGGAACGGGTAGAGGTTGACGACGACGAGGTCGAAGGGGGCCACGCCGAGTTCTTCGAGCTGCTTGCGGTGGCTCTCGAGGCGCAGGTCGGCGAGGATGCCGGCGTGCACCTTGGGGTGCAGGGTCTTGACCCGCCCGTCGAGGCACTCCGGGAAGCCGGTCAGCTCCTCCACCTTGGTCACGGGGACGCCGGCGGCGGCGATGCGGGAGGCGGTGGAGCCGGTGGAGACGAGTTCGACGCCCGCCTCGTGCAGCCCGCGCGCGAGGTCTTCGAGACCCGACTTGTCGTAGACGCTGACGAGCGCCCGTCGGATGGGCCGCTTGTTGCTCTCGGCGGTCACTGGATAAACACCTTTCGTCCCTCGATGCGATGGCCGTTGCGGGCGATCCGCCCCACGACCTCGACGAGCAGGCTTCGCTCGACTTCCTTGATGCGCTCGTGCAGAGCGCCCTCGTCGTCCTCGTCCCTGACCTCCACCACGCCCTGCGCGATGATCGGCCCGGTGTCGACGCCGTCGTCGACGAAGTGGACGGTGCAACCGGTGACCTTGGCGCCGTACGCGAGCGCGTCCCGCACACCGTGGGCCCCGGGGAAACTGGGCAGCAGGGCCGGATGCGTGTTCACGGTCCGGCCGCCGAACCGCGCCAGGAACTCCTTCCCGAGGATCTTCATGAACCCGGCGGAGACCACGAGGTCGGGCTCGTGGGCGGCGACCGCCTCGGCGAGCGCGCGGTCCCACTCCTGCCGCGTCCCGAAGTCCTTGACGCGGGTCACGAAGGTCGCGATCCCGGCGCGTTCGGCGCGCGCGAGCCCCTCGATGCCGTCGCGGTCGGCTCCGACGGCGACGACCTCGGCGCCGTAGGCCCCGGCGCCGGTGGCGGCGATCGCGTCGAGGAGCGCCTGGAGGTTGGTGCCGGATCCGGAGACCAGCACGACGAGGCGCTTGGCCACGGGCTTGGCGGCCACGGCGGGGCCCTTTCTCGGGGGAGCGTCGGTACGGCGGCCGGACCGGCACCCGCTTTGTGCGTTCCTACGAGTGCTTCGCGCCCCGGGATACGGGGAAGTCTACGAAGCGGCCGACCGTCAGCAACGATACCGGCACACCGGACGGCCCCCACGGGACGGGGGCGTGGCCGGAAGGTAGCGTCTGGGAGGTACCGGGGCGGGAACGCGTGCGGGGGGCGACGCGTTGACCGGGTAACCAGCCGTTTCGTTGTCCATCTCGATCCAAGGGAAGACGCTCACTTGATGCCGGACCGCAGCCTGGGACTTCGTATGCTCCCCCCGCATTCCGTCCAGGGAGGGCCGAGTTTCGCCGTGCTGCTGCGGGAGCGGCCGGCCTCGCCGCCGGAGGCGCCCTCGGACCGGCCGAAGGGCGACCAGCAGGACGACAACCCCTTCGCCCCGCCGCCCGAGGGCACGCCGGACAAGCCGTGGCAGCCGCGCCGCCCGGCCGGTGACGACGACCAGGATCCGCCCTGGGGCAGCCAGTGGAGCGACCGCCAGCCCGGCCCGGGATCCGGCGGCTTCGGCCGGCGACCCGACGAGAGCGGCCAGGGCGGCGGCGGTCAGGGCGGTCCTGGTCCCGGGATGCGCTGGGACCCGACGGACCCCGCCCAGCGCCGGGCGCGGTACGCCCTGCTGAGCGGCATGTGGGCCTTCCTCTTCGCCCTGTTCGGCTGGCCCTACGTGGCGCTGCTGCTGGGCGCGCTCGGCATCTACTGGGGAGTGAGCTCGCTCCGCGCCAGGCCGCGCACCCCGGAGGAGGCGGCGGCCGCGGCCAACGCCGGCCGGCCGCAGACCACGGCGGCGATCAGCGGCCTGGTCACCGCGTCCCTGGCGCTGGCCCTGGTGGCGGCGACCTTCACGGCCCAGATGGTCTACCGCGACTACTACACCTGCGTCTCGGACTCGCTCACCAACGAGGCCAGGCACTCCTGCGACCACCTGCTCCCGAAGGAACTGCGCACCGTCCTGGGCACCGCGAACAGCTGAGCGGACGGGCGCCCGTCACGTCCCCTCGGTGCCGTCCGGCGGCTCGGCCTTCTCGTGCGGTGCCGCCCATCCCGCCGTGCGGGCGACCTCGTCCTGCCAGGCGGTGGACGGCGGCGGGGTGGCCCGCCGCATCTCGTAGGGCTCGGCGGGCAGCGCCTCGTACGTGTCGCCGTCGCCCTGGTCGGGCAGGACGACGGCCGCCGGGGCCGCGGCCGCCGGTGTCTCCTTCTTCTTCTCCGCCGCGGGCTCCTCCGCGGGCCGCTGCCTGCCGAAGCCCAGCCAGGCCGCGAGCGACAGCGGGCCGAGCCCCCGGAAGGCGCGCAGCACCAGGGCCGCGGGCACGCCGGCCACGAGGAGCCAGCCGCCGGCCGCCGCGCCCGTCTGCCACCAGACGGGGCCGAAGCCGTTGAGCGCGGCGACGCCCAGCGGGCCGCCCGCCAGTTCGGCCAGGGCCGCGAGCAGCACCGCGCACACCAGGGCCGCCAGCAGCGTCACCCCGGCCGTGCGCCCGGCGGCCCAGCGCCGGCGGGTCGCCCGGCCCACCACGAACCAGGCCATCGTCCACCCGGCCGCCAGCGGCACCGCGCCGGCCAGCCAGTTCAGCGGCGTGCCCGGTCCGTGCGCCGGTACGGCCGCGAGCAACGGGAAGGGCGGCAGCAGCGGAGCCGGGTGTGCGGCGAGCGGGCTCACGACGTGCCCGGCGCCGAGCACGAAGCCGGGGCCGACGGCGTACGACGCGGCCCACACCGCCGCGTTCGGGATCAGCGCGACGCACAGCAGCAGGACCGCGAACCGTCCGGTCCAGCCCTCCGTCAGCTGCAGGAACGACGCGCGGGCCGGCTCGCCGTGCAGCACCAGCGAGACCGCCAGCAGCAGCGTCCCGCCGCCGAGGAACACGGCCGTGCCGGCGAGGGCGGCGCGGACCGCCGTGCCCCACCGCGCCCGGGTGTCGCGGCCCAGCAGCAGGCGCCGCACCGGGCCTGGCAGCACGGCGGCCAGGCGCAGCAGCGGCTCGCGCGGACGGCCGTACGCCGACCACACCCCGGCGCCCGCGGCGAGTGTCGCGACCAGCGGCAGACACACCGCCACCCATCCCCACACGGGGCGCAGTTCGCCGCCGGAGGCGTACAACGCGGCGCAGCCGCCGACGCCGAGGTAGCCGGCCACCACTCCGGTCCACGCCGTACGGGCCCGGACCGGCGGCGGCACGTCGAGGCCGTCACCGTCGTCCCCGTCGTCGCCGTCCTGGGCGTCGACCGCCTCCCGTGCCCCCCGGTACACCAGCAGGGCGGGCAGCACCAGGAGCAGCAGCGGCGTCACCCCGACCGGGGCCGGCACCCCGGACAGGGTGTCGGTGCGGACCAGTTCGATTCCGTGGGCGAGCAGCCACAGGGCCGCCGCGAGGTGCAGTGCGCCGCCCGGCCCGCTGTCGGGGTAGGGCGAGCTGACCCACAGGGCCATCACCAGCACGGCGAAGCAGGCGAGTCCGAGCCCGGCCGCGATCGCGCCGCCCAGGAGGCTCGCGGCCAGCCCCGGGGACCGGTCGCGCAGGCGGTCGAGCAGGTGCGGCAGGAGCGGCGGGCGGGACGGTCGGGGCCCTCGGGACGGAGGTGCCGACGTCGGTCGGTGAGCGGGCATCCGAATCACGACGGCCATGCTCCCAACGACACGCGCTTTTCCGTCGTAACGGGCGAACCACCGAAGTGTCGCCCAATATATGTTTATGTGTTTTTTCGAAGGAAGGTGCACCCGGTGACGCAGAGCCCTGTCCCCGCCGACGAGGCCGTACCGTCCGGGACCCTGACGCCCACTCAGGCCTTCGACGCGCTCTACGCGTTCTGCGCCCCCGCCCTGGTACGGCAGACCTACCTGCTCACCGGGCGCCGGGAACTGGCACGGGAAGCCGTCGAACGGGCCTTCCAACTCGCCTGGCAGAACTGGCCTCAGGTGGCCCGCGACCGCGACCCGGCCGGCTGGGTGCGGGCGGTGGCGCACGAGTGCGCGCTCTCCCCCTGGCACCGGTTCCGGCTGCGCTACCGCCAGCCCGAGGCCCCGCCGGCCGGCGCGGCGGACCGCGCGCTGCTGGACGTGCTCCTCCAGCTCCCGCCGACCTACCGCCGCACGCTGCTCCTGTACGACGGTGTCGGCCTGGACCTGCCGGAGACGGCGGCGGAGACGGAGGCGAGCACTCCGGCGGCGGCACGGCGGCTGACCCACGCCCGGCAGGCCGTCGCCGACCAGCTGCCCGAACTGGCGGACCCGGCCGTGCTGAACCGCCGGATGGCCGAACTGGCGACGGCGCAGACCCTGCGGTCGGCCCAGCCGCCGGCCGTGCGGGGCTGCGCCGAACGGCAGACCCGGTTCTGGACCCGGTCCGCGCTCGCCTTCACGGCGACGATCATCGCGGCGACGACCCTCACGCTGCGGACGGCCCCGACCCACTACGAGGCGCCGATCGGTCCCCCGCAGGCGATCAGCGGGGTGCCGGCGGAAGTGGGGCTGGGACCGCTGTCCGCCGGGGAGCGGGCACTGCGGCTGAAACTGCAGAGGGACACCGACAACGGGCCGGAGAGACTGGCACCGCTGGCGGGGTGACTCCGCCGGCCGCGGGCAGGCGTGCCGGTGAGCGCCGGCGAGCGGAACGCCGGTAGGCCCGTCCCTGGGCGGGGACGGGCCTACCGGCGTACGGTCGGGCGGTCGTTCAGCCGGCGAGCAGCTCGCGGGCCAGCTTCGCCGTCTCGGTCGGGGTCTTGCCGACCTTGACGCCCGCGGCCTCCAGGGCCTCCTTCTTCGCCTGGGCGGTGCCCGACGAACCGGAGACGATGGCGCCGGCGTGACCCATGGTCTTGCCCTCGGGCGCGGTGAAGCCCGCGACGTAGCCGACGACCGGCTTGGTCACGTTCTCCTTGATGAACGCGGCCGCGCGCTCCTCGGCGTCGCCGCCGATCTCACCGATCATCACGATCAGGTCGGTGTCGGGGTCGTCCTGGAACGCGGCCAGCGCATCGATGTGCGTGGTGCCGATGATCGGGTCGCCACCGATGCCGACGGCCGTCGAGAAGCCGATGTCACGCAGCTCGTACATCATCTGGTACGTCAGCGTGCCGGACTTCGAGACCAGGCCGATGCGGCCCGGCTTGGTGATGTCGCCCGGGATGATGCCGACGTTCGACTGGCCCGGGGTGATGATGCCGGGGCAGTTCGGGCCGATGATCCGGGTCTTGTTGCCCTTCTTGCCGGCGTACGCCCAGAAGGCGGCCGAGTCGTGCACGGCGATGCCCTCGGTGATCACGACGGCCAGCGGGATCTCGGCGTCGATCGCCTCGTCCACGGCGGCCTTGGTGAACTTCTCCGGCACGAAGATGACGGAGACGTTGGCGCCGGTGGCCTCGACGGCCTCCTTGACGGTGCCGAAGACCGGTACCTCGGTGCCGTCGAAGTCGACCTTCTGACCGGCCTTGCGCGGGTTGACGCCGCCCACGACGTTGGTGCCGTCGCCCAGCATGAGCTTGGTGTGCTTCATGCCCGTGGCGCCGGTCATGCCCTGGACGATGACCTTGCTGTCCTTGTTGAGCCAGATAGCCATGGTGTGTTCTGTCCTCGTCCTGAGTGCTTACTTGGCGGCGTGGGCCAGCTCGGCGGCCTTGTCGGCCGCGCCGTCCATGGTGTCGACGCGCTGCACCAGCGGGTGGTTGGCGTCGGTGAGGATCTTGCGACCCAGTTCGGCGTTGTTGCCGTCCAGACGGACGACCAGGGGCTTGGAGACGTTCTCGCCGCGGTCCTCCAGGAGCTTCAGCGCCTGCACGATGCCGTTGGCGACCTCGTCGCAGGCGGTGATGCCGCCGAAGACGTTCACGAACACGGAGCGGACGTCCGGGTCGCCGAGGATGATCTCCAGGCCGTTCGCCATCACCTGGGCGGAGGCGCCGCCGCCGATGTCGAGGAAGTTGGCCGGCTTCACGCCGCCGTGCTTCTCACCGGCGTACGCGACGACGTCCAGGGTGCTCATGACGAGACCGGCGCCGTTGCCGATGATGCCGACCTCGCCGTCGAGCTTGACGTAGTTGAGGTTCTTCTCCTTGGCGGCGGCCTCCAGCGGGTTGGCCGCGGCCTTGTCGTGCAGCTCGTCCCAGTCGTGACGGAACTCGGCGTTGTCGTCGAGCGACACCTTGCCGTCCAGGGCGAGGACGTCACCGGAGACGACCTTCGCGAGCGGGTTGACCTCGACGAGGAGGGCGTCCGACTTGATGAAGGTGTCCCACAGCTTGACCAGGATGTCGGCGACCTTGTCGGCGACGTCGGCCGGGAACTTCGCGGCGGCGACGATCTCCTTGGCCTTGGCCAGGTCCACACCGTCGATCGCGTCGATCGGGGTCTTGGCGACGGCCTCCGGACGGGTGGCCGCCACCTCCTCGATCTCCATGCCGCCCTCGACGGAGGCGATGGAGAGGAAGGTGCGGTTGGCACGGTCGAGGAGGAAGGAGACGTAGTACTCCTCGACGATCTCCGGAGCGGTCTCGGCGATCATCACCTTGTGGACCGTGTGGCCCTTGATGTCCATGCCGAGGATGTCCGTCGCACGGGCGACGGCCTCGTCCGCGGAGGCGGCCAGCTTGACGCCACCGGCCTTGCCACGACCACCGACCTTCACCTGCGCCTTGACGACGGACTTGCCGCCCAGACGCTCGGTGATCTCGCGCGCCGCCTCAGGCGTGTCGATGACTTCACCGGCCAGCACCGGTACATCGTGCTTGGCGAAGAGGTCCCTCGCCTGGTACTCGAACAGGTCCACGCGCTTCCGTCCCTATCAGTGATCTCGCGGTTCGTTGGATGCGTGGGCGTGCCGCGAAGGGCAACGTGACGTCCGCAATGTGTCACAAGGGGGGCGCACACGGTGTCCGAGCGCGCGGCATGTCCGTCTCGCAGATTATCGCCGCTCGCGGGGGGTCTCTAAATCAGGGGTCACACCTGAGCGGTGATACCTGTCACATGATGCCGGGTATCCGGGGTTTCGGTGGCACGGCGTGCCGCCCCGGGAACGATGTGCGAGGCCTCACCGGGCTGGGGCAGGCCCGGCGAGGCCTCCGCCCCGGAGGCTGCGCGCCTCCGGGGCCGGACCGGCCGTTCCCCACCCCACGGGGATCGGCCGGTCCTGACCGCGGGGTTCCGGCGGGGACGCGCCGACGGTGTTCGGCCGCCCGCCCCCGGTCACCCCGCGGAGTCAGGCGGAGCGCGCCCCGGCCTGCGGGGCGTTCCGGCGCCGCGAGAGCGTGGGGGCGGGGCCGGCGAACAGGGGCGCGGCCACGTCGGAGACCGGGTCGGAGCCGATCATCGTGGCCGCCCGTCTCTGCAGGGCCTGGGCGTGTGCCCTTGTGGTGGCCTGCGCCCTGGCCGTGGCCCGGGCGGCCCGCGCCGCCCGGGCGCCCTGGATGGCCTGCGCGGCGCGGGCACCGGCCACGGGCGTGCCGGGGAGAGCGCTGATGTTGTCGTTCATGGCGTACGTCAGTCCTTCGGGACTCCGGTGCGTGATCACGCACTCGCGGAGCCGGGAATGCCTCCGGTGGGCCGGAAGCGCGGCTGGGGACATCGCCGTCCGGAGGATCGGGTGTCCCGGACGGGCAGACCTGTTCGGCCTCCGCGCGGCGGTGCCGCGGCGGGCGTGGGCCGGCCGTCCTAGCCGGGGAAGACGGGGATGTCCCGGTACCGGTCCGGGGTCCCGGCCGCGTCGGTGTGCGCGGCGGTACCGGGCACGAGCCGCAGCGGCGCCCGGTCGGCGAAGGTCACGGCGTACGCGTCACCGTGCCGGGCGGAACCGCCGTCGACCACCGACTTGCCCAGCGCGCCGTCCGTGTCTCCGGCGGGCGCGGGGCGGTTCGGTCCGTCGAAGGCGCGGGCGGCACGGTGGCCGCCGGTGTGCGGGTGCGCCGCGGTCCCGGGGACGGGTGCGGCGGCGAGGACGGTGCCCCGCGGCCCGTACGGCACGGCGGTCTTCGCGGCCGTCCTCGTACGGGGGCTGTGGTGCCGGCCCTCCTCCGGTACGGCGGGGCGTGCCGCGGCGGTGCCGGGCGCCGAGCCGGCCGGCACCGGAGCGGAACCGGCGGGCGGCACCGGCACCGGCGGGGCGGTGGAGGTGCCGGGCGGCACCGGAGGCGCGGGCAGCTGTCCGGGCAGCGTGGTCAGGTCCCCCGGGAGGTGCGAGACCTGCCGGACCACCTCACCGAGGCCCTGCGTCACGACCGTGTCCAGGGTCCCGGTCACCGTGGCGGTCACCGTCGTGGTGACGGTCCCGGTCACCGAGCGAACCGTTTCGCCTACGACCGGCACGACCGACAGCACCGGCAGAGCGGGCGGCTTGGAGGTCGCCGCCGGCGCCGTGGAGGTACGGGAAGCCGGGCGAGGCGGGCCCTGCGGGGACGTCGCCCGGCGGCCCGCCGTCGGGTCGGCGGCGGACGGGGGCGCGGCGGCGGTGGCCGTGGCGCGAGGAGCGTTCGCGTGAGGAGCGTCCGTGCGAGCCGCGTCCGTGCGAGGGGTCGTGGTGAGCGGGGTGACGGTGAGCGACGTGGTCGCGTGCGGGGCGAGCGGGTGCGGCGCGGTCGCGCGGGGGACGGCCGTGTCCGGCGCGTCGGTGCGCGGCGCGGCCGTGGGTCGTGCGTCCGTGTGCGGAGGTGCTGCCTCCGGAGGCGTTGCTCCGGCGGGCGTCGTCCGCTCGTCCGTCGTCCGCTCGTCCGTCGTCGTACCGGCGGACGGGAGGAGCTTCTCCACATCCAGCCGGCTCGCCAGGGACGCCGGGGACGGCACCGCGGGGGTCCCCTCCGCCGCGTGCGCCCGGCCTCCGCACAGGAGGGCGAGCGCGACCAGTCCGCCTGCCGGCAACGCCAGCCGCAGTGCGCGCCGGCCCGCCGCCGTACGCGGGGGACGCGCGGCGGGAGCGGGCGGAACGGCTGGCGAGGTCAAGGCGGGGAGGACCCTCCGGTGCGACTGAACGCGGGCGCGAAACGGGAACGCGTGCGCGGCCGGGGTACACGGACCGCCCCGCGGGCGTCGATCCTCGCACGCCCGGCCCGCCGTCGCGCAAGCCCCCCTTACCGACGGGTCATCATGTCCGGTTCACCAGTCCTCTTTGACTCGATGCGGTCTCCTTCACACTGTGTCCGGAACGGGGACGGGCCGCTTCTCGATCGCCGCCGCCATCACCTCGGGGAAGAGGTCGGGCGTGCAGGCGAACGCCGGTGCTCCCAGGGCGGCGAGCGCGGCCGCGTGTTCCCGGTCGTAGGCCGGCGCTCCCTCGTCCGACAGCGCGAGCAGCGCCACGAACTGCACTCCCGAGGCCTTCATCGCCGCGACCCGCTTCAGCATCTCGTCGCGTATCCCGCCCTCGTAGAGGTCGCTGATGAGCACGACGACGGTCTCGGCGGGCCGGGTGATCTGCGACTGGCAGTACGCGAGCGCCCGGTTGATGTCCGTCCCCCCGCCCAGCTGGGTGCCGAACAGGACGTCCACCGGGTCGTCGAGCTGGTCGGTGAGGTCGACCACCGCCGTGTCGAAGACGACGAGCCGGGTGTCGATGGACCGCATGGACGCCAGCACCGCCCCGAACACCGACGCGTACACCACCGAGGCCGCCATCGACCCGGACTGGTCGATGCAGAGCACCACTTGCTTCTTCACCGACCGCGAGGCCCGCCCGTACCCGACGAGCCGCTCCGGCACGATCGTCCGGTACTCGGGCAGGTAGTGCTTGAGGTTGGCCGCGATCGTGCGGTTCCAGTCGATGTCGTGGTGGCGGGGCCGGCTGATCCGGGCGCTGCGGTCCAGGGCGCCGGTGAGGGTGGCCCGGGTGCGGGTGGCCAGCCGCTTCTCCAGGTCCTCGACGACCTTGCGGACGACCGCCCGTGCCGTCTCCTTCGTCGTCTCCGGCATCGCCTTGTTGAGGGAGAGCAGCGTGCCGACCAGGTGCACGTCGGCCTCCACGGCCTCCAGCATCTCGGGCTCCAGCAGCAGCGCGGCCAGTCCCAGCCGGTCGATGGCGTCCCGTTGCATGACCTGGACGACGGAGGACGGGAAGTACGTCCTGATGTCGCCGAGCCAGCGCGCCACCGACGGCGCCGACGCCCCCAGCCCCGCCGCGCGCTCCCGTCCCGACACCGGTCCGTCCCGCTTGCCGTAGAGCGCGGCCAGCGTCCCGTCCATGGCCGCGTCGCGCCCGGACAGTGCGCAGCCGGTCCCCTCGGCGGCCTCGCCGCCGAGCACCAGACGCCAGCGCCGCAGCCGTTCCCGCGCCTCGTCGTCGAGGCCGGTGCCGCCGCCCGTCGGGTCCGCTGTCATCTCCCCACCCCCGTCAGCTCGTCGTCCGCTGTCCTGTCCCCGAGGCCGAGCAGCAGCCGCAGCACCGGCAGGACGGCGGCGGCGCGCTCCTCGTCGGCCTCGGCGGCGAAGCCCGGTGTCCGGCCGGCCGGACCGGGCGCGTCGGCCCGCCGTCCCGGACCGCGGCGCACCAGCTCACCGATCGTCCTGCGCACCCCCGGGTCGTACGCCGAGAACGTCCGCCGCAGCAACGGCAGTACGTCCGTGAAGGCGTCCGGCGGCACTCCCGTGAGCCAGGTGTCGACGAGGCCGAGCAGCCGCTCGTCGTGCACGAGCAGCATTCCGCCGCCGCCCCCTCCGACGAACCCCTCGACCCAGGCCGCCGCCGCCGCGGGCGGTGTCCCCGGCGAGAGCACCAGCCCCATCAGCCGGGCCGCCTCCGCCGGCTCCAGCTCTCCCTCGTCGAGCAGGATGCGCACGGCCCGCCCGCGCAGCACCCCGGGCACGGTGTCCCGTCCGGACAGCGTGCGCAGCACCGCCCGCCAGCGGTCCCGCAGCCCGCGGCCGCCCGGAGCGTCCCCGGCCCCGGGCTCCGCGAGCAGACCCACCGCCGTGTGCACCGCGTCCACGTGGCCCCGCATCTCCTCCGCCGCGTCCGCGTCGAGGGCGGCGCAGGCCGGCGGGAGCCCGACGAAGATCCGCTCGGCGAGGCCCGCGGCCACCTCGGCGAGCGCCCGGGTGTCCGTCCCGCGCACGTCGCCGTAGCGCAGGGAGCGGACCAGGGCCGGGAGTGCCTGGGCGAGCCGGCCGACGTCTGTGTCCAGCGCGGCCCGGTCGGCGAGGGCCCGCATCACGACCGGCAGCGCGTCCGGCAGGCCGGCCAGGAGGCAGAGTTCGGCGAGCGCGGTGACGTCGGCGAGCGCGGTCGCCCGCTCCGCGTCGGCCTCGGCCCTGGCCGTCGCCGCGCCCTCGACGGTCGTTCCCCACACCCCGGCCTCGGCGATCCGCACCGACAGCTCCGGCTCCCAGCGCAGCCGCCAGGCCTCCCGGAACGTGCCCGTGCTCCCCCGCGACTGCGCCTGCTCGCCCCACCCGATGCCGAGCAGCCGCAGCCGGTGCAGCAGCAGGCTGCGCCCGGCGTCGGTCTCCTTGCGCAGGTCGAGCTCCAGCTCCCGCTCCAGCGCCTCCGGCTTGAGCCGGAGCCGGCGCTGTTCCCGGGCCAGGTCGCGCTGCAACGGCACGGCGGGCGCCGACTCCGGCACCTCCCCCAGTACGTCCCCGACCACCAGCCGGTCGTGCACGAGCGCCAGCGGCACGTCCGAGCCCTCGCAGAGCACCGCCCGCACCGCGTCGGTGGTCTCGCCGAGACCGGGCACCGGGCGGCCGCGCATCACCGCGAGGGTCTCGGCCAGCCGTACCGCCTCGATGACGTGGGCCGAGGAGACGATCCGGTCCTCCTCGCGCAGCAGCCCGGCGACCTTGGTGAGCCACCGCTCCACCGGCCGGTCCGGGGCCCGGAACAGGTGCCCGTACCAGCCGGGCGAGTCGATGCCCGCGCCGTATCCGCTCGACCGCGCCAGCCGCCGGTTCGTCCACGGCACCCAGGTCATGTCCGTCCTGACCTTGGGGAGTCCCTTCAGCAGCTCCTTGTCGGCCGCGACGGTGCTCCGCGCGCGCAGGGCCGGCACGTGCCAGGCCCCGCACACCACCGCCACGTCCTCGCCGAACTCCCGCTGTGCCGCCCGCAGCCGGAGCCGCATGTGGGCCTCGCGCACCGGGTCCCGGTCGCGTCCCGTTGTTCCGTAGGTCTCCCGGAGCACCGCCATGGCCTCCGCGACCGCGGTGAACGGCGCGAGCGCGTCCCGCTCCTCCGTCCCGCCGCGGTGCTCGACGACGTCCTCCCACCAGCGCTCGGGGTCGTCGTAGCCGGCGGCCTCGGCGAGGGCGGCGAGAGGGTCGACGCGCAGCCGCCGCTCGGCGTCCGGCGCACCGCCCTCGGCGCGGGGCGCGTCGGCGTCGACGGGGGCGGCCGGTGCCCGCTGCTCCGTCTCCCACGCAAGGGTGTGCGCGGCCGGCAGGTCGATGAACCGGGCCGGGACGCCGTGCTCCAGCGCCCAGCGCAGGGCCACCCATTCAGGACTGAAGTCGGCCAGCGGCCAGAAGGCGGAGCGGCCGGGCTCGTCCACGGCGTGCGCCAGCAGGGCGACCGGGGGCCGCATCCGCGGGTCGGCGGCCAGTGGGATCAGCGCGTCGGCCTCGGGCGGCCCCTCGATGAGCACGGCCTTCGGCCGGCGGGCCCGCAGCGCGGCCCGCACCGCCCGCGCGGAGCCGGGCCCGTGGTGGCGCACCCCCAGGAGCAGCGGCCCGCAGCGCTGCCGCGCCTCGTCGCTCACGCGCTCACCTCCCGGCAGGCGCGGTAGAAGTCCTTCCAGCCGTCCCGCTCGCGGACGACCGTCTCCAGGTACTCCTGCCAGATGACGCGGTCGGCGGCCGGGTCGCGGACGACCGCGCCGAGGAGGCCGGCCGCGACGTCACCGGCCCGCAGCACGCCGTCGCCGAAGTGGGCTGCCAGGGCGAGCCCGTTGGTGACGACGGAGATCGCCTCGGCGGTGGAGAGCGTGCCGCTCGGCGACTTCAGCTTGGTCCGGCCGTCGGCGGTGACGCCGTCGCGCAGCTCCCGGAAGACGGTGACGACCCGGCGGATCTCCTCGATGCCGTCGGGCACGGCGGGCAGGTCGAGGGAGCGGCCGATCTGGTCGACACGGCGCGCGACGATGTCGACCTCGGCGTCCGGGCTCTCCGGCAGCGGCAGGACGACGGTGTTGAAGCGCCGGCGCAGGGCGCTGGAGAGGTCGTTGACACCCCGGTCGCGGTCGTTGGCGGTGGCGATCAGGTTGAACCCGCGGACCGCCTGCACCTCCTGCCCCAGCTCCGGGATCGGCAGGGTCTTCTCGGACAGGATCGTGATCAGGGTGTCCTGCACGTCGGCCGGGATCCGGGTCAGCTCCTCGACCCGTGCCGTCATGCCCTCCGCCATGGCGCGCATGACCGGGCTCGGCACCAGGGCGTGCCGGCTGGGGCCGTTGGCCAGCAGCTGGGCGTAGTCCCACCCGTAGCGGATGGCCTCCTCCGGCGTGCCGGCCGTGCCCTGCACCAGGAGGGTCGAGTCACCGCTGACGGCGGCGGCCAGGTGTTCGGAGACCCAGGTCTTGGCGGTGCCGGGCACGCCGAGCAGGAGCAGGGCGCGGTCCGTGGCGAGCGTGGTGACGGCGACCTCGACGACGCGGCGCGGGCCGACGTACTTGGGTGTGATCACCGTGCCGTCCGGCAGCACGCCACCCAGGAGGTAGGTGGCCACCGCCCAGGGCGACATCCTCCAGCGGGCCGGGCGGGGCCGGTCGTCCTGCGCGGCGAGCGCGGCGAGTTCGTCGGCGAAGGCGTGCTCGGCGTGCGGTCGCAGCGCGCCCTCGGCGGTCGTCGGGTCGGTCGGTTCCACGGACACAGTCATGGCTGAGGCCCCCTCCAGCTCGGCCGGTTCGGATCTGGTGTCCACCGTGCACCACGCCACTGACAATCGCTCTGACCTGCACGGACGCACTCGTCGGGCCGATTGTCAGTGGGGGGATCTACCGTCGGTGGCATGACTCAGCAGGGGGTGCGCTGGAGTGCGGACCAGGTGCTGGCACTGGCTCCTGACGCCGCGTCACGCAAGGCGGGAAGCAAGCTCGGAGCGGCGGGGCCGTGGTCCGGGGCGGGGAGTTGCGAGGAGGGGACTGTATGGGGGCTGTGCAAGGGCAGCGGCAGCAAGCCGTACCAGACGATCGTGGACCTCGCGGACCCGGCCGCTCTCGCCTACAAGTGCAGTTGTCCGAGCCGGAAGTTCCCCTGCAAGCACGCCCTCGGGCTGCTCCTGCTGTGGGCCGGCGAGGACGACACGGTGCCGACGGTGGCGGAGCCGCCGGACTGGGCCGGGCAGTGGATCGCGGGCCGGCGCAAGCGTGCGGAGGACAAACGGCCCGCGGATGACGGGAGTTCCCCGGCCGCCGCCGATCCCGAGGCGGCCCGGCGGCGCGCGGAGCGGCGGGCGGAGCGGATCACGGGGGGCGCCACGGAGCTGGAGCAGCGCCTGGCCGACCTGCTGCGCGGCGGTCTGGCCGCGGCCGAGCAGGCGGGGTACGGGCTGTGGGAGGAGACCGCCGCCCGCATGGTCGACGCGCAGGCGCCCGGACTGGCGGCGCGGGTGAGGGAGTTGGGCGCGATACCGGGTTCCGGGCCCGGCTGGCCGGTGCGGCTGCTGGAGGAATGCGCCCTGCTGCACCTCCTCGACCAGGGCTGGCTGCGCCGCGACGAGCTGCCGGCGGACCTCGCCGCCACGGTCCGCTCCCGTGCCGGCCTGCCCGCTTCGGCGGACGGCCCGCCGGTGCGCGACCGCTGGCTGGTCCTCGCCCAGTACGACACGGCGGACGCGAAGCTGACGACCCGCCGGATCTGGCTGCACGGCGCCGACTCGGGCCGTACGGCGCTGCTCCTCTCCTACGGCGCGGCCGGCCGCGCCCCGGAGCTGGCGCTGCCGGTCGGTCTCGCGCTGGACGCGGAGCTGTCCGCCTACCCGGGCGCGGGCGGGCACCGGGCGGCCCTGGGCGAGCGGTTCGCCGCGCCCGCGCCGCTGCCGGTCCGGCCGCCCGGGATGACCACGGCGCAGGCGACGGCCCGGTACGGGGAGGCGCTGCGGGCCGACCCGTGGCTGGACTCGGTGCCGGTGACCCTGGGCCGGGTGGTGCCGGTGCCGGACGGCGACTCCTGGCAGCTGGCCGACGCGGACGGCGAAGGGGGGCTCCCGCTGTCGCCGCACGCCCGCTCCCGGCCCGGTCTGTGGCGGCTGGTCGCGCTCTCCGGCGGGGCGCCGGTCACCGTCTTCGGCGAGTGCGGCCACCGCGGCTTCACCCCGCTGACGGCCTGGCCCGAGCACGCGGGCGACGCGGTGCCGCTGTGCTGACCCCACCGGCCGGCATGTTCCGACCCGACCCGAATCCGCAGAGGAGATCCCGGTGACCGCTTGGGAAGATCTCGTCACCACGGCCCTGCTGGGCACCGACCGGCGTCCGCCCGCGGCCGACGGCTCCGGCCGGGCGGCTCCGGTGGCCGTGCTGGACGAGGCCGCCGTGGCGACCGTGCGCCGACGGGCCGGGCTGCGGCCCGCGCGGGCCGCGGCCCGGCCGCAGGCGGCTCCCGGGGACCCGCGGCCCGCGCTGCCGGCCGCCGCCGCGCGCAGGCTGGCGATGCTGCTGTCCGACCGGCCCGGCACCGGCACCGGCGGTCGCAGGGGCACCTCGCCCGACCTCATGGAGCTGCTGCCCCAGTGGCTCGCGGCGGCCAACGCGCGCGGGTTCGCCGCGCCCCCGCAGACACTGCCCGCGCTGCTGGACGCGGCCCGCGGCCGTACCGACCTGCGGCCCGCCGCGCTGGCCTTCGCGGGGCCGCGCGCGCTGTGGCTGGCCCGGTTCAACCAGGACTGGCGGTTCGCCCTGCGCGCGGCCCCGGGCGGCGGCGCGAGCCTGCCCGGGGCCGAGGACACCGACGGGACGCGGCGGCTGTGGCAGGAGGGCCTGTTCGCCGAGCGGGTGGCGCTGCTGGCGGCGCTGCGGGCCCGTGCGCCCGAGGCGGCGCGTGAGCTGCTGGCCGGGACCTGGGCCACGGAGCGGGCGGAGGACCGGCTGATGTTCCTCGACTCGCTGCGCGCCGGCCTGGCCGCCGGGGACGAGCCGTTCCTGGAGCTGGCGCTGTCGGACCGGAGCCGCAACGTACGGACGACGGCCGCGGAACTGCTGTCCACGCTCCCGGGCTCGGCTCTGGCGGGGCGGATGGCGGTGCGGGCCGCGGCGTGCGTGGCGGTCGACCGGACGGGAGGCGGACCGGTGATCGCGGTGGAGGCCCCGCCGGAGTGCGATGCGGGCATGGAGCGGGACGGAGTGGTGGCGAGACCGCCGGCCGGCCGCGGAGAACGGTCGTGGTGGCTGGGCCAGTTGGTGGAGGCGGCGCCGCTCGCGACCTGGCCGGTGCGGCTCGGCGGCCGTACTCCGGCACAGATCGTGGCGCTTCCGGTCGCGGACGGCTGGCAGGGGGAGCTGCACGCGGCCTGGTGCCGGGCCGCGGTACGGCAGGGGGACGCCGAGTGGGCCAGGGCGCTGCTCGGGGTTCCGGCGGCGCCGGAGGCGGGCGGTCCCGGCGCGGTGTCCCTGGCCGAGCGGGCCAGGCTGCTGGGGACGCTGGAGGGCGCCGAGCGGGCCGGGTGGGTGGCCGGGTTCATCGCGGCGCACGGTCTGTCGGAGGCGTTCCAGTTGCTCGGTGTGTGCGCCGTCCCGTGGTCGGCGCCGCTCGGCCGGTCCGTGGTGGACGCGCTGAACATCGCGCGGGACGCCGGGAGTTACCCGTGGAGCTTCAGCGGGGTCATGGGCCTGGCCGAGCGCTGCCTGGATCCAGCGGAGGCGGGCCGGCTGGATTCGCTGCTGGCGGTGCCGGACGAGGGCGAGGACGCGTCACCGGGTGCCGGCGGGTACTGGGCGGAGGCGTTCCAGCGGCTCGCGACGACATTGCGGCTGCGGGCGGTGATGCTGGAGGAACTGGGCCCGGTCGCGGGCTGAGTCCGCGGCTCCCCGGCGGCGGTGCCCGGGGGAAGCCGTGACGCGGACGCGGCTCATGCCTGCGAGGGCTGCCGGACGTTCTCCCGTACCCACTCCACGATCGACGTCGTCGTCGCGCCCGGTGTGAAGATCGCGGCGACGCCCTTGTCCTTGAGCGGGGCGATGTCGTCCTCGGGGATGATGCCGCCGCCGAAGACGAGGATGTCCTCGGCCTCGCGCTCCCTGAGGAGGTCGATCACCGCGGCGAACAGGGTGTTGTGGGCGCCGGAGAGAATGGACAGGCCGATCGCGTCGGCGTCCTCCTGGACGGCCGTGTCGACGATCTGCTCCGGCGTCTGGTGGAGCCCGGTGTAGATGACCTCCATGCCCGCATCGCGCAGCGCCCGCGCGATGACCTTGGCCCCGCGGTCGTGGCCGTCGAGCCCCGGTTTGGCCACCACCACGCGGATCGGACCGGCTGCCACACCCATCACTGCCTCCATGACCACGAACGAACACGCCAGGATGCGTGCGTACCGAGAAGTACCGCACCTTCGACGCGTTCCGCCACCCGTCTCCAGTGAACGAACGTTATCTCCAGCATCCCGCAACCGGCAGTTTCGCGGAGGTTACCGAGGGGGAAATCACACAGTGTGGGACACGTCAGGGAGCCGCAGCGTGGTCCGCGGGGGCGACTGGGGCACGCGATGCGGCCCGTCGTCGTACCCGCGCCGCCTCCGCTCGGCCTCCCATAAGGGCACACAGGGGACAGAGCCGTCCGCCGTGCGCCGACAGGAGGTCGGCCGATGAAGGTCACCGGGGTGATCGAGCCCTTGCTCCCGCTGTGCCGCCGTCTGCTGCCGGACCGGCTCGCCGGTCTGTCGCTGGCGCTGCTGAAGTCGACCGCGCTGGAAGCCGCCATCCTGGCCGGGCACCTGCTCCTCTACCCGACCGGCCTCACCCCGGAGCGCCGCTCCCCCGCCCTGCCCGTCCCGCGTGACGGCACGGCCCTGCTGCCGGTCCCCACGGCGCCGCCGGTCGTGCTGCTGCACGGGTTCATCGACAACCGCTCGGTGTTCGTCCTGCTGCGCCGCGCGCTCGCCCAGCACGGCGGCCAGCGCGTGGAATCGCTCAACTACTCCCCGCTGACCTGCGACATCCGTACCGCCGCCGGTCTGCTGGGCCGGCACATCGAGGAGATCTGCCAGCGCACCGGCAGCCGCCGGGTCGACATCGTCGGGCACAGCCTGGGCGGCCTGATCGCCCGCTACTACGTGCAGCGGCTCGGCGGCGACTACCGCGTCCGCACCCTGGTGACCCTAGGCACCCCGCACGCCGGGACCCGGGTCGTGCCGCTCGCGGACGCGCACCCGATCGTCCGGCAGATGCGTCCGGGCTCGGAGGTCATCGAGGAGCTGGCGCAGCCCGCGCCCGGCTGCCGCACCCGGTTCGTCGGCTTCTGGAGCGACCTCGACTCGCTGATGGAACCGGTGGAGACGGCCCGGATCGACCACCCGGACCTCATGGCGACGAACGTGCAGGTGACCGGCGTCGGCCACCTCGCGCTGCCGGTCCACCCGGCGGTCGCGACCGGCATACGGCAGGCGCTGGACGAGGTGCAGCCGCGGGAGCGGGTCGCGGCTGACCTGACGGTGGCCTGACGGCGAACGGAGAGCGAACCGGGCGAGGCCGGGCATTCGACTCGGTTCGGGCGGCCCACGACGGCCGGGCAACCCCGATGCGGACCCGCCAATCTCGAACACTCATCGAACACAAGGCCAAACCCGCGCCCGTCGTCCCCCGAAACACGGCCGAATGCCCGTTTCCCGAAACCACGAAACCTGCGGAAGATTGTCGCGCCCGTATACCGCCGGGTACAGTCGCCGCACTGCTCTGGCAGCCCCTGTTGTCGAGGCGAAAGAGAAGTTGGTGAACGACCGTCACCCGTCGGGGACCATGACCACCCCGGCCCCGGTTTCCGACGCCGGCCAGGCGCACTACGCGCCGTACGGCACCCAGGAAGCCCAGTACGGCGACTTCACCACGTCCGGCGACCACACCACCACCGGCACGGCGTTCCACAGCGACCCGCTCTTCGGGCATCTCCCGGGCGAGGCCCAGGCCACCGGCGCGTACGACACCACGCAGTGGCAGACGGCCGGCGACCACACCCTGAACTACGACCCGTACGCGGCCCAGCACCAGGCCGCCTACGACTCCGGCGCCTACGACAGCACCACCTGGACCGTCCCTCCGCAGGCGGCACCCGCGGCCCAGGCGACGACGGGCGACGGCAGCGGCCACTGGGACGCGAACGCCTGGCTCCCGCCCGACCAGGCGACGACGGCCGGCGCGACCCAGCAGTGGGAGTGGGGCACCCAGGTCTTCGACACCGGCGCGTACGACGCCACGCAGTGGAACTCCGACGGCACCCCGGCGCAGCAGCCGGAGCCGGACCCGCAGCACGAGCCGTACCCCGCCGACTCCTTGGACACGTCGGCGACCGAGATGTTCGAGCACGTCGCCTATGACGAGTTCGAGGAGTTCGCGGCGGCGCCGGAAGGCTCCGCGGACGCCGGGGAACCGGCCGCGACCGGCGAGCTGCCCATGGTGGCGCCCCTGCTGGAGGACCAGGAGGAGAGGACGCCGGCCGCGACACGCTCCGGCGCGCGCACCGGGTCCCGCTCCCGCCGTCGTACGCCCCCCAAGCGCTCCGCGCTGCTGACCATCGCCGTCCCGTCGGCCTGTGTGATGGGGGTCGCCGGGATCGCGGCGGCGTCCGTGGGCAACCTGACCGGCGACGGCCAGGAGACCACCGCCTCCGCCTCGGACGCGCAGTCGGTGAAGCCGTCCGCCGCCAACAGCAAGCTGGACGCCCAGCTCAGGACGCTCTCGGCCGGCGCCGACGACTTCGCCGACCGGGCCAGCCGGACCCAGGAGCGCATCGACCTCAAGACCCAGCAGGAGGCCGAGAAGAAGAAGGCGGCGGCGGAGGCGGCCCGCAAGGAGCGGCTGCGCCCCAAGTACGTCCTCCCGGTCACCCAGCGAGGGCTCAGCGCCTACTTCGGCCAGGCCGGCGTGAACTGGATGTCCGTCCACACGGGCATCGACTTCCCCGTCTCCTACGGCACGACCGTCATGGCCGCGACCGACGGAGTCGTCTCCACCAAGTGGAACAGCGCCTACGGCAACATGATGATCGTGACGGCGAAGGACGGCACGGAGACCTGGTACTGCCACCTCTCGTCGTACCGCGTCGCCTCCGGCACCATCGTGAAGGCCGGCGATCCGGTCGCGTACTCCGGGAACTCCGGGAACTCGACCGGCCCGCACCTGCACTTCGAGGTCAGGCCGGCGGGCGGCGCCGCCATAGACCCGCTGCCGTGGCTGCGCAGCCACGGACTCGACCCGACCTGACCCACCCTCTCGGTCCCGGCCGACGAGCCCCGCTCACGGCGGCGGGGCCCGGCGTTCGCGCGCGGCGCGCGCGGTTACAGCTTCTCGACCGGCGCGTACCGCAGCAGCAGCCGCTTCGGCTTGGTGTCGCCGAAGTCGATCGTCGCCTCCTCGTTGCCGCCCGTGCCCTTCACCGCGACGACCGTGCCGAGACCGAACTGGTCATGGGTGACGCGGTCGCCGACGGCCAGCGAGACCACCGGCTTCTCCGCGCTCCGCCGGGTGGCGAAACCGGAGCCGCCGGACGCCGAGGATCGCGAACGGGTCGAGGAGAGCGAGGACGCCACGCCGGACACGGGCCCGGAGGAGACCGGCGCCGTCGCACCGGTCCGCTTCCACTCCAGATACCCGGCCGGGATCTCCTCCAGGAAGCGCGAGGGCGGGTTGTACGACGGCTGGCCCCAGGCGCTGCGCATCGTCGACCGCGTGAGGTACAGCCGCTCACGCGCGCGCGTGATGCCTACGTACGCGAGGCGCCGCTCCTCCTCCAGCTCCTTGGTCTGGCCGAGGGCCCGCATGTGCGGGAAGACGCCGTCCTCCATGCCGGTGAGGAAGACCACCGGGAATTCGAGGCCCTTGGCGGTGTGCAGGGTCATCAGCGTGATGACACCGGAGCCGTCCTCGTCCTCGTCGGGGATCTGGTCGGAGTCGGCGACCAGCGCCACCCGCTCCAGGAAGTCCGACAGTCCGCCGGACGCCTCGTCGGCGCCGGACTCCTGCTCGAACTCCAGCGCCACGGAGGCGAGTTCCTGGAGGTTCTCGATCCGGGTCTCGTCCTGCGGGTCGGTGGAGGCCTGCAGCTCGGCGAGGTAGCCGGTGCGCTCCAGGATCGCCTCCAGGACCGTGGCGGGTCCGGCTCCGGACTCCACGACCGTGCGGAGGTCCTCCATCAGCGTGTTGAACCGCTTGACCGCGTTGGTCGAGCGCGCGGCCATGCCGTACGCCTCGTCGACGCGCTTGAGCGCCTGCGGGAAGCTGATCTTCTCGCGCTGGGCGAGGGCGTCGATCATCGCCTCCGCGCGGTCGCCGATGCCGCGCTTGGGCACGTTGAGGATCCGCCGCAGCGGGACGGAGTCCTCCGGGTTGGCCAGCACCCGCAGGTACGCCAGGACGTCCCGGACCTCCTTGCGCTCGTAGAAGCGGACGCCGCCGACGACCTTGTAGGGCAGGCCGACGCGGATGAAGATCTCCTCGAAGACGCGGGACTGGGCGTTGGTGCGGTAGAAGACGGCGACGTCGCCGGCCTTCGCCTCGCCCGCGTCGGTCAGACGGTCTATCTCCTCGGCGACGAACTGTGCCTCGTCGTGCTCGGTGTCGGCGACGTAACCGGTGATCTGCGCGCCCGCGCCCGCGTTGGTCCACAGGTTCTTCGGGCGGCGGGACTCGTTGCGCTCGATGACCGCGTTGGCGGCGGAGAGGATCGTCTGGGTGGAGCGGTAGTTCTGCTCCAGGAGGATCGTCGTCGCGTTCGGGTAGTCCTCCTCGAACTGGAGGATGTTGCGGATCGTCGCGCCCCGGAAGGCGTAGATCGACTGGTCGGCGTCACCGACGACGCACAGTTCGGCGGGCGGCAGGTCGTGCTCGGCGGGCGGTACGTCCTCGGCGTGGCCGCCGGTGCCGACCAGCTCGCGCACGAGCGCGTACTGGGCGTGGTTGGTGTCCTGGTACTCGTCGACCATGACGTGCCGGAAGCGGCGGCGGTAGTGCTCGGCGACGTCCGGGAAGGCCCGCAGCAGGTTGACCGTCGTCATGATCAGGTCGTCGAAGTCGAGGGCGTTCGCCTCGCGCAGCCGTGACTGGTAGAGGGCGTAGGCCTGGGCGAGGGTCTTCTCGAACCCGTCGGTGGCCTGCGCGGCGAAGTCCTCCTCGTCGATCAGCTCGTTCTTGAGGTTGCTGATCTTGGCACTGAAGGACTTGGGCGGGAAGCGCTTGGGGTCGAGGTCCAGGTCGCGGCAGACCAGGGCCATCAGTCGCTTGGAGTCGGCCGCGTCGTAGATCGAGAAGGAGGAGGTGAAGCCGAGTTTCTTGCTCTCCCTGCGCAGGATCCGCACGCACGCGCTGTGGAAGGTCATGACCCACATCGCGTTCGCGCGCGGGCCGACGAGCTGCTCGACGCGCTCCTTCATCTCGCCCGCGGCCTTGTTGGTGAAGGTGATCGCGAGGATCTGGCCCGGGTGCACGTGGCGGGCGCCGAGCAGGTGCGCGATGCGGTGGGTGAGCACGCGCGTCTTGCCGGAACCGGCGCCGGCCACGATGAGCAGCGGGGAGCCGGCGTGCACGACGGCGGCACGCTGGTTCTCGTTCAGCCCCTCCAGGAGCGCGGCCGGGTCCGGGGCAGGCCGGGCGGCGCCGTCGCGGTAGTAGGCGTCCCGGTCCGGAGGCGCGTCGAACTGTCCGCCGAACAGGTCGTCCGGAACCGGCTCCGGTCCGTGCTCGTCCTCGGGCGGCGGCGGGGGTTCCTCCTCGTGGCCGCGCGGGGGCTGGAGGCTCGCCAGGAAGCTGTCGTCAAAGAGGCTGCTCATCGCTCTCCGAGTCTAGGGCGCCCCACTGACAACCGGTCCCCACCCCGCAAACTCGTCCCGGTCACCCACCAGAACCGGCCTCTCACCGTGAGCGATCACACACCGTGAAGGATCCCCGTCCGCCGACCCAGGGCAGCGGCGGCGGCCAAGGCGGCGGAACTGGCGAAGCGGCAGGCGGCCGAGCGGCACGACGACCCGTCGTCGGCGCCGGCCTCGGGCGGCTCCTCCGGCCCCTCCTCGGCTTCCGCCTACGGGACCAAGGCCGCCAAGGCGATCGCCTTCGCCCGCGCGCAGATCGGCAAGCCGTACGTCTGGGGCGCCACCGGTCCCGGCTCCTACGACTGCTCCGGCCTCTCCCAGGCCGCCTGGAAGGCCGCGGGCGTCTCGCTGCCGCGCACCACGTACGACCAGGTGAACGCCGGCACCGCCGTCTCCCTGGCCGCCGCCCGCCCCGGCGACCTGGTCTTCTTCTACGGCGGCGGGTCGATCATCCACAGCGTGGTGCGACCGGCCTGACGCGGGCGGGGCCGGCGGGGGCACCGGCTTCCCGTCAGGACCCCCAGGTCAGGTCCACAGGACGGCGATGAAGACGTTCGCCATGGTCAGCGCGCCGACCAGGCCGAACGCGCCCTTCTCCACCTTCTCGTCGTCCCGCTTCACGTAGACGAGGCCGAGGATCACGATCAGCAGCGCGAGCTTCACACCGATCTTGACGGTGTTGACGTGGTGGTCGTCGGCCTCGTTGAGGCCGACCAGGATCACGCCCGTGGCGAGCATGGTGAACGCGCCGTGCAGCATTCCCGGGACGAACCGGGCCGTGCCCCGGCCCATCGCCTTCATCTGGGTGAGGAAGCCGCCGAGGAGCGCGGCGATGCCGATGATGTGCAGGCCGACGAAGAGATGGATGAGTACGCCCATGGCCCCGGAGCCTAACCAGCCGCCCCCGGAGCACCGCTCACCGGCCCCTCTCCGTACGGCGGCCCCTGGCGGGACACCGGCCTTCCCCCGACGTCCGCCCCGGCACCCGGCATCGCGCATATATGCGCCATAGCAGCCCGCGCACCCCGGCCGCCCCGGAACCGGCGCTTCGGTCATCCCGCCGAGTGAAGCCGACGGCTCCGGACCGGAATCCTGGCCACAAACCATCAGGTAACGATCCGGTCACACCAATTCCGTGCATCACGTTACGGACCCGACACACCCCGGCCTAGCGTCCTCCCCCAGGTGACCGACTCCCCACCGCCGCCCGGGCCAGGGGCGGCAGTCGGACACCACCGCCGAGAAAGTCCGGCGGCGGCCCGTTCCCCTGTGCGGGCCGCCGCCGGACGCGTACACCGCACCCCTGCGGCCGCACACACGCTTCCCCGGCCTGTGGACGGACGGTCCGGCGGCCTACGAAAGGACGTGACCAGTCCAGGTGGCAGCGCACCGCAAGCCCCGACAGCGCTCGCTCGGCGGCAACACGGCCCGCACGGCCGTCACCCTCGCCCTGGCGGGCGCGGCCACCGCGACGGGCTTCGAGGGGACCGGAAACGCCGAGCCGCAACTGACCCCGGCGCAGGTGAAGACCAGGGTGGACCAGCTGTACCAGGAGGCCGAGACGGCCACCGAGAAGTACGACGGGGCGAAGGAGAAGGCCGACACGGCCCAGCGTCGGATCAAGGCCCTCCAGGACCAGACCGCCCGCAAGCAGGAGAAGCTCAACTCCGCGCGCGACGCGCTCGGTCTGGCCGCGGCCGCGCAGTACCGCGACGGCGGTATCGACCCCGCGTGGCAGCTGGCGCTCTCCAGCGATCCCGACCGGTACCTGGACAACGCCGCGTTCGCCGAACGGGCGGGCGCCGCCCAGGCCGGCGCGGTGACGCGGGTGCGCCGGCAGCTGCGGGAGATCGAGCAACTGCGCGGCGCGGCACACCTGGAGCTGGCCTCGCTGCGGTCCCGGCAGGCCGAACTGGAACGGCAGAAGACCACCATCACCGGCAAACTCGCCGAGGCCCGGCGGCTGCTGGACCGGCTCTCGCCGCAGCAGCAGGCGGTGGTCACCGCGGACGGCTCCCCCGCGCGCGCCTCCCGTTCGGCCTCCGCCGGCCGCACCACACTGGCTCCGGCCCACGCCCCGGCCACCGCCTCCGACTCCCGGGCCGCGGCCGCCGTGGCGTACGCCTACTCCAAGCTCGGCAGCCCCTACATCTGGGGCGCGACCGGCCCGAACGCCTTCGACTGCTCGGGACTCGCCCAGGCCGCCTACCGCTCCGCCGGCGTCTCCCTGCCCCGCACCACCTACGCCCAGATCAACGCCGGCCGCCGGGTGTCCCGCTCCGAACTCCAGCCGGGCGACCTGGTGTTCTTCTACTCGGGCATCAGCCACGTCGGCATCTACATCGGCAACGGCCAGATGATCCACGCGCCCAACCCGTCGGCGCCGGTACGGATCGCGCCGATCGACGAGATGCCGTTCGCGGGGGCGACGCGGGTGGTGTGAGACCCCTGGGGGGCGCCTCAGACCAGCCGACGGGCCGTCGCCCAGCGGGTCAGCTCGTGCCGGTTGGACAGCTGCAACTTCCGCAGGACCGCCGACACATGGGACTCGACCGTCTTGACGGAGATGAACAGCTGCTTGGCGATCTCCTTGTAGGCGTAGCCGCGGGCGATCAGGCGCAGGACCTCGCGCTCGCGCTGGGTGAGGCGGTCGAGGTCCTCGTCGACCGGCGGGGCGTCGGTGGAGGCGAAGGCGTCCAGGACGAACCCCGCCAGACGCGGGGAGAAGACCGCGTCGCCCTCCTGGACCCGGAAGATCGAGTCGACCAGGTCGGTGCCGGTGATCGTCTTGGTCACGTAGCCGCGGGCCCCGCCGCGGATCACCCCGATCACGTCCTCGGCCGCGTCCGACACGGACAGCGCGAGGAAACGCACCGGCCGTTCGGCGTCCGCCGCCAGCGGGGCGCACCGGCGCAGCACCTCGACCCCGCCGCCGCCCGGCAGATGCACGTCGAGGAGCACCACCTCGGGCCGGGTCGCGGTGATCACCGAAACCGCCTGGTCGACGTCGGCGGCCTCCCCGACCACCTCCACGCCGGTCTGCTCGGTCTGGCCGATCTCGGCCTGCACACCGGTACGGAACATCCGGTGGTCGTCGACGAGGACCACGCGCACCCGACGCCCGGCCTTCTCGGTGCCCTCCGCCGGGCCGTTCGCCTCGGTCGCGTCGCTCATGACGTGTTCTCCGCCCTCTCCATCTCCAGTTCGACCTCCGTGCCGCCGCCCGGCACGGACCGCAGTCGCGCGGTGCCGCCGTGGCGCTCCATGCGGCCGATGATCGATTCTCTGACACCCATCCGGTCGGCGGGTATCGAGTCGAGGTCGAAACCGGGACCGCGGTCGCGGACGGACACGAAGACCGTCCTGCCCTCGGCCTCGGCGTAGACCTGGACGGCGCCGCCCTCGCCACCGTACTTGGCGGCGTTGACCATGGCCTCGCGCGCGGCCTGCATCTGCGCGCCCGTCCGCTCGTCGAGCGGGCAGTCGCCGACCACCACGACCTCGATGGGGACGCCGTGCTTGTCCTCGACCTCCGCGGCGCTGCGGCGCACCGCCTCGGCGAGGGTGGCCGGTTCGTCGGCCTCGTCCTTGCCGGTGCCCTCCGGCTTGTAGAGCCAGGTGCGCAGGTCGCGTTCCTGGGCGCGGGCGAGGCGGCGCACCTCGTTCGCGTTCTCCGCGTTGCGCTGGATCAGGGTCAGGGTGTGCAGCACGGAGTCGTGGACGTGGGCGGCGACCTCGGCGCGCTCCTGGGCACGGATGCGCATCAGCCGCTCCTCGGAGAGGTCCTGGGTCATCCGCACGAGATAGGGACCGGCGAGCAGGGTGATGCCGACGAGCACGGCGAGCGACGCCTGGAGCACCGCGCCGATGTGCGCGGCGGAGCCCTGCATGACGAAGACGCCGGAGACGCCCGCCGTGACGAGCAGGACACCGACGCCCGCGCGCAGCAGGGAGAGGGTGCGGCGGCGCCTGCCGACCTCGACCCAGCGGGCCCGGCGGGCGTTGTCCGCCTGGCGCCACACCAGTGCCGCACCGGCGGCCACCAGGACCGCGGGCAGCAGATAGGCCTTGGCGCCGTTGGTGAGGTTGACGCTGCCCACGAACACCATGGACACGACGACCATGAGGAGCAGCGCGACGATCTGGCCTCTGTCGGGTCTGCGGGCGACGAGTCTGCGCCGGCCGTCCGCCGAGGTCTCGGTGGTGACCAGGGAGGGCGGCTTCTGACCGCCGACGCCGCCGAGGCCGAGCGGCACGAAGAACCAGAACGCGGCGTAGAGCAGCGCGCCGAGGCCGTTGGCCATGAACAGGCCGACGAAGACGAGCCGCACCCACACGACGGGCAGGCCGAGGTGCCCGGCGAGGCCCCGCGCCACTCCACCGAGCCACCGTCCGTCGCTGCTGCGGTAGAGCTTGCGCGGCGGCCGCGGGTCGTCGAGGGGCACTGCTGCGGCTTCCGGCATGCCATCGATGTTCACACGCCGGGGACCCCCGGGCATCAGGGTCGGCCCCCGATACTGCCCTGATCTTCGGATTTCCCCGCGGCGGGCCGTCGGGAAGCGGTTCGAACGCGTCCCGGTCCGGGCTCGGGGCCGATCTCAGGGTTCGGCCAGGGTCATCCCGACTGCCGTCGCGGCTCCTCGCCCGTCACCATTGACTCATGACTGATCACGAGCACGCCGCGACGGGTCCGGGACCCGGCCCCGGCCCGCGGCCCGCCGAGGGCCCCGGGCCGCCGGATGCCGCGCCCGCCGCGGCGGAGTCCGCCGGGACGGGAGCGCCGGAACCGGGGGCCGACGCCACCGACGCCGGGACGCTCCCCCGGTTCCGGCGCGACCGCCGGCACAAGATGATCGCGGGCGTGTGCGCGGGACTCGGACGTCACACCGACCTGGACCCGGTGATCTTCCGCATCACCCTCGCGGTGCTGGCCGCGACCGGCGGCATCGGTCTCCTCTTCTACGGTTTCGCCTGGCTCTTCGTTCCCTACGAGGACGACGAGGAGAACGAGGTCCGCAAGCTGCTGACCGGCCGGGTCGACGGGCAGGCCCTGGCGGCGGTGCTGTTCGCCCTGGTCGGCTGCGGGGTCCTGCTGACGATGATCAGGAACGGCGGGGTGCTGACCTTCGCGGTGGTCCTGTCCGTGCTGCTGGCCGGCGCCGGGTACTGGTCGCGGCGGCGGGGCGCCCCGGACCCCGATCCGCTGGCCGCCCAGACGGTCGCCGACGCTCCTCCGGAAGCCCAGGCGCCGCCGATCTCGATCACCTACCCGTCGTGGTGGCGCGATCCGATCGTGAAGGACGGCACGCATGTCGGCGGCACCGGATATCTGTGGGGTCCGGGCGAGGCCCGCGGCCGGGAGGCACCCGGCCTCGACTTCCGGCTGAGCACGCCGTGGGTCCACGGCCAGGACACGGCCGCCCGGCGGAGCGCGCCCGCGGCGCCGCGCGGTCCGCGCTGGATCGGCGGCTGGATCTTCCTGTTCGCTCTGCTGGCAGGCGGTCTGGGCACGGGCCTGACGTGGGACACGCATCCGCTGGGCACCAGCCTGCAGACCGGTCTGGCCGGCGCGCTGATCGTGTTCGGCCTGGGCACGGCGGTCAGCTCGTTCCTGGGACGCACGGGAGCAGGTTCGCTGTTCCTGGCCCTCGTGACGGCGGCCCTGCTCGCGGCGTCGACGGCCCTGCCGTCCGACATCAGCACCCACTGGACGCGCCGGTCCTGGACCCCGGCGACGGCGGCCGAGGTGAAGCCGGCCTACGACCTGGGAAGCGGCGTCGCCACCCTGGACCTGGAACACCTACGCGTCGCCGAGGGGCGGACGGTGTCGACGGCCGCCGAGGTCGGTGCGGGCCGGCTGCGGGTCGTCGTGCCGGCGGACGTGACCGTGCGGATGAGCATCGACGTGGGACTGGGCGACATCCAGTTGCCCGGCGACGGCCAGAAGGACGTGGACGTGGCACCGGGCAAGCACGAGGACGTGACGCTGCGACCGGCGGCGGGCGCGAAGAACACGGGCACGCTCGACCTGGACCTCCAGGTCGGCGCGGGACAGGTGGAGGTGAGCCGTGCTGCGGCATGAGTTCCAGCCGGGACGGCTGGTGGTGGGCGTCTTCCTGACGGCGACGGGGATCGCCTACGCCGGTGACGCGGGGGGCCTGTGGACGACCGAGTGGTTCGCGGTCATCCCCTTGATGGTGGCCGGCCTGTTCCTGGCTGGCGTGACCGCGGCTCTGACCCGGGCGATACGCAGGCGCCGCCGCGCACCGGAGCGTTAGCGAAGAACGGAAGAAGCTAGCGCAGGCCGCCGGAGCGTCGCCTGCGCCTGGCATGCAGCATCGCGTCCAGCGAGAGGTAGGGCGCACCGGCCAGGACCAGAGGCAGCCAGGCCATCAGGTAGGCGAGGTCGTTGCCGTAGTAGTACGGGGAGTTGGCCCAGCTGATGGTCAGCCAGAGGCTGAGCGAGATGAGCGCACCGCCGAGGGCCGCCACCCGGGCCAGCAGGCCGAAGAGGGTGCCGAGGCCCACGGCGAGTTCACCGAGGGCGATCGCGGTGCCGAAGCCGACCGGGTTCTTCAGAGCCAGGTCGATCAGGGCGGGGATGGCGGCGGAGTCCCGGACCCCGCGCATGGTGTCGCCGATGGAACCGGCGCCGCCGGACTTCAGGAACTCGCTGCTGGTCAGTTTGTCCAGACCGGCATAGATGAAGGTGACGCCCAGGAAGATCCGCAGAGGAAGGAGGGCGTATCGGGTGGCGGTCTCCCGTAGACCACCACGATCGCCATCGAGATACGGGGGATGCGTGTCCGTACGAATGCCGTGAGTCATCGCCACTAGCCGCCTCTCGCCGGTGTGCACAGGGCCCCTCAACAGACCATACGTACGGCAACCGCGAGCGGCTCAACCCTCTCGCGGACGTTTTTCCGAATTTCGGCGGGTCTTCGTCACCCGCACGGCCACACGCACGGTGGCGCCGCCGCCGTAACGGCCGTTCCCGTCACCCGGTCACCTCGGCCGGGTCACTCGGTCACCTCGACCACGCAGCGGTTGGTGGCCGTCCCGGCGGCCGTCACCACCTGGATCTCCACCGGCCCCGGCTCCACCTCGACGGGTACGGGGACGGTGAGGACGCCGTCCGTGGGATTGCTGAAGCCGCCGGCGACGGGGACCAGCGGGACGTGGACGTTGACCGCGCCGACTCGCACGACCATGCGGGCCAGGCGGTCGGCGGTCTGGGCGCCGGGAGGCACGAAGCCGGTGCCGCGGATCTCGATGTCGTCGCCGGTGCGGATGGGCGCGTCCAGGGCGCCTGCCTCGCGGGCGCGGACGACGGAGAGGATGACCGGCCGGCCGCCCTCGGCGTACTTGCCGGCGAGGTAGGTCGCGGCGGAGATCAGGACGACGGTCGCCAGGCCCCAGGGCAGGTCCGGCAGCTGGTCGGGGCGGCGGGCGAGGCGTACGGCGGCGAAGACCAGGGCGACGGCGCCGATCACGACGTACTGGATGTCGGCGAAGGTGCCCCGGCCGGAGTCGTCGGTGAGCAGGTCGGCCGCGCGGGGGCGGTGTGCGGGCACCTTCTGCAGGCGCTGGCCGAGGATGCGCAGCCCGACCACCCGGCGAACCAGCACGGCGATGCCGCAGACCACGGCGAGGACGGTCACCACACCGGCCCCCCGGGCGAGGTCGAGGCCGGCGATCAGGGCGTCCCGGTCGGCGGGAGAGGAGGCGACGGCCAGACGGCCGGCGAGGACGAGCACGGCGTAGGCGACGAAGAGGACCCAGGAGGCGGCCACGGTGCGGGAGGTGGACATGCGGTTGTCCTCGCCGATCACGGGGGCGAGCACGCCGCCGCGCGAGCGGTGGAACCAGGAGCCGGCGGTCAGCGCGAGGGCGACGGCCACGGCGGCGGCCAGTCCGGCGGTGCGGGCGCTGGTCCAGCCGGCGCCGATCGCGGTGAGGGACTGGACCAGGAGCATGATCACGACGGTGGCCCAGACCGTCACGACGGTGCGCTGCCAGAGCCGGGCGAGCCAGGCCTCGCCCTCGGCGCGGCCGCGTTCGGCGACCACTTCGGCGGACTGGGAGAGTTCCTCGGAGACCCACTGCCGGGAGGCGGAGGCGGAGTGGGCCACCGCCGCGGGCAGGCCCTGTCCGGCCGCGAACTCCTCGCGTTTGAGCAGGAATTCGGCGACCGCCCGCCGATGTCCCTCGCGTGCCCCGTGCGGACAGTCCCCGCACGCGCAGCCGCCGCCGTGGACACCCGAACCGGGGCCCTGCCTCGCCTCCTGCACCGCCACGCCCGACGCCCGCCTTCCCCACGCCCGGGGCACGACGCTCAGGGCCCTGGCCGGGGCCGGACGACGCCGCGCAACTCCCTTGTGTCGAGGACGAATTGTGCCCTACGCCACGCTGTCCGCGTCCAGCAGGTCGGTGACCGCGGGTGAAGGTACGGCCGACAGGTTGACCCGGCTGCGAGAATCCCCCCATGGCCGAGATCATCCAGCGGGACGGGACCTGGGCCTTCGACGGCAGCACGCTCCGGATCACGCCGGGGCGCCACCGCTCCGTGCCGCTGTTCCGGCAGACGTACGGGGAGATCGCCGTGCCGCTGGAGGCGGTGGCGGGGGTGGTGCACGAGCCGGAGCGCAGGCACGGACGACTGCGGCTGCGGCTACGCGAGGGGGCGGATCCGCTGCTCCAGGCGACCGGCGGAAGGCTTCCGGAGACCGCGGATCCGTATCTGCTGACGGTGGACGGGGACCGGTCCGGGGTGGCGGAGTACGTCGTGGCGGAGATCCGGCAGTCCCTGCTGCTGGAGGAGATCCCGAGGGAGCCGGCGAAGGCGTACCTGCTGCCGGGGCCGCCGGTTCCGGTGTCGGTGCGGTCCTCGGACGGCACGGTGTCGTTCGACGGTACGCAGGTGCGGATCGACTGGGCCGACACCTCCGACCGGGTCAAGCGGGCGACCGGGCCGCGGATCATCGGCGTCGGCGACCTGGTGCAGGTGGAGTGGCTGCCCAACTCGGGCTACGAGGACGGCTTCCTGCGGTTCGTGACCCGGGAGACGGCGTTCTCGAAACTCCCGGCGGAGCGCGACCCCTACGCGCTGGACCTGTGGGGCAGCGTCCGCCGCGATCTGCTGACGGCGCTGGTGGCCGCCGCGGTCACGGCCCGGCTGCCGCATCCCTCGACCCGCGCGGGCGCGGAGTACGCCGACCGGGACCGGCCGCCGGCAACCGTGCCGCGCCCGTCCGCCGACCACCACGACGTGCTGCTGCGCAGGCTCCGGGAGCTGGGCGAGCTGCACAGGGACGGCGTGCTGACGGACGAGGAGTTCACGGCGACCAAGGCGGCGGTGCTGCGCAGCTTCTGAGCCGACGGCCCGGCGGGTCCCGGAAGGGACGCGGACGACGGCTCCTAGCTCAGCAGATCCGGTTCGGCGCGGCTGATGTCCTGCCACAGGGGCTGGTAGTTGATCCAGGCCACCAGGTCGCCGCCGAGCTGTTCGCGGGTGGCGACGGCGAGTTTGTGGTCGATGAGCAGCGGACGGCCGGCCGCCTTCGCGGCCAGCTGGACCTGTGCGGACTTCTCCATGGACAGGAACCACCAGGCCGCCGCGTCGACCGAGTCGCCGACGGTCAGCAGCCCGTGGTTGCGCAGCACCAGTGCCTTGTGGGAGCCGAGGGCGTCGGCGATCCGCCGGCCCTCCTCGGCGTCCACGGCGACGCCGGTGTAGGCGTCGTAGAGGGCGTGGTCCTCGTAGAAGGCGCAGCTCTCCTGGCTGATCGGGTCGAGCAGGTCGCCGAGGGCGGACAGCGCGCGGCCGTGCACGGAGTGGCAGTGGGCGACGGCGACGACGTCCGGGCGGGCCGCGTGCACCTGGGCGTGGACGGTGAAAGCGGCCTGGTTGACGTGGTAGCGGCCCTCGATCACCTGGCCGTCCTGGTTGGCCAGGACGAGGTCGCTGACGGTGACGTGCTTGAACGGCATGCCGAACGGATTGACCCAGAAGCAGTTCGAGTACTCGGGGTCGCGGGCGGTGATGTGCCCGGAGACTCCGTCCTCCAGTCCGGCCCGGCCGAAGATCCGCAGCGCGCCCGCGAGCCGCTCCTTGCGATGCCGGCGCTCGTCGTCCAGCGAGTCGTGCATCGGCGGCATCGCGAACCGGAGCTGATCCGTGGGCAGCGGCAGGGGCGGAGTCGGCCCGTGCATAGGTCCTCCAGCACTGGGTTTGTGTTACGGGCGGAAGTTACCGTCGGTCAGCGCAGGAAAACAGAGCTGTTCTGTAAAGATGACGCCCGCGAGCAAAACACGACAGAAGATGTCGTGTATCGGCAGCAGACTGGCACGCATGACACGCACCGTCCCCGCAACCGGAACCCCTGCCGTCCGCTGGGCGGACTTCGCCGCCGCCGCGCCCGACCTGGCCCGAGCCGCCGAGACACGCTTCACCGCCCAGCCGCACCACGTCCTGGCCACGCTCCGCAAGGACGGCTCGCCCCGCACCTCGGGCCTGGAGGTCCGGTTCCTGGACGGCGACCTCTGGCTCGGCATGATGCCGGACTCGGTGAAGGCCCTGGACCTGCTGCGCGACCCGAGGTTCGCGCTCCAGGCCAACCCCGGGGAGGGCACCGGCATGGGCGGCGGCGACGTCCGGATCGGCGGACGGGCCCACGAGGTGACGGACGCGGCGGTGAAGGGGAGGTTCACGGAAGAGGTGGTGGTGCCCGAGGGACCGTTCCACCTCTTCCGTGCCGAGCTGACGGAGGTCGTGCGGACCCGCGTCGAGGACGACACCTACCTGGTCGTCGAGGCCTGGCGGCCCGGCGGGCCCGTGCGCACGGTCAAGCGCACGTAGGGCCCGCTACTCCCACTCGATGGTGCCCGGCGGCTTCGAGGTGACGTCGAGGACGACCCGGTTGACGTCGCGGACCTCGTTGGTGATCCGGGTGGAGATCTTCGCGAGGACGTCGTACGGCAGGCGCGACCAGTCGGCCGTCATGGCGTCCTCGGAGGAGACCGGGCGCAGCACGATCGGGTGACCGTAGGTGCGGCCGTCGCCCTGGACGCCGACCGAGCGGACGTCCGCGAGCAGGACCACCGGGCACTGCCAGATGTCGCGGTCCAGGCCGGCCGCGGTCAGCTCCTCGCGGGCGATGGCGTCGGCGTCGCGGAGCAGGTCGAGCCGCTCCTTGGTGACCGCGCCGACGATCCGGATGCCGAGGCCGGGGCCGGGGAAGGGCTGGCGCTGGACGATCTCCTCCGGCAGGCCAAGCTCCTGGCCGACCATGCGGACCTCGTCCTTGAACAGCTTGCGCAGCGGCTCGACGAGCTGGAACTCCAGGTCCTCGGGGAGGCCGCCGACGTTGTGGTGGGACTTGATGTTGGCCGTGCCGGAGCCGCCGCCGGACTCGACCACGTCCGGGTAGAGGGTGCCCTGGACGAGGAACTCCACCGCCGGGCCCTCGTCCGCGATGATCTCGGCCTGCGCCTGCTCGAAGACCCGGATGAACTCGCGGCCGATGATCTTGCGCTTCTCCTCCGGGTCGGAGACGTCCTTCAGCGCGCTCAGGAAGCGCTCCTCGGCGTCCACGACGACCAGCTTGACGCCGGTCGCGGCCACGAAGTCCTTCTCGACCTGCTCGGTCTCGCCCTTGCGCATCAGGCCGTGGTCGACGTACACGCAGGTCAGCTGGTCACCGATGGCGCGCGCGACGAGCGCCGCGGCCACCGCGGAGTCCACGCCGCCGGACAGGCCGCAGATGGCGCGCTTGTCGCCGACCTGCTCGCGGATGAGGGCGACCTGCTCCTCGATCACGTTGCCGGTGGTCCAGGACGGGGTGAGGCCCGCGCCCCGGTACAGGAAGTGCTCCAGCACCTGCTGGCCGTGCGTGGAGTGCATGACCTCGGGGTGGTACTGGACGCCGTAGAGCTTCTTCTCGTCGTTCTCGAAGGCGGCGACCGGGACGACGTCCGTGGACGCGGTGACGGTGAAGCCCTCGGGAGCGGCGGAGCAGGCGTCACCGTGGGACATCCACACGTGCTGCTCGTCCGGGGTGCCCTCGAAGAGGGTGGACGACGACCGGGAGACGTGCAGGTCGGTGCGGCCGTACTCGCGGGCGCCGGTGTTGTCGACGGTGCCGCCGAGGACCTGGGCCATCAGCTGGAAGCCGTAGCACATGCCGAAGACGGGAACGCCGGCCTCGAAGAGCGCGCGGTCCAGGCGGGGGGCGCCCTCCTCGTACACGGACGAGGGGCCGCCGGAGAGGATGACCGCCGCCGGGTTCTTGGCGAGCATCTCGGCGACCGGCATGGTGCTGGGCACGATCTCGCTGTAGACCCGGGCCTCGCGGACGCGGCGGGCGATGAGCTGGGCGTACTGCGCGCCGAAGTCGACGACCAGGACGGTGTCGGGGGTGGCGGCAGCGGGAGTCGCTGATGACACGGGGTGCCTTCCGGCGGTGGGGCGGGGGTCTGTGGTTACCGATTCTAACGGGGCGGGCGGGCGACGCCCTGACGAGGTGGTGTGGCATACTCGCCGCCATGCTCACGCAGACGACCTTCACCTTTACCTATGGCGACCGGCCCGCCGGCTGCCATGGTCGTTTCGCTTGAGCATCTACTGACGAGCGACTTCCCCAGGCGCCCCGGGCCGACAAGGTCCGGGGCGCCTGGTGTTTCTCCGGATCCTGCCGGTCCGAGGCCCCTCCCCTGCGAGGACCGCCTGGGAACCCCCGAGACGAGGAGCCCCGAGATGAGCGTCACCCCCGCCGAGAAGACCGGCGCCCGTACCGCCGAGGCCGCCGGAGTGATCACCGGCGCCCGCGAGCGCATCGACGCGCTCGACGACCGGATCATCGGCATGATCCAGGAACGGATGGCGGTCTCCGCCGTCATCCAGGAGGCCCGCATCACCTCCGGCGGCCGCCGGGTGAACCTGTCCCGGGAGATGGAGGTTCTCGGTCACTACAGCGAGGCGCTCGGCAGGCCGGGCACCGCCCTGGCCATGACGCTCCTCGAACTGTGCCGCGGGCGGATCTGAGTTCGGGCGGATCTGAGTTCGGGCGGACCTGAGTTCGGAGCCTTCTCACCCGTACGGCGCGTGACCGGCACCCGGACCGCTTCGTTGGTGGGGTGTCCGTGCCAGCCAGGGGCGGCCCGAAAGAACCACGCGTGGCTCGCTGGAGCGATGAGGCGTACGGATCGTGCCGTGCGCCGTGGGACCTCGCTCCAGTCATGTGACCGGACGGCAGGGGACAGCAGCCCGGTCACACCTGAGACGGCCGGCTCCGGGGACGCCCGGGGCCGACCGGCGGAAAATCGCAAATATGCACAAGGGCTGGGTCAAACGGTTGCGGAGGCCCCGTGCATCCAGCACGATGCCTGGAGGGCCCCCACAGCCTTCAGAAGCTCCCACGTCCCAGTTCAGGCAGCGTAATTGCCGTGCGCCGACCGTCCGCCGAAGGTCGACACCCGCCGTACGCCCCGAGTGCTCAGGGGCGCCCGCCCGGGGCGGGACGGTGGCACAGGGCACAGAGACCAGCGGCGCAACCCCCCGGCGCCGCTCCCAGGCACCGACGCTGCCCTGACGTCGGTGCTGACGAAAGAAGGGCCCCGCGGCTCCGTCCCGCGGGGCCCTTCGCCTTTCCCCGAAGACCCCTCGGCGCAGACCCGTCGTCGGCGACGCGCCCTCCGGCGGAAGCGCGGCTCCGGGTGGCTCCGGCGGCTAGGTCCGGCTGACCGTGCCGCAGTCCTCAGGGCCGTCGCCGAGCTGCCGGCTGCGGTCGTACGGGTCGACCGACGGCCCGCTCGGGGCGGCGCTGCCCGTCGGCGCCCGGGACGGGAACTGCGGGTGCAGGAAGCCGTCGTCGACGTCGCAGGCGGAGTTGCCCGCGTCCTCCAGGTAGCGGACGAGGGTCAGCCGGCCCGGGGTCACCCGGTAGCGCACGGGATCGGGAAGTTCGGTGTCGACGATCCGGCGCACGATGGTCCGGGTGACCTCGCCCGAGCCGTCGACCGGGACGACCGGGTAGACGAAGGTGTAGTCCGCGTGCACGGCGACGCCGCCGAACGTGCCTTTGCCGAAGGTGATCCGGCCCCGGGTCTTGACGACCTTGCCGGCCGGCATCACGTCCTCGGGGTCGAAGCGGCTGAAGAGGGACAGCGGGTCGTGGGCCTTGCTGGGGTGGCGCAGCGCGGTGTCCAGCTCGTCGAGGACGCGGGGCTGCCGGGGGTCGAGGACCGCGAGGGCGGCGTCGGGGCGGGCGCCGGCCACGACCTCGGGGTCGAGGTTGGCGTCGACGAGCAGCTTCCTGGTCTGCCGGAGGGCCAGTTCGACGCGGTCCTTCGGGATCGAACCGAGCGCGGTGGCCTTCGGCAGCACGATGCCGGCCGCGCCGTCGGCCCAGCGCAGCGCCGGGGAACCGGCGAACGGATGGGCCAGGGTGGGGGTGTCGGCGGCGACCGCGGACGGCGCCGCGGTCGGAGCGGCGGTCTCGGCCGGGAGTTGCGAGGTCGCGGTGTCCGCGCCGGACGCCGGCCCGAAGGGGTCGCCGGGGATCAGCGACGGCCGCACCGCCACGAGAGCGACGGCGATCGCCACCGGCAGGCCGAGCACCGCCCACAGCCTGCGGCGCCGCGCGGCCCGCCCGTCCATCTCCCGCCAGGCGGGCCCGGTCCGCCAACCCTCCGGCTCCTGCCGCCCCTTGAGCCGCTCGGCCACCTGCCGGGCACGGGCGGAGGGCTCCTTCGGCGCGGACCTGCGGATGTCGCGCTCGGAGTCGCGGATGAACCGCTCCCACACCTCGTCGGGTATGGCGGAGGACGACGACGGTTCGTCCCCCGACGACTGTTCGGACCGTCTGTCAGACATCGCACTCTCTCGCTCGGCCGTTCGACTGGGGGAGAATAGCCCTGGAACCGGCCGCGGAGACGACCCCCTCCGCGACCGACCGTGAGTGACGACCGTCACATGAGAATTCGGTGAATGCGGAGGCAACCATTCACTGGATTCGCCGGTCACATCACTGGAACCAGCGGTTACATCCGTCTGCCGCGCCTGATTCACGGGGGTCCTCATGAAGCTTCGCCGCGCCATGGCCGCGGCAGCCGCCACGGCTGTCATCGCGCCCATAGCCCTGCTCTCGGCACCGGCCGCCTTCGCGGACGACCTGCCCTCGGCCTCCGAGAGCGCGCCCAGCGAGATCCCGAGCGACACGGCCTCGGCCTCCGCTTCGGACTCCGCGGCGCCGAGCGACAGCGCCTCCGCGTCCGAGTCGGCCCCGGCGTCCGCCTCGCCCAGCGATAGCGCGAGCGCCAGTGCGAGCGCGTCGGCCTCGGCCGAGCCGTCCGATTCGGCGGAGCCCAGCGAGGACCCGACCGACCCGGACGTCCCCTACTGCGAGGACCTCGACCAGGACTTCGGCCACGCCAAGGTGTCCGCCGACATCAAAGGCCTGCCCGGCAAGATCGTCGCCGGTGACGGCTTCCACGGCTTCAAGCTGGTCGTGACCAACGAGTCCAAGACCGACGTCGAGGGCGTCGCCTTCTACGCCGAGATCGAGAACTACGAACTGAGCGAGTCGAAGTTCCTCAGCCCGTACGTCGACCTGGAGTTCAAGAACGCCGAGACCGGCTCCTGGGACCGGATCGGCAGCGACGACTGGGCCGGCGACTACTTCTTCTACGTCGACAAGCTCAAGTCCGGCGCGAGCAGGTCGGTCGACCTGCGGGTCTCCATCGACGCCAAGGCGCCCGCCGGTGACGCCTACTCCTTCGGCTCCGGCGCCTACCTCGACAAGGTCGACGGCCAGGACTGCATCGCCGAGGGCTGGGCGCAGTACGACTTCACGGTCCTCAAGGCCGGCTCCGCCAACCCGGCCCCGGGTACGGCCACGCCGAGCGACGACGGCGGCAAGGACTCCGTGAAGCGGCCGCAGGGCGAGATCTCCGACCTGCCGACCGGCAACCTCGCCGAGACCGGCTCCAGTTCGGCCCTGCCGGTCATCGGCCTGGTCGGCGGGGTCGCCGTCGTGGCCGGTGCCGGCGCGGTGTTCGTGGTCCGGCGCCGGAAGGCCGGGGCGGTCGCCTAGCCATGTGAACGAGGTCGCGCGGCCCGCCTTCCGAGGCGGCCGCGCGCACCGGACGAAGAGGGACCTGGGCTCGGAGGGGGGCACAGGTCCCTCTTCGGTGTCCGGGCGCTCGCCCTTTGGGCTACTTCTTCGGGGGCACGGCCGGGATGTCCAGCAGCGGCAGGCGCAGCGCGCCGAAGGCACCGGCCGGGACCGCGGGGCGGTGCGGCTCGACCGGCCGCAGCCGCTCGTACGCCTCGCCCTGCCGCGGCCGCGGGTCCGCCTCGCCCTTGTTGGGCCAGTACGACATCGCGCGCTCGGCCTGCGCGGTGATGGTCAGGGACGGGTTCACGCCCAGGTTCGCGGAGACGGCGGCGCCGTCCACGACCGAGATGCCGGGGTGGCCGTAGAGCCGGTGGTACGGGTCGATGACGCCGGTCTCGCGCGAGTCGCCGATCGGGCAGCCGCCGAGGAAGTGCGCGGTGAGCGGAGTGCCCATCAGTTCGCCGACGTTGCTGCCGGCGAAGCCGTTGATCTCGGCGGCGAGCACGGTCGCGGCCCGGGAGGCGGCCTCGATCTGCTTGGGGTTAGGCGCGCCGTGGCCCTGCCGGGCGGTGAGCAGGCCCTTGCCGACGCCGTCCGGTTTCAGGTACGTCGTCAGGGAGTTGTCCAGGGACTGCATCACCAGGCCGATGATGGTCCGCTCCGACCACTTCCGGTTGGAGAGCGAGCGCAGCACGAGCATCGGGTGGCGGGCCGCGTTCGCCAGCCAGCCGAGGACGCGGGAGGAGCCTTCCGCGTACGGCACCTGGAGGATGGACATGCCGCCCATCGCGTTGGAGCCCTTGCCGTAGCGGACCGGCTCGATGTGGGTGTTCGCGTCCGGGTGGATGGAGGACGTGATGGCGACGCCCCGGGTGAAGTCGGCCTTCGGGGTGCCGTGCGCCCTGCGGTAGCGGCGGTCGTCGGTCTGGGCGCCGACCAGCGCCTCGGAGTTGGTGCGGGTGAGGTCGCCCAGCCGGTCGGACAGGTACGGCAGTTGGCCGCCGGCCTTCATCCGGTGCAGCAGCGTCTGGGTGCCGTAGGTGCCGGCCGCGACGACGACCCGGCGGGCCGTGAAGATCCGGCCCTCCGCCTTCTTGTCGTCGGTGGGGAGGGTCGCGATCGCGTAGCCGCCCCGCGAGTCGTCGGTGACGGAGACGACGGTGGTCATGGGATGGACGGCCGCGCCCGCCCGTTCGGCGAGGTGGAGGTAGTTCTCGTTGAGGGTGTTCTTCGCGCCGTGCCGGCAGCCGGTCATGCACTCGCCGCACTCGGTGCAGGCGTTGCGGGCGGGGCCGGCGCCGCCGAAGTAGGGGTCGGCGACCCGGTCGCCGGGCGCGGCCTTCGCGTCGCCGGCGGCGTCCTTGCCGTCGCCGAAGAAGACACCGACGGGGGCGAGATGGAAGGTGTCGCCGACGCCGAGCTTCTCCGCCGCGGCCTTCAGGTGCACGTCGGAGGGCGTCATCGTCGGGTTGAGCCGCACGCCGAGCATGCGCTCCGCCTGGTCGTAGTACGGCTTCAGCTCCTCCTGCCAGTCGGTGATGTCCCGCCACTGGGGGTCGTCGAAGAAGGTCTTCGGCGGGACGTAGAGGGTGTTGGCGTAGTTGAGCGAGCCGCCGCCGACGCCCGCGCCGGCCAGCACCATGACGTTGCCGAGGAGGTGGATGCGCTGGATGCCGTAGCAGCCGAGCCGGGGCGCCCAGAGGTAGTTCTTGATGTCCCAGGAGTTCTTCGGGAGCGACTCGCGGGTGAAGCGGCGACCGGCCTCCAGGACGCCCACGGTGTAGCCCTTCTCCGTCAGGCGCAGGGCGGTCACGGATCCGCCGAATCCTGATCCGACGACGATGACGTCGTAGTCGTAGGTGTCCTGGGGCACGGGTGCTCCTCGTCGAGTGTCGCGTGCGGGCCGTCAGTGGTGGGTGGCGCGGTCGCCCGCGCCCCCGAAGGCGCGCCTCAGCGCAGCCTCAGTGCCTTCATCACCTTCAGGCTGGTACTCATGAAGGCGGCGTACTTCTCGTCGTCCATGCCGAGGGAGGGGGCCATGGGGAGCAGGCGCTGCTGGGCGACGGTCTGGGCCTCGGTGTACTTCAGGATGCCCTCCGAGCCGTGCCGGCGGCCGAGGCCCGAGTCCTTCATGCCGCCCATCGGGGACTGGACGCTGCCGTAGGCGGGTGCGTAGCCCTCGTTGATGTTGACGGTGCCGGTGCGCAGGCGGGCGGCGACCGCGCGGCCGCGGCTGCCGTTCCTCGTCCAGACCGAGGAGTTCAGGCCGTACGGCGTGCCGTTGGCGTGCTCGACGGCCTCGTCCTCGGTCCTGAAGCGGTAGAGGGAGACGACCGGGCCGAAGGTCTCCTCCGTGCAGACGGCCATCGCGTCCTCGACGCCGTCCAGGATGGTCGGCTCGTAGAAGTAGGGGCCGATGTCGGGGCGTGCGGTGCCGCCGGCGACGACGGTCGCGCCCTTCTCCACGGCCTCCGCCACATGGCGGGTGACCGTCTCCAGCTGCCGCTCCCCCACCAGGGATCCCATGTCCGCGCCGTAGGCCAGTGACCTGCCCAGCCGCATGGCCCTGGTGCGGGCGGCGAACCGCTCGACGAAGGCGTCGGCGACCGATTCGTGGACGTACAGCCGCTCGATGGAGATGCAGAGCTGGCCGGCCGAGGAGAAGCAGGCGCGGACCGCGCCGGCCGCCGCCTTCTCGATGTCGGCGTCCTCCAGGACCAGCATGGCGTTCTTGCCGCCGAGTTCGAGGGAGACGCCGACCAGCCGGGCCGCCGCGCCCTGGGCGACCTCGCGCCCGGTGCGGGTGGAGCCGGTGAAGGAGACGTAGTCGGCGTGCCGGACGACCTCGGGGCCGACGACCGGGCCCTCGCCGAGGACGACCTGGAAGACGTCGGCGGGCAGCCCGGCCTCGATGAGGATGTCGCGGGCCCACAGGGCGGTCAGGCAGGTCTCGGTGTCCGGCTTCATGACGACCGCGTTGCCCGCGACGAAGGCGGGCAGCGCGTCGCCGACGGAGAGTTCGAGCGGGTAGTTCCAGGGAGCGATCTGGCCGACCACGCCCCGCGGGTGCCGGAGTTCGGTGACCTTGGTGAGGGTGGGCATGGCGCCGGCGTGCCGCTTGGGGCGCAGGTAGGCGGGGGCCTTGCGGCCGTAGTGCCGGGCGGCCACGGCGACCGCCTGCACCTCCTCGTGCGCGTGCAGGCGGGCCTTGCCGGTCTCCAGCTGGATGAGGTCGAGGACCTCCGCCTGCCGGGCCAGCACCAGGTCGTGGAAGCGGAGCAGGACGGCCGCGCGCTGCCGTACCGGCACCTTCTCCCACACGGCCTGCGCGGCGCGGGCCGCCTCGAAGGCCTTCGCCACGTCCTCGGGGTTGGACTCGGGCAGGTCGGCCAGCTTCTCGCCGGTGAAGGGCGTGTGGTTGGCCGTGCGGCCGGAGCCGACGACGCCCTTGGTGAGCTGGGCGACCAGCTCGGGCGTGACCACGTCGGCGGCGGTTCGGGCCCCCGCGGGTGCGGGAGCGAGCGGGTTCGTGCCGGTGATGGCCGGTGCGGGGGCCGGGGCCTGCGAGTCCGTCATGGCCGCAGGGTATGCGGGAGCGGGGCCTTTGGGTACCCGTGGGTAACCCGGTTTCACCGAGTGCTCACACCCTGCCAGTGATCACTGGCAGGGAATGTGCTGATCAGGCCGTGGGACGGGGACGGGCGCCCGCGTTCAGCCGCGTTCCGGTTTTTTGGCGAGGAGGAGGCCGAGGGCGGCGAAGGGCGTGAGGCGACGGGGTTCGTCGGCCGTCGGCGACGGCTCCGCGCGGGGCGGCCGGGGTGCCGGCGCCGGGGGTTCGGTGACCCACTCCGGCAGGGCCGCGCCGGCGGCTTCGGCGAGGGCCTCGGCCGCCTCGGGGGCGGCCGGCCTGGCCTCCGGGTCGAGGGCGAGCAGGCGCTCCAGGAGCGGGCCGAGCGGACCGGGGTCCGGCGCGGTGGCCGCCCGCAGCAGCGCGCCGAGCGACCACAGGTCGGAGGCGGGCCCGGCGCCGCGCCCGGCGGCGCACTCGGGAGCCAGGAAGCCGTCGGAACCGCCGTGCCCCTCTTGCTCACCGTGCCGGCCCTGCTGTGTCTGCTGGCCCGCTCCGATGCCGAAGTCGGTCAGCACGACCCGGTCGCCCCCGGCGTCCAGGAGGACGTTGGACGGCTTGAGGTCGCGGTGCACGATGCCGACGCCGTGGGCGGCGTGCAGGGCGCCGAGCACGGCGAGCCCGATCCTGGCGGCCTCGGCGGGCGCCAGCGGACCGTCCGCGGCGAGGGCCTCCTCCAGCGACGGGCCCTCCACCAACTCCATGACGACCCAGGGAAGTTCGTTCTCCAGAAGGACGTCGAGGATGGTGACGGCGGCCGGGTGGTCGACGCGCGCGGCGGCCCGCGCCTCGTGCAGCAGGCGGTGGGCGGCGCGCTGCCGTTCCCCGGCGTCCGGCTCGCCGGTCGGGCGCGGCTCCTTGACGGCGACCTGTCGCCCGTCCTGCTCGTCGTGGGCGCGCCACACGGTGCCGGTCGGCCCGGAGCCGATGCGCTCGGCGAGCCGGTAGCGCCCGCCGATCAGACGTTCCCCGACCGGCCGTTCGCCGTCTTCACTCATGGCACATGAGTACCGTGCGCGCCATGCCCTTGTCGAAGCGGCACGGTCAGCGGCCCGCGGGGCGATCCGGCGCCCGGCCCGGCACGAACGTGTCCACGGCCACGTCGAAGTACTCCCGCGCCTCCCGCACCTTCCCGACCGGCGCCGACACCCACACGTCGTACGACCGGCCGCCCTCCTCCCAGCACAGGTCGAAGGTGTGCCGGGGCCCCTCCGCCGCGCTGAAGCCCTTCCAGGTGAACTCCCAGAGGGCGGCCGGGTGTCCGGAGCGGGTGGTGTCGGTGACCCGACCGTCGTGGTAGCCGGGGTTGGTGCTCGGTCCCTCGGCCGCCGCCCGCCGCATCGCCGTACCCGGACCGCCGGTCTGCGGCTCCGACACCCGGACGCCGAGCCGGAAGGCCTGACCCGGTGACAGGTAGAAGACACGCTGGCCCTGCGGGTCGCGGGTGAAGTCCTCCGGTACGGCGAGGGAGAAGCCGCCGGGATCCCGCGCGAGCCGGTAACCGGACGGCACCTGGCGGGAGTTCGCGGGCGAGGGCGGGGACGGGCGTACGGACGGCGAGGCCGGCGGCGGTGTCCGGGACGGGGTCGGGGCGGTGGCCGTCGGGCGCGGCGCGGAGACCGACGCCGTGGTCCCGGGGGCCGGACCGCGGCCGCCTCCGCCGCCGTGGAAGAGCAGCGCGGCCGCCGACACCCCGGCCCCGGCCATCGCCGCGACGAGCAGCGCGGCGACCAGCACCCCGCGGGACGAGTTCCCGGGCCGGCCGTCCGGCGCCGGGGCGGGCGGCCGGGGCACGTCGCGCTGGGTCGGCGTGTACGCGGCGGCGCCGGTACCGTCCGCGGCGGACGCGGCCGGCACGGTCCCGGTCTCCAGGAACCCGCGCAGCATCCGCTCGGCCTCCGCCGCGCCCAGCCGCCGCTCGGGATCCCGCTCCAGCAGCCCTCGTACGACCGGCAGCAGCGGCTCCGCCTGGGACGGTGGCCGGATCTCGTCGGAGACCACGGCGTGCAGGATCCCGCCGAGCGAGTCGCGGCGGAACGGCGACTCGCCGCTGAGCGCCGCGCACAGCAGCACGCCCAGCGACCACAGGTCGGAGGCGGGACCGGACCGGGAGCCGGACATCCGCTCGGGCGCCGTGTACTCGGGCGACCCGACGAAGGAGCCGGTCTCGGTGAGCGTGGTGGCGCCCGCGACCTGGGCGATCCCGAAGTCGGTGAGCACGACACGCCCGGTGCCGGTCTCGACGAGCACGTTGGCCGGTTTGATGTCCCGGTGCAGCACCCCGGCCGTGTGCGCCGTCCGCAACGCGCTCAGCAGGGCGATCCCGATCCGGGCGGTCTCCTCGACGTCGACCGGGCCGTGCCGGGAGATCCGGTCGGCGAGTGAGCCCCCGACGATCAACTCCATGACGATGTAGGGGCGTTCGCCCACCTCGACCACGTCGTGCACCACGATGATGTGCGGGTGGTGCAGCTGTGCGACGGCCTGCGCCTCACGCAGGGTGCGGTCGCGGCGCAGCCGGGCGTCGTCGTCCGGCAGCGAGTCGTCGACGGTGAGTTCCTTCACGGCGACCTGCCGGCCGAGCAACTGATCGGTAGCGCGCCACACGACACCCATTCCGCCCCGCCCGAGCCGCGTTTCCAGGCGATAACGCCCCGCGATCAGACGAACGGCTTCCCCGTCGGTCCCCATGGGCCCATGATGCCCCACCGGACGCCGCCGTTCCGGACGCCGACCGGCCAACAAACCGGGCCCCGGCAGCACCCGGGGGCGTACGGGCTCAGCGGGACGTTCCCGAGCACTCCCGCTCCGCGCCGTTCCCCGGACTGATTGCCGACCATTCCAGAGACGATCATTCTCAGCCACAACGGTTTTCAAAAACCGCGAAAACCATGACACGTTGCCCGCATCCACCCTCCACACACGGCAAGACGGGTGACTGGAAGCACGCTGTCACATGAACCCTGTGAAGCTTTATCGTCTCTTTTTGGGAAACATGGGAAAGCGCCTTTCCGTGAAGGAGTTCCGCCGGAGCGAGCCGTAGAACCGAGGTCATTCCTCCACAAGTGCTGTGGACAGAACGCACCGGCGGAAAGCCAGGCCGGCAGGACGAGGGCCCCCGGACGCTCTCAGTGCTCGACCTCTCGCCAGCTCTGGAGGACGGAGGTGAACTGCTTGCTGGTGGTGGCCCAGTCGTCCGCCGGTGATGCCGTGTAGATCGCGTACTCGACGCCGTCGCGGGTGAAGTAACCGACGTCGAGGGCTCGATACGGACCCGGGACCTTCGCGTCCTTGGGCAACGCGGTCCACGTGGATTCCCAGCGGCAGCTCGGCAGATCGCGGTACGTGTCCTTCTTCAGGCTCACCGTCCTGTAGTCCACCAGCTTGCCGTCGAGCTGCGCCTCGAGATTGCGCATGTGGTCGTACGCGTTGGTGAAGTCGGGTGACGTGTCGACGGCGATGCGTACGAGATGCGTGCCCCCGTCGGGCGAGTAGTCGACCTGCTCCAGGCCGTTCGTCTCTTTGATGGAGACCGAGCGCTTCCAGCCCGCCGGCAGGTACAGCGAGAAGCCCACGGGGTCGTCGTACCGTTGCCAGCCCGCGGGGATCGTGCCGCCCGGAGTCCTGGTCGCGCCCTGCGAGGCGGAACCGGAGGTGGCCGGTGTCGCTGTGCCGGTGGGGCCGTCGCGGTGGGCCGTGTTCCAGTTCTGCAGGGCGATCGCCGCGCCGCCGCCGAGCAGGGCGGCCACCGTGACGACCAGCGCGAGCGTACGCAGCCGGCGTCGCCCGGACCGGCCGGCGGGGGGCGGTGGTCCGATGGTCGTCGCCGGGGTCGTGGAGCCGCCCGAAGCGCTCCGGCCCTCGTAGGAACCGCCGTAGGAGCCGCCGCGCGAGTCGCCGTAGGGGCCGCCCCGCGAGCCGGCGTACGGGCTGCCGTACGACGCCGAGTCCCGTGAGCTGTCGTACGAACCGCCGTACGGCGTACCGGAGTCGGGCCGGGGCACCTCGGTGACTTGCGACCGTGTCGGTACGTACGCCTGGGCGCCGTTGGGCCGCCGGCCCTCCGCCGCCTCGGCGAGCATGTGCTCGGTCTCCTCGGGGCCGGGCCGCTGGTCGGGCTCCTTGCGCAGCAGCGCGGTGATGACCGGCTCCAGCGGGCCCGCGTTGCGCGGTTCGGTGGCCTCGTCCTCGACGACGGCCTGCATGGTGGTCAGCGGCGAGGTGCGGCGGAACGGCGAGCGCCCCTCCACCGCGGTGTACAGCGTGGCGCCCAGCGCCCACAGGTCGGAGGACGGCCCGGGGTCGTGCCCGCGCACGCGCTCCGGCGCGAGGTAGTCGACGGATCCGACGACTTCGCCGGTACGGGTGATCGTGGTGTCGCCCTCGATCTGCGCGATGCCGAAGTCGGTGAGGAGGACCCGGCCGTCCCGGCCGAGCAGGACGTTGCCGGGCTTGATGTCCCGGTGCAGGACGCCGGCGCCGTGCGCGGCGCGCAGCGCGCGCAGCACCCACAGCCCGATCCGGGCCGCCTCCCGCGGTTCGACGCGCCCGCGTTCCTTGACCTCGTCGGCCAGCGAGTGGCCCTCGACCAGTTCCATGACGATCCACGGGCGGCCGTCGTGTTCGAGGACGTCGTGCACGGTGACGACGGCGGAGTGGTTGATGCGCGCCGCGGCCCGGGCCTCGGCCCGGGTGCGGGCCAGCAGGACGGCCTGGTCGCTCTCGGAGACGTAGAGCGCGGCCGTCAACTCCTTGATGGCGACGGCCCGGTGCAGCACTTCGTCGTGGGCGCGCCACACCCTGCCCATGCCGCCGCTGCCGATGATGTCGGCCAGCCGGTAGCGGCCCGCGATGAGCAGGCCCTGCATCTGATTCACGTTGCCCCGCAATGGTCTTGTCAGGGTCAGACTAAGGACCCCCCTGCGGTCAGGGAACCGGTGGGGTCCCACGGAGACAGCACTGTGACGGTTTTCGCTTTCGGCACGGAATGTGAACGCAATCCCCCCATCAAAGCGGGAACCATTCGGCGCGCACCGGCGTTCACGCTCAGCCCGTGTACGTGTACGTCGAGGACGCCTTCTCGTACAGCTGGGTCACCCTGTCCCGCTCCGACTCCGGGCCGCGGACCTGGACGACGTGGTACCGCCCGTTGATCAGGAAGACCATGTTCCGTACGAACAGGTCGCCTTCCTGACTGTCCGTCCAGGTGAACTGCCCCTCGGCGGAGACCCGCTCGCCCACCGTGATGGTCCGCAGCCCGCTCGCCGTGGCCCAGCTGGAGTCCCGGTAGGGCTGCAACTCCCTTTCCTTGTCCCGCTGGTACCTCATCGGGTCGTTGCCGTAGTCCGCCGCGCTGTCCCGACCGGCGACGACGATCAGCTCGAACTTCCCGTGCGCGTACACGACCTGGCCGATCCCGTTGCGCGGTGTGCGGTTCCAGCCCTTGGCGACGGCGACCCGGAAGCCGTCCGGGTCCTCGCGCAGGGTGAACCCGTCGCCGGCCGGGGCGCCCCCGGTGGAACCGGCGGTGGTCTGCGTCTCGGTGGACGGGGCCGCCGTCTGTGTCGGGGTCGGCTCGGTGGTCGGACCGGGCGCGGCGCTGGTCTGGCCTGCCGTGCCCGTCCGGTCGCCGCCACTCGCGCCGCCGCGGTCGGCGCTGTCCTTCTTGGGCAGGAACACCATGGCGTAGGCGACCGCGCCGGCCAGCAGGAGCAGCACCACCAGCAGCAGCGTCCGGCCGAGTCTGCGCGGCGAACCGGCCTCCTGGCGGGCCCGCTTGTGGCGGCCGTGCGGACCGGTCACCGGCAGCCCGGCCCGGCGCCAGCGCACCAGGTGCCCGCGGCGGCGGACGATCGGCAGCCGGGCCGGATCGGCGGCGGGCGGTGCGGCGACGACGTGCGCGCCGGCGTCCGGCTCGGGCGCGGAACGCACCAGCGAGCGCAGCCAGCCGCGCAGTTCCTCGAAGTCCAGCCGCTCGGTGGGGTCCTGACGCAGCAGCGACTCCACGACCGGCCTGAGCGACCCGCACTCCTCGGCGAAGGCGGGCGGCTCCGAGCACACCAGCTGCACCAGCTCGGCCGTCGACTCCTCCGGATACGGCGCGTGTCCCTGCACGGCCCGGAAGAGCAGCGCGCCGAGCGCCCACAGGTCGGTGGCCGGGCCGATGGGCGCCGCCAGCTGCCAGTTCTCGTGCACGGGGCCGGCCTGCTCCGGGGCCCAGCGCTCGGTGACCGGTCCGACCACGGTCATCCGCACCTGCCTGGCGCGCTCGGCGGCCAGCGCGGTGGCGGGCCCGCGCCGCCCCGTCACGGCGGCGCCCGCCTCACCCCAGCGAGGCGTCTGGGCGGGCACGACCGGACGCGGTACGTCGGTGCCGGGCGCGGCGGCCGGGAGCGCGGTGCGCTCCGCGGCAGGCGTGCCGGGGCCGACGGCCGGAGGAACGGTGCGCTCCGCGGCGGGCGTACCGGGCCTGGGCACCGCCCCGTGCCAGGACGAGGGCGCGCCGCCCACCCCGTACGGGTCGGCGATCCGCCCCGGCGGCACGGCACCGGCGGCCCGCTGCCCGCCACCGGGCGCCTCCAGCTCGGCCTGGCCCCGCCCGTACGGCGACTGCGCGACGCCGTTGGCCTGGCCCGGACCGTACGGGGACTGCGGCGCCCCTTCGGCCTGGCTCTGGCCGTACCGCGACTCCGACACGCCGTTGGCCTGGCCTTGGCCCTGGCCGTAGGGCGGCTGGTGGCCGGGGGTGTCGGGGTGCGGGTCGGTGGGTCGGCGGGCGCCGGGGAGGGCGGCCCGGCCGTTCTGCTGGGTCTCCTGGACCCGGGCGGCGGCCCTGGCCCCCGCCCGGTACGCGGCGATCGCCCCGGCCCGCGCGGCCCGCACGTCGGTGCCGGTCTCCTGTGCCCGTCGCTCCACCGCGCCCGTACCGGCGCCGCCCGAGCCCTCGTCGGCTCCGGCTCCGGGCAGCGCGCCGGCGGCCCGGGCCTGGATGGCGGCGCGCCGGGCGGCCTCGGGGTCCGTCTCCGGCACGCCGGGCGCCGGGCGCGCGCCGGTCGTACCACCCGCCGCACCACCCGCACCACCGTTGCTTCCCATGCTCCCGACGGCGAGGGCGCCCGCGGGACCGGCCGGACCGCCGGGCAGGGCGGAGCCCTCCGCCACCGGGCCGCCGCCCTCGCCTTCCGGTACCGGCACCGGGTCGTACCCGCACAGCGCTTCCTCCGCCGCGCCGACCGCGAGGCCGGTCAGCATCACCCGGCCGTCGTCGCAGACCAGGACCGTGCGGGCGGTGATGTTGCGGTGCACCCAGCCGTGCGCGTGCAGCACCCGGAGGGCCATCAGCACGTCGGAGGCGACCTCGGCCGCCCGGTACGGCGACAGCGGCCGTTCGGCGAGCAGGGTCGCCAGCGACCGCGCGGAGACGAACTCGCTGACGATCCAGAGCGAACCGCCCTCGGCGAACACGTCGAAGACCTGGTCGAGCCGGGGATGGTCGGGGATCCGGGCGGCGGCCTGCGCGGCCTCCACGGCGCGGCGCACGGCGGGATCGCTCGGCCGACGGGTCGCGGCGCGGGCGGACGGCGGCCGGCGCGCGCCGCGGTCACGGGCCGTGAACCCGTCGGGCAGTCCCTCCGCGTCCAGCACCTCGGCCTCGACGACCTCGGGCAGCGGCACCTGCCGGACGTAGACCTCCTGCCCGCTGTAGGTGTCGAAGGCCCGGGTCTCGGTGTGTTCGTACTCGTCGGAGGGGGGCAGGGGCAGGCGGTAGCGGTCGGCGAGCACCCGACCCGCGTAGTCGTCCACGTTGCCTCCCCCGGCCGGCCGGTGGTCAAATCCGCTCGTTTCGCGGGCCGTTCCGCACATCTACCTGGATGCGTACGGTCCGCGACCACTCACGATACGTGCCGGAGGCACATTGCATTGAGGCGATGCGAATTTGTCACTTCGGCTGGAAGCTCGCCGCCAGCGTCTTCCAGGTGTGCTCGCGCAGCTCACCGTTCCAGTCCGCGGCCTTCGCGGTGTACATCAGCGCGTACCCCTGCTTCGGGCTGACGACGAACCCGCGGTCGACGGTCCGGTACTCGGTACCGCCGTCGACGTAGGTGAACTCCCAGTCGGCCGTGTTCCAGCCGCGGTAGTCCACGCCGGCTATGCGGATCTTCTGGTACTGGGAGCGCACCATGTACCGCTCCTGGTTCTTCCAGTCCGCCACCGGGTCGTTCTTCGGGGAGCTCGTCCAGGCGATCAGCAGCTTCTGCCCGTCGGGCCCGGTGAACCGGTCACCGGCGGAGCTGCCGGTCTGGAACTTCCAGCCCGCGGGCAGCCCGATCGAGTACCCCTGGCCGCCGTGGTACGTCTGCGCCACCGCGCTGTCGTCCTTGCTGCCACTGGAGTTCGACCCGGAGGAGTCCTTGTCGTCCGAGTCGTCGCCCTTCCCCGAGCCGGTGGCCGCCGCGGAGTCGTCGTCGGTCTGCGTGCCGCCCTTCGGGTCCTCCTTGGTGGCGGATCCGCCGCCGGATCCCGCACCGGAACTTGTGTGGGAGCCCGTGGTCGCGTCCGAGCTGGCCGCCGGCTTGGAACCGCCGCTCCTGCCGCTCCCCTTGTCGTCCCCGCCGCCGCCCAGTGTGAGGGCCAGCACGGTACCGAGCACCGCGAGGGCCACCACCACGGCGATGATGACCAGGGTCCGCCTGGGCACCACGTCGGTCAGCGGGGCCCGGGGCACGGGCCGGGGCGCCAGGTCCAGATCCGGCGGCGGCATGACCGGCCATCCGGAACTCGCCCGGCCCGCGGCGGGTTTGGTCCCCGCCGTCGCGCCGTCCGCTCCGGCCCCAGCGGCGGCGGCACCGCCCGCGGGGCGCGCGCCGCCCGTGGAGCCGGCGACCGGAGCCGAACCGGAAGCGGCCTGGTCGGTGGCGGCGGCCGTCTCGGCCGCGGCGCCCTTCGGCCGGGTCGCGGCCGCAGCGCCCGCCGCGCCCGCGGCCTTGCGCACGGAGCGCAGTGCTCCGCGCAGCTTCTCCCCGGCCTCCTCGCTCCGCCGGGCCGTGCCGGTCTTCTCCTCCCGCGGCGCGTCCGGCTGCGCGGGCAGCGGCACCACCCGGGTGGCGTCGACGGGCAGTTCCTCCGGCGCGTTGACGACCGCGTTGAGCATCGCCCGCGCACCGGCGTCGTCCAGCCGCTGGGCCGGGTCCTTGGTGAGCAGCCCGTAGATGACGTCCCGGAGCGGGCCCGCGTTCTTGGGCTCCTCCAACTGCTCGGTCATCACGGCGGTCAGCGTGGCGATCGCCGAACCCTTGTCGTACGGCGGTGCGCCCTCGACCGCCGCGTACAGCAGGCCGCCGAGCGACCACAGGTCGGCCGCCGGGCCGGGCTTGTGCCCGCGGGCGCGCTCCGGGGAGATGTAGGAGGGGGCGCCGACGAGCATGCCGGTGGAGGTGATCGACGGGTCGCCCTCGACCTGGGCGATACCGAAGTCGGTGAGCACGACCCGGCCGTCGCTCTCGGCGATCAGCACGTTGGACGGCTTCACGTCCCGGTGCAGGATGCCCTCCCGGTGGGCGGAGCGCAGCACGTCCAGGATCGCGAGCCCGACCTCGGCGGCGCGCCTGGGCTTGAGCACGCCGTCCTCGCGGATGACCTCCGCCAGCGACTTGCCCTCGACCAGCTCCATCACGATCCAGGGCCGGTCGTCCTCCTCGACCACGTCGAAGACCGTCACCGCGCTGTTGTTGCGGATCCGGGCGATCGCCTTGGCCTCGCGCAGGGTGCGCGTGATCAGGCGCCGCTTCTCCTCCTCGTCGATGTTCGTCGGGAACCGCAGCTCCTTGACGGCCACCGTCCGTCCGAGGGTCTCGTCCTCGGCCCGCCACACCGTGCCCATACCGCCGCGGCCGAGCACCCGTCCCAGCCGGTACCGCCCGGCGAGAAGACGCTCGCTGTTGTCCTGACGAGTCTCCTGACGGGAATTACCCGCCCGCTCCGCCTCCGACATGCGTCCCCTCATGCAACCCGCCCTGACAGAGCCTTCATTGTCCCTCACCCGACAAGTGCCCGGCGCCCAGGGTGCCCCTGATCGCCCATCGGGGCCGGCCGGCCCGAACCCCCCGTGACCGATGGGTCACACGGGGCGCGATGATGGGCCGCCACAAGGGAGGAACCGGGATGCCGTCGCTTCGGACACTGGTGGCCATACCGGTCTCTCTCGCCCTCCTCCTGGCCCCGGTGACGGCCGGTTCCGCGTCCTCGGCAGAGGCCACCGACCCGCTCCTGTCACAGTTCCTCACCAAAGGCGGAGCACCCGCCGCGGCCCTCCTGGAACGCGACGGGGACGGCGTCCGCTACGCGGCCGCCGGGCCGGGCATCGGCCGCGCCGATCACTTCCGCGCGGGCAGCGTCACCAAGACGTTCATCGCCACCGTAGTCCTGCAACTGGCCGCCGAACACCGGCTGTCCCTGTCCGATCCGGTGGAACGCCATCTGCCGGGTCTGCTGCGGGGGCGGGGCGTCGACGGACGGCGGATCACCCTGCGCGCCCTGCTCTCCCACACCAGCGGTCTCGCCGACTTCAGCGAGGCGACCCGGGCGTCCGTCCCCCTGACCCCGCTTCAGGCCGTCCGTCTGGCCCTCGCCCTCCCCTCGACCGGTGCCGGCCGCTTCTCCTACTCCAGCACCGGGTACGTCGTCCTCGGCATGGTCGTCCGCCAGGTCACCGGTCACTCGTACGCCGCCGAGGCGCGCCGCCGCATCATCGCTCCTCTCCGGCTGACGGGCACGTCCTTCCCCGGTGCCCGCACCTCGCTGCCCGCGCCGCACGGCCGTGCCTACGCGTCCGACGGTTCCGACGTCACCGAGCTGGACCCGCGGGTGGCCGGCGCCGCCGGTGAGGTGGTGACCACGCTCGACGACCTGGACCGCTTCTACGCGGCACTGCTGGGCGGCGAGCTGCTGCCCGCGCGCCGGCTGCGCGAGATGCTCGACACCCGCGCCACGCGGGGCGCGTACGGTCTGGGGATCTATCCGGTGAGGCTGCCGTGCGGGACCACGGTGTGGGGGCACAACGGCCGGATCCCGGGCAGCTACGTGCGCAGCGCCGCCTCGGCCGACGGCCGGCACGTCCTGACGTTCCGTGTGAACACGACGTCGGTGGCGGACCCGGCCCTCGAACCCGCGCTGCTCGCGGCCGAGTTCTGTCCTCGCGGCCGCTAGGTCGTGGTGCGCCCAGGACCGGGGTCCGCCTTCCTCCGGCGACGCCTACAGCGGCACGATGTCCGGGGCTCCGAGGCGGGCCGCGTCCGCCGTCAGGTCGTCGGGCTGGAGCTGGGACTCGCGTTCCGCCTCCACCCGCTTCTCGTAGTGCTCGACCTCCCGCTCGATGTGGTCCTTGTCCCAGCCGAGGACCGGGGCCATCAGCTCGGCGACCTCGCGGGCGCTGCGGGTGCCCCGGTCGAAGGTCTCTATGGAGATGCGGGTGCGACGGGTGAGGACGTCGTCGAGGTGGCGGGCGCCCTCGTGGGAGGCGGCGTAGACGACCTCGGCGCGCAGGTAGTCCTCGGCGGCCGCGAGCGGCTCGCCCAGGGAGGGGTCGGCGGCGATGAGGTCGAGGAGTTCGTCCGCCGTCGAGCCGTACCGGTTCAGCAGGTGCTCGACCCGTGCGACGTGGATGCCGGTGCGGGCGGCGATCCTGGCCCGCGCGTTCCACATCGCCCGGTAGCCCTCGGCGCCGAGCAGCGGGATGTCCTCGGTGACGCACTCCGCGACCCGCATGTCGAGCCCGTGCACCGCCTCGTCGACGGCGTCCTTGGCCATCACGCGGTACGTCGTGTACTTGCCGCCCGCGACCACCACGAGCCCGGGTGCCGGATGGGCGACGGTGTGCTCCCGCGACAGCTTGCTGGTGGCGTCCGACTCGCCGGCCAGCAGCGGGCGCAGGCCCGCGTACACGCCCTGGACGTCGTCGCGGGACAGGGGCACCGCGAGCACCGAGTTGACGTGGTTGAGCAGGTAGTCGATGTCGGCGCTGGAGGCGGCCGGGTGGGCCTTGTCGAGGTCCCAGTCGGTGTCGGTCGTCCCGATGATCCAGTGCCGGCCCCAGGGGATGACGAACAGGACGGACTTCTCGGTGCGCAGGATCAGGCCGGACGTGGAGTGGATGCGGTCCTTGGGGACGACCAGGTGGATGCCCTTGGAGGCGCGGACGTGGAACTGGCCGCGCTCGCCGACCATCGCCTGGGTGTCGTCGGTCCACACGCCGGTCGCGTTGACGACCTGCTGGGCGTGGATCTCGTACTCCCCGCCGCCCTCCACGTCCAGCACCCGGGCCCCGACGACCCGCTCGCCCTCGCGCAGGAACCCGGTCACGCGCGCCCGGTTGGCCGCCTTCGCGCCGTAGGACACCGCCGTGCGCACCAGGGTGGCCACGAAGCGGGCGTCGTCCATCTGCGCGTCGTAGTACTGGATGGCGCCGACCAGGGCGTCCTTGCGCAGGGCGGGGGCCACGCGCAGGGCGTGACGGCGGCTCAGGTGGCGGTGGGCGGGCAGGCCGCGGCCGTGGCCGCGGGCCATCGACATCGCGTCGTACAGCGCGACGCCCGAGCCCGCGTACAGGCGCTCCCAGCCCTGGTGCTGGAGCGGGTAGAGGAACGGCACCGGCTTGACCAGGTGCGGGGCGAGCCGTTCCAGGAGCAGGCCGCGCTCCTTGAGGGCCTCGCGGACCAGCGCGAAGTCGAGCATCTCCAGATAGCGCAGGCCGCCGTGGACCAGCTTGCTCGACCTGCTGGAGGTGCCGGAGGCCCAGTCCCGGGCCTCGACTATGCCGGTGTTCAGTCCGCGGGTGACCGCGTCGAGCGCGGTGCCCGCGCCGACCACTCCGCCGCCCACGACCAGCACGTCCAGTTCGCGCTCGGCCATGGCCGCCAAGGACTCCGCCCGCTGCTTCGGCCCCAGTGTCGCTGTCCTCACCGCTGCCTCCCGCTCTGCGCCATCGGTCATGGCTCGTCGTCGGTCGTCACTCGCCCCGGCCACACCCGGCAGGCGAGGCCCATGCCCAAAGTCTGACCGCGATGGCCGACTTCAGCCACCACGTACCCGCAGCCTGTGGACAACACTCACCGAACCCCGGAAGACACACGTACACAATCCCACATAACGTTCATATTTACTCCTAGTCTGACATTGCGCTTCGCTCATCCTGTCCACAGGGCTTGCGCACGTGTCCCGCTTCGGTTACTGGGAAGGACGGCCCACGCCATGCCCGCAGACCTCGCCGTCATGGGACTCGGTCCCTACGGCCTGCCCCTCGCCCAGGCCGCCGTGTCCGCCGGCCTCTCCACGATCGGGTACGCCACCGGACCCGAGGCGGGCTCGCTCAGCCCCGCCGAACTGCGCCGGATGCTCGCGAAGGGCTTCCGGGTCGCCAAGGACCCGGCCGAGCTCGGCCGGGTCCGGACCGCCGTCATCTGCGCGCCCACCCCGCGGGGCGCCGACGGCGGACTCGACCTCGGGCAGGTGGAGGCCGCCGCCCGCACCCTCGCCGCGCGGCTGCGCCCGCACACCACGGTGATCCTGGAGTCGCCGGTCCATCCGGGCACCACGGAGGACTTCCTGCGGCCCCTGCTGGAGAAGGGCTCGGGCCTGCGCGCGGGCCGCGACTTCCACCTCGCCTACTCGCCCAGCCGGGTGGATCCCGGCAACCGCGACGCCACCCCGGCCACCACGCCGAAGGTCATCGGCGGCCTCACGCCGGCCTGCACGGAATCGGCCGCCGCCTTCTACGGCCGGCTCACCGACAAGGTGGTCCGCGCGCGGGGCCTGCGCGAGGCCGAGACCGTGCACCTCCTGGAGACCAACTTCCGGCACGTCAACATCGCCCTCGTCAACGAGATGGCCGTCCTCTGCCACGGCCTGGGCGTCGACCTGTGGGACGTCATCCGCTGCGCGGAGACCAAGCCGTTCGGCTTCCAGGCCTTCCGCCCCGGCCCCGGCGTCGGCGGCCACGGCGTCGCCCAGGACCTGTCCGGCGTCGCGGGCCGCGGTCTGCGGATGGTGGAACTGGCCCAGCAGGTCAACAACCGGATGCCCGGCTACGTCGTCCAGCGCGCCGCCGCCCTGCTCAACGAACACGGCAAGTCGGCCCGCGGCGCGCGCGTGCTGCTCCTCGGCGTCACCTACAAGGCCGACCTCGCCGACCAGCAGGCCACGCCCGCGCGCGAGATCGCGATCCGGCTGATGGAACTGGGCGCCTCGGTCAGCTACCACGACCCGCACATCGCGTCCTGGAACGTCCTGGACCGTCCGGTGCCGCGCGCGGACTCCCTCTACGAGGCGGCCGCCGACGCCGATCTGACGATCCTGGTCCAGCAGCACCGGACGTACGACCTCCAGGGCCTGTCGGTGAAGGCACAGCTGCTGCTGGACACCCGTGGGGCGACCCCGACGGGGGCGGCGCACCGGCTCTGAGGGCTCCGCCGCGGGCGGCGGACGCGAAAAACGTCAGGGGCGTTGTCACAGGCCCCTGTTAATCTCCCCTCACTCGCGTCGCACAGGTGTGCGTACGCCGCTTTTCCCACTGTTCGCGCAGTGATCCACCAGGGGGGATTTCTTGTCATGAGCCAGTCAGCTCCACCACCGCCGCAGCCGCAGTCGCCGATCCGGCCCGAGGCGCAGCCGGCGCCTGCTGCGCAGCAGGTGCCGCAGCCCGCCGACGGCGACCCGTTCGCCCAGCAGGCACCGGCGGCAGTCGCCCCGCAGCAGCCCGCGCCGCGCCGCGGCAACGTCGCCCTCGGCCTGGTCGCCGCCGTCGTCATGGCCGTGGCCGCCGCCGCCCTCTACGGCATGATCATCGGCTTCACGAAGCACGAGATCGGCTGGGCGGCCGTCGGCGTCGGCTTCGTCATCGGCCTCGCCGCCGGCAGGCTCGGCGGCCGCAACCCGGTGCTCGCCGTCGGCGCGACGCTCCTCGCGCTCGGCTCCGTCTACCTCGGCCAGCTCGTCGGCGAGGCCATGATCGGTGCCGACCAGCTGGACCTGAGCTTCTCCGAGGTGTTCTTCCAGCACTTCGGTGTCGTCCAGGACGCGTGGAAGGAGGCGGCCGACCCGCTGACCTTCCTCTTCTTCGCGATCGCCGGGTGGGCGGCGTTCTCGGGCGCGAGGAAAGCGGCCGGCTGACCGGCCCGCGGTACGACGGAGGGCCGGTCACCCGAGGCGGGTGACCGGCCCTTCGACCGTCGTGCGGCGACTACCGCTTGTGCTGGCTGTCCGCCACCGTCACCTCGACGCGCTGGAACTCCTTCAGCTCGCTGTAGCCGGTCGTGGCCATGGCCCGCCGCAGTGCGCCGAAGAGGTTCATCGAGCCGTCGGGGGTGTGGGACGGGCCGGTGAGGATCTCCTCCAGGGTGCCGACCGTGCCGAGGTCGACCTTCTTGCCGCGCGGCAGCTCCCCGTTGACCGCCTCCATGCCCCAGTGGTGGCCCTTGCCGGGACCGTCCGTGGCGCGGGCCAGCGGCGAGCCCATCATGACCGAGTCCGCGCCGCAGGCGATCGCCTTGGGGATGTCGCCGGACCAGCCGACACCGCCGTCGGCGATCACGTGCACGTACCGGCCGCCGGACTCGTCCATGTAGTCGCGGCGGGCGGCGGCCACGTCGGCGACCGCGGTGGCCATCGGGACCTGGATGCCGAGCACGTTGCGGGTGGTGTGCGCCGCGCCGCCGCCGAAGCCGACCAGGACGCCCGCGGCGCCCGTGCGCATCAGGTGCAGGGCCGCGGTGTAGGTGGCGCAGCCGCCGACGATCACCGGGACGTCGAGCTCGTAGATGAACTGCTTCAGGTTGAGCGGCTCGTGCGAGGAGGAGACGTGCTCGGCGGAGACCGTCGTACCGCGGATGACGAAGATGTCCACGCCCGCGTCCACGACCGCCTTGGAGAACTCGGCGGTGCGCTGCGGGGAGAGCGCGGCCGCCGTGACCACGCCGGAGTCGCGCACCTCCTTGATGCGCGCGCCGATCAGCTCCTCCTTGACGGGGGCCGCGTAGATCTCCTGGAGCCGGCGGGTGGCCTGCTCGGCGGGCAGCCCGACGATCTCGTCGAGCAGCGGCTGCGGGTCCTCGTGCCGGGTCCACAGGCCTTCGAGGTTGAGCACGCCGAGGCCGCCCAGCTCGCCGATGCGGATGGCGGTGGCCGGGGAGACGACCGAGTCCATGGGGGCGGCCAGGAACGGCAGCTCGAAGCGGTAGGCGTCGATCTGCCAGGTGATCGAGACCTCCTTCGGGTCCCGCGTACGGCGGCTGGGGACGACGGCGATGTCGTCGAAGGCGTACGCCCGGCGGCCGCGCTTGCCGCGCCCGATCTCGATCTCAGTCACGTCTGTGGCCTTTCCCTCTTCGTTTCAGCGTCTTCCAGTATCGCCGACGGGCACGGCGAAGGCGGCCCCGGTGCGCCCGGGACCGCCCTGGATCGGCCGTGCAGACTACTTGCGGCTGTAGTTCGGGGCCTCGACCGTCATCTGGATGTCGTGCGGGTGGCTCTCCTTGAGGCCCGCGGAGGTGATGCGCACGAACCGGCCCTTGGACTCCATCTCGTCGATGGTGGTGGCGCCCACGTAGCCCATGGTCTGGCGCAGGCCGCCGACGAGCTGGTGCAGCACGTTGGAGAGCGGGCCGCGGTAGGGCACCTGGCCCTCGACGCCCTCGGGCACGAGCTTGTCGTCGGAGGCCACCTCGGCCTGGAAGTAGCGGTCCTTCGAGTACGACCGGCCCTGGCCGCGGGACTGCATCGCGCCGAGCGAACCCATGCCGCGGTAGGACTTGAACTGCTTGCCGTTGATGAAGAGCAGCTCGCCGGGCGACTCCTCGCAGCCGGCCAGCAGGCTGCCGAGCATCACGGTGTCGGCGCCGGCCGCGAGGGCCTTGCCGATGTCGCCGGAGTACTGCAGGCCGCCGTCGCCGATCAGCGGGATGCCGGCCGGACGGGCCGCGAGGGAGGCCTCGTAGATCGCGGTGACCTGCGGGACACCGATGCCGGCGACCACGCGCGTGGTGCAGATGGAGCCGGGGCCGACGCCCACCTTGATGCCGTCCACGCCGGCGTCGATGAGGGCCTGGGCGCCGTCGCGGGTGGCGACGTTGCCGCCGATCACGTCGACGTCCACGCTCGACTTGATCTTCGACATCCAGCTGAGGGCGTTGCTGTTGTGGCCGTGCGAGGTGTCGACGACCAGGAAGTCCGCACCGGCCTCGGCGAGCGCCTGGGCCCGCTCCAGCGCCTCGGGGCTGGCGCCGACGGCGGCACCGACGAGCAGGCGGCCCTCGGCGTCCTTGGCGGCGTTCGGGTACTTCTCGGCCTTGACGAAGTCCTTGACCGTGATCAGGCCCTTGAGGACGCCCGCGTCGTCGACCAGCGGCAGCTTCTCGATCTTGTGCTTGCGCAGCAGCTGGACGGCCTCGGCGCCGGAGATGCCGACCTTGCCGGTGACCAGCGGCATCGGCGTCATGACCTCGTGCACGCGCCGGGAGCGGTCGCTCTCGAAGGCCATGTCGCGGTTGGTGACGATGCCGAGCAGCTTGCCGGCCGGGTCGGTGACGGGCACGCCGCTGATGCGGAACTTCGCGCACAGCGCGTCGGCCTCGGCGAGGGTCGCCTCGGGGCGCACCGTGATGGGGTCGGTGACCATGCCGGACTCGGACCGCTTGACCAGGTCGACCTGGTTGACCTGGTCCTCGACCGACAGGTTGCGGTGCAGCACGCCGACGCCGCCGAGGCGGGCCATCGCGATCGCCATGCGGGACTCGGTCACCTTGTCCATGGCGGCGGACAGCAGCGGAATGTTGACCCGGACGTTGCGCGAGATGCGGGACGAGGTGTCGACCGCGTTCGGGAGCACCTCGGATGCGCCCGGCAGCAGCAGCACGTCGTCGTAGGTAAGCCCGAGTGTCGCGAATTTTCCGGGCACTCCGTCGACGTTGGCAGTCATGACACCTTCCCCAAATGGCCTTGAACGGTGCGGATGTCCATGCTAACGGGAAGCACAGGCCCCAAATTCCACGGTACGACTCAGCTTCAGGCTTCGTATGTTCGTACGGAAATGAACGCACGCCTGTTCATCGGGGGGCGGCGGACCGTGCGGCTACTGCTCCGCCAGGGCGCGCAGCCGGCTCAGCGCGCGGTGCTGGGCGACGCGCACGGCGCCCGGTGACATTCCCAACATCTGGCCCGTCTCCTCGGCGGTGAGACCCACCGCGATGCGCAGGAGCAGCAGCTCGCGCTGGTTCTCGGGGAGGTTGGCCAGGAGCTTCTTGGCCCACTCGGCGTCGCTGCTGAGCAGGGCGCGCTCCTCGGGGCCGAGCGAGTCGTCGGGGCGCTCGGGCATCTCGTCGGAGGGGACGGCCGTGGAGCCCGGGTGGCGCATCGCGGCCCGCTGGAGGTCGGCGACCTTGTGGGAGGCGATGGCGAAGACGAAGGCCTCGAAGGGCCGGCCGGTGTCGCGGTACCGGGGCAGCGCGAGGAGGACCGCCACACAGACCTCCTGGGCCAGGTCCTCCACGAAGTGCCGGGCGTCGCCCGGAAGGCGGGACAGACGCGTGCGGCAGTAACGCAGCGCGAGCGGGTGGACATGGGCGAGCAGGTCGTGTGTGGCCTGCTCGTCCCCCTCGACGGCGCGGTGGACGAGAGCGCCGATCGTCCCCACGGCGGTGACCGCCTCGTCGTCGCGCATCGGTCCATCGTGCCCTGCTGCCGTCGGCGGTGTGGCACCGCGTCCGCCGTTGTGCACCGAAGCGTTATGAGCAGGTGCGCCGGAACCCATCCCTTGCGCCCTCCCCTTCCGCTCGAACGACTCGTCCCCGAGAGACTCCACACCTCAAGGATGCGGCATCGACGCCGAAACGAGCAGCGGGCGTACGGCGCTCCGCCTTGCGGACGCCGCCCACCGTGGGGTAGGCGGGGGCGTCCGGTCGGTCGCCGTCCCGCTGCCGCGCAGCTCACCGTCCTGCTATCGGACCAGCCCCCAGCGGAAGCCGAGGGCCACCGCGTGGGCCCGGTCGGAGGCGCCGAGCTTCTTGAACAGGCGCCGGGCGTGAGTCTTCACGGTGTCCTCGGAGAGGAACAGCTCGCGGCCGATCTCGGCGTTGGAGCGGCCGTGGCTCATGCCTTCGAGGACCTGGATCTCGCGCGCGGTGAGGGTGGGCGCGGCGCCCATCTCGGCCGAGCGGAGCCGGCGCGGCGCCAGCCTCCAGGTGGGGTCCGCGAGCGCCTGGGTGACGGTCGCGCGCAGCTCCGCGCGCGAGGCGTCCTTGTGCAGGTAGCCGCGGGCACCGGCGGCGACCGCCAGCGCCACCCCGTCGAGGTCTTCGGCGACCGTGAGCATGATGATGCGCGCGCCGGGGTCGGCGGACAGCAGCCGCCGCACGGTCTCGACGCCGCCCAGTCCGGGCATGCGCACATCCATCAGGATCAGGTCGGAACGGTCGGCGCCCCAGCGGCGGAGGACTTCCTCGCCGTTGGCCGCCGTCGTCACGCGCTCGACACCGGGCACGGTCGCCACCGCGCGGCGGAGCGCCTCTCGGGCAAGCGGGGAGTCGTCGCAGACGAGGACGGAAGTCATGACCGCCCTCCGCAGCTGATGCGCGTCACCTTGAGCCTCCAGGCTGGTACGGAATCGTCACCTGTGCGGTCGACCGTCTCGGACGCCTGCCCGAGCGCTTGTTGTTTCAACCGCCTCCGCACTCTCAACGACGGTCACTCGAAAGAGTTACGGGGCCGCGTGCCGTCTTCGGCACTCTACGTGAGGGCGCGGACACGGTGCAGACATGGACGTCAGACCCTCAACTTTTCATCACATCCAATGCCCCATTTAGACCTTTTTCTTCCCGTTTCACGGTGTCTGGGGCTAGATTCGCAATGAGTCATATTTTCATCTCTCTAGACCGGAGATGTACGGTCGTTGGCACCGTATCCGCCCAGAACGGCTACAAGGGGTCACGTAATGGCAGATTTCTCCCGCCTTCCCGGACCGAACGCGGACCTGTGGGACTGGCAGCTCCTGGCCGCCTGCCGTGGGGTCGACAGCTCGCTCTTCTTCCATCCCGAGGGCGAGCGCGGGGCGGCTCGGAGTGCCCGTGAGAACTCGGCCAAGGAGGTCTGCATGAGGTGCCCGGTCCGCGCGGAGTGCGCGGCGCACGCGCTGGCGGTCCGCGAGCCGTACGGCGTCTGGGGCGGCCTGACCGAGGACGAGCGCGAAGAGCTCATGGGGCGGGCGCGCAACAGGCTGGTGTCGGCGTCGACGACCAGCGGCGACGCCCTCCCGCACAGCTGAAGGACCCGACTCCCCGCACACGCCTGAAAGAACGTTTCTTCACATCGCTGCCACCGCAGCCCACGCTGCAGCCGGGCCGCCCGTCGCCTCAGGCCCGCCGGGCCGCACGGCCCAGCTGCTCCAACGTCGCCGCCACCGCCGGAACCTGCGCCAGGTCGGGCAGCGTGAGGGCGACGATCTCCCGCACCACCGCGGGTTCCAGCGCCACCGTGCGCGCACCTCTCGGACGCACCGACTCGACCGCCAGCTGGGGCAGCACCGCCACGCCCAGGCCCGCGCCGACCAGGCCGACCACGGCCGGGTAGTCGTCGGTCGCGAAGTCGATGCGGGGCGTGAAGCCCACGTTCTCGCACGCCTGGACCAGCTGGCCCCGGCAGCGCGGGCAGCCCGCGATCCACGGCTCGTCGGCCAGTTCGCCGAGGGCCACCGATCCGGCGCGGGCGAGCCGGTGCCGTTCGGGCAGCAGGCCGACCAGCCGGTCCGTCAGCAGCGGCCGCACCACCAGGTCGTCCCACTCCTCGGCGTCCGCCGCGCCTTCGTAGCGGAAGGCCAGCGCGATGTCGCAGTCGCCCGCGCGCAGCAGTTCCACCGACTTCGGCGGCTCGGCCTCCTCCAGGGAGACCCGGGTGCCGGGGTGGGCCGCGCGCAGGGCGGCCAGTGCCGTCGGGACCAGGGTGGAGCTGCCGCTCGGGAAGGAGACCAGCCGGACCCGGCCGGCGCGCAGGCCCGCGATGGCGGCGACCTCCTCCTCGGCGGCGGTGAGCCCGGCGAGGATCCCGGAGGCGTGCCGCACCAGGGCCTCGCCGGCCTGGGTCAGGCGCATCTCGCGGCCGTTGCGCACCAGCAGCGGAGTGCCCACCGAGGTCTCCAGGGCCTTCATCTGCTGGCTGACGGCGGGCTGGGTGCAGCCCAGTTCGCGCCCCGCCGCCGAGAACGAACCGGTGGTGGCGACGGCGCGCAGGACGCGGAGATGACGGGCCTCGATCATCCCTCGATCATAAGGCGGCCTTGGACTGCGCCCCGCATATCGCGTCGACGCTTTGAGCCGGGTCCCGTACCGTCGCACCATGGAGCTTCTCTCGGTGAATCTCGGAGTCCCCACGCCGTCGCCGCACACGGACCAGAAGGACGGCGTGACCGGCATCGACAAGCGCCCCGTGGCAGGGCCGGTGCGGGTACAGGCACCCGGGCCGAAGGGCGTCGCGGGCAGCGGTCTGGCCGGGGACGCGGTGTGCGAGCTGCGCCACCACGGCGGCGACGACCAGGCGGTGTACGCCTTTGCCCGCGAGGACCTCGACGACTGGGAGAAGGAGCTGGGCCGGCCGCTGCCGAACGGCTGTTTCGGTGAGAACCTCACGACAAACGGGCTGAACGTGTCGGACGCGTTGATCGGCGAGCGCTGGCGGATCGGTTCCGGGGTCGTACTGGAGGTCACCTCCGGGCGCATCCCGTGCCGTACCTTCCAGGGCCATCTGGGCGAGCGGGGATGGGTGAAGAGGTTCACGCGGAAGGGTGCGTCGGGTGCCTACCTCCGGGTGATCGAACCGGGCGAGATCAGGGCCGGAGACCCCATCGAGATCGTCCACCGGCCGGCGCACGGGGTGACGGCGGCGATGGAGTTCCGCGCGACCACCACCGAGCGGGAACTGCTGCCGACGATCCTCGCGGCGGGCGCGGCGCTGCACCCGGAGGCGCTGGCGAAGGCCCGTGGCTACGTGGCCGCGCAGCGGGACTGAACGGCGTTCGCGGGCGGGACCGCCACCGTCGCTCCACCGTTCGGAAGAGCCGGTGCGGGCAGCGGACGCCGCCGGTCCGGGTAACTACCCTTGGGCCATGACAACGGCTCTGATTACGGGATCGACCGCGGGGATCGGCGCCGCGTTCGCGCGGCGGCTGGCGGCGGACGGGCACAACCTCGTCCTGGTGGCACGGGACACCAAACGGCTGCGCGAGCAGGCCACCGAGCTGCACGACCGGCACGGCATCGAGGCCGAGGTGCTCACCGCCGACCTCTCCGAGGACGCCGGCATCGAGTCGGTCGCCGGCCGGCTAGGCGACCGCAGGAACCCGGTCGACCTGCTGATCAACAACGCGGGCTTCGGCAACAAGGGCCGCTATCTGGACGTCTCGATGGACGACGAGCTGAAGATGCTCAAGGTGCACTGCGAGGCGGTGCTGCGGCTGACCTCGGCGGCGGCCGACGCGATGCGGGAGCGCGGGCGCGGCGGGGTCGTCAACGTCGCCTCGGTCGCGGCCTTCGTGCCCCGGGGCACCTACGGCGCGTCGAAGGCGTGGGTCGTGCAGTTCACCCAGGGCGCGGCGCGCGACCTGGCGGGGACCGGGGTGCGACTGATGGCGCTGGCGCCCGGCTTCGTGCGGACGGAGTTCCACCAGCGGGCCGGCATGGGCACGGACAACATCCCGGACTGGATGTGGCTGGACGCCGACAAGCTGGTCGAGGCCGCGCTCGCCGACCTGGCGCGCGGCAAGACGCTGTCGATCCCCGACCCGCGGTACAAGGTGCTCACCGGCCTGGCGAAGGTGACCCCGCACGGGCTGCTGGGCGGCATCACCTCGAAGACGGGACGCAAATTCGGACCGCAGTGAGGCCCGGGAGCCGCTGCCTCCGGTGGGAAAATGGGCGTGACGGTACCGGACCCAGGGGGGCCGGAGGCGGCGGCATGACGTTCGTACAGCTCATCGAGTGCAGGACCCACCGGCCGGCCGAGATGGACCGGCTGCTGGACAGGTGGGTCACGCAGACCAAGGGGAAGCGGGCGGCGACGCACACGGTGGTCGGCAAGGACCGCTCGGACGCGTCGCACGTCGTCGAGATCGTGGAGTTCCCCTCGTACGAGGAGGCGATGCGGAACTCCAGCCGGCCGGAGGCGGACCAGGTCCTCGACGAGATGCTGGCCCTGTGCGAGGGGATGCCGACGTTCACGGACCTGGACGTGGTGCGCGACGAGCGGGTGCCCGCCGGTACCGCGGACACCGCGCGGCGGTTCTTCGAGACGATCGCCGCGCCCGGACCGCTGGTCCCGCTGCACAGCCTGATCACCGAGGACTACCACGACCACGATCCGGTCGAGGGCCGGGACACCATCGGCATGGACGCGATGCGGCGCAAGCTGGAGATCTGGCGGGAGGCCTTCGACTTCTCGTTCGTGATCGAGGACCAGATCGCCCAGGGCGACCGGGTGTGCACCAGGTGGCTGTGGACGGGCGTGCAGAAGGCGGCGTTCATGGGAGTGCCGAACACCGGCCGCCAGGTCACCATGACCGGTACGACGATCCACCGCCTGGCCGGCGGAAAGCTGGCCGAGAGCTGGCTGCAGTACGACCGGGTGGGACTGCTGGCCCAGCTCGACGCGCTGGACGCGCTGGCGAACTAGGCCGACCATCGAAGTGCCCGCGAGGGGCGAAGCCCCCGTTCCCGGCGGACGACCGGGGACGGGGGCTTCATCCGTACAGGCGTCGCCTCAGTGGGAGTGGCCGTGGGAGTGGCCGCCCGCGGCGGGCTCCTCCTCTTCCTTCTTCTCGACGACCAGGGTCTCGGTCGTCAGCAGGAGGGAGGCGATGGACGCCGCGTTCTCCAGGGCGGAGCGGGTGACCTTGACCGGGTCGATGACGCCGGCCTTGACCAGGTCGCCGTACTCGCCGGTGGCGGCGTTGAAGCCCTGGCCCTTCTCCAGCTCGGCGACCTTGGAGGTGATGACGTAGCCCTCCAGGCCGGCGTTCTCGGCGATCCAGCGCAGCGGCTCGACGACCGCGCGGCGGACCACGGCGACACCGGTGGCCTCGTCGCCGGTCTTGCCCAGGCCGCCCTCCAGCACCTTCGCGGCGTGGACGAGCGCGGAGCCACCACCGGAGACGATGCCCTCCTCGACCGCGGCGCGGGTCGCGGAGATGGCGTCCTCCAGACGGTGCTTCTTCTCCTTCAGCTCCACCTCGGTGGCGGCGCCGACCTTGATCACGCACACGCCGCCGGCCAGCTTGGCGAGGCGCTCCTGGAGCTTCTCGCGGTCCCAGTCGGAGTCGGTGTTCTCGATCTCGGCCTTGATCTGGGCGACGCGGCCGGCGACCGCACCGGAGTCACCGGCACCGTCGACGACCGTGGTGTCGTCCTTGGTGACCGTGACACGGCGGGCGGAGCCCAGCACGTCCAGGCCGACCTGGTCGAGCTTGAGGCCGACCTCCTCGGAGATGACCGTGGCGCCGGTGAGGATCGCCAGGTCCTCCAGCATCGCCTTGCGGCGGTCGCCGAAGCCGGGGGCCTTGACCGCGACCGCGTTGAAGGTGCCGCGGATCTTGTTGACGACGAGGGTGGAGAGCGCCTCGCCCTCGACGTCCTCGGCGATGATCAGCAGCGGGCGGGAGGCGTTGCTCTGGATGATCTTCTCGAGCAGCGGGAGCAGGTCCGCGATCGAGGAGACCTTGCCCTGGTTGATGAGGATGTAGGGGTCCTCCAGGACGGCCTCCATGCGCTCCTGGTCCGTCACGAAGTACGGCGACAGGTAGCCCTTGTCGAAGGCCATGCCCTCGGTGAAGTCCAGCTCCAGGCCGAAGGTGTTGGACTCCTCGACGGTGATGACACCGTCCTTGCCGACCTTGTCCATCGCCTCGGCGATGAGCTCGCCGACCTGCTGGTCCTGGGCGGACAGCGCGGCGACGGCGGCGATGTCGGACTTCTCGTCGATCGGGCGGGCCGTCGCGAGCAGGTCCTCGGAGATGGCGGCGACGGCGGCGTCGATGCCCTTCTTCAGGGCGGCCGGGGAGGCACCCGCGGCGACGTTCTTGAGGCCCTCGCGGACGAGCGCCTGGGCCAGCACGGTGGCGGTGGTCGTACCGTCACCCGCGATGTCGTTGGTCTTGGTCGCCACCTCCTTCACCAGCTGCGCGCCGAGGTTCTCGTACGGGTCCTCGATCTCGACCTCGCGGGCGATGGTGACACCGTCGTTGGTGATGGTGGGGGCGCCGAACTTCTTGTCGATGACGACGTTGCGGCCCTTGGGACCGATCGTCACCTTGACGGTGTCGGCAAGCTTGTTGACGCCGCGCTCAAGGGCGCGACGGGCGTCCTCGTCGAACTTCAGGATCTTCGCCATGGGAGCGGTTCAGCCCTCTCGGAAAACGTGAGTGAAACGAACCGCGCCCCCGACGCCCGGCTTCATGAGATCGCGGGGGCCAGGGGCGCAGCTCAAAGCAGAATGTGCTTCGGGTGAACTACTTCTCGATGATCGCGAGCACGTCGCGAGCCGAGAGGACGAGGTACTCGTCCCCGTTGTACTTCACCTCGGTGCCGCCGTACTTGCTGTAGAGCACGACGTCGCCGACCTTGACGTCGAGCGGCAGGCGCTCGCCGTTCTCGAAACGGCCCGGGCCCACGGCGAGGACGGCGCCCTCCTGGGGCTTCTCCTTCGCGGTGTCCGGGATGACCAGGCCGGAGGCCGTGGTCTGCTCGGCGTCGAGCGGCTGGACCACAATGCGGTCCTCAAGCGGCTTGATGGCAACCTTGGAGCTGGTGGTCGTCACGATCCGACCTCCCCCTTCGGAGATCTCACGGGGTTAACTGTCTGAGGTGGCGACCAGGTGGATCCGTCGTCGCGGGTGCCGGACCTGCCCGTCGCGTAGTTGGCACTCTCATCTGCCGAGTGCCAGTGCCGAGACTATGACCGGGATTAGCACTCGGTCAAGCGGAGTGCCAATCCGTCGCGGCGCGGCGCGGAAAATCGGTGTCCGGAACCGGGTGACGGGGCCTACAGGTAGTCCTCCAGCCGCCCCACCGTCAGGCCGGCCTCCTGGGCCCGGCGCAGGAGGGCGGTGGTGCGTTCGCGCAGGGTCAGGCCGGTGGCCTCGTCCGGGCCGACCAGGACGATGTCTCCGGGGCGCAGCCGCTTCTCGCCGCGGCCGAAGGTGATGCCGTCGCCCGTCACGGCCGCGCGCCACAGGACCACCGCCGTCACGCCGCAGTCGGCCGCCGCGCGCAGGGTGGTGGTGTCGTACGTGCCGTAGGGCGGGCGGAAGAGGCGCGGGCGGATGCCGAAGCGGGACTTCAGCTTCTCCTGCTGACCGCAGATCTCGGCGCGCTGGCCGGCGTAGGGCAGGCCGGACATGGCCGGGTGGTCGAGGGTGTGGTTCTGGACGCTCGCGCCGACCTCCTGGAGGCGCGCGAAGTGGCCGTAGCCGGGGCCGACCACGCTGTCGGTGAGGAACATGCTCACCGGGAGCCGCAGTTCGCGGACCATGTCGACGAACCGCGGGTCCTTCTCGGCGCCGTCGTCGTAGGTGAGGAAGACGACCTTGTCGGCGGTGTCGACGTGGTCGACGACCGGGGGCAGGGCGTCGTGGAGGGCGAGCGGGTGCAGCGGGGGGTGCGGCGCGGGCAGCAGGGGCGCGCTCAGGCCCCAGCGGCGGTAGGCCTGTTCACGGGCCGGGCCGTTCGGCCGCACCCGGTCGGCCGCCTTCTTGCCCAGCCGTTCGATCGGGTCGACGGACTGGGCGCAGCCCGCCAGGAGGAGGGCGGCGGTCAGCAGCGCGGCCGCCGCCCTCGGCCGGCTCACAGGTAGTCCTCCAGGCGCGCCACCGCGTAGCCCTCGCGGGTGACCTTGTTCAGAAAGCGGCGCATGTCGTCGACCATCGTGCCGTCCCAGTCGTCCGTGCCCCGGAAGTGCGTGAGGACGATGTCGCCGGGGTGCAGGCCGCGGTCCCACTCGCGGTACTCCCAGTGGTCGACGAAGACCTCCTCGTCCCAGATCGGCGCGTACTTGATGCCGCAGGACTTGGCGGCGCGCAGGGTGTCGCCGTTGTAGTTGCCGTAGGGCGGCCGGAAGACCGTCGGCGCCTTGCCGAACTGCTTCTTCATGATGGCCTGCATGCCGCAGATCTCGTCCCTCTGCTCCTCGTAGGACAGGCCGGGCAGGTAGGGATGGGTGAGCGTGTGGTTGTTGAGGGTGTGGCCCTCGGACTGCATCGTGCGGAAGAAGCCGTAGTCGTCCTTGACCAGGTAGTTGCTGAGGAACGCGGTGTAGGGGATCCGCAGGTCGTTCATCATGCGCAGGAACCGCGGGTCCTTGTTCGCGCCGTCGTCGATGGTCAGGAAGACGATCTTCTGCCGGGTCGGGATCGTGGTGAAGACGGGCGGGAGGTCGTCCTCCACCTGCCCGTCGACCTCGAAGCCGTCGCGTGCGGTGATCCGCGGCTTCACCTTCGGCGGAGCCGGGGCCCGCAGCGGCACCGCGTCCAGGCCCCAGTGCCTGGCGGCGGCGACCAGGGCGGCGTGGGAGTCGGGGGCGGGGGCGGCCTTGTGCGGTCGCGGCTGGCCGGCGGCGGGGTGGGCGGTGGAGCCGCTGTCGGGCCCCGCGCAGCCGGACATCAGGGCGGCCACGGCCAGCAGGCCCGCCGCGCCCACCATCAACCCTTTTTTGTCATTTTGTACGACTACTCGCATGGTGTCGGATCCTTCCAGGGCCTCCCCCGGATCCGGCGCCGACACCGCCGCCGGAGGCGAACCATCCACCGACTGGCCGACAATGACCCGGTGAACGACGTCCTCGCCCCGCTGCTGACCCCCGAGGGCCGCGCCCTCCTCGCCGAGGTGCGCGGCACCGCGCCCGCCGACGAACTCGCCGTCGCCACCCGGCTGCGCCGCGCGCATCCGGCCGAGCTGGTGTCCGCGGCGCTCTCCCAGGCCCGGCTGCGGCAGCGGGCGGCGGCGAAGTTCGGGGAGGCGGACGCGGACCGCATGTTCTTCACGCCGAACGGGGTCGAGCAGTCGACGCGGGCGAGCGTGGCCGCGTACCGGGCCGAGTCGTTGCACGCGCTCGGCGTGCGGACCGTCGCCGACCTGTGCTGCGGGATCGGCGGCGACGCGATCGCGCTCGCCCGCGCCGGGATCCGCGTGCTGGCGGTGGACCGGGACCCGGCCACCGCGGCGGCGGCGCGGGCCAACGCGGCGGCGCTCGGGCTGGACGGCCTCGTCGAGGTCCGGGAGGCGGACGTCACGGAGGTCGACACGAGCGGCTGCGACGCCGTCTTCGTCGACCCGGCCCGGCGCGGCGGCCGGGGCCGCATCTTCGACCCGGAGGCCTACTCGCCGCCGCTGTCCTGGGCCGTCGAGGCCGCCCGCAAGGCGCCGTGCGGCGTGCTCAAGGTCGCGCCCGGCATCCCGCACGAGGCGATCCCGGCGGACGCCGAGGCCGAGTGGATCTCGGACGGAGGCGACGTGAAGGAGGCGACGGTGTGGTTCGGGGCACGGGTGACGCCCGGCGCCCGGCGGGCGGTGCTGCTGCCCTCGGGCGCGGCCGTGCGGGCCTCGCCCGCCACCATGCTGCCGGATCCCGCGGTGCGGCCGGTGGGCCGGTACCTGTACGAGCCCGACGGCGCCGTCATCCGTGCCCATCTGGTCGCCGAGGTGGCCGCGGACCTGGACGGCGGGCTGATCGACCCGACCATCGCCTACATCACGGCGGACGAGCGGCGCACCACCCCGTACGCGAGCGCGTACGAGATCACCGACCAGCTCCCCTTCAACGTCAAGAAGCTGCGGGCGCTGCTGCGCGAGCGCGGGGTGGGCGTCCTCACCGTGAAGAAGCGCGGCTCGGCCGTGGAGCCGGAGGAACTGCGCAGGAAGGTCAAGCCGCAGGGACCCCACGCGGCGACCGTCTTCCTGACCCGGGTGGCGGGGGCGCCGACCATGCTCGTCGGCGCCCCCGCACCGGCTACCGGTGGTGAACGGTCCTGACCGAGGCCGGATCCGGCTCGGCGGCCGGCAAGGCCGACCTGGTGCCGGCCGGGACGGGCCCCCCGGCCCCCTGGCGCAGCGCGAAGGCGCGCGCGGCCGGGGCAAGGCCGTTGCAGTAGGGCTGGTACACGAAGTCTCTCCCGCTCGCACTGATCGACGAGCCCGCCGTGTCGAGCGCGCCCAGCGTGACCGAGCCGGTGTCGCCGAAGGCGAACACCGCCCGGGTGCCGGCGGACTCGCGCAGCAGGTAGCTCTTGACCTCGTCGGACAGGGCGGGCCGGGAGGTCCACAGCACCGGCCCGTAGAGAGAGCTGGGAGTCGCGGACGAAGACCAGCCGGTTGCCGTCGGGCGAGAAGGCGGGCTGCGCGGCGTGGCTGAGCAGCGGCTTGACGGTGTCCGCGACCGAGTCGTAGACGGAGATGCCCGGATCCGCGGAGCAGCCGCCGTCGCGGCGCTCGAAGGCGACCCGGCCGGTGGAGTCGTGCACGGTGTTGTCGACCGCCCATGGCCTGTACCGCCCCCTCTGCGGGGGCCGGGCCGCTGTAGTGACCAACTGATCGCCATGGGAACGGAGTCGCGGATGAACACCTGTGTGCTTCCGGGTTACGAAGCGCACGCGCGGGCCCTTTCCAGCAGCAGCCGCCGCTCCCGCTCGTTGCGGGCCAGGGCCGCGGCCCGTTCGAACTCCGCGCGGGCCTGCTCGGTACGCCCGAGACGGGCCAGCAGGTCACCCCGCACGCTGGGCAGCAGGTGGTAGTCGCGCAGGGCGGGCTCCGCGGTCAGCGGCTCCACGATCGCCAGGGCCGCGGCCGGGCCGTCCGCCATCGACACGGCCACCGCCCGGTTCAGTTCGACGACCGGGGACGGCGAGCGGGCCGCCAGCAGGCCGTACAGGGTGGCGATGGACCTCCAGTCGGTCTCCTCGTAGGCGTACGCGTGCGCGTGGCAGGCCGCGATGGCCGCCTGCAGGGCGTACGGCCCCGGGGCGCCCGTCGCCGTGGCGTCGGCGCGGGCCAGCGCCCTGATGCCGCGGGCGATGAGCATCCGGTTCCAGCGGCGGCGGTTCTGGTCCCGGAGCAGCACCGGCTCGCCGTCCGGGCCGGTGCGGGCGGCGGTGCGGGAGGTCTGGAACTCCAGGAGCGCGGTGAGGGCGTGCACCTCCGGCTCCTTGGGCATCAGCGAGGACAGCACCCGGGCCAGCCGCAGCGCGTCCTCGCACAGCGAGGGGCGCAGCCAGTCGTCGCCCGCCGTGGCCGCGTACCCCTCGTTGTGGATCAGGTAGATCACGTCGAGCACCGAGCCGAGCCGGGCCTCGCGGTCCGGGCCGTACGGCACCTCGAAGGCGATGTTCCGGGCGGCCAGGGTGCGCTTGGCGCGGACGATGCGCTGGGCGACCGTCGGCTCGGGGACGAGGAAGGCACGGGCGATCTCGGCCGTGCTCAGACCGCCGAGGAGGCGCAGCGTGAGCGCGGTGCGGGCCTCGGGCGACAGCACCGGGTGGCAGGTGGTGAAGACCAGCCGGAGCAGGTCGTCGTCGATGTCGTCCGGGTCGGCGGGTTCCTCGGGCGGGGCGGCCGTCTCCAGGCCGCGGCCGATCTCCGCGAGCTTGCGGGCGTAGTTCTCCCGGCGCCGGACCAGGTCGACGGCGCGGTGGCGGGCGGTGGCCATGAGCCAGGCGCCCGGGTTGTCGGGCACCCCGTCCGCCGGCCACTGCTCCAGGGCCGCGACCAGCGCGTCCTGGGCCAGTTCCTCCGCGATGCCGACGTCGCGGACGACGCGGGCGACACCGGCGATCACGTGGGGAGATTCGAGCCGGAAGACGGTCTCGATGGCGTGGCGGGTCTCGGCGTCGGCGCCGTCGGGGGGCTGTGTGCTCACAGCCCCCCATGCAACACCCACCGCGGGACGCGCGCCAGGACGGTCAGCCCTCCGCGATCTCCCGGACCTCGCAGGTCACCGTCCAGAACTCCTCGTGCACCTTCAGGAACCGCTTGGTCCACTCCAGGGCCTCGGCCATGTCCTTGCACTGCATGATCGCGTACCCGCCGACGACCTCCTTGGACTCCGTGAACGGCCCGTCGGTGACGGAGATCTTCCCGCCCTCCCAGTGCACCCGGCTGCCCTGGGCGGTCGGCGTGAGGCCCGCGGTGTCCAGCATCACGCCGGCCTTGGTGATCTCCTCGATCAGCTCCCCCATCCGCTGCATCAGCTCCTGGCTGGGGCCTTCGGCGGGGGCGGTGTTCTCGTCGATCTTCACGAGCGACAGGTAGCGGGGCATGGTGACTCCTGGTGTTCCGGTGCGCTGCGGGGGCTCTCCCCGCATCTCACCCTTGCGTCGAACGCGCCGGACCCGGATCGACACGCGCGCCGGAATTTCCCGAAGTTTCTTCTGCGCCCGCTTCCGCGCCCGCTTCCGGGCCCCTGACCGCGTCCGCCGCGCGGGCCTCGGGAGCTACCGCAGGGACTTCCAGAGGTCGCTCGCCTCGGGTTCGTCGGCGATCACCCGGTTGGGGTCGGAGGGGGCCGTCACCACCGGCATCATCACCGTCCTGACGTGGTCCGAGGTCAGGCCCCCCAGGCTCTGGCCGAGACGCATCAGCTCGCCGAGCGAGTCCAGGCCGGTGTCGGTGGTGAGGCTCGCGGTGACCGCGTCGGCCACCTCGTAGAGCCTGGCCGGGCTGGAGAGGAGGCCGATGGAGGCCATCCGGTCCAGCAGCGCCTTGACCAGCTTCTGCTGGAGGCCGATCCGGCCGAGATCGCTGCCGTCGCCTATGCCGTGCCGGGTGCGGGCCAGCGCCAGGGCCGTGGTGCCGTCGAGGTGGTGGGTGCCCTTTGCCAGGTGCAGATGGCTGTCGTCGTCGTCGATGTCCTGGGCGGTGGTGACGGTGACCCCGCCGAGCGCGTCCACCAGCTTCGCGAAGCCCGAGAAGTCGATCTCCAGGTAGTGGTCCATGCGCACGCCGGTGATCGACTCGACCGTCTTGACCGCGCACACCGCCCCGCCCACCGAGTAGGCGCTGTTGAACATCGCGCCGGGGGCGACGGACGTGTGGCCGCCGGAGGAGAGCGGGCAGGAGGGACGGGTGACCAGGGTGTCGCGCGGGATGCTCACGACCGTGGCCTCGGTGCGGCCGGCGTCGACGTGGACGACCATCGCCGTGTCGGAGCGGGCGCCGCCGCTGTGGCCGCCGCCGAGCTTCTGGTTCTCCTTGCCGCTGCGCGAGTCCGAGCCGAGCACCAGGATGTTGACGGAACCGGTGGGCAGCGGCGAGGCGGACGCGGTGGCGGTCGGCGTGGTCACCGCCCTGGCCGGCCGGTCGTCGCCGAGCGCGCTGTTGATGTCGACGCTCCTGATGTTGTCGTCGAGGTGCCGGTAGACCCACCCCGCGCCCGCGAGGCCCAGCGTCACGACCCCCGCCAGGGTGAAGCCGGCGATCTTCAGCCACCTGGACCGCCGGCCCGCCCGTACGCCCGCCCCGTCCCGCTCCTCGTGTCCCGTCACGAGACAGGAACGTAAGTCCGAATTATTAGGGGACTGTTAGCACGAGTACCCCAAGGGCGTTTTCTTCGGAAAATCTCACCCTTCTCAGGCGCGCTTCACCCCCGGACCACGGCCGGCACCGGACTGCCGCCGTTCCAGGGGCCGTTGCACCCGGGTCCCGTCCAACCGCCGCCCGGCGAGGAGAACATGACGTACGAGGCGACGCGGGGACACGGGTACGCGCGCCCCGCCCGCCGCCACAGCCGATCGGGTGCGCACCGGAAACTTTCGGGACCCGGGAGGCCCCGTGGAAGGTGCCGGTCTCAGCCGGTCGCCGGGGCCGCCGTGCTGGACCGCACCACCAGGCTGGTCGCCAGCTCCACCCGGGTCGCGGTGGTGGCCTTCTCCACCCGCCCCATCTCCAGCACCAGCCGCGCCGCCGCCTCGGCCATCTCGGTGAGCGGCTGCCGTACGGTCGTCAGCGGCGGCCCCACCCAGCGGGCCACCGGCAGGTCGTCGAACCCGACGACGCTCACGTCCTCCGGGATCCTCAGCCCCAGCTCGCGCGCCGCCTCGTACAGGCCTAGCGCCTGGAGGTCGTTGCCGGTGAAGACGGCGGTGGGCCGGTCGGGCATGCGCAGCAGCTCCAGCCCGAGCCGGTAGCCGGCGTCGTGATGGAAGTCCCCCGCCTTGACCAGGCGCTGGTCGACGGGGAGCCCGGCGGTCTCCAGCGCGGCCCGGTAGCCGTCCACCCGGGCCCGGCTGCACATCATCCGGGAGGGTCCACTGATCGCCCCGATGCGCCGGTGGCCCAGCTCGACCAGGTGCCGGGTGGCGGCCAGCCCGCCCTGCCAGTTGGTGGCGCCGATGGACGGCACGTCGGGGCCCGGGTCACCGGCCGGGTCCATCACCACGAACGGGATCGACCGGCTCAGCAGCAGCGCCCGCTGCGACTCGTCGAGGCCCGACAGCACCAGCACCACTCCGTGCGGCCGCCGCGCCGCCACCTGGTCGGCCCAGGTCCGGCCCGGGGTGAGCCGCCCGGCGCTCTCGCTGAGCACCACGCTCAGGCCGGCGTCCCTGGCCACGTTCTCCACCCCCCGGATGACCTCCATCGCCCAGGCGCTCTCCAGCTCGTGGAAGACCAGGTCGATGAGCGGGGACCGGGAGGCCTCGGCGCGCCGCCGCCGGTAGCCGTAAGAGCGCAGCAGTTCCTCGACCCGGGTGCGGGTCGCCGGAGCGACGTCCGCGCGCCCGTTCAGGACCTTCGAAACAGTCGGAGCGGACACACCGGCCTCACGGGCGATCTCGGCGAGTGTCGCCGTCTGCGTTTCTGCGGGCTTCGGAGGCGTCATGCCGGCGATCGTATCCCCGCGCTCCCGCCGGGACGAAGACCCGCGCACGTCCAGGGTCTCCGGAACATTCGGGCTACCCGGCGCAACATTCGGCCGCGTTCGGCCGGGGCCGATCACCTCGACGAAGGCGGGGACCGGACCGGCGGCGGCCGCCGGACCGGTCTCAGGGAGTCTCGGCCCCGGCCGACTCGAACCGCCAGCGGTGCACCGGACGGGCCGTCAGGTCGCCGGGCGGATCGCCGAGTTCGGGCAGGTCCGGGGTGTCGTACGAGCCGGGCCACCACGTGACGACCAGCACCCGGTCCTGCGGCGCCCGGAACGCCTCCCGGCGCACCGGGTCCCTCGCCAGGCGCTGCCGCCGGGCCCAGTCCAGCAGTTCGTCGCCCCGGCCCGGCACCGCCCGCGCCTCCCACATCAAGGCGACCGTCACGTGTAGAGGTTCCCCTTGCTGACCTCGTGCACGTGGTCGTGATGATGGTGGCCCGGCACGTGCGGGTCGGTCACCGGCAGCGAGCTGTCCGCCGACAGGTCCCAGCTCGACGCGGCCCGGTTGCGCGCGACCATCTCGGCGCCGAGGGCCGCCACCATCGCGCCGTTGTCCGTGCACAGCTTCGGGCGCGGCACCCGCAGCCGGATGCCGGCCGCCTCGCAGCGCTCCTGGGCGAGGGCGCGCAGCCGGGAGTTGGCGGCGACACCGCCGCCGATCATCAGGTGGTCGACGCCTTCGTCGCGGCAGGCCCGGACGGCCTTGCGGGTCAGGACGTCCACGACCGCCTCCTGGAAGGAGGCGGACACGTCACGGACCGGGACGTCCTCGCCGGCCGCCCGCCTGGCCTCGATCCAGCGGGCCACCGCCGTCTTGAGACCGGAGAAGGAGAAGTCGTACGCCGGGTCGCGCGGGCCGGTGAGACCGCGCGGGAAGGCGATGGCCTGCGGGTCCCCCTCCTTCGCGTAGCGGTCGATGACCGGGCCGCCGGGGAAGCCCAGGTTCAGCACACGCGCGATCTTGTCGAAGGCCTCGCCTGCCGCGTCGTCGATGGTCGCGCCGAGCGGCCGCACGTCGGAGGTGATGTCCGAGGAGAGCAGCAGGGAGCTGTGCCCGCCGGACACCAGCAGGGCCATCGTCGGCTCCGGCAGCGGGCCGTGTTCCAGCTGGTCGACGCAGATGTGGGAGGCGAGGTGGTTCACGCCGTACAGCGGCTTGCCCAGCGCGTACGCGTACGCCTTCGCCGCCGACACGCCGACCAGCAGCGCCCCGGCCAGTCCGGGACCCGCGGTGACCGCGACGCCGTCCAGGTCCTTGGCGCTCACGCCCGCGTCCTTCAGGGCGCGCCGGATGGTCGGGACCATCGCCTCCAGGTGCGCCCGGGACGCCACCTCGGGGACCACGCCGCCGAAGCGGGCGTGCTCGTCCACGGACGAGGCGACGGCGTCGGCGAGCAGGGTGGTGCCCCGGACGATGCCGACGCCGGTCTCGTCGCAGGAGGTCTCGATCCCCAGTACCAGGGGTTCGTCAGCCATTGATCTCGGTTCCTTGTCCGGAAGTGGGTCCGTCGGCGGGGCCGCTGCCCGGTTCGGTCGTCAGGCGCATCACCAGGGCGTCCACGTTGCCCGGCTGGTAGTAGCCGCGTCTGAACCCGATGGCCTCGAAGCCGAACCGCTCGTAGAGCTTCTGCGCACGGGTGTTGTCGACCCGGCACTCCAGCATGACCTCGGCGCACTCGAAGGCGGTCGCGGCCCGCAGCAGCTCGGTCAGGAGCTGCCCGCCGAGGCCCGTGCCCCAGTGGTCGCGGGCGACGGCGATGGTCTGGACGTCGCCGAGTTCGCCCTGGGCCGCCAGTCCGGCGTACCCGACGACCTGGCCGTCGCTCAGGGCGACCACGTACCGCCGGGTCGCCTCCGGTCCCCTCGCGTGCGCCAGTTCGGACCAGAACATGCCCCGCGACCAGGCGTCCTCGGGGAACAGGCCCTTCTCCAGTTCCAGGACCCGGTCGATGTCCCACCAGCGCATCTCGCGCAACTGTGCGGTCACTTCGGGGTGACCACCTTGTAGTTCCTGGGCACCTGCGCGTCCGGCCGGCGCAGGTACAGCGGCCGGGGCGCGGGCAGTTCCTCGCCCGCGGCCAGCCGCTCGGCGGCGAACGAGGCGAGGGCGGCGGCGGAGACGTGCTCGGGTTCGTGCACGACCGGGAAGGTGTCGGGGTAGAGCATCGCCCCGGCGCCGACGGCGGGCAGACCCGCGACGCGCTCGGCGATGTCGGCGGGCCGGTCGACGGCCGGATCCGTGAGCCGGGTGCGCGAGTCGGCGTAGGTGGCCCAGTAGACCTCTTTGCGGCGGGCGTCGGTGGCCACGACGAACGGTCCCTTCTCGACGTCGGCCGCGTAGGCGAGCCCGTCGAGGGTGCACACGCCGTGCACGGGGACGCCGAGCGCGAGGCCGAAGGTGTCCGCGGTCATCAGACCGACCCGCAGGCCGGTGTAGGGACCGGGACCGATGCCTGTGACGATCCCGGTGACGGCGTCCAGCGTGACCCCGGCCTCGGCGAGGACGCGGTCGACGGCCGGCAGCAGCAGCTCGCCGTGCCGGCGCGCGTCCACCTGGCTCGACGAGGCGATGACGGCCTCACCGTCGTGCAGCGCGACGGTGACGGCGGGGGTGGCGGTATCCAGAGCGAGCAAGAGCACGCGAACAGCCTACGGCTCCGGCGCCGCGAGCACGGCCGCCAGGGGCGGACCGTCACTGGCTGCTACGGTCTGTACGAAGTACGACATATACGGCGACTCAGAGGTGGTGCGCGTGGCAGGGACCAGCTCGGGAATCGTGGCCGGCCTCACCGCGGCGGCCGTCGGGACGGTCGGTCTCCTCGCCTACCAGGCCTCGGCCACCGTTCCGCCCGGCCTCGGCGGCAGGCCCTCGTCGAGTCCCGCCCCGGGCGCGCAGGCCTCCAAGGCGCCCCGGGACCAGCGCCATCCGAGCGCGTTGCCGAACAATTCCGGCGCGGGTGAACGGGTGGTGTACTCGGTGGACGACGACCGGGTCTGGCTCGTCGACGAGCGCAACCGGGTGCTGCGCACCTTCGCCGTGCGGCCCGGCACGATCGACCCGCCCGTGGGCGCCTACTGGGTGACGTCCCGCTCCAAGGCGGTCACGGGCACCGACGGCCTCCCCATCGAGCACGTGGTGCGCTTCGCCACCACGAAGGACGGCTCGGCGATCGGGTTCAGCGCGGTCACCGGCACCGGCGCGACCGAGCCGCCGGACCCGGTGGTCAAGACGGGCGGTATCCGCGAGACCCGGGCCGACGGCAGCGCGATGTGGATGTTCGCGACGATCGGCGTCAAGGTCATGGTCATCCGCTGACCCCGGCGGTCCGCCGACGGTCCGGACCAACCTAGGCGGCCCGGCGGCAGCTCTCGGCCGGGCGCGGGGGCAGGTCCGGCACCCTCGGGGGCCTCGACACCGCGTCGGCGGCCGCGCAGGACGCCAGAAGCTCGCGCATGGAGACTCCGGCGGGCGTGGACGGCCGCCGCTCCGTGGACTTGGACGCGGGCATGGACGCCTCCTGAGCTGCGGGGGCGGATGTAGTTAGGCACACCTAACCACGGGCTGGGTACCATGTGACCACGCCCGCGTCACGAAACGCAACATCTTGCCGACACCCCGTCGGAACGACGGGGCCGGCCTCAGACCGACAGCGCCCCGAGGTCCGCCCCGGCCCACCGCTGCCCGAGCCCGGTCACGGTCACGTGCCGCACCTCGTCCGTGGTGTCCCCGGCGGCCCGGTGGATCCGCACGAAGAGCCGGTCGTCGGTCAGCTCCTCGACCTTGCCCTCGCCCCACTCCACCACGATCACCGACTCCGGCAGGGAGACGTCGAGGTCCAGGTCCTCCATCTCGTCGAGCCCGCCGCCCAGGCGGTACGCGTCGACGTGGACGAGCGGCGGCCCGTCGCCGAGGGACGGGTGGACGCGGGCGATCACGAAGGTCGGGGAGGTGACGGCCCCGCGCACGCCGAGCCCCTCGCCCAGCCCGCGGGTCAGCGTCGTCTTGCCGGCGCCGAGTTCCCCGCTGAGCATCACCAGGTCACCGGCGCGCAGCAGCGCGGCCAGACGGCGGCCCAGCTCCCCCATCTGCCCGGGGGAGGTGACGATCAGCTCGGTCTCAGCCCGGCTGTGCGGTGCTGCTGGTGCTTCCATAGCCACTTACCGTAGCCCCTGCGGGCACCGCGCCCGCCCGGGTGAGCAGGTCGGCGAGGCGGTCGGTGACCACTTCCGGGTGCTCCAGCATCACCAGGTGCCCGGCGTCCGGGACCAGCACCAGTTCGGCGTCGGGGAGCAGGTCGGCGATGACCTCGCTGTGTTCGCTGGGGGTGACCAGGTCCTGCACCCCGGCCAGCACCAGCACCGGGAGATCCTGGAAGTAGGCGAGGGCCGCGGTCTTGTCGTGGTCGGTGAACGCCGGATAGAACTCGGCGACCACGTCGATCGGGGTGGACTCGATCATCCGCTCGGCGAACCGCTCGACGGCGGGGTCGACCTCGCGGGAGGCGAACGAGTACCGCTTGATGATCCCGGTGAACAGCTCGGCGGTGGCCCGCCGGCCCTTCTCCACCAGCGCGGCCTGGGTGCCCAGCACCTTCAGCACTCCGGGCAGCACCCGGCGCACCGCGTTGACGCCGGCGACCGGCAGCCCGAAGTTGACCTCGCCGAGCCGCCCGGACGACGTACCGACGAACGCGGTGGCGACGACCCGTTCGCGGATCAGTTCGGGGTACTCCGCGGCGAGCGCCATCACCGTCATGCCGCCCATCGAGTGCCCGACCAGCACGATCGGCCCCTCGGGGACGGCAGCGTCCAGGACGGCCTTCAGGTCCCGGCCCAGCTGGTCGATGGTGAGCGGGGTGCCGCTCGCGTGCTGGGCGACGCCCCGCCCGGAGCGGCCGTGGCTGCGCTGGTCCCAGTGCACGGTGCGTACGACCCCGCGCAGGGCGGCGCGCTGGAAGTGCCAGGAGTCCTGGTTGAGGCAGTAGCCGTGGCTGAAGACGACGGTGACGGGGGCCGGTGCCTTGCGGCCGAAGAGCCGGCGGCGGCGCGGGGAGACGGCCGGGCCGAGGTCGGGCTCGACCTCGTCCACCTCGTAGTACAGCTCGGTGCCGTCGTCGGAGACCGCCTTGGCCGGCGTGCCGCGCAGGGTGCCGTAGGGTCCCGCCGAGTCCAGGGCCAGTCTGGCCTTGCGGCGCATCCCCCGGCCGACGGTCATCCGCTCCACCGCGACCCCGGCGGCCGCCCCGGCGGCGAGCACGCCTATGGCGGCCCCCGCGATGCCGGTGACCTTGAGCCACGTCCCGTCCGCCCCCGTGGCGGAAGCGACGGCCGCCGCGGCGTCCGCTACGGCCTCCGCACTGCTCTCGCTCACGTACCGCTCCTCTTCGCCGTACTGCAGTTCGCTCGTTAGGTGAAACGGGTGACACCGACGAGACGGCTGTCGCGTTCGTTGCTGCTGGTACAGGTGTAACCGGGTTCCGCGGTCACCGAACCCCGGAGGTCAGTTCCCGTCCCCTGGTTCTTGCCCACTCGCTTCCCCGTTCACATAGACGCGGGGAACCCGGGTTCCGATCCGGGTGACGATCTCGTAGGCGATGGTGCCCGCCGCCTGCGCCCAGTCCTCCGCCGTGGGCTCGCCGCGGTCGCCGGGACCGAACAGCACCGCCTCGGAGCCGACTTCGGGCTCGTCGCCGCCGAGGTCGACGACGAACTGGTCCATGGCGACCCGCCCGGCGACCGTCCGCCACTTGCCGCCGACCAGCACCGGACCGGTGCCGGAGGCATGGCGCGGAACGCCGTCCGCGTAGCCGACGGGAACCAGCCCGAGGGTGGTCCGGCCGGGTGTGACGTAGTGGTGTCCGTAGCTCACGCCGTGACCGCCCTGGACGTGCTTCACCAGGGCCAGGGAGGCGGCGAGGGTCATCACCGGGCGCAGCCCGAAGTCGGCCGCGGTGCCCAGTTCGGGGCTGGGCGAGATGCCGTAGAGGGCGATGCCCGTGCGGACCAGGTCGAAGTGGGACTCGGGAAGGGTGAGGGTGGCCGGGGAGTTGGCGATGTGCCGTACCTCGGGCCGGACGCCCCGCTCCTCGGCGTGGGCGAGCATCTCGCGGAAGAGGGTGAGCTGGGCGGCGACGGAGGGATGCCCCGGCTCGTCGGCGCAGGCGAAGTGGGACCACAGGCCGGTGATCCGGACCAGCCCCGCCGTCTGCGCGCGCACCGCCTCGGCGACCAGTTCGGGCCAGTCCTCGGGCTGGCAGCCGTTGCGGCCGAGCCCGGTGTCGGCCTTCAGCTGCACCAGCGCGGGCCGGCCGGCCGCACGGGCGGCCTCGACGGCCTCCCGCAGCGCCCACATCCCGCTCACGGACACGTCGAGGCCGGCCTCGACGGCCTCCCGCCAGGGCCCGCCCGGCGTCCACAGCCAGCACATGATCCGCACGTCCGCGGGCAGACCCGGGTCGGCGCGCAGCGCCAGGGCCTCCTCGGGCGTGGCCGTGCCGAGCCAGCTCGCGCCCGCGGCCACGGCCTCGCGGGCACAGCGGAGCGCCCCGTGGCCGTACGCGTCGGACTTCACCACGGCCATCAGGGCCGCGCCCGGCGCGAGGGCGCGCAGGGTCCGCACGTTGGCCCGCAGGGCGGCCAGATCGATCTCGGCGCGGGCGCGCAGGGGCGCGGTCGGCGCAGTCGCTGTCTCACTCATCGCGCCCCCAGTGTCTCAGAGGCCCCCGCGGGACCTCCGGCACAGGCCCCGGTACGGGCCCCGGCCGCCCGCGGGTACCCGCCGGGCACCGGCCTCAGCTGCCCGTCCGGTGCCCCCACACGTACACCTTGTCGCCCTTCTTGAGCACGCCCCAGAGCTTCTTGGCGTCGCCGAGCTTGAGGTTCACGCAGCCCCAGGAGCCGAGAGTGGTGTAGATGGAGCCGTAGACGGCGTGGAAGGCCTCACCGCCGTCGAAGAACTGGGCGTACGGCATGGGCGAGTTGTACAGGGTCGACCAGTGGTTCTTGTGCCGCCAGTAGACGGTGTGCCAGCCGGCGCGGGTGGCGTGGCCCTTGCGTCCGCTGCGCATCTGCACCGGCCCGAAGACCACCTTGCCGCCCTTCTGCACCCAGGTGACCTGCCGGTTGAGGTCGACGCAGGCGACTCGGTACGACTTCACGGGGCAGTTCTTCTCGGCGTTCGGGTTCTTCCTCGCCGACAGCAGCATCATCTGGTACCAGGTCACCGGTCCCGCGAATCCGATCGCCGGCTTGATCCTGTACGACTTCTGGAACTTCTGGACGGCCTTGCAGTCGGAGGCGGACTGCTTGCCGTCCACCTTCAGCTTCAACCACTGCTCGATCTGCCGCTGGTACGGCCCGGTCAGCTTGGAGCAGCTCACCTTGGCGACGGCGTCGCTGAGCGGCACGTACTCGACCAGGTCGTAGGTCCCGGGGGCCGCCGCCCTGGGTTCGACGGCGTCCTCCCGGGCGCTGGGCGTGTACACCTTCGGCGCCAGCGCCTGGTCGGGGGTGTCGACCTGCCAGGACTGCCCGGGTCCTGGCGCAACCCCCGGCACCAGGTCGGACTCGGCGACGGCGGCGGGCGGCTCGGGGGCGGTGTCCGCGGCGACGCTCCCGGCCCCGAGGCAGAGCACGACCACGGCGGCGACGAGGGCTCCGGCGACCCGGCGCGCGGCACCGGCCGGATGACGCACAATTCGTCCACTGATCATGTGATCAGACAACCGCGCACGCCCGGGAATCCGGGGAAGCCGCGCGGCCGGGTCACCCGAGGGAGGGAGCAGGGGAGACGCCCTCTTCAGAGGTCCGGACCCACCCCGCTACCGGCGCCTACGGGACACGCCCCCGCAGCGGCGCCGGAGATGCCCCCCGACCGAAGGCTCGGGGCAGGGAGCGCGCGACAAGCCCACTCCGCCGGCGCCCGGGCCACGACCGGTCCGCCCCGCTCCGGGGACCGCGGCGAGGCCCGGCGACACGGACCGCCGGCCTACCGCCCCGGACGGCGGACCGGGAAGACCCCCCGCCAGGCCGACGGCAGCTTCTCCGCCACCGCGTGCGCGACCGTCGGGGCGCCCTGCGCCGCGAACCGCCCGGCGAGGCCGTGCAGATACGCCGCCACGCTGCCCGCGTCCCGCCCGTCCAGCCCCGAGGCGAGCAGCGATCCCGCCAGTCCCGACAGCACGTCCCCGCTGCCCGCGGTGGCGAGCCACGGCGTCCCCGTCGCGTTCACCCGCACGGCCACCGACCCGACCTCCGGCGCCGCCACCAGCGTCGTCGCCCCCTTGAGCAGGACGGTCGCCCGGTAGGACGCGGCCAGTTCCCGCACCGCCGCGAGCCGGGCCGCCTCGACCTCCTCCCGGCGCACGCCGAGCAGCGCCGCCGCCTCCCCGGCGTGCGGCGTCATCAGCGTGGGCGCCGTCCGTGCGCGCACCGTGTCCCGGTCGGCGAACCGCAGCCCGTCCGCGTCCACCAGCACCGGCACGTCGGCCTCCAGCACCTCGGCGACGGCATCGGCGTCGTCGCCGACGCCCGGCCCGACCACCCAGGCCTGCACGCGCCCGGCCTTGCGCGGCCCGCCGTCCGACACCAGCGTCTCGGGAAAGCGCGCCAGCACCTCGTCCCCGGCGGGCCCGGCGTACCGTACGGCCCCGGCCCCGCCCCGCAGCGCGCCGGCGACGGCGAGCACCGCGGCGCCGGGATAGCGGGCCGACCCGGCCGCGATCCCGACCACGCCCCGCCGGTACTTGTCGCTCTCCGCGCCCGGCGCCGGCAGCCGCCGCGCCACGTCCGCGTCCTGCAGCGCCTCCAGTTCGGCCTCCGCGGGCAGGTCGAGCCCGATGTCCACCAGCCGCACCGAACCGGCGTACTCCCGCGCCGGATCGACGAGCAGTCCCGGCTTGTGCGTCCCGAAGGTGACGGTCAGGTCGGCCCGTACGGCCGTTCCGCGTACCTCGCCGCTGTCCGCCTCCACCCCGCTGGGCAGGTCCACGGCGACCACGGCGGCCCGCGACCGTGCCACCACGGCGGCCAGCGCGGCCGCCTCGGGCCGCAGCCCGCCCGTCCCGCCGATCCCGACGATCCCGTCCACGACGAGATCCGACCGCAGGATCAACTCCTCCGCGCCGTCCGCGAGTACGGTCGTGCCGCCGGCCCGGCGCAGCGCCGCCAGGCCACCCGCGTGGGTGCGCTCCGGCGCCAGCAGGACGGCCGTGACCCCCGCTCCCCTGCGAGCCAGCCGCGCCCCGGCGTACAGCGCGTCACCGCCGTTGTCCCCGCTGCCGACCAGCAGCACCACCCGGCAGCCGTACACCCGGCCGAGCAGGTCGGCGCAGGCGGCGGCCAGCCCGGCGGCGGCCCGCTGCATCAGCGCCCCTTCCGGCAGCCGCGCCATCAACTCCCGCTCGGCCGCCCGTACCGTCTCCACGCTGTAAGCAGTCCGCATGTCCCGAGTCTCCCCCGGAACCGCGGGGACGCGCATCCGCCGGACCCGGCCGGGTCACCCCTCCGCGATCACCACCGCCGACGCCACTCCGGCGTCATGGCTGAGCGACACGTGCCAGGACCGCACCCCGAGTTCCGCCGCGCACGCGGCCACGCTCCCCCGCACCCGCAGCCGCGGCCGCCCGCTGTCCTCGACGACCACCTCGGCGTCCGTCCACAGCAGCCCGGACGGCGCGCCCAGCGCCTTGGCCACCGCCTCCTTGGCCGCGAACCGCGCCGCGAGCGAGGCGATGCCGCGCCGTTCCCCGCTCGGCAGCAGCAACTCCCGCTCCACGAACAGCCGGTCGGCCAGTCCGGGAGTCCGGTGCAGCGACTCCCGGAACCGGTCGATCTCGGCGACGTCGATCCCAACCCCGATGATGCTCATCCGGGCACTCTACGATCCGCCCCGCCGCCGCGGGCCCGTCCGGCCGCTCCGCCTCACTCCACCGTCACCGACTTGGCCAGGTTGCGCGGCTGGTCGACCTCGTTGCCGCGGGCCGTGGCCAGTTCGCAGGCGAAGACCTGGAGGGGGACGGTGGCGACCAGGGGCTGGAGCAGGGTGGGGGTGGCCGGGATGCGGATGAGGTGGTCGGCGTAGGGGACCACCTGCTCGTCGCCCTCCTCCGCGATCACGATGGTGCGCGCGCCCCGGGCCCGGATCTCCTGGATGTTGGAGACGATCTTGTCGTACAGGACGGAACGGCCGCGCGGCGACGGCACGACCACCACCACCGGCAGGTCCTCCTCGATCAGCGCGATCGGGCCGTGCTTCAGCTCGCCCGCCGCGAAGCCCTCGGCGTGCATGTAGGCCAGTTCCTTGAGCTTCAGGGCGCCTTCGAGGGCGACCGGGTAGCCGACGTGCCGGCCCAGGAACAGCACCGTCCGCTTGTCGGCGAGGGAGCGCGCGAGGGCCCGTACCGGCTCCATGGTCTCCAGGACCCGCTCGACCTCGCCGGAGATGTGGGAGAGGTCCCGGATCACGGCGCTGACCTCGTCGCCCCACTTGGTGCCCCGCACCTGCGCCAGGTAGAGGGCGACGAGGTAGCAGGCGACCAGCTGGGTGAGGAACGCCTTGGTGGAGGCGACCGCGACCTCGGGGCCCGCGTGGGTGTACAGCACCGCGTCGGACTCGCGCGGGATCGTCGAGCCGTTGGTGTTGCAGATGGCGAGGACCTTCGAGCCCTGTTCCCGGGCGTGCCGCAGCGCCATCAGGGTGTCCATGGTCTCGCCGGACTGCGAGATGGCGATCACCAGGCTCCGGGAGTCCAGGATCGGGTCCCGGTAGCGGAACTCGCTGGCCAGCTCCACCTCGCAGGGGATGCGCGTCCAGTGCTCGATGGCGTACTTGGCGATCAGGCCCGCGTGGAAGGCCGTACCGCAGGCGACGATGACGACCTTGTCGACCTCGCGCAGTTCGGCGGCGCCGATCCGGACCTCGTCCAGGGTCAGCGAGCCGTTCGCGTCGATGCGGCCCAGGAGGGTGTCGGCGACCGCCTTGGGCTGCTCGGCGATCTCCTTGAGCATGAAGTAGTCGTAACCGCCCTTCTCCGCCGCCGACGCGTCCCAGTCGACGTGGTAGGAGCGGACGTCCGCCGGGGCGCCGTCGAAGCGGGTCACCGTGACGCCGTCCCGGCGCAGTTCCACGACCTGGTCCTGGCCCAGCTCGATCGCCGACCGCGTGTGCGCGATGAACGCGGCGACGTCCGAGGCGAGGAAGGCCTCGCCCTCGCCGACGCCCACCACCAGCGGGGAGTTGCGGCGTGCGCCCACCACCACGTCCGGGTCGTCGGCGTGCACGGCGACCAGCGTGAACGCGCCCTCGAGACGCCGGCACACCAGGCGCATCGCCTCCGCGAGGTCGGCGGTGCCGGAGAACTCCTCCGCCAGCAGGTGCGCGACCACCTCGGTGTCCGTCTCGGAGGTCAGGTCGTGCCCGCGCTCGGCCAACTCGGCGCGCAGCGCGGCGAAGTTCTCGATGATGCCGTTGTGGACGACCGCCACCCGGCCCGCGTTGTCGAGGTGCGGATGGGCGTTGGCGTCCGTCGGTGCGCCGTGCGTGGCCCAGCGGGTGTGCCCGATCCCGGTCGCCCCGCTCGGCAGCGGCCGTTCCGTCAGCTCCTTCTCCAGGTTGACCAGCTTCCCGGCCTTCCGCGCCGAGGCCAGGCCGCCGTCGGCGAGCACGGCGACGCCCGCGGAGTCGTATCCGCGGTACTCCAGCCGCTTCAGCCCGGCGACCACCACATCGAGCGCCGACTGCGCCCCCACGTATCCCACGATTCCGCACATGAGCGGCAGCCTAAGCGCCGACCGGCGCCCGAACACGGCTCATCGTGCCCGAAATCGGAAATTTTCCCGCCCGTCCACGCGCCGGATCGCTGCCCCGCCGAGCCGGCGGACACCTGCCGTGACCCGACGAGCGGGCGAGCGGCGCGCTCGTCGCGGCCTCACGTGACCGACCCCACCCGCCATCGTGTTCAAACTCCGTTAACAATGGAATGTGATCTCTCCGGTCTCCCCGATGCCCCGCAGCGCCCCCCGGCACAGGCCGGAGGCGACTCCCTACGTCGACCTCACCCGCTCCGAGTGGAGCGCGCTGCGGGACAAGACGCCGTTGCCGCTGACCGCCGAGGAGGTCGAGAAGCTGCGCGGCCTCGGCGACGTCATCGACCTCGACGAGGTGCGGGACATCTACCTCCCGCTGTCCCGGCTGCTCAATCTGTACGTCGGCGCCACGGACGGCCTCCGAGGCGCCCTGAACACCTTCCTCGGTGAGCAGGGCTCCCAGTCCGGCACCCCGTTCGTCATAGGCGTCGCCGGGTCGGTCGCCGTCGGCAAGTCGACCGTCGCCCGGCTCCTGCAGGCCCTGCTCTCCCGCTGGCCCGAGCACCCGCACGTCGAACTGGTCACGACGGACGGCTTCCTGCTCCCCACCGAGGAACTGGAGGCCCGCGGTCTGATGGCCCGCAAGGGTTTCCCCGAGTCGTACGACCGCCGGGCCCTGACCCGGTTCGTCGCCGACATCAAGGCCGGCAAGGACGAGGTCACCGCGCCCGTCTACTCCCACCTCATCTACGACATCGTCCCGGACCGCCGGCTCACCGTCCGGCGCCCGGACATCCTGATCGTCGAGGGCCTCAACGTCCTCCAGCCCGCCCTGCCCGGCAAGGACGGCCGGACCCGGGTCGGCCTCGCGGACTACTTCGACTTCAGCGTGTACGTCGACGCGAGCGCCGAGGACATCGAGACCTGGTACCTGAACCGCTTCCGCAAGCTGCGCGCGACCGCCTTCCAGAACCCGGACTCGTACTTCCGGAAGTACACCCAGGTCTCCGAGGAGGAGGCCGTCGACTACGCCCGCGGTCTGTGGCGGACCATCAACAAGCCCAACCTGGTCGAGAACATCGCCCCCACCCGCGGCCGGGCCACCCTGGTCGTCCGCAAGGGCGCGGACCACAAGGTGCAGCGGCTGCGGCTCCGCAAGCTGTAGCGCGGCCTGTTAGAAAGACGGCATGCTGCATCTGCGCCTGATCGTCCCGGCCGCCGGCACCGACGACGTGGTCGGGCTGATCGAGTCGACCGTCGGCACCGCCCACCTCGTGGTGATGCCGGGCGCCGCCCGCGATCCCGCCGGGGACGTCGTCATGTGCGACGTGGCGCGCGAGGCCGGCGACGAACTCATCCGTGAACTGCGGGCGTTGGGTCTCGACCGCACCGGCTCGATCGCCGTCGAGGACATCGACCTGAGCCTGTCCCACCGGGCGGACCGCGCCGAGACGGAGGCGCCCGGCGAGGGCGCGGACGCCGTGCTGTGGGAGGGGCTGGCGGAGGCCACCCACGAGGAGTCGACGCTCTCGGTCACCTACGTCGCCTTCATCGCGCTGGCCACGATGATCGCGGCCTGCGGTGTCGTCCTGGACAACGCGATCCTGATCGTGGGGGCGATGGCGGTGGGCCCCGAGTTCGGCCCGCTGGCCGGCATCTGCACCGCGGTGGTGGAGCGCCGCCCCCGTCTGGCCCTGCGGTCCGCGGTCGCGCTGCTCGTCGGTTTCGCGGCGGCCCTGCTGCTGACGGTCGGCTTCACCTACCTCATGGACGGCCTCGGCCTGTTCACGAAGGTGCAGCTGGAGGCGGAGCGCCCGAACACGAACTTCATCTACCGGCCCGACGCGTTCTCGTTCGTGGTGGCGGTGCTGGCCGGCATCGCCGGCATCCTCTCCCTGACCTCGGCCAAGTCGGGCGCCCTGGTGGGGGTGGCGATCTCGGTCACCACGGTCCCGGCGGCGGCCAACGCGGCGGTCGCCTTCACCTACACCGAGTACCGCCAGGCCTGGGGCTCGGCGGAACAGCTGCTGCTGAACCTGCTGGGCATCGTGCTGGCGGGCACGGTGACCCTGCTGGCCCAGAAATGGCTGTGGCGGAAAGCGGCCTGAGCACCACGCGCCCGAAGGGGTGCCGGGAACGGCGCGACCGGTCACGGCGAACCCCGCGGCCCGGGGCGCGCGCCCTCCCCCTGCGCCTCCGCCCCGGAGGGCCGGACTAGCCCAGCGCGGACTTGACGGCGTCCGCCAGCCGTCCCGCCACCGACCGGGCCTGCTCGATGTCGGCGGCCTCGACCATCACCCGCACCAGCGGCTCGGTCCCCGAGGGACGCAGCAGCACCCGCCCGGTCTCCCCCAGCTCCCGCTCCGCCTCGGCGACCGCCGCCGCCAGGTCCCCGGAGGTCTTCACCCGGGACCTGTCGACGTCCGGCACGTTGATCAGCACCTGCGGCAGCCGCTCCATGACGCCCGCCAGATCGCGCAGCGAGCGGCCGGTCTGCGCGACCCGCGCCGCCAGCAGCAGCCCGGTCAGCGTGCCGTCACCGGTGGTGGCGTGGTCGAGGACGATGACGTGCCCGGACTGCTCGCCGCCGAGGGCGTAGCCGTGCTCCTTCATCTCCTCCAGGACGTACCGGTCGCCGACCGCGGTCTGGACGAGGCGCAGCCCCTCCCGCTCCAGCGCCAGCTTGAAGCCGAGGTTGGACATGACGGTGGCGACGACGGTGTCGGCGCGCAGCACGCCCCGTTCCCGCATGTCCAGCGCCAGCACGGCCAGGATCTGGTCGCCGTCGATCTCCTCGCCGGTGTGGTCGACGGCCAGGCAGCGGTCCGCGTCGCCGTCGTGGGCGACACCGAACGCGGCCCCGTGCTCGACGACCGCGGCCTTGAGCTTGCCGAGGTGCGTGGAGCCGCAGCCGTCGTTGATGTTGAGCCCGTCCGGCTCCGCGCCGATCGTGACGATCTCCGCGCCGGCCCTGCGGAACGCCTCCGGCGAGACCCCCGCGGCCGCGCCGTGCGCCTCGTCCAGGACGATCTTCAGCCCGTCGAGCCGGTTCGGGAGGACCGACAGCAGGTGCGCGATGTACTGCTCGGCACCCTCGTCGTAGGACCGCACCCGGCCGACGCCGGAGCCGGTGGGCCGCTCCCAGGGCTCGCCGTGCCGGTGCGACTCATAGACCGCCTCGATCCGGTCCTCCAGGTCGTCGGCGAGCTTGTGGCCGCCGCGGGCGAAGAACTTGATGCCGTTGTCGGGCATGGCGTTGTGGCTGGCGGAGAGCATGACACCGAGGTCGGCGCCGAGCGCGCCGGTCAGGAAGGCGACCGCCGGGGTGGGCAGCACGCCGACGCTCAGGACGTCGACGCCCGCGCTGGCCAGGCCCGCGACCACGGCGGCCTCCAGGAACTCCCCGGACGCACGGGGGTCCCGTCCGACGACCGCCTTCGGCCGGTGGCCCTCGAACGTGCCCGCCTCGGCCAGCACGTGGGCCGCCGCGACCGACAGCCCGAGCGCCATCTCGGCGGTCAGGTCCGCGTTCGCGACGCCGCGCACGCCGTCCGTGCCGAAGAGTCGTCCCACTTGTCCTCCTGAAGAAGCGTCCTTGCTGCCAGGAAATGATGGCAGGCGCTTAGTCATGCGATCACACCAGCCTTTGAGCGTCTTGTGTCGTTATACGCCCTTGACCGGGATAAACGAACGCCCCGGCGGCACATGTGGCGTGCCGCCGGGGCGTTCGGAGTACGCGGCGAGCCAGGACCCGGATGCGCGGGCCAGGCTCGTACGAGCGTACGGGCAGGCAGCGAGCGATTAACGCTTGCTGTACTGCGGAGCCTTGCGGGCCTTCTTCAGACCGGCCTTCTTGCGCTCGACCGCACGGTCGTCGCGCTTGAGGAAGCCGGCCTTCTTCAGCGGGCCGCGGTTGTTGTCGACGTCGGCCTCGTTCAGCGCGCGGGCGACACCGAGACGGAGCGCACCGGCCTGACCGGAGACACCGCCACCGGCGATGCGGGCGACGACGTCGTAGCGGCCCTCGAGCTCGAGCACCTTGAAGGGCTCGTTGACTTCCTGCTGGTGCACCTTGTTGGGGAAGTAGTCCTCAAGGGTGCGACCGTTGATCTTCCACTTGCCGGTGCCCGGGACGATCCGGACGCGGGCGATGGCGTTCTTGCGACGGCCCAGGCCGGCGGCCGGCTGCGGGTCGCCGAAGCGGGAGGCGAGGGACTCGGAGGTGTACTCGCCCTCGACGGGGACGTCCGTCTCCGTGGTGTAGCTGTCGATGTCGATCTCTTCGAGCGGCTGCTCGGCAGTGGTCTCGGCCACGATGCTCCTCAGATTCTCTTCAGTCTTAGGGGGTGGCCGGACTTACTGCGCGACCTGGGTGATCTCGAACGGAACCGGCTGCTGGGCAGCGTGCGGGTGGTTCTCGCCTCGGTAGACCTTCAGCTTGGAGAGCATCTGACGGCCCAGGGTGTTCTTGGGGAGCATGCCCTTGACGGCCTTCTCGACGGCCTTCTCGGGGTTCTTGTCCAGCAGCTCGTCGTAGCGGACGGAGCGCAGACCACCCGGGTAGCCGGAGTGGCGGTACGCCATCTTCTGGGTCCGCTTGTTGCCGGACAGGTGCACCTTGTCGGCGTTGATGATGATGACGAAGTCACCGGTGTCGACGTGAGGGGCGTAGATCGCCTTGTGCTTGCCCCGCAGAAGGGACGCGGCGGTGGTGGCGAGACGACCCAGGACGATGTCCTGAGCGTCGATGACGTGCCACTGGCGAGTCACATCGCCGGGCTTGGGGCTGTACGTACGCACTTCGCAGCCTTCTTCTTCAGTGGATGGGTGCTGAGACATGGCATCACTGAAGCGATCGTGCAGCTGGGGACGACAGTGCCGGGCAAGTCGCCCGTATGCCGCCCACTGGTAACTGCTCCAGGGAACCTAGGTAGAGGCCACTCCCGTGAGAATGAGCGAGCCAATACACAACGATGGGAAAGCTTACAAGGAGGCCCCCTGACGGGTCAAAACGAGCTCCCGCCGACATCCGGACGAGCCGCCGTCGACACCGACCCTACCCGGGGCGTCCGGCGCGGCCGGGATGCGCCGTCCTGCCACCAAAGGTCCACTATCACCCTTCGTACTGTCGCACCGGTACCCCTCGACCCCCGTCTAAGATGCGCCCCATGAGCTATGGGCAGGGGGGACCCCAGTCCCAGTGGGATCCCTGGAAACCGCAGTCACAGCAGCCCTGGAGCGGCGGCTCCGACCAGACTCCGGACTGGGCCGCGCTCGCCGAGGCCTCGGAGACGCGCAACAAGCGGCGCAGAGTGCTGTTCATCGGTGGTGGCGTGGTCGCCACCCTGGCGATCGGCACGGCCGTCGCCATGGCCGTGGTGTCCGCGAACGGCGACAACAACGCCTCCGGCACGCCCAGCAACCTGCCCGCCAGCGTCTCGCTGCCGAGCGAGTCGGCGGCCACGGCACCGTCCTTCGCTCCGACCAGCGCGCCGCCGCCGCTGGATCCCCAGGACTTCATATCCAGCGCGAAGAAGGACACCGCGCCGCTGAGCGCCGAGACCCTTTTCCCCGGCACCCAGCTGACCATGGGCGAGACGGTGTACAAGAAGGGCGCCACGGCGGACACGAAGAAGTGCGCCACCGCCGCCAAGGGCACCCTCCCGAACGTCCTCACCAAGAACGACTGCACCCGGCTGCTGCGCGTCACCTACTTCAAGGACGGCGTGGCGGTCACGGTCGGTGTGGCGGTCTTCGACACCGAGGCACAGGCCGCCAAGGCCAAGAGCGAGGCCGACAAGAAGGGCTTCGTCACCGCGCTGGCGGGCTCCGGGGCGAAGGCGTTCTGCGCTTCCGGCGTCTGCCGTACGACGACCAACTCCTCCGGCCGGTACGCCTACTTCACCACCGCCGGTTTCCTCGACGGCAAGGACGTCACCACCAAGGACACCAAGGTCTTCCGCACCGGCGACGACCTGGCCGAGTTCACCTTCCGGCAGATCCGCAGGCGCGGCGAGGCCCAGGCGTCGGCGGCCGCGAACCGGTGACCCCACCGCGGGCCGCCTGAGCCAGGCTCCCGGACACGGAACGGGAGCGGGCGGGCCTCCCGCGCGGACGGGCCCGCACAGGGGCACACCGGGGCCGCCGGCGGTACGGCGGGCCCCGGAGGCCGCCCGCGACGGGCTCCGGCCCCACGGCCCGGCTGACGGGCTTCAGGGAGCCGCCGCCCCGGGCACGACCGGCCGGGCGCGCCGCTCGGGGACCCGTCAGGCCGTCCGCACCCGCACCCGCCGTGCCTCCCGCTGCCTCGCCAGCAGCTGGTCGGCCGCCGGATAGGCGACCTCCTCCAGGGTCAGACCGTGCGGCCGTACGACGTGCACGGCGCTGTCCCGCACCCCCGCGTCCAGCACCTTCCGCGGCCACTCCACGCCCCGGTGGCCGTCGCCGACGAAGAGCAGCGCGCCGACCATCGACCTCACCTGGTTGTGGCAGAAGGCGTCGGCCCGCACCTCGATCTCCACCACGCCGTCGGCGCGCCGGCTCGCCCCGAAGGCGAGGATCTCCCGGATCGTCGTCGCGCCCTCGCGCTTCTTGGCGTAGGCGGCGAAGTCGTGCTCCCCGATCAGCGACCTCGCGGCGGCGTCCATGGCGTCGACGTCCAACTCCCAGTCGTGCCAGAGCACATGGTTGCGCAGCAGCGGGTCCACGCCGCCCGGCCGGTCGCCGACCCGGTAGACGTAGCGCCGCCACAGCGCCGCGAAGCGCGCGTTGAACCCCTCCGGGGCCTCGGCCAGCGCCCACACCCGCACGTCCTTCGGGAGCCGGCCGGCCAGCCGCTTCAGCAGCTTCTCCCGCTGCTCCTCCCACACCCCGGCCGGCAGATCGACGTGCGCCACCTGCCCCCGCGCGTGCACCCCGGCGTCCGTTCGCCCGGCCACGGTCAGGTCGTACGCCGCCCCCTGCGACCGGGTGACGACGCGCAGCGCGTCCTCGATCTCCGCCTGCACGGTCCGCTTCCCGCCGGCCTGCTTGGCCCAGCCGTGGAAGGCGCTGCCGTCGTAGGACAGGTCGAGACGGACACGGACATGGCCGGGCTGCACTTCGTCACTCACGGAAGAATCCTCTCAGGCACCAAAAAAGTGGGCCCGCCCCTCGAAGGGAACGGGCCCACCAGCACGCCCCTCAGGGGCGCGGGGAACTGCGCGACCGGCCGCGGAGGACCGGCAGCCGTAGGACGGTCTTACGCGTCCTTCGACTCCTCGGCCTCGTCGGCCTTGGCGTCCTCGACGACCTCGGTCTGCTCGACCTTGGTCTCCTCGGCGTCCTTGGCGGCACGCTTCGTCGCCGCCTCGGCCTCGCCCGTGGCCTGCTGCGCGACCGTCAGGGCCTCGACCAGCTCGATGACAGCCATGGGCGCGTTGTCGCCACGGCGGTTACCGATCTTGGTGATGCGGGTGTAGCCACCCGGACGGTTCTCGTAGCGCGGGCCGATCTCGGTGAAGAGCGTGTGGACGATGCTCTTGTCCGTGATCACCTGGAGCACCTGACGGCGGTTGTGAAGGTCGCCCTTCTTCGCCTTGGTGACCAGACGCTCGGCGTAGGGCCGCAGACGGCGGGCCTTCGCCTCGGTGGTGGTGATACGGCCGTGCTCGAAGAGCGACTTCGCGAGGTTCGCGAGGAGCAGCTTCTCGTGCGCGGCGCTGCCGCCCAGACGGGCACCCTTGGTGGGCTTCGGCATGGTTCTTCTCCTGTGTGTCTGCCCCGGCCGTGTCAGGTACCGGGGTCAGGAACCCGGTGGGCGGATGCCCACCGGCATACGACCGATCAGTACTGCTCGGTCTCCACGAAACCCGCGTCCGCGTCGTCGTCGGCGCCGAAGGCGTCGGCAGCGGCCGTGGGGTCGAATCCGGGCGGGCTGTCCTTGAGGGCCAGGCCCATGCCGGCCAGCTTCGCCTTGACCTCGTCGATGGACTTCGCACCGAAGTTGCGGATGTCCAGGAGGTCGGCCTCGGAGCGGGCGACGAGCTCACCCACGGAGTGGATGCCCTCACGCTTGAGGCAGTTGTAGGAGCGGACCGTGAGCTCCAGCTCCTCGATCGGCAGCGCCAGGTCGGCGGCCAGGGCGGCGTCCGTCGGGGACGGGCCCATGTCGATGCCCTCGGCGTCGATGTTCAGCTCGCGGGCGAGACCGAACAGCTCCACCAGGGTCTTGCCGGCCGACGCCATGGCGTCACGCGGCCGCATGGCCTGCTTCGTCTCGACGTCGACGATCAGCTTGTCGAAGTCGGTGCGCTGCTCGACACGGGTCGCCTCGACCTTGTACGTGACCTTGAGCACCGGCGAGTAGATGGAGTCGACCGGGATACGGCCGATCTCCTGGCCCACCTGCTTGTTCTGCACGGCGGAGACGTAACCGCGGCCGCGCTCGACCGTCAGCTCCATCTCCAGCTTGCCCTTGCCGTTGAGCGTGGCGAGGACCAGGTCGGGGTTGTGCACCTCGACACCGGCCGGGGGCGCGATGTCGGCGGCGGTGACCAGACCCGGGCCCTGCTTGCGCAGGTACATCACGACCGGCTCGTCGTGCTCCGAGGAGACGACCAGCTGCTTGATGTTGAGGATCAGGTCGGTCACGTCCTCCTTGACGCCCGGCACGGTGGTGAACTCGTGCAGGACACCGTCGATGCGGATGCTGGTGACAGCAGCGCCGGGGATCGACGAGAGGAGGGTGCGACGCAGGGAGTTGCCGAGGGTGTAGCCGAAGCCCGGCTCCAGCGGCTCGATCACGAACCGGGAGCGGAATTCGTCGACGACCTCTTCGGTCAACGAGGGACGCTGAGCGATCAGCATGGTGTGGATCCTTCAGTCGCGGACGCCCGCTATTTGACGCCCTGCTGGTACTGCAAGGGTACGGGCGATACGGCCCTTTCACGGAGCCGTACCGCCCGGAAACCTCAGGCCCGAAGGCGTCGCGTCAGACGCGGCGGCGCTTCGGCGGACGGCAGCCGTTGTGCGGGGTCGGCGTGACGTCCTGGATGGAGCCGACCTCGAGGCCCGTGGCCTGCAGGGAGCGGATCGCGGTCTCACGACCGGAACCCGGGCCCTTCACGAACACGTCGACCTTGCGCATGCCGTGCTCCTGAGCGCGGCGGGCAGCCGACTCGGCGGCCATCTGCGCGGCGAACGGCGTGGACTTCCGGGAGCCCTTGAAGCCGACGTGGCCGGCGGAGGCCCAGGAGATCACGTTGCCGGACGGGTCCGTGATGGAGACGATCGTGTTGTTGAACGTGCTCTTGATGTGCGCGTGGCCGTGAGCGACGTTCTTCTTTTCCTTGCGGCGCACCTTCTTGGCAGCGCCCTGACGACCCTTGGGGGGCATCTAGTAACTCCTACGGGGAGGTGGTCGGTCCTACAGCGAAGACCGCTGATGAAGCGTTGTCCGCTGAGGACTACTTCTTGCCCGGCTTCTTCTTGCCGGCGATGGCGCGACGCGGCCCCTTGCGGGTGCGGGCGTTGGTGCTGGTGCGCTGACCGCGGACGGGCAGACCGCGGCGGTGACGCAGACCCTGGTAGCAGCCGATCTCGACCTTGCGGCGGATGTCGGCCTGGATCTCGCGACGGAGGTCACCCTCGGTCTTGATGTTGCTGTCGACGTACTCACGAATCGCGACCAGCTGCTCTTCGGTCAGGTCACGGACGCGGGTGTTCGGGTCGATGCCCGTCTCCGCCAGCGTCAGCTGGGAGAGCGTGCGGCCGATGCCGAACACGTAGGTGAGGGCGACTTCCACACGCTTTTCGCGCGGGATGTCAACACCGGAAACGCGTGCCACTTCAATGGCTCCTGGTGATCTTCGGAGGTCTTCCGCAGGACCGGCTCCCAGCCGCCGTACCAGGTACGAACTGGGTCCCCGGCCTCCGAACCGGGGGTGTCGAGCCACGTGTGACTCGGGCCCTGCGTATGAACAAATTCAGCTTGCGTCGCGCGAATCTCTGCGATGGGTGCAGAGGGATCGGTCGTGCGTCAGCCCTGGCGCTGCTTGTGGCGCGGGTTCTCGCAGATGACCATGACCCGACCGTGACGGCGGATCACCCTGCACTTGTCGCAGATCTTCTTGACGCTCGGCTTGACCTTCATGGGATTGAGGTTCTCCGGGTCAGTTGCCGGCAGCCCCGCTCGCACGGGACCTGGGCAAGATCTACTTGTATCGGTAGACGATCCGGCCACGCGTCAGGTCGTACGGAGACAGCTCCACCACGACCCGGTCGTCAGGGAGGATGCGGATGTAGTGCATACGCATCTTGCCGCTGATGTGTGCCAGGACCTGGTGGCCGTTCTGGAGCTCGACCTTGAACATCGCGTTCGGAAGAGACTCGACGACAGTGCCCTCGATCTCGATGGCACCTTGCTTCTTGGCCACGCTTCGCCCTTCGAATCGACTACCTTGATCGACTCCCGCACTTTCCCTCTCGGGCGCATGCGGACATGCGGGTGCACGAGAGCCGACGAGTCAGTCTACGTCAGCGCACCCGGAAAGACGAATCGAGAGATCCTGCCCCGGACGGCAGATCGTTAAGCGCCGCCCGCACGAGCACCCTGGAAAGGCGCGGGGAACCGCGCGCTCAGCCCCCACCGGGGCCGCGGCTTCGAACCGTTCTCAGCCCAGCGGATCCGGCGCGGCCGTGATCCCCAGCTCGGCCAGCTTGGCCCTGCCTCCGTCGGGAGACGTCAGCACCAGGGGACCCTCTTCGGTCAGCGCCACGCTGTGCTCCCAGTGCGAGGACCAGGTCCCGTCGGTCGTGATGACCGTCCAGTCGTCCTCCAGCACCTCCGTCCGCGGCGTCCCCAGCGACACCATCGGCTCGATGGCCAGGCAGAACCCGGGGACCAGCTTCGGGCCCTTGCCCCGGCGCCGGTCGACGTAGTTCAGCAGGTGCGGGTCCATGTGCATCTCGGTGCCGATGCCGTGGCCGCCGTAGTCCTCGATGATCCCGTACCGGCCGCCGCCCGGCTTCGGCTGCCGGCGGATGTACGTCTCGACCGCCCGGGAGACGTCCACCAGCCGGTTGCCCTGCTTCATCGCGGCGATGCCGGCCCACATCGACTCCTCGGTCACCCGGGACAGCTCGATGAGTTCCGGAGCGTGACCGGAGCCCACGAACGCCGTGTAGGCCGCGTCGCCGTGCCAGCCGTCGACGACCGCGCCGCAGTCGATGGAGATGATGTCGCCGTCCTTCAGGACGACGTCCTCCGAAGGGATGCCGTGGACGACCACGTCGTTGACGGACGTGCAGATGGTGGCCGGGAAGCCGCCGTACCCGAGGAAGTTCGACTTGGCGCCGTGCTCGGCGAGGACCTTGCGGGCCACCTCGTCCAGGTCCTTGGTGCTGGCACCGGGAACGGCCACCTCGCGGGTGGCCGCGTGGATGGCGGCTACGACCAGGCCCGCCGCCCGCATCCTGGCGATCTGCTCGGGGGTCTTGATCTGCACCATGGGGGGCCTGCGCTCTCCGTCACTCACGTCAACGTCAACCGGATACCTGACAACAGTACGGCCGCGGCACCCGACGGGGCACCGCGGCCGGAACCGCCGTGGAACTACTTCTTGTCGTCCTCGTCCCGTCCGAGCGCCTCGAGCGCCCGCCGGGTGATCTCCTCCACCGGGCCCAGCGAGGAGATCGTGCGGACCAGGCCCTGCGACTTGTAGTAGTCGATGATGGGCTCGGTCTGCGTGTGGTAGACCTCCAGCCGCGTCCGGACCGTGTCCTCGGAGTCGTCGTCGCGCTGGTACAGCTCACCGCCGCAGATGTCGCAGACACCCTCGGTCTTCGGCGGGCTGTAGGTCACGTGGAAGACGTGACCGTTGTCCTTGCGGCAGATGCGGCGGCCCGCGATCCGCTTGACGACCTCGTCCTCCGGGACCTCCAGGTCCAGGACCGCGTCGAGCTTGATGCCCTCGTTCTTCAGGAGCTCGTCGAGCGCCTCGGCCTGCGAGACGTTGCGCGGGAACCCGTCCAGCAGGAAGCCGCCGGTGGCGTCCGGCTGCTCCATGCGGTCCTTGGCCATGGCGATGGTGACCTCGTCCGGGACGAGGTTTCCGGCGTCCATGTAGGACTTCGCGAGTTTCCCGAGATCCGTCTGCTGGCTGATGTTGGCCCGGAACAGGTCGCCCGTGGAGATGTGCGGGATCTTCAGCTTCTCGGCGAGGCGAACGGCTTGCGTTCCCTTACCGGCACCGGGCGGCCCGACGAGGACGATTCGCATCAGCGGAGGAACCCTTCGTAATTGCGCTGCTGAAGCTGGCTCTCGATCTGCTTCACCGTTTCCAGGCCCACACCCACGATGATCAGGATGCTGGTGCCACCGAACGGGAAGTTCTGGCTTGCCCCAAAGCCAACCAACGCCATCGTCGGTACGAGAGCGATCAGACCCAGATACAGCGAACCCGGCCAGGTGATCCGGTTGAGCACGTACGACAGGTACTCAGCGGTCGGCCGGCCAGCCCGGATGCCCGGGATGAAGCCACCATACTTCTTCATGTTGTCGGCTACTTCCTCGGGGTTGAAGGAGATAGCGACGTAGAAGAACGCGAAGAAAACGATCAGCAAGAAGTACAGGGTGATGTAGATCGGGTGGTCGCCCTTGGTGAGGTTGGTGCTGATCCACTGCTTCCAGCCCGAGTTGCCGCCGGCGAACTGCGCCACGAGCGCCGGGATGTACAGCAGCGACGAGGCGAAGATGACCGGGATGACACCGGCCTGGTTCACCTTGAGCGGGATGTACGTCGACGTACCGCCGTAGGACCGGCGGCCGATCATGCGCTTCGCGTACTGGACCGGCACCCGGCGCTGGGCCTGCTCGACGAAGACCACCAGGGCGACCATGACCAGGCCGACCGCGATGACGGTGCCGAACTCGATCCAGCCGCCGGCCAGGGTGCCCTGCTTCTTGATGGCCCACAGCGCGGACGGGAAGGTGGCGGCGATCGAGATGAACATCAGGATCGACATGCCGTTGCCGATGCCGCGGTCGGTGATCAGCTCACCGAGCCACATGACGACGGCCGTACCGGCGGTCATGCAGATCACCATCGTGATGGTGGTGAAGATGGCCTGGTCCGGGACGATGCTGGAGGCGACCGTGCAGCCGTTGAAGAGCGCGCCGCTGCGGGCGGTGGCAACGAGGCCGGTGCCCTGCAGGATGGCGAGGGCCACCGTCAGGTAACGCGTGTACTGCGTGATCTTCGTCGTGCCCGCCTGGCCCTCCTTCTTCAGGGCTTCCAGGCGCGGGATGACCACGGTCAGCAGCTGGAGGATGATGCTGGCGGTGATGTACGGCATGATGCCGAGCGCGAAGATCGTGATCTGGAGCAGCGCGCCACCGCTGAACATGTTGACGAGACCGAACAGGCCCTGGTTGCCGGAGGCCTCGTTCACACACGTCTGAACGGCTTTGTAGTTGACGCCGGGGATCGGGATGTGGGTGCCGACCCGGTAGACCACGATGATGGCCAGCGTGAAGAGCAGTTTCTTGCGCAGGTCGGGCGTCCTGAACGCCCGGGCGAACGCGGTGAGCACGGTGCCTCCTGCGACCCCCGCGTGTGCGCGCGTGAGGTGGATGACTAAGGGTTTGATGGCCTGTGGAACGAGATTACGGCATGCCGAGACGGCGCTGGATACCAGCGGCCCAGCCTACCCATATCGAGGTCCTTAGGGGACACCGATCCGCATGGCTCTTCCGGGTCAATGTCTCGAACACCTGCGTACAAAAACCTCTTTACCGCTCGCACGGGCATGCCACGGCCCCGCGCTCGAACGGCTGAGCGACGACCCGCGACATGAGAACGGCCGGGGACGGTCCTCCTGAGAGGACGTCCCCGGCCGTCTTCGCTGACCTGGGTCAGTCGGTCACCGGACTCAGACGAGTTCGGTGACGGTGCCGCCGGCGGCGGTGATCTTCTCCTTGGCGGAGCCGGAGACGGCGTCGACCGTCACCTGCAGCGCCACGGAGACCTCACCCTGGCCGAGCACCTTGACGAGGCTGTTCTTGCGAACGGCACCCTTGGCGACGAGCCCCTCGACGGTGACCTCGCCACCCTCCGGGTACAGCGCGGCCAGCTTGTCGAGGTTCACGACCTGGAACTCGGTCTTGAACGGGTTCTTGAAGCCCTTCAGCTTCGGAAGACGCATGTGGAGGGGCATCTGGCCACCCTCGAAGCGCTCCGGAACCTGGTAACGGGCCTTCGTACCCTTGGTACCACGACCAGCCGTCTTACCCTTCGACGCCTCACCACGACCCACACGGGTCTTGGCGGTCTTGGCGCCCGGGGCGGGACGGAGGTTGTGGATCTTGAGCGGGTTGTTCTCCGCCATGATCAGTCGACCTCCTCGACCGTCACGAGGTGGCGGACGGTGTGCACCATGCCGCGGAACTCGGGGCGGTCCTCCTTGACGACCTGCGTGTTGATGCCCTTGAGACCAAGGGAACGCAGGGTGTCACGGTGGTTCTGCTTGCTGCCGATGTAGGACTTGACCTGCGTAATCTTGAGCTGCGCCATGATTACGCACCCGCCCCGGCACGCGCACGCAGCAGAGCCGCGGGAGCGACGTCCTCCAGGGGCAGACCGCGGCGGGCCGCGATCTCCTCGGGACGCTGCAGGCCCTTGAGGGCCTCCACCGTCGCGTGCACGATGTTGATCGCGTTGTCGGAGCCGAGCGACTTCGACAGCACGTCGTGGATACCGGCGCACTCGAGCACGGCACGCACCGGGCCACCGGCGATAACGCCGGTACCGGGGGACGCGGGCTTGAGCAGGACGACGCCGGCAGCCTTCTCACCCTGGATGGGGTGCGGGATGGTGCCCTGGATACGGGGGACCTTGAAGAAGTGCTTCTTGGCCTCCTCAACACCCTTGGCGATGGCGGCCGGCACCTCCTTGGCCTTGCCGTAACCGACACCCACGGTGCCGTCACCGTCGCCCACCACGACCAGCGCGGTGAAGCTGAAGCGACGACCACCCTTCACAACCTTGGCGACGCGGTTGATCGCGACAACGCGCTCAACGTACGCGGTCTTCTCGGCGGCAGCAGCGCCGCCGTCACGGCCCTTCCGGTCCCGCCGCTCGCCGCCACCGGCACCGCCACCGCGGCGCTGGGGTCCAGCCATTGGATTACCTCTCTCTTTCCGCTAGCTACAAGCGGCTCAGAACTTGAGCCCGGCTTCGCGGGCGGCGTCCGCCAGGGCGGCGATGCGCCCGGCGTACTGGTTGCCACCACGGTCGAACACCACGGCCTCGACACCGGCGGCCTTGGCACGCTCGGCGACCAGGGCGCCGACCTGCTTGGCCTGCGCGGACTTGTCACCCTCGCCACCACGGACCGAGGTGTCCAGCGTGGACGCCGACGCCAGGGTGTGACCCTTGATGTCGTCGATCACCTGGGCCACGATGTGGCGGTTGGAGCGGGTAACGACCAGACGGGGACGCTCCGCCGTACCGGAAATGTTCTTACGGATCCGGATGTGACGGCGCTTGATCGCGGCGCGCTTGTAGGCGTCGCCCTTGAGGATCTTCTGTCCGTATGCCATGGCTTACTTACCCGCCTTTCCGACCTTGCGGCGGATGACTTCGCCCTCGTACTTGACGCCCTTGGCCTTGTACGGGTCGGGCTTGCGCAGCTTGCGGATGTTGGCCGCAACCTCGCCGACCTTCTGCTTGTCGATGCCCTCGACCGAGAACCGGGTGGGGTTCTCGACCTTGAAGCTGATGCCCTCGGGGGCCTCGACGACGATCGGGTGGCTGTAACCGAGCGCGAACTCGAGGTTCGAGCCCTTGGCGGTCACGCGGTAACCGACACCGCTGATCTCGAGCTTCTTCACGTAACCCTGGGTCACGCCGGTGATCATGTTCGCCACCAGCGTGCGGGACAGGCCGTGCAGGGCCTTGCTCTGACGCTCGTCGTTGGGGCGGGTCACCGCGAGAGTGCCGTCCTCGCCCTTGGCGATGTCGATCGGAGCCACGACGGTGTGGGTCAGCTCGCCCTTGGGGCCCTTGACCTTCACCGTGCGGCCGTCGATGGTGACGTCCACGCCGGCGGGAACCGCGATGGGGAGCTTGCCGATGCGCGACATAGCTGTTTCCTCCGTTCCCTTCTGCTACCAGACGTAGGCGAGGACTTCTCCGCCTACGCCCTTCTTGCCGGCCTGCTTGTCGGTGAGGAGCCCGTGCGACGTGGAGATGATCGCCACGCCCAGGCCGCCGAGCACCTTCGGCAGGTTGGTGGACTTCGCGTAAACCCGGAGACCGGGCTTGGAGATGCGCTTGATGCCCGCGATGGAGCGCTCACGGTTGGGACCGAACTTCAGGTCCAGGACGAGGTTCTTGCCGACTTCGGCGTCCTCGACCTTCCAGCCCGTGATGAAGCCCTCCTGCTGGAGGATCTCCGCGATGTGAGACTTGATCTTCGACGCCGGCATCGTCACGGAGTCGTGGTATGCCGAGTTCGCGTTCCGCAGACGCGTAAGCATGTCTGCGATCGGATCAGTCATGGTCATGAATTGGCCTTCGGCCTCTCTCGCCGGGGTTTCCAGGTGCCCATCCCTCTCCTCGATCCGAGACGAGGCGGGTGCGGTGCGGTGGACCTACGGCGTAGTAAGTCGTACGGGGCGTCAGGCGCCCAACCCTCCAAGCCTAAGCCATGGAAGGGTGGGCCCCTGACACGCCCATTGCTTACCGAGAGCTTCGGGAGTCCCTAAAAGCGGGGACTACCAGGAGCTCTTGGTCACGCCCGGCAGCTCGCCACGGTGAGCCATCTCACGAAGGCACACGCGGCACAGGCCGAACTTGCGGTACACGGAGTGCGGGCGGCCACAGCGCTGGCAGCGGGTGTAGCCACGCACACCGAACTTCGGCTTGCGAGCAGCCTTGGCAATCAGAGCCTTCTTCGCCATCTCGCTCACGCCTCCTTGAACGGGAAGCCGAGGTGACGAAGGAGCGCGCGGCCCTCAGCGTCGTTGGTCGCCGTGGTCACCACGGTGATGTCCATACCCCGGGTGCGGTCGATCTTGTCCTGGTCGATCTCGTGGAACATGACCTGCTCCGTGAGACCGAAGGTGTAGTTGCCACGGCCGTCGAACTGCTTGGGGGACAGACCACGGAAGTCGCGGATGCGCGGCAGCGCGAGCGACAGGGTGCGGTCCAGGAACTCCCACATGCGGTCGCCACGGAGCGTGACGTGGGCACCGATCGGCTGACCCTCACGCAGCTTGAACTGCGCGATGGACTTGCGGGCCTTGGTGACGGCCGGCTTCTGACCGGTGATGGTGGTCAGGTCGCGGATCGCGCCCTCGATCAGCTTCGAGTCACGGGCGGCGTCGCCGACACCCATGTTGACCACGATCTTGACGAGGCCGGGGATCTGCATGACGTTCTCGTACTTGAACTCGTCACGCAGCTTGCCCGCGATCTCCTCGCGGTACTTCAGCTTCAGACGCGGAGCAGTGGTGGTAGCCATCAGATGTCCTCACCCGTCCGCTTGGCAACGCGGATCTTGTTGCCTTCGTCGTCGAAGCGGTAACCGACACGCGTGACAACCTTGTTGCCGTCCTTCTCAACGACCAGCTGGACGTTGGAGACGTGGACGGGCGCCTCGGTGGTGACGATGCCGCCGGCCTGCGAACCGCGAGCGGTCGGACCGGCCTTGGTGTGCTTCTTGACCCGGTTGACACCCTCGACCAGGACACGGTCCTCGCGGGGGTAGGCCGCGATGACCTTGCCCTGCTTGCCCTTGTCCTTACCGGTGATGACCTGGACCAGGTCGCCCTTCTTGATCTTCATGCTTACAGCACCTCCGGAGCCAGCGAGATGATCTTCATGAACTTCTTCTCGCGCAGCTCACGCCCGACCGGGCCGAAGATGCGGGTGCCGCGAGGGTCACCGTCGTTCTTGAGAATGACGGCGGCGTTCTCGTCGAAGCGGATGTACGAGCCGTCCGGACGGCGGCGCTCCTTGACGGTGCGAACGATGACCGCCTTGATGACGTCACCCTTCTTCACGTTGCCGCCGGGGATCGCGTCCTTGACGGTGGCGACGATGACGTCACCGATGCCCGCGTAGCGGCGACCGGAGCCACCGAGCACACGGATGCAAAGGATTTCCTTCGCACCAGTGTTGTCGGCGACGCGCAGTCGCGACTCCTGCTGGATCACGTCTATCTCCTGTGTGTCTGCCGGTTCCCCGGGGGCCGTTCAGAAGAACGGACCCCGGAGCCTGGCGGAACTGTCCTGCGAGGGATGCCCCGCAGGAGGATTACTTGGCCTTCTCGAGGATCTCGACGATGCGCCACCGCTTCGTGGCGGACAGCGGCCGGGTCTCCATGAGGAGGACACGGTCGCCGACGCCCGCGGCGTTCTGCTCGTCGTGCGCCTTGAGCTTGTTCGTACGGCGGATGACCTTGCCGTACAGCGCGTGCTTGACGCGGTCCTCGACGGCGACGACGACGGTCTTGTCCATCTTGTCGCTGACGACGAGACCCTCGCGGGTCTTGCGGAAGCTGCCGCGCGCTTCGTTGTTCTCAGTCACATTGTTCTCGCTCATCAGGCGTTCTCCACCGTTTCGATGCCCAGCTCACGCTCGCGCATCAGGGTGTAGATCCGCGCGATGTCCTTGCGGACCGCCTTGAGACGGCCGTGGTTTTCGAGCTGACCCGTGGCCGCCTGGAAGCGGAGGTTGAACAGCTCTTCCTTGGCCTCGCGGAGCTTGCCAAGAAGCTCCTCGTTGCCCAGCTCGCGCAGCTCGGACGCCTTGGTACCGGCCGACATCACGCTTCACCTGCCTCGCGCTTGACGATCCGGCACTTCATCGGCAGCTTGTGGGCTGCGCGAGTCAGGGCCTCACGGGCGATCTTCTCGTTGGGGTAGGACAGCTCGAACATGACCCGGCCCGGGTGCACGTTCGCGATCCACCACTCCGGAGAACCCTTACCGGAACCCATGCGGGTCTCGGCAGGCTTCTTCGTGAGCGGGCGGTCCGGGTAGATGTTGATCCAGACCTTGCCGCCACGCTTGATGTGGCGGGTCATGGCGATACGAGCGGCCTCGATCTGGCGGTTGGTCACGTACGCCGGCGTGAGGGCCTGGATGCCGTACTCGCCGAACGCGACCGTGGTACCGCCCTTGGCCTCACCACGCCGCTTGGGGTGGTGCTGCTTGCGGTGCTTGACCCTACGGGGGATCAGCATGTCGGTCAGGCCTCCGTTCCGGTGCTCTCAGCAGCCGGAGCGGCGGCGGCCTCGGCCTGGGGGGCCTCGGCAGCGGGAGCCTGCTGCGGCTTGCGACCGCGCCGCTCGCCACCACGGCCACCACGGGCCGGGCGGTCACCAGCGCCACCGCCACGGGCCGGGCGGTTGCCGGCGCGGGCTGCGGCGTTCTCGGCGCGGACCTCGGCGATGTTCTTGACGTCGCCCTTGTAGATCCAGACCTTCACACCGATGCGGCCGAAGGTCGTCTTGGCCTCGAAGAAGCCGTAGTCCACGTTCGCGCGGAGGGTGTGCAGGGGCACGCGGCCCTCGCGGTAGAACTCCGAGCGGGACATCTCGGCGCCGCCGAGGCGGCCGCCGCACTGGATCTTGATGCCCTTGGCGCCGGCCTTCATCGCCGACTGCATGCTCTTGCGCATGGCACGGCGGAAGGAGACGCGGGAGGAGAGCTGCTCGGCGACGGCCTGGGCCACGAGCTGAGCGTCCGTCTCGGGGTTCTTGACCTCGAGGATGTTCAGCTGGACCTGCTTGCCCGTGAGCTTCTCGAGGTCGCCGCGGATGCGGTCGGCCTCGGCGCCACGGCGGCCGATGACGATGCCCGGACGCGCGGTGTGGATGTCCACACGCACACGGTCGCGGGTGCGCTCGATCTCGACCTTCGAGATGCCGGCGCGCTCCATGCCGGACGTCATCATCCGACGGATGGCGACGTCTTCCTTGACGTAGTCCTTGTACAGCTTGTCGGCGTACCACCGGGACTTGAAGTCCGTGGTGACACCGAGCCGGAACCCATGCGGGTTAACCTTCTGGCCCATTACCGGGTTCCTTCCTTGCTGCTGACGACCACGGTGATGTGGCTGGTCCGCTTGCGGATCCGGTAGGCACGGCCCTGGGCGCGCGGCCGGAACCGCTTCAGGGTCGGACCCTCGTCGACGTACGCCTCGGAGATGAAGAGGCTGTCGGCGTCGGTGTGGTCGTAGTTGTGCGCGGCGTTGGCGATGGCGCTGTCGAGCACCTTGCCGACCGGCACGGAGGCTGCCTGCGGAGCGAATCGCAGAACAGCCTGAGCCTCCGTGGCATCCATGCCACGGATAAGGTCCACCACGCGGCGGGCCTTCATGGGCGTAACGCGGATGTACCGCGCCTGGGCCCTGGCTTCCATGGTTGTCCCTCTCAGTTACTTACGTGTCTGAATGCGATCCGCTGCTAGCGGCGCTTCGACTTCCGGTCGTCCTTGACGTGACCCCGGAAGGTACGCGTCGGCGAGAACTCGCCGAGCTTGTGACCGACCATCGACTCGGTGACGAACACCGGGATGTGGGTCTTGCCGTTGTGCACCGCGAGCGTGTGACCCAGCATGGCCGGGACGATCATGGAGCGACGGGACCAGGTCTTGATGACGTTCTTGGTGCCGGCTTCGTTCTGGGCGTCCACCTTCTTGATCAGGTGGTCGTCGACGAAGGGCCCCTTCTTCAAGCTACGAGGCATCTCAACCAGTCCTTAACGCTTCTTGTTCGTCTTGCGGCGGCGGACGATGTACTTGTTCGACGCCTTCTTGGGCGAACGAGTACGACCTTCCTTCTTGCCCCACGGGGAGACAGGGTGACGACCACCGGACGTCCGGCCCTCACCACCACCGTGCGGGTGGTCGACCGGGTTCATCACGACACCACGGACGGTCGGGCGAACGCCCAGCCACCGCTTGCGGCCGGCCTTGCCCCAGTTGATGTTCGACTGCTCGGCGTTGCCGACCTCACCGACGGTGGCGCGGCAGCGCGCGTCCACCATGCGGATCTCGCCGGACGGCATACGGAGGGTCGCCATGGCGCCCTCACGGGCGAGCAGCTGCACCGAGGCACCCGCGGAACGGGCGAACTTGGCGCCACCGCCGGGACGGAGCTCGATCGCGTGGATCGTGGTACCGACCGGGATGTTGCGGAGGGCCAGGTTGTTGCCCGGCTTGATGTCGGCCCCGGGGCCGTTCTCCACGGTGTCGCCCTGCTGCAGGTTGCGCGGGGCGAGGATGTAGCGCTTCTCGCCGTCCGCGTAGTGCAGCAGCGCGATGCGCGCGGTGCGGTTGGGGTCGTACTCGATGTGCGCGACCTTCGCCGGCACGCCGTCCTTGTCGTGACGACGGAAGTCGATCACTCGGAAGGCGCGCTTGTGTCCGCCACCCTGGTGGCGAACGGTCACACGACCGGCGTTGTTACGGCCGCCCTTGCTGTGCAGCGGGCGGACCAGCGACTTCTCCGGCGTGGACCGCGTGACCTCGACGAAGTCGGCGACGCTGGCGCCACGACGGCCCGGCGTAGTCGGCTTGTACTTGCGGATTCCCATTTCTCAGTCCTCGTCCGATATCGGACGATCCGACCCGCTTACGCGGTCGGACCGCCGAAGATGTCGATACGGTCGCCCTCGGCGAGGGTCACGATCGCGCGCTTGGAGCCCGCGCGCTGACCGAAACCGGTCTTGGTGCGCTTGCGCTTGCCCTGGCGGTTGAGGGTGTTGACCCCGGTGACCTTGACGTCGAAGACCGCCTGGACGGCCTGCTTGATCTGGGTCTTGTTGGCGCCCGGGGCGACGATGAACGTGTACTTGCCCTCGTCGAGGAGCGCGTAGCTCTTCTCCGAGACGACCGGCTTGAGCAGCACGTCACGGTGGTCCGTGAAGGACTTGCTCAGCGGGGTCTCGACGGTGTTCTTGCCCTCGGCGGCGTGACGGCGCGCCTTGGCGACGCGCGCGACCTTGGCGGCCTTGGCAGCCTTCGAGGCGATGCTCGGGTGACGGATGGCCATCAGACCTCGGTCCCTTCGGTGTCGTTGGCCTTCGGGCCGGCGACGAAGGACTCGAAAGCGGCCTGGGTGAAGACCACGTCGTCCGAGACGATCACGTCGTACGTGTTCAGCTGGCCCGGCTCCAGGATGTGGACCTGGGGCAGGTTGCGGGCGGACAGCCACGCGGCCTCGTCGGCGCGGTCGACGACCAGGAGCAGGTTCTTGCGCTCCGAGATCTTGCCGAACAGCGTGCGAGCGGCCTTGGTGCTGGGGTTCTCGCCCTCGATCACGCCGGTGACGACGTGGATGCGGTTGTGGCGCGCCCGGTCGGTGAGGGCGTGACGCAGAGCGGCAGCCTTCATCTTCTTCGGGGTGCGCTGCGAGTAGTCACGCGGCTGCGGGCCGTGGACGACGCCACCGCCGGCGAACTGCGGGGCGCGGGTCGAGCCCTGACGGGCGCGGCCGGTGCCCTTCTGGCGGTACGGCTTCTTGCCACCACCACGGACTTCGCCACGGGTCTTGGTCTTGTGCGTGCCCTGGCGGGCAGCAGCGTTCTGCGCGACGACGACCTGGTGGATCAGCGGAATGCTGACCTTCTCCACGCCGAAGATCTCCGCGGGGAGCTCGACGCTACCGGTCTTCTCGCCGGCAGGCGAAAGGATGTCAACAGTGCTCATCGGTACCTCAGGCCCCCTTGGCCGCGGTGCGGACCAGGACGAGGCCGCCGTTCGGACCGGGAACCGCGCCCTTGATGAGCAGCAGACCCTTCTCCGCGTCAACGGCGTGGACGGTCAGGTTCTGGGTGGTGACCCGCTCGTTGCCCATGCGACCCGCCATGCGGAGGCCCTTGAACACGCGGCCCGGGGTGGCGCAGCCACCGATGGAACCGGGAGAGCGGTGCTTGCGCTGGGTGCCGTGACCGGCGCCGAGGCCCTTGAAGTTGTGACGCTTCATGACACCGGCGAAGCCCTTGCCCTTGCTCTTGCCGGTGACGTCGACCTTCACGCCGGCCTCGAAGACCTCGGCGGTGACTTCCTGACCGAGGGTGTACTCGGTGGCGTCGGCCGTCCGGATCTCGACGAGGTGACGACGGGGGGTGACGTCGGCCTTCGCGAAGTGACCCTTGAGGGGCTTGTTCACCTTGCGCGGGTCGATCTCGCCGAAGGCGAGCTGGACGGACTCGTAGCCGTCGACGTCGTTCGTGCGGACCTGGGTGACGATGTTCGGGCCGGCCTTGACGACGGTGACCGGGACGACACGGTTGTTCTCGTCCCACACCTGCGTCATGCCGAGCTTCTCGCCCAGGATGCCCTTGATCTGCTTAGCCATTCTCAGATCACCGGCCCTCAGAGCTTGATCTCGATGTCGACACCGGCCGGGAGGTCGAGTCGCATCAGAGAGTCAACGGTCTTGGGCGTCGGGTCGAGGATGTCGATCAGGCGCTTGTGCGTGCGCATCTCGAAGTGCTCGCGCGAGTCCTTGTACTTGTGCGGCGACTTGATGACGCAGTACACGTTCTTCTCAGTGGGCAGCGGCACCGGGCCCGCGACCGACGCACCAGTGCGGGTCACCGTCTCGACGATCTTCTTCGCCGATGAGTCGATGACCTCGTGGTCGTAGGCCTTGAGCCGGATGCGGATCTTCTGTCCCGCCATGGCTACTCAGTAGTCCTGTCTCTTCTTACGCTCCGGAACCCGGTGGATTCCTCCTGCTGCCTTCGCGTCTCCGACCCACGCGGTCGGGCGTGTCGCTCTCCCGCTGACACAGATGCCCCTTGTTCGAACATCCCTGTGGGGAATGCGCACGGCCCTTCCGGAACCGCAGGCCGGGGGCGGAAGGCCCACCGGGTGCCTGGTCGGTGCCGCACCTTGCTTCCCGAAAGATTCCCGTACGTCCGTCCCAGTGCTGCCGTGGGGCAGTTAGGACGACGAGTACTGTGGGACTCGCTTCCGGTCCTCCCGGCGGGAGGCGCGCAGCATCAACACTCGACCGAGCAACCCCGCTAGTCTGCCATACGCGACAGGGGGCTGGCCAATCGAGCCGGAGAGAATACCCCCAGGGTGACGTAGGTCAAACACAGGGCCGAGCGGGGCGGGGTCAGAACCCGGCCGTTCCACCGGACGGCGCGCGGGAACCGGGGCAGCCGGAACGCGGGCAGCCCGATCGGCCGGTCCCCGTCGTCCCCGCTCCGCCGCCACCGCATGAGCCCGCTCTGGCCGGCGCCGTCCGGACGCGGCGTCTCGTGGTCGCTCAGGCCCGGCAGGAGCCGGTGCACCGCCGGATTCCGCGGCACAGCGGACATCACGCCGTTACTCACTCCTCCCGGGTTCACGAAACGACCGCGTCGACCCTTACCGGGAGTTCCGTGTCGTCCTGGACCGCGCCGACGAGCAGCAACCGGTTCCCCAGGCTCCAGGCCCGCTGCTCGATGGAGTCGATGCCCTGCGTCCGGTCACCGTCCAGTCGGGCGAGTCGTCCGGCGAGGACACCGGTCTCCACCTCATGTGCGATCCGTCCGACCGACACGTCATCGGCGAACGCGTGCAACTGGGAGGCGAGCGTGCGGACCCGGTACGGGTCGCCGGGCGTCGGATCCCGGTCCAGATCGAGTGGCTGCCAGTCCGCCGGCCGGTACCCCGCCATAACCCGCAACCCCCGCCGCGTACGCCCCGTCAACCCGCCTGTGCACACGCGAACTTACAAGGAACGGCTGTTCGAGGTGAAGGCGGCCGGCTGAAGCGCATCCTGCCCCCGGTGGTGCTCGTTGGCGGGCCGGGACAGGTCCCGGAAGGAGAGGACGGCATGCAGCAAGAGGACATGGTCGCGCTGTGGGAGCGGCACACCGAGTACGAGTTCGTCGCCAGGGACGCCGACCTGGCGGTGTCCACCATGGTCGACGACGCGAGCGTGATGCATCTGCCGACGATGAGCGGCGGCTTCGGCAAGGACCGCCTGCGGGACTACTACCGCGACGTCTTCATTCCCGGCATTCCGCGGGACACCACGATGGAGACGGCGGACCGGTCGGTGGGCCGGGACGTCATCGTCGAGGAACTCGTCATGCGGATGACGCACGACCAGGAGATCCCGTTCCTGCTGCCGGGGCTGCCCGCGACCGGACGCACCCTGGACGTGGCGCTGGTGGTCGTCGTGAGGTTCCGCGGCGACCTGATGGCAAGCGAGCGGATCTACTGGGACCAGGCTGCCCTGCTCGCCCAGGCCGGGCTGATCACCGCCGCCGACCTGCCCATGGCCGGTCCCGCCGAGGCCCCCCGGTTCATGCGCGAGAACGTCATGCCGTGATCGCCCCGGGCACGGAACCGCCCTCCGTGGGCACCCCGTGCGCTCAGTCCGCGAAGCGGAACGTCGACGTGATCGCGTCGAAGATGTCGAAGAAGGAGTCCGCCAGGTCCAGGACCTGGCTGCTGCCGGCGATCAGTGCGACCTTGCCCTCCTGGCCGGGCACCGGGACGAACGTCTGCATCAGGACCGCGCGGATCGTACGGCCCAGGCTGTCCTCGGGGACCGGGATGTCCTCGATGCCGTAGGTGCGCGCGGCGGGGCCGACGCCCGGGATGTCGACGGTCGTCACCTTGCGCCAGGAGTCGCCCTCCCGGTGCGCCTCCTTCGGCGCGAGCTGGGCGGCGATGGCGGCCGGGTCGTTGGACAGCGGCGCGCCCTCGCGGGTGCGGCCGCCGACCAGCGACACCGTCACGGAACCCGTGATCGGGGTGTCCCCGCCGAAGCTCTCGGCCATGCAACCGCAGTACAGCGCACCGGACTTCCACGCGTCCGCGGCGGACTTGCGCAGGAAGCCGACGTAGGTGTCCCGGTACGGCGCCAGCTCCGGGTACTGGGCCACCCGCTCGTTCACCATCCGCCGGATCGAGTCGTCGCGCGACTCCGGCCGGACGTCGAACTCCCACCACGACTCGGGCACCTTGATCCGGAATCCGCCGCGCTCGATCGTGAGCGTCTCCATGTAGCGGGCCATGGTGTACGTCGTCCCCGTTCCGGTGATCTGATATACGGTGCGGCCAGAGTACGAGATGCGCGGACGGGGGACGGCCACATGGGCACAGGCAAGAGCGACCTCGCGATACCGCTGAGCGAGCTGGAGGACTACGGCCGCAAGCTGCGTTCCATCAAGGAGCGTCTCGACCACACCAAGAAGATGTTCGAGTCCTACCGGGACGACGTCGGCAGCGGCACGGTCTACGACGCCCTCGACGACTTCGAGTCCAACTGGCACGACGGCCGCGAGGACATCACCAAGCAGATCGACTCGCTCGCCGACATGTCCGACACCGTGGTCCGCGAGTTCAAGAAGCTGGACGACGACCTCGCGAAGAAGGCGAAGGACGCGGTACGGCCGGAGGGCCAACAGCAGGGCGGCGGGCAGCCGAAGGCTGAATAGCCGACGGCCGCGGGCCCGTCGCGCCTACCCGGCGCACCACAGGGGCGCCGGGCCGCTCACCACCACTCCCCCGGGCGTACCTCACTCGCCGCCGGTCAGGGCCGCGGAGGAGAGGAACGCGGTCCAGGTGGCCGCCGGGACCGCGAGGCGGGGGCCGTCGGCGGGCGGGTTCTTGGAGTCGCGGATGTGGACGGTGTCGGCTGTGGTGGCCACCTCGACGCAGGAGTCGCCTTCGCTGCCGCTGCTGTAGCTGCTCTTGAACCATGCCAGACCGGAGACGGCCCCGGCCGTGGTCTTACGGATCATGTCTCCCCCAGCAGTTGTTCGATGAAGGCCGTCGACTCACGCGGTGTGAGTGCCTGCGCCCGGATGATGCCGTACCGGAGTTCAAGGATACGGAGATGCTTCGGATCGGACACCGGCCGCCCGGCCGCCACGGCCGGCGAACGCCCCACCGCCGAACCGTCCTCCGACTTCAGTACCTCGATCCCCCCGTCGACCCCGGCGTGCTCCTCCCGTTCCATCGGCATCACCTGCAACTCGACGTTCCGCCGCTGCGCCGTCTCCAGCAGGTGTTCCAGCTGCCGCCGGAGGGCCGCACGGCCACCGAGCGGACGCCGTAGTGTCCATTCCTCCAGGACGAAGCTGAGTTCGGGCGCCGGGTCCCGTTCGAAGACGGCCTTGCGCGCCACGCGCGCCGCGACGTACCGCTCCACCTCGTCACCGCTGTACGCCGGCCGGCGCATGAGGAGCAGTCCGCGGGCGTACTCGGGAGTCTGCAACAGGCCGTGGACATGCAGCGGATCGTAGAGCTGCAGCTCGACCGCCCTCGCCTCCAGCTCCGCCAGGTCGCGCACCTTCTTGGGATAGCGGACCCGGCCCACGTCCTCCTTCATCGCCGCGAGCAGCCCGCCCGCTCCCAGCACCTCGTCCGCCCGGTCCAGATACTCCGGGCGCGGAATCCGTTTTCCGCCCTCGATCTTGTAGACCATGTCCTCGCCGTACCCGACCTGCTCACCGAACTCGGCGGCCCGCAGGCCCACGGCCTCGCGTCGCAGCTTCAGCTGGCGCCCGACGGTGGCGATCACCGCGACGCCCCACTCGTCGTCGGGCTCCACCTCCCAACCCGGCTCGTCCGCCTCGTTCCTGAGCGGCTCCACCGCGCCGTCCACGCTCATCCCGCACCCCTCCGTCGTACGACCGTGCCGCGGCAACGCACCGCCGTCCGTACACGGTACGCACACGCGGATACGCTGAGTGACGGAAACCGGGAAATCTCCACCCGCCGAGAGACCCCGGCCGTCCCGGGAAAGGGAAGGTTAATTCCACGTTATTCGAAATGGTTGGGAAGTCGAATAACAAATTCACCCCGCCCGCCAGCAGGCCTTACGCAATGTTTCCGCACCCTGTGACAATTTCTGACCCTGGCTCTACCATCGCCCAATGCGCATTTCCGAGGTCGAAGCAGCCAATGCCCGCATGCTGGCCCACGCGCCATCGGTCAGGCCCGTGGCCACCGGCGACATCATCCGCGTGCACCGCAAGAAATTCCCGTACCGCGGCTTCGTGGAGATCGATTCGCCGCATTGTCCGCCGTTCGTGATGTTCTGCGTGAACGACGACGCGGTGGCCATGGACACCCTGTGGAACGGGACGTTCGGCTACGAGCCGGGCACCCTCGCCACCTGGTCCCGGCTGGCGGCGCGGAGCGCGACGATCGCGGACGTCGGCGCGCATGTCGGCTACTTCTCGATGATCGCCGCGCACGCGAACCCGAAGGCGAAGGTGCACTCCTTCGAGCCGGTCGACCAGATCCACTCCCGGCTCTCCGTGAACGTGCGCTCGAACGGCGTCCAGAACGTCAGGCTCCACCAGGCCGGCGTCTCCAGCGAGCCCGGCTGGGCCGACATCAGCGTCCGGTTCTCCGGGAATCTGCTGTCGACCGGCTCGACGCTGGAGGGCGCGGCTCCCGACGCGCAGCTCAAGCGCATCCAACTCGTCACGCTGGACGAGGTGTTCGCCGACACCAGGCTGGACCTCGTCAAGATCGACGTGGAGGGCCACGAGATGTCGGTGCTGGGCGGGGCCCGCCAGGTGCTCAAGCGCGACCGGCCGTTCCTGGTCGTCGAGGCCCTGGTCGACGCCTCCCTGGACGAGCTGTTCGCCGAGTTCGAACCGCTCGGCTACGACGCCTACTGGATCACCGAGGCCGACGGCACCCCGGTGCACTGGCGCGAGCCCCGGCCCCCGCACACCCGCAACCTGCTCTTCGCCCCGCGCGCCTGAGGCCGCCCACCGCCCCCGCCCTCGCCCACCTGTCTCCCGGATAGTCGGGGCCGGGCCGCGTCCGGCACCGTGAACGTCGGAAGCGAACTCGCGTGGGGGAAGGACTTCGTCGTGAGCGTGCGTCGCCGTGTCGCCGTGTCACCGTCAAAAGCGTGGCCTGTGCCCTGGTCCTGGCCGCGGCGGGGGCCGCGGGCGGTCCGCACGCCCGGGCCGGTGGCGGAGGTCCGCCGGCGTGCCGTCCGCGAGCGCTACCGCCCGCTGGTGCGCGCGGACACCACCCGGTCCGCTCTACGCCTCACCCGGACCGGCCGCACCTTCGACGGCACCGGAATCCCGCGCCGGATCAGTGAACCGGTCTTCACCGCGGAGGAGGTCGCGAAGGGCCGGGACTCGGCCTTGGACCGGGCCGTCGCCCTGCTCCGGCGCGGGTGCTGAGCATCCGCGGCCGCGGTGTCCTGGCATGCCGAAGGGCCCGTACGACCGGAGTCGTACGGGCCCCTCAGAGACCTGCCTGGTCAGCCCTTGCGGGCCGAGATCACTTGTTGATCTTGGTGACCTGGCCGGCGCCCACCGTGCGACCACCCTCACGGATGGCGAACTTCAGGCCCTCCTCCATGGCGATGGGCTGGATCAGCTCCACCTTCATGTCGGTGTTGTCGCCCGGCATGACCATCTCGGTGCCCTCGGGGAGGGTCACGACGCCGGTCACGTCCGTGGTACGGAAGTAGAACTGCGGGCGGTAGTTGTTGAAGAACGGCGTGTGACGGCCACCCTCGTCCTTGGACAGGATGTACGCGGTCGCCTCGAACTCGGTGTGCGGCGTGACCGAACCCGGCTTGATGATGACCTGGCCGCGCTCGACGTCCTCGCGCTTGATGCCACGGAGGAGCAGACCGACGTTCTCACCGGCCTGGCCCTCGTCGAGCAGCTTGCGGAACATCTCGATGCCGGTGACCGTGGTGGTGGTCTTCTCGGTCTTGATGCCGATGATGTCGACGGTCTCGTTGACCTTGAGGACACCACGCTCGATACGACCGGTGACGACGGTGCCACGACCGGTGATCGTGAAGACGTCCTCGATCGGCATCAGGAACGGCTTGTCGACGTCACGCTCGGGCTCCGGGATGGACTCGTCGACGGCCTTCATCAGGTCGAGGACGGACTGGGTCCACTCGGCGTCGCCCTCAAGGGCCTTGAGCGCGGAGACCTTGACGACCGGCAGGTCGTCGCCCGGGAACTCGTACTCGGAGAGGAGCTCACGGACCTCGAGCTCGACGAGCTCCAGGATCTCCTCGTCGTCCACCATGTCGGCCTTGTTCAGGGCGACGACGATGTACGGCACGCCGACCTGGCGGGCCAGGAGCACGTGCTCCTTGGTCTGCGGCATCGGACCGTCGGTGGCGGCGACGACGAGAATCGCGCCGTCCATCTGCGCGGCACCGGTGATCATGTTCTTGATGTAGTCCGCGTGACCGGGGCAGTCGACGTGGGCGTAGTGACGGGTCTCCGTCTGGTACTCGACGTGCGCGATGGAGATGGTGATACCGCGCTGGCGCTCCTCGGGCGCCTTGTCGATGTTGTCGAACGCGGTGGCCTCGTTCAGGTCCGGGTACGCGTCGTGCAGCACCTTGGTAATGGCGGCCGTGAGGGTCGTCTTACCGTGGTCGATGTGACCGATGGTGCCGATGTTGACGTGCGGCTTAGTCCGCTCGAACTTCGCCTTCGCCACGGGGGTCCTCCTGGGAGTGGTTCTGTACGCCTTGATTCGATCGGCGCCAGGTGATCTTTGCTGTTGGTTCCCGGGCCCCGGGTCATTCCGCCGCGAATGCGGAGGAACGACCCGTGAGGCTCCGGGGTCAAGCCTAAAGCGTCGTAGCGCGGTGCGTTACTCGCCCTTGGCCTTCGCGATGATCTCCTCGGCGACGTTCCGCGGAACCTCGGCGTAGGAGTCGAACTGCATGGAGTAGCTGGCCCGGCCGGACGTCTTGCTGCGCAGGTCGCCGACGTAACCGAACATCTCCGAGAGGGGCACGAGGCCCTTCACGACGCGGGCACCGGCCCGCTCCTCCATGGCCTGGATCTGACCACGGCGGGAGTTGATGTCGCCGATGACCTCACCCATGTAGTCCTCGGGCGTGGTGACCTCGACGGCCATCATCGGCTCGAGGAGCACGGGGGACGCCTTGCGCGCGGCCTCCTTGAAGGCCTGCGAACCGGCGATCTTGAACGCGAGCTCGGAGGAGTCGACCTCGTGGTAGGCGCCGTCGAGAAGCGTGACGCGGACGCCCGTCATCTCGTAGCCGGCGAGGATGCCGAACTGCATGGCCTCCTGCGCACCGGCGTCCACCGAAGGGATGTACTCCTTCGGGATGCGGCCACCGGTCACCTTGTTCACGAACTCGTACGAGGCGTCGCCGCTCTCGATGGGCTCGATCGCGATCTGCACCTTGGCGAACTGACCGGTACCACCGGTCTGCTTCTTGTGGGTGTAGTCCACGCGCTCGACGGCCTTGCGGATCGTCTCACGGTAGGCGACCTGCGGCTTGCCGACGTTGGCCTCGACCTTGAACTCACGGCGCATACGGTCGACCAGCACCTCGAGGTGCAGTTCACCCATACCACCGATGATGGTCTGGCCGGTCTCCTCGTCCGAGTGGACCTGGAAGGACGGGTCCTCCTCGGCCAGGCGCTGGATCGCGACGCCCAGCTTCTCCTGGTCGCCCTTCGACTTGGGCTCGATGGCGACCTGGATGACCGGCGCCGGGAAGTCCATGGACTCCAGGATCACCGGCTGCTTGTCGTCGCACAGCGTCTCACCGGTCGTGGTCTGCTTCAGACCCATGACGGCGATGATGTCGCCGGCGCCCACCGACTCGATCTCCTCACGCTTGTTCGCGTGCATGCGGTAGATCTTGCCGATGCGCTCCTTCTTGCCCTTGACGGAGTTCAGCACGGCGGTGCCGGACTCCAGGCGGCCCGAGTAGACCCGGACGAAGGTGAGCTTGCCGAGGTGCGGGTCGCTCATGATCTTGAACGCGAGCGCGGACAGCGGCTCGTCGTCGGACGGCTTGCGCTTGACGACGACCTCCGGGTCCTTCACGTCGTGGCCCTCGATGGCCTCGACGTCAAGGGGGGAGGGCAGGTAGCGCACGACCGCGTCGAGCAGGGGCTGAACGCCCTTGTTCTTGAACGCGGTACCACAGAACACCGGGGTGACCGTGATGTCCTTGGACTTGCCGGACGCGATGGTGATACGACGGATCGCGGCGTACAGCTGCTCCTCGGAGGGCTCCTCGCCCTCCAGGTACAGCTCCATGATCTCTTCGTCGTTCTCGGCGACGGCCTCCAGCAGCTTGCCGCGGTACTCCTCGGCAGCCTCGGTGTGCGTGGCCGGGATGTCGACGACGTCGTACATCTCACCCTTGGTGGCCTCGGCGGACCACACGAGCGCCTTCATGCGGACCAGGTCCACGACGCCCTGGAAGTCGGCCTCGGCACCGATCGGGAGCTGCATGACGATCGGCTGCGCGCCCAGACGGTCCTTGATCATGTCCACGCAGCGGTGGAACTCGGCACCGGTCCGGTCGAGCTTGTTGACGAAGCAGATACGCGGCACGCCGTAGCGGTCCGCCTGACGCCAGACGGTCTCGGACTGGGGCTCGACACCAGCGACGCCGTCGAACACCGTCACGGCACCGTCGAGCACGCGGAGCGAACGCTCCACCTCGACGGTGAAGTCGACGTGGCCCGGGGTGTCGATGATGTTGATCGTGTGGTCGACGTCTTCCAGCGGCCAGTGACAGGTGGTGGCAGCAGAGGTGATCGTGATGCCACGCTCCTGCTCCTGCTCCATCCAGTCCATGGTGGCGGCGCCGTCGTGAACCTCGCCGATCTTGTACGACACGCCGGTGTAGAACAGGATCCGCTCGGTAGTGGTCGTCTTGCCCGCGTCGATGTGGGCCATGATCCCGATGTTGCGGACCTTGGCCAGGTCAAGTGAAGTGGTAGCCATAAGGCTTCAGTCTTCTCTCGGTCTCGATGTGGGTAGCGACTACCAGCGGTAGTGCGCGAAGGCCTTGTTGGACTCGGCCATCTTGTGGGTGTCCTCGCGCTTCTTGACGGCCGCACCGAGGCCGTTCGAAGCGTCGAGAAGCTCGTTGAGCAGACGCTCGGTCATGGTCTTCTCGCGACGGGCGCGGGAGTAGCCGACCAGCCAGCGCAGCGCCAGGGTGTTGGCGCGGCCGGGCTTGACCTCGACCGGCACCTGGTAGGTGGCGCCACCGACACGGCGGGACTTGACCTCAAGCGTGGGCTTGATGTTCTCCAGCGCGCGCTTGAGCGTGATGACCGGGTCGTTGCTGGTCTTCTCGCGCAGGCCCTCCATGGCGCCGTACACGATGCGCTCGGCGGTGGAGCGCTTGCCGTTCAGCAGCACCTTGTTGATGAGCGACGTGACAAGAGGAGAACCGTAGACCGGGTCGATGATGACCGGGCGCTTCGGGGCAGGGCCCTTACGAGGCATTCTTACTTCTCCTTCTTGGCGCCGTAGCGGCTGCGGGCCTGCTTGCGGTTCTTGACACCCTGGGTGTCGAGCGAGCCGCGGATGATCTTGTAGCGAACACCGGGCAGGTCCTTCACACGGCCGCCGCGCACGAGCACGATGGAGTGCTCCTGCAGGTTGTGTCCCTCACCCGGAATGTAAGCAGTGACCTCGATACCGCTGGTCAGACGCACACGCGCGACCTTACGCAGGGCCGAGTTCGGCTTCTTCGGGGTGGTCGTGAACACACGCGTGCAGACGCCACGGCGCTGAGGGGAACCCTCGAGTGCGGGCGTCTTGTTCTTCTCGACCTTGTCCTGCCGGCCCTTGCGGACCAGCTGCTGGATCGTAGGCACTACTTCTCCGGTTTCTGTGTGCCGAATGGTGAAGCTAACCTGGAACGCCACCGACCCACGCGGTCGGGTGTGTCGGAGTCCGCGGACTCCTGCCGAATGGCAGAAGGGGGCGCGGATCGCGGTGGCCGCTTCGTCACTCAGGTGCGGTTTGAAGGCACGCACGAGGATCAGGGCACACCCCAGGCACAAGGTCTGAGCGTACCCAGCGCAATCACTTCGGTCAAAACAAAAGAAGCGCGGCCGATCGTGAACGCCCTGACCTGCGGTTTTGCCGAGGCCTCCGAGGTACCACGAAACCCGCCGACACGCGAACCGGAGGGACCGCGGACCGCCGGACCGCGCCACACGGCCTCCACGCCACCCGCCGGACCGCGCCACGCGACCTTCTCGCCACCCGCCGGACCGCACCACACGGCCTCCATGCCACCCGCCGGCACCCAGAAGCGCCTCTCGACGCCCGCTGGGCGTCTGCCCGGGCGCTGCCCGCGCCGCACCGGCACCGGCCCTCCGGCGGCCCCGCAGCGCCGCTCGTGGAGCCGTGAGGCCCAGCGCCGGCCGAGGGTGCCCGCCTGGGCGGGCGGATCCGAGGCGCGGCACCCCGGGGCCGCGGGGCCGGGAGCCGGCGGGACGGACCGGGTACGCCGAAGGGCGGCCGCCCCGTGCCGGGACGGCCGCCCTTCAGAACTCACTTCTACTGGTTGTACGGACCGTAGTCGTAGTCCTCCAGCGGAACGGCCTGGCCGGAGCCCGTGCCGAACGGCGAGTAGTCGATGTCGTCGTAGCCGACGGCCGAGTACATCGCGGCCTTCGCCTCCTCGGTCGGCTCCACCCGGATGTTGCGGTAGCGGGACAGACCCGTACCGGCCGGGATGAGCTTACCGATGATGACGTTCTCCTTGAGGCCGATCAGGGAGTCGGACTTGGCGTTGATCGCCGCGTCCGTCAGGACCCTGGTCGTCTCCTGGAAGGACGCCGCCGACAGCCAGGACTCCGTGGCCAGCGAGGCCTTGGTGATACCCATGAGCTGCGGACGACCGGAGGCCGGGTGACCGCCCTCCTGGACCACACGACGGTTCTCGTGCTCGAACTTCGAGCGCTCGACCAGCTCGCCGGGCAGCAGCTCGGCGTCGCCGGACTCGATGATCGTCACGCGGCGCAGCATCTGCCGGATGATGATCTCGATGTGCTTGTCGTGGATCGACACACCCTGCGAGTTGTAGACCTTCTGGACCTCGCCGACCAGGTGGACCTGGACGGCACGCTGACCCAGGATGCGCAGCACGTCGTGCGGGTTGGTGGCACCCACGGTGAGCTTCTGGCCCACCTCGACGTGCTCGCCCTCGCTGACCAGGAGCCGGGCACGCTTCGAGATCGGGAACGCCGTCTCGTCGCTGCCGTCGTCCGGCGTGATGACGATCTTCTTGGTCTTCTCGGTCTCCTCGATCCGCACGCGGCCCTGGGCCTCGGAGATCGGGGCGACACCCTTCGGGGTACGGGCCTCGAAGAGCTCGACGACACGCGGCAGACCCTGGGTGATGTCGTCACCGGCCACACCACCGGTGTGGAAGGTACGCATCGTCAGCTGGGTACCGGGCTCACCGATGGACTGGGCGGCGATGATGCCGACCGCCTCACCGATGTCGACCAGCTTGCCGGTGGCCAGCGAACGGCCGTAGCACATGGCGCAGGTGCCGACGGCGGACTCACAGGTCAGGACCGAGCGGGTCTTGACCTCGGAGACGCCACGGGCGACCAGTTCCTCGATGAGGACGTCACCGAGGTCGGTGTTGGCCGGGGCCAGCACCACACCGTCGACGACGATGTCCTCGGCCAGCGCACGTGCGTACACGCTGGTCTCGACGTTGTCCGCCTTGCGCAGCACGCCGTCGGCGCCGACCTCGGCGATCTGCAGCTTGAGCCCGCGCTCGGTGCCGCAGTCCTCCTCGCGGATGATGACGTCCTGCGAGACGTCCACCAGACGACGGGTGAGGTAACCCGAGTCGGCGGTACGCAGGGCGGTGTCCGCCAGACCCTTACGGGCACCGTGGGTGGAGATGAAGTACTCCAGCACGGACAGGCCCTCACGGAACGAGGCCTTGATCGGACGCGGGATGGTCTCGTTCTTCGCGTTCGACACCAGACCACGCATACCGGCGATCTGCCGCATCTGCATCATGTTTCCTCGGGCACCCGAGTCAACCATCATGAAGATGGGGTTCGTCTTGGGGAAGTTCTCGTTCATCGCCTCGGCGACCTCGTTGGTCGCCTTGGTCCAGATCGCGATGAGCTCCTGAGTGCGCTCTTCCTTGGTGATCAGACCGCGCTCGTACTGCTTCTGGACCTTCTCGTCCTGGGCCTCGTAGCCCTTGACGATCTCCTTCTTCGCCTCGGGAACGACGACGTCGGAGATGGCGACGGTGACACCGGAACGGGTCGCCCAGAAGAAGCCGGCCGCCTTCAGGTTGTCGAGCGTCGCCGCCACGATGACCTTGGGGTAACGCTCGGCCAGGTCGTTGACGATCTCGGAGAGCTGCTTCTTGCCCACCGAGTAGTCGACGAACGGGTAGTCCTCGGGCAGCAGCTCGTTGAAGAGCGCGCGGCCCAGGGTGGTCCGCAGCCGGAAGGTGTCACCGGTCTGGTACTCCGGCTCGCCTTCCTCGACGGCCGGCGGGGTCCAGCCGCGCGGCGGGATGGTGCCCACCGGGAAGCGGATGTCGACCGGCGACTGCAGCGCGAGCTCGCCGGCGTCGAACGCCATGATCGCCTCGGCCGTGGAGCCGAAGGACCGGCCCTCGCCCTTGGTGTCACGCAGTTCGCCGTCGGTGGTGAGGAAGAACAGACCGAGGACCATGTCCTGGGTCGGCATCGTCACCGGACGGCCGTCGGCGGGCTTGAGGATGTTGTTCGAGGACAGCATCAGGATGCGGGCCTCGGCCTGCGCCTCCGCGGACAGCGGCAGGTGCACGGCCATCTGGTCACCGTCGAAGTCCGCGTTGAACGCGGTGCAGACGAGCGGGTGGATCTGGATGGCCTTGCCCTCGACCAGCTGCGGCTCGAAGGCCTGGATGCCGAGGCGGTGCAGGGTGGGCGCACGGTTCAGCAGCACCGGGTGCTCGGCGATGACCTCTTCGAGGACGTCGTACACGACGGTGCGGCCGCGCTCCACCATGCGCTTGGCGGACTTGATGTTCTGCGCGTGGTTCAGGTCCACCAGGCGCTTCATCACGAACGGCTTGAACAGCTCCAGCGCCATCGCCTTCGGCAGACCGCACTGGTGCAGCTTCAGCTGCGGGCCGACGACGATGACGGAACGCGCCGAGTAGTCGACTCGCTTGCCGAGCAGGTTCTGACGGAAGCGGCCCTGCTTGCCCTTGAGCATGTCGCTCAGGGACTTCAGCGGGCGGTTGCCGGGACCGGTGACCGGGCGACCACGACGACCGTTGTCGAAGAGGGCGTCCACGGCCTCCTGGAGCATGCGCTTCTCGTTGTTCACGATGATCTCGGGCGCACCGAGGTCGAGAAGGCGCTTCAGGCGGTTGTTGCGGTTGATCACACGGCGGTACAGGTCGTTCAGGTCGGAGGTCGCGAAGCGGCCACCGTCCAGCTGCACCATCGGGCGGAGGTCCGGCGGGATGACCGGCACGCAGTCCAGCACCATGCCCTTGGGGCTGTTGCTGGTCTGCAGGAACGCGGAGACGACCTTGAGGCGCTTGAGCGCACGGGTCTTCTTCTGGCCCTTGCCGGTGCGGATGATCTCGCGGAGCTTCTCGGCCTCCTCGTCGAGGTCGAAGGACTCCAGACGCTTCTGCAGCGCCGCGGCACCCATCGAGCCGTCGAAGTACGTGCCGAAGCGGTCACGCAGCTCGCGGTAGAGCAGCTCGTCGCCCTCCAGGTCCTGGACCTTGAGGTTCTTGAAGCGGGTCCACACCTCGTCGAGGCGGTCGATCTCGCGCTGCGAACGGTCGCGCAGCTGCTTCATCTCACGCTCGGCACCCTCGCGCACCTTGCGGCGCACGTCGGCCTTGGCACCCTCGGCCTCCAGCTCGGCGAGGTCGCTCTCCAGCTTCTTGGCACGGGCCTCGAGGTCGGAGTCGCGGCGGTTCTCGATCTGCTGGCGCTCGACCGAGACGTGCGCCTCCAGGGAGGGCAGGTCGCGGGTACGGCGCTCCTCGTCGACGAACGTGATCATGTACGCCGCGAAGTAGATGACCTTCTCCAGGTCCTTCGGGGCGAGGTCGAGCAGGTAGCCCAGGCGCGAGGGGACGCCCTTGAAGTACCAGATGTGGGTGACGGGCGCGGCCAGTTCGATGTGGCCCATCCGCTCACGGCGCACCTTGGCGCGGGTCACCTCGACGCCGCAGCGCTCACAGATGATGCCCTTGAAGCGGACGCGCTTGTACTTGCCGCAGTAGCACTCCCAGTCCCGGGTGGGGCCGAAGATCTTCTCGCAGAAGAGCCCGTCCTTTTCCGGCTTGAGGGTGCGGTAGTTGATCGTCTCGGGCTTCTTGACCTCGCCGTGGCTCCACTGACGGATGTCGTCAGCGGTGGCCAGGCCGATCCGGAGCTCGTCGAAGAAGTTGACGTCGAGCACTATGCGTCAATCCCTCTCAGGGTTGTGAGTCTTTGGTCTGAAACGGGGGCCTGGGGGTCGGCGGGGGTCTCACACGGCGGTGAGACCCCTACCGGACTCCCGTCAGACCTCTTCGACGCTGCTCGGCTCACGCCGGGACAGGTCGATGCCGAGCTCCTCCGCCGCGCGGAAGACGTCCTCGTCGGTGTCACGCATCTCGATGGACATACCGTCGCTGGACAGCACCTCCACGTTCAGGCAGAGCGACTGCATCTCCTTGATGAGGACCTTGAAGGACTCGGGGATGCCGGGCTCGGGGATGTTCTCGCCCTTGACGATGGCCTCGTAGACCTTCACGCGGCCGGTGACGTCGTCGGACTTGATGGTCAGCAGCTCCTGGAGGGCGTACGCGGCGCCGTAAGCCTCCAGCGCCCACACCTCCATCTCGCCGAACCGCTGGCCACCGAACTGGGCCTTACCACCCAGCGGCTGCTGGGTGATCATCGAGTAGGGGCCGGTCGACCGGGCGTGCAGCTTGTCGTCGACCAGGTGGTGCAGCTTGAGGATGTACATGTAGCCGACCGAGATCGGGTCCGGGAACGGCTCACCGCTGCGGCCGTCGAACAGCCGCGCCTTGCCGGACGGGAGGACCAGGCGGTCGCCGTCGCGGTTCGGGATGGTGTGCTGCAGCAGACCCGCCAGCTCGTCCTCGCGGGCACCGTCGAACACCGGGGTGGCGACGTTGGTGCGCGGGGCGACCTGGTCGGCGCCGATGACCTGGAGGCGCTGGGCCCACTCGTCGGCGAGGCCGGAGACGTCCCAGCCTCGGCTGGCGAGCCAGCCCAGGTGGATCTCCAGGACCTGTCCCGGGTTCATTCGGGACGGGACACCCAGCGGGTTGAGGATGATGTCGACCGGGGTGCCGTCCTCCAGGAACGGCATGTCCTCGATCGGCAGGATCTTGGAGATGACACCCTTGTTGCCGTGACGGCCGGCGAGCTTGTCACCGTCGGTGATCTTGCGCTTCTGAGCGACGTAGACGCGGACCAGCTGGTTCACGCCCGGGGGAAGCTCGTCGCCCTCCTCGCGGTCGAAGACGCGGACGCCGATGACCTTGCCGATCTCGCCGTGCGGGACCTTCAGCGAGGTGTCACGGACCTCACGGGCCTTCTCACCGAAGATGGCGCGCAGCAGGCGCTCCTCCGGCGTCAGCTCGGTCTCGCCCTTGGGCGTGACCTTGCCGACGAGGATGTCGCCGGCGACGACCTCGGCACCGATCCGGATGATGCCGCGCTCGTCGAGGTCGGCGAGGACCTCCTCGGAGACGTTCGGGATGTCCCGGGTGATCTCCTCGGGGCCGAGCTTGGTGTCACGGGCGTCGACCTCGTGCTCCTCGATGTGGATCGAGGAGAGGACGTCGTCCTGCACGAGGCGCTGCGACAGGATGATCGCGTCCTCGTAGTTGTGACCCTCCCACGGCATGAACGCCACGAGCAGGTTCTTGCCGAGGGCCATCTCGCCGTTCTCGGTGGCCGGACCGTCGGCCAGGACCTGGCCCTCGATGATCCGGTCGCCCTCGTTGACGATGACCTTCTGGTTGACCGAGGTGCCCTGGTTGGAGCGGGCGAACTTGGCCAGCCGGTAGGTGATGTAGGTGCCGTCGTCGTTGGCGGTGGTGATGTAGTCCGCGGAGACCTCCTGGACCACACCCGGCTTCTCGGCCTTGACCACGTCACCGGCGTCCACGGCGGAGCGGTACTCCATGCCGGTGCCGACGAGCGGGGACTCGCTCTTGATGAGCGGCACGGCCTGGCGCATCATGTTCGCGCCCATGAGGGCACGGTTGGCGTCGTCGTGCTCCAGGAACGGGATCATGGCGGTCGCGACCGACACCATCTGGCGCGGCGAGACGTCCATGTAGTCCACGTCCTCGCCGGCGACGTAGTCGACCTCGCCGCCGCGGCGGCGGACCAGGACGCGGTTCTCGGAGAAGCGCATGTCGTCGTTGAGGCCGGCGTTGGCCTGCGCGATGACGAATCGGTCCTCTTCGTCGGCGGTCAGGTAGTCGACGTCGTCGGTGACCTGGCCGTCGACGACCTTGCGGTACGGGGTCTCGACGAAACCGAACGCGTTGACACGGCCGTAGGAGGCGAGCGAGCCGATAAGACCGATGTTCGGGCCTTCGGGCGTCTCGATCGGGCACATGCGGCCGTAGTGCGACGGGTGCACGTCACGGACCTCGAAGCCGGCCCGCTCACGGGAGAGACCACCCGGACCGAGCGCCGACAGACGGCGCTTGTGGGTGAGACCCGACAGCGGGTTGTTCTGGTCCATGAACTGGGACAGCTGGCTGGTGCCGAAGAACTCCTTGATGGAGGCGACGACCGGCCGGATGTTGATCAGGGTCTGCGGCGTGATCGCCTCGACGTCCTGTGTGGTCATGCGCTCACGCACGACGCGCTCCATACGCGCCAGACCCGTGCGGACCTGGTTCTGGATCAGCTCGCCGACGCTGCGCAGGCGGCGGTTGCCGAAGTGGTCGATGTCGTCGGTCTCGACGACGATCGAGCCACCGCTGTCACCGACCGTCTCGGTCTCGCCGGCGTGCAGCTTCACCAGGTACTTGATCGTCGAGATGATGTCCTCGACGGTCAGGATGCCGGCGTCGAGCGGGGCGTCCGCGCCGAGCTTCTTGTTGACCTTGTAGCGGCCGACCTTGGCGAGGTCGTAGCGCTTCGGGTTGAAGTACAGGTTCTCGAGCAGGGTCTGCGCCGCCTCCCGCGTCGGGGGCTCGCCCGGACGCAGCTTGCGGTAGATGTCGAGCAGCGCGTCGTCCTGGCCCTGGGTGTGGTCCTTCTCCAGGGTGGCGCGCATGGACTCGTACTCGCCGAACTCCTCGAGGATCTGCTCGGTGGTCCAGCCGAGCGCCTTGAGCAGGACGGTGACCGACTGCTTGCGCTTGCGGTCGATGCGGACACCGACCATGTCGCGCTTGTCGATCTCCATCTCCAGCCAGGCACCGCGGGAGGGGATGATCTTGGCGGAGAAGATGTCCTTGTCGGACGTCTTGTCGATCGAGGAGTCGAAGTAGACACCCGGCGACCGGACGAGCTGCGACACCACGACACGCTCGGTGCCGTTGATGACGAAGGTGCCCTTGTTCGTCATGAGCGGGAAGTCGCCCATGAAGACCGTCTGGGACTTGATCTCACCGGTCTCGTTGTTGGTGAACTCCGCCGTGACGAAGAGCGGGGCGGCGTACGTGAAGTCGCGCTCCTTGCACTCGTCGATGCTGTTCTTCGGCGGCTCGAAACGGTGGTCGCGGAACGTCAGCGACATCGACCCGGAGAAGTCCTCGATCGGGGAGATCTCCTCGAAGATCTCCTCCAGACCGGACTTGGTGGGGACGTCCTGACCGGACTCCAGAGCCTCCTCGACCCGACTCTGCCAGGCGGTGTTGCCGAGCAGCCAGTCGAAGCTCTCGGTCTGCAGCGCGAGCAGGTTGGGAACCTCGAGAGGCTCCTTGATCTTTGCAAAGGAGATGCGCAGCGGGGCGGTGCTGGCGCCGTTGTTCATATTCGCGTTCGAGGCAGTGCGCGAGGCGGCCAAGAGGGGGTCCTTCCGAGGGCTCGGACTCACTACGCGCTCCCCGGTCCCTTCCCGGACACAGAGACGGAAACCCCACTTCAGAGGAGGTTCGGTCGTCGGCATTCGGGTGAGGGCAGACCCCTGGTGACGGGCAGGGGACGGCTAACAGGCAGCGCAAAGGGTCAGTGTAGCCACTTGGCACACTGATGTCCAGTCTCCATTTTCTGAGACCCTCATCATCGTCAACGCCTGCGTCACATGCCTGCCTTCAAACGCACGTTGATACTGCCCTCTTCGTCGCCGATCCATGCCTCGGATTCGGACCGTTCTGGCGACGCGTCCTGAGAATTGCGCGCTGCGTGCGGTTCGTCAAGGCCCCCCTGCGCAAACCCGGTGCGCCAGGGACACGACGAAGATCACCATACCCCCCGCCGGAGCGGGTGCAAGGTAACCGTGGTCGGCCCTCCGGGAACGCCGAAGAGCGACCACCCGGATGGATGATCGCTCTTCGGTGCTCGAGCGTTACAGCCCTCTGTACGAGGGCTGCGGCCCGTGCGGGTCCCTGCGGACCCGCGGGGTGTTACTTGACCTCGACGGAGGCGCCGGCGGCCTTGAGGGACTCGGCGGCCTTCTCGGCGGCGTCCTTGGCGACCTTCTCGAGGACGGGCTTCGGGGCGCCGTCCACCAGGTCCTTGGCCTCCTTCAGGCCGAGGGAGGTCAGCTCACGCACGACCTTGATGACCTGGATCTTCTTGTCGCCGGCACCGGTGAGGATGACGTCGAACTCGTCCTTCTCCTCCTCCTGCGGGGCGGCGGCGGCCGGGCCGGCCGGACCCGCGACGGCAACCGCGGCGGCGGCGGTGACGTCGAACTTCTCCTCGAACGCCTTCACGAACTCGGAGAGCTGGATGAGGGTCATGCCCTCGAACTCGGCGAGCAGTTCGTCCTGGGTGAGAGCCACGATGGCTTTCCTTCCACTCAATTCGGCAGGTGCCGGATGTACATGTCTGGCGGGCGTACGCCTTGCGGCGTTACTGCGTAGACGTTCGGCCCGCTACGACCTCTGCCTCAGGCGCGTCGCCATGGACGGCGAGCCTCAGGCGGCGGTCATTTCGGGAGCCGAATTACTCGGCACCGCCCTGCTCGTCCTGCTTGGCACGGAGCGCGTCCACGGTGCGGACGAGCTTCGAGGGAAGCGCCTGGAAGAGCTGCGCAGTCTGCGTCTGCTTGCCCTTCATGGCGCCCGCCAGCTTGGCGAGCAGAACCTCGCGGGACTCGAGGTCCGCAAGCTTCTTGATCTCGTCGGCGGACAGCGCCTTGCCGTCAAGGACACCGCCCTTGATGACGAGGTTCGGGTTGTCCTTGGCAAAGTCACGAAGACCCTTCGCCGACACCACCGGGTCACCGGTGACGAAGGCGACCGCCGTCGGACCGTTGAACAGGTCGTCGAGCGTGGAGATCCCGGCCTCGTTGGCCGCAATCTTGGTCAGCGTGTTCTTCACCACGGCGTACTGGGCGTTCTCACCGAGCGAACGACGCAGCGTCTTGAGCTGCGCCACGGTGAGACCCCGGTACTCGGTCAGCACGGCGGCGGTCGAGCTGCGGAACTGCTCCGTCAGCTCGGCTACCGCGGCAGCCTTGTCGGGCCTTGCCATAGAGCGTCGGCCTCCTTCCGGGTGATGAGGACCGCTCAGAAGGGGCTGGGAAAACGAAACGCCCCGGCGCAGGCGCACGGGGCTCAGCTCGACCGATCACACACACCTGAGTGCGGGTCCCGGGAGCATTTCCACAGTCACCTGCGCGGGTCGTCCGCTGTTCAGCGGATCCTTCGGCCACCGCGCCCTCTCACGAGCACACGGCAACGACCAGCGGTCTTTGGCTTCTCCAGGAGAGTACGGGACCGGTGCGCCGTCAAGCAAATCCGTGCCGGACGGGTGCTCTCACGAGGCCGGTCCGGTGCCGTCCTGCTTCTTCAGCAGCGTCCGGAAGTCCTCCGTGTCGGCGGCCGGGGGCCGCTCGGCGGTGACCCGCACCCCGTAGTCCCGGTAGTAGGCGGTCTGGGTCATCGCGCCGTTCGCCGTGGCGGCCTTCTCTACCTTCTTGACCAGCAGGTCCTGGTCGTCGACCCAGATGTCGACGGTCTCGGTGCCGACGCCGGCCTGGGTGAGCTGGTCGCGCAGCTCGCTGCCGGCGTCCAGGTCCGAGACGCTGACCGTGCCCGAGTAGTGGGTGGTGCGCCGGCCAGAGACCTGCTCCCGGCCCGCCACGCGCACGTCCCCGGCGGCCAGCAGCAGCCGTACCGGCCGGTTGGGGGTGGTGTTGCGCATCAGGTCGGTGATCATGGCGCCCGAGCCGCCGCCGAGGGTGGCGAGATACGCGTAGGGGTACTTGATCCAGTGCCTGCCGCCCAGCCGGCGGGCGAAGGCGGGGCCGACCTTGGCGTAGTAGGCGTCCTGGAGGTAGCGGGTCTCCAGGGACGTGGAGTCGAGACTGCGCATCAGGTCGGCGGTGCTGCCGCCGGTGTAGGTGATGGTGAGGGTGCCGGTGAGGCCGTCCGTCCAGCCGAGGGCGCCCTCGGCCCTGGTGGACAGCAGGGAGCCCAGCGCGGTGGTGGAGCGGACCCGCACCGACCGGGCCCGCTGCGTGGACCGCTCGGCGGAACGCAGGGCGGCCAGGGCGCCGCTCCGGTGCGCGGCGCCGGTGTCCTCGGGCTCGGGGCCGGCCGACGCGGTGCAGGCGACCGCACCGGTCAGTGTGGTCGCCACCGCGATCGCCAGGACCGTCCGGCACACCCTGGACCTCGTCATGTCGCCCCACCCCCTGTGTCTCCCGCACCCCCGACGCTAACCCAGCCCGCCGTCAGGCGTCCCCGAAGGCCCGCGTAGCCGGGCCTGGCGGCCCGGTCCGCGACGGGCCGCGGCCCTGCCGGAGAAACGGGACGGGCCCCGCAACCCTCGTGGGTTGCGGGGCCCGTCCTGGTGGTGACGCGTCCCTGACGCGGCTGCCGGACCGAGCGCGGGGCTCAGACGGCGGCCGGGTCCTCCTCGGTGAGGAGGTTGCGGGTGCGGTTCGAGTCGACCGGAATGCCGGGGCCCATCGTGGTGCTGATGGCGGCCTTCTTGATGTAGCGACCCTTGGCGGCGGACGGCTTCAGACGGAGGATCTCCTCCAGCGCGGCGCCGTAGTTCTCCACCAGCTTGGAGTCGTCGAAGGACGTCTTGCCGATGATGAAGTGCAGGTTCGAGTGCTTGTCGACGCGGAACTCGATCTTGCCGCCCTTGATCTCGGTCACGGCCTTGGCGGTGTCCGGGGTCACGGTGCCGGTCTTCGGGTTCGGCATCAGACCACGCGGGCCGAGGACACGGCCCAGGCGGCCGACCTTGCCCATGAGGTCCGGGGTGGCGACGACGGCGTCGAAGTCCAGACGGCCCTTCGCCACCTCGTCGATCAGTTCGTCGGCGCCGACGATGTCGGCGCCCGCGGCACGCGCGGCCTCGGCACGGTCACCGGTCGCGAAGACCAGGACCCGGGCGGTCTTGCCGGTGCCGTGCGGGAGGTTCACGGTGCCACGGACCATCTGGTCGGCCTTGCGCGGGTCGACACCCAGGCGGAAGGCGACCTCGACGGTGCCGTCGAACTTGGTCGTGGAGGTCTCCTTGGCGAGACGGACGGCCTCGAGCGGGGCGTACAGCTTGTCCCGGTCGATCTTCTCGTCCGCAGCGCGAAGGGCCTTGCTGCGCTTGCTCACAACTTGCTCCTGTGGGTTCTGAAGGAGTCGTGGTTCACGGGCCGAGCAGGCCCTGCCACGGTGGTTCTACGAAGGTGGGGTTCAGCCCTCGACCGTGATGCCCATGGAACGGGCGGTGCCGGCGATGATCTTCGACGCGGCGTCCAGGTCGTTGGCGTTCAGGTCGGGAAGCTTGGTCTGGGCGATCTCCCGGACCTGCGCCTCGGTGATCTTGGCGACCTTGGTCTTGTGGGGCTCGCCCGAGCCCTTCTCGACACCGGCGGCCTTGAGGATCATCTTCGCGGCCGGCGGGGTCTTGGTGACGAAGGTGAACGAGCGGTCCTCGTAGACCGTGATCTCGACCGGGATGACCCAACCGCGCTGCGACTCGGTCGCGGCGTTGTAGGCCTTGCAGAACTCCATGATGTTGACGCCGTGCTGGCCCAGCGCGGGGCCGACCGGCGGAGCCGGGTTCGCCGCACCGGCGTTGATCTGGAGCTTGATGAGCCCCGTGACCTTCTTCTTCTTGGGAGGCATAGCTCTCCGGGTCCTTTCATTTCGGGTCCTGCCTGCGCGAAGGGACCAACCCGAACGCAGGCATACCGCACAACGATAACGGGTATAGATGCGCGGCCAAAAACCGAGCAGGTCAGGCGATGCCTGACCTGCTCGGACGTGCGATCTCCAGAAGGAGCTAGTTCTTCTGGATCTGGTCGAAGGACAGCTCCACCGGCGTCTCCCGACCGAAGATCTCCACCAGACCCTTGACCTTCTTGGAGTCGGGGTTGATCTCGTTGATCGTGGCCTGGAGCGTGGCGAACGGGCCGTCGGTGACGGTGACCGAGTCGCCGACCTCGAAGTCCAGCACCTGGACCTCGACCTTGCGCTGCGGCGCCGGCTTGCCCTCGGCCTCGGCGGCCTCGCGGGCGGCCTTCTCCTCGGCCTCCGGGGCGAGCATCTTTACGATCTCGTCCAGGGTCAGCGGGTACGGGTCGTAGGCGTTGCCGACGAAGCCGGTGACACCCGGGGTGTTGCGGACGACGCCCCAGGACTCGTTCGTCAGGTCCATGCGGACGAGCACGTAACCGGGGAGCTTGTTCTGCTTGATCGTCTTGCGGTCGCCGTTCTTGATCTGGACGACCTCTTCCTGCGGCACCTCGGCCTGGAAGATGTAGTCCTCGACGTTCAGCGAGACGGCGCGCTGCTCCAGGTTGGTCTTCACGCGGTTCTCGTAGCCGGCGTAGGTGTGGATGACGTACCACTCGCCCGGCAGGAGCCGCAGTTCCTCACGGAGCGCCTGGACGGGATCAACGGGCTCCGCGGGCTCTTCCTCGGCGGCCGCCTCGGCCTCTTCGTCGTCCTCGTCGGCTTCTTCGGCGTCGTCAGCCTCGTCCGACTCCTCCGCGTCGACGTCCTCGTCCTCGACGTGGACCGCGGCCTCCTCGGCCGGCTCCCCCAGTTCGGCCTCTGCAGCCTCGAACTCGTCCTGCTCGTCCGCGCCCTCGACGATGTCGAGCTCGTCGTCGACCGTCTCGGCCGCCTGCCCACGGGGCTCGGTGGCGTCGTCGTTCAGGTTCGGGTCAGACACGATGGCTGCTTCTTCCTGGATACATAGGGGTGGAACATGCGAAAAGGGGCGCCGGTACCACGGCGCCCTTCGCTCTGTGCTCAGCCGAAGACGTACTTGGCAGCGTGGTTGAGCCCATAGTCAATCACGGTCACCAGAGCGATCATGATGGCGACAAAGAAGATCACCACGGTGGTGTACGACGTCAGCTGGTTGCGAGTCGGCCAGACGACCTTGCGGAGTTCCGCGATGATCTGGCGGTAGAAGGTGGCAAGACGCTTCAGCGGGCCCTTCTTGGCCCGCTTACCGCCCTTGCGGGCCCTCTTGGACTCCGACACCTCGTCCTGGGCATCAGGCGTATCGATGGAGCCCACGGCGTCCGTCATTCATCCTCACCTGATCCCGGGTCGTGGCCGTGCCGCGCCCGGTTCCAGAGCCGCACGGCGGTGCAATGCTTGTACGTACATGGGCACACATCCTGGCGGTGTGTGTAGCAGGGCCGGAGGGACTTGAACCCCCAACCGCCGGTTTTGGAGACCGGTGCTCTACCAATTGAGCTACGACCCTCTGCTGTGTCCCCCAACGTACCGCATCCGGCCGAGTGCTCGGAGTGCACCGGCTCGGTCGCGCCTGCTGAAGGCCAACGAGGAGTGAGTGTACGTGGTCGCGGGCGCCGCGTCGAACAGAAAGCGGCAGTCCGGGGCGACCGTACGGAAGATCGTCCTGGCCGGGGCCGGGATCCGGACGCTTGTTCACGGCCCGGCTCTTGGCGGTTCAGTCCGTGAAACCGGCGTGCCGGTCAGGTTTCCGGTCTGAAACGATGGGCCCCATGAGCGCTGCAACCCCTCCCACCGAGCGCCGGGTCTCCGCCCGAGTCGGCGCGATCTCCGAGTCCGCGACCCTCGCCGTGGACGCCAAGGCCAAGGCCCTGAAGGCCGCCGGGCGTCCGGTGATCGGCTTCGGCGCCGGTGAGCCCGACTTCCCGACCCCGGACTACATCGTCGACGCCGCGATCGAGGCCTGCCGCAACCCGAAGTACCACCGCTACACGCCGGCCGGCGGCCTGCCCGAGCTGAAGGCCGCGATCGCCGCGAAGACGCTGCGGGACTCCGGCTACGAGGTGGACGCGAGCCAGGTCCTCGTCACCAACGGCGGCAAGCAGGCCATCTACGAGGCCTTCGCCGCGATCCTGGACCCGGGCGACGAGGTCATCGTCCCCGCCCCCTACTGGACGACGTACCCGGAGTCGATCCGTCTCGCCGGCGGTGTCCCGGTGGACGTCGTCGCCGACGAGACGACCGGTTACCGGGTCTCCGTGGAGCAGCTGGAGGCGGCGCGCACGGAGAAGACGAAGGTCCTGCTCTTCGTCTCCCCGTCCAACCCGACCGGCGCCGTCTACAGCGAGGCCGAGACCGAGGCGGTCGGCCGCTGGGCAGCCGAGCACGGCCTGTGGGTGCTGACCGACGAGATCTACGAGCACCTCGTCTACGGCGACGCGAAGTTCACCTCGCTGCCGGCGATCCTGCCCGAGCTGCGCGACAAGTGCATCGTCGTCAACGGTGTCGCCAAGACGTACGCCATGACGGGCTGGCGGGTGGGCTGGCTCATCGGCCCCAAGGACGTCGTCAAGGCCGCGACCAACCTGCAGTCGCACGCCACCTCGAACGTCTCCAACGTGGCGCAGGCCGCCGCCCTGGCCGCCGTCTCCGGCGACCTGGAGGCCGTGGCGACGATGCGCGAGGCCTTCGACCGGCGCCGCAGGACCATCGTGCGGATGCTCAACGAGATCGACGGCGTGGTCTGCCCGGAGCCCGAGGGCGCCTTCTACGCGTACCCGTCGGTCAAGGGGCTGCTCGGCAAGGAGATCCGCGGCAGGCGGCCCGCCACGTCGGTGGAGCTGGCCGAGCTGATCCTTGAGGAGGCCGAGGTCGCGGTCGTGCCCGGCGAGGCCTTCGGCACGCCCGGCTACCTGCGGCTGTCGTACGCGCTCGGTGACGAGGACCTCGCCGAGGGCGTGAGCCGCCTGCAGAAGCTGCTGGCCGAGGCACGGGACTGACCCCGGACCGTCGTCGCCTCGCGTCGCACGCGCGCGTACGGGCCGTCTCCCCCGCGGGGAGGCGGCCCGTTTGTCTGTGCGAGCAAGGCCACTAACGGGGAATCCGCTACCGGTACGGCCGCCGCGTACGGCAGGATCCTGGAATGGAGCACGTACGTGATGTCTCTGAGCTGCCCAAGGCTCATCTGCATCTGCACTTCACCGGTTCGATGCGGCCGGCGACCGTCCTGGAGCTGGCCGACAAGTACGGCGTACACCTGCCGGAGGCGCTGACCGATGCCTTGACCAGCGGCGAACCACCGAGACTGCGGGCCACCGACGAACGCGGCTGGTTCCGCTTCCAGCGCCTGTACGACGCCGCGCGCTCCTGCCTGAGAGAACCCGACGACATCCGCCGGCTGGTCCGGGAGGCCGCCGAGGAGGACATCAGGGACGGCTCGGGCTGGCTGGAGATCCAGGTGGACCCGACGTCGTACGCGCCGCGTCTGGGCGGGCTGATCCCGGCGCTGGAGATCATCCTGGACGCGGTGGAGACGACGTCCCGGGACACCGGGCTCGGGATGCGCGTCCTGGTCGCCGCGAACCGCATGAAGCACCCGCTGGACGCGCGCACGCTCGCGCGGCTCGCCGTGCGGTACGCGGACCGGGGTGTGGTCGGCTTCGGCCTCTCCAACGACGAGCGGCGGGGCATGGCCCGGGACTTCGACCGGGCGTTCCACATCGCGCGCGACGGCGGCCTGCTGGCGGCCCCGCACGGCGGCGAGCTGACCGGGCCCGCGTCGGTGCGGGACTGCCTGGACGATCTGCACGCCTCCCGGATCGGGCACGGTGTGCGGGCGGCGGAGGACCCGAGGCTGCTCAAGCGGCTGGCGGACCGGGGCATCACCTGCGAGGTGTGCCCGGCCTCCAACGTGGCGCTCGGCGTCTACGAGAAGCCCGAGGACGTGCCGCTGCGCACGCTGTTCGAGGCGGGCGTCCCGCTGGCGCTGGGCGCCGACGACCCGCTCCTGTTCGGCTCACGGCTGGCCGCCCAGTACGACATCGCGCGCGTGCACCACGGTTTCACGGACGCCGAACTGGCGGAGCTGGCCCGGCAGTCGGTACGGGGTTCGGCGGCACCCGAGGACGTGAAGGCGCGGCTGCTGACGGACATCGACGCCTGGCTGACCGCGCCGGTGTCCTGATCGGGCCGGTGTCCTGACCGGGCGGGTGCCCTCGTGGTTCCGTCAGGGTCTGCGGAAGTGGGCGTAGGGCGGGTGGGCCTTGAAGCAGATCAGGAGCTCGACCGGGTGTCCGCCGCCGGGCGGCTGCCGCAGGCCCCGCAGCCCGGCCACCAGTGCCGCCTGTCCCGTGGCCACCCGTTTCTGCCGGGGGCCCCGGCCGGCCGCGTCGGCGAACGACATGGCGGCGTCGGCGAAGACGTCCCGGCTGCCGAAGAGGAAGAACGTGCCCGCGTGGGTGGTGTGGCGCAGTTCGTCGCGGCGGTCGGCGTGGTGCTCCCGCGCGAGCAGGGCGGCGGCGTGCCGTGCGGTGCGCGCCTCGTCGGTGCGGACGGTGAGCGGGACGCCGCCCCGCCGCAGCCGCCGGCGCAGTGCGGGCCACTGCGAGGCGCGCAGCCCGAGCGTGCCGTGGGCCAGGACGAGGTCGACGAGCGGGCCCCGTCCCTCGTCGGGCGGGACTCCGTCCCGCAGCGGCACGTGGACGACGGTGTGCGGTGAGTGGGCGGCGAACGAGAACAGTCCGGCGAGCCGGCTGAGCCCGTCGTGGTCGCCCATGAGGACGCCGACGGGCGCGGGCTCGCGCAGCGCGGTGTGCCGCAGCGGCTGCCGGGGCTGGACGACGCGGTGTTCGTGCGGGCCGGTGCGGGGCCGGAACTCGCGCAGTCTCAGCCGCATGGGGCGCTTCTCACGGCACCAGGGTCGCGGACGGCGGTGTCTCCCGGCAACGGGATTCCGCCGGGCCTGACGTGGTCCGGGGCGGGCGTGGCCCGGGGCGGGGCGGTTGCCGCGGGCGCCGGTCGCTACAGGCTCACGCCGACGGTCACCGGCTCGTTGACGAGGGTCACTCCGAACGCCCCGTGGACACCGGCGACGACCTCGCGCGCGAGTGCCAGCAGGTCCTCGGTCGTGGCCCCGCCCCGGTTGGTCAGCGCCAGCGTGTGCTTGGTGGAGATCCGGGCGGGCCCGCTGCCGTATCCCTTGCCGAACCCGGCCTTGTCGATCAGCCAGGCCGCGGAGGTCTTGGTGCGTCCCTCCCCCGCCGGGTAGGCGGGCGGCTCGGCCTCGTCGCCGAGCCGGTCGCGCACGCGCGCGTGGAAGTCGGCGAACTGCTCGTCCGTGAGGATGGGGTTGGTGAAGAAGGATCCCGCCGACCAGGTGTCGTGGTCCTCGGGGTCGAGCACCATGCCCTTCCCCGCGCGCAGGGCGAGCACGGCCTCGCGGGCTCGGGCCAGCGGTGCCCGTTCGCCCGGTGCCACTCCGAGCGCGCGTGCGGCCTCGGCGTACCGCACCGGCGCCGACAGCCCGCCGGCGTCCTCCAGTCCGAAGCGCACGCGCAGGACGACGTACCGCTCGGGGTCGGCCTTGAACCGGCTGTGCCGGTAGGAGAACGCGCACTCCTCGTTGGTCAGCGTCACCGTCTCGCCGGCCCGCCGGTCGTAGGCGACGACCTCGGTGATGGTCGAGGAGACCTCCTGGCCGTAGGCCCCGACGTTCTGGATGGGGGTGGCGCCCGCGGAGCCCGGGATCCCGGCGAGGCACTCGATACCCGCGAGGCCCGCCTCGACGGTGCGGGCGACCGCGTCGGTCCACACCTCGCCGGCCGCCAGCTCCAGCCCCGTACCGCGTGCCTCGAAGCCGGTGGTGGCGATGCGCAGCGCCGTGCCGTCGAAGCCCTTGTCGCCGATGACGAGGTTCGAGCCGCCGCCGATGACGAGCAGCGGGGTGCCGGTGTCGTCGGCCTCACGCACGGCGGCCATCACCTCGGCGTCGGTGGTCGCGGTGACCAGCCGGGTGGCGGGGCCGCCGAGCCGGAAGGTGGTGAGGGGGGCGAGGGGGGCGTCGTGGAGTTCCTGCACGCGCCCAAGACTACGAGACGTCACCGGCACCCCCTCCGTGCTCTCCCCGCTCTCCCCGTGACGGGCCGCACGCGCGCGTGGGGCCCCGTCCGCCCGGAACGGGGCCCCACGCGCGCGTGAGCGTCAGCCGCCGACGCTCTCCAGGGCCGGCGCGGGCTCGGTGCCGGTCACCGTCCGGGCGGCGCGCCTGCGGCCGGGGATGAGGAGGGCGGCGATCCCGGCGACGGCGACCACGGCCGAGCCGGTGACCAGGGCGGGCCGCAGTCCGTCCACGAAGCTCTGGGCGCTCTCGTAGCCGCCCTGGGCGGCGAAGATGGAGGACATGACGGCGATGCCGAGCGCGCCGCCGACCTCGCGGAGCGCGTTGTTGGCGCCGGACGCGATGCCTTGTTCCTGCGGCAGCACGGAGGACATCACGAGGTTGGCGGCGGGCGCGAAGTACAGCGCCATGCCGATCCCGCTGATGATCAGGGCGGGCAGCTGGACGCCGTAGGAGGCGTGGGCGGTGACCACGGAGGCCATGTAGCCGAGCCCGACGGCCTGCAGGAAGAGTCCCGCGGCGGCGACCGGGCGGCCGCCTATCCGGTCGGAGAGGATGCCGGCGATCGGTGCGACGAGCATCGGCATGCCGGTCCAGGGCAGCATCCTGAGGCCCGCCTCGGTGGGCGAGTAACCGAGGACGCCCTGCATGTACTGGCTGAGCAGGAAGATCGAGCCGAACATGCCGAGGAACATCAGCAGGCTTGCCGCGTTGATCCCGGAGAAGGCGCGGGAGCGGAAGAGCCGCATCGGGAGCATGGGGTTCTTGGCGCGGCTGCCGTGGATGACGAACCCGACGAGCAGGGCGCCGCCCGCGAACAGTCCGGTGAGCACGAGGGGGCTGGTCCAGCCGTCGGCGGGGCCGCGCACCAGGCCGTAGACGATGCCGAAGAGTCCGCCGCTGGCGAGCAGGGTGCCGGGGAAGTCGAGCGGGGCGCCGGCGCCGTGGGACTCGGCGAGCCGGAGCCGGGCGAGCGGCAGCAGGACGAGGCCGAGCGGGACGTTCAGCCAGAAGATCCAGTGCCAGGACACGTGTTCGGTGAGGCTGCCGCCGATGAGCGGTCCCGAGGCGACCGCGAGTCCGTTGACGGCGCCCCAGATGCCGTACGCCATTCCGCGCCTGGCCTCCGGCACGGCGGCCGTCAGCAGGGTCAGCGTCAGCGGCATCATCACGGCCGCGCCGACGCCCTGCACGGCGCGGGCCGCGATCAGGGAGTCGATGCCGGGTGCCATGGCCGCGGCGGCGGAGGCGCCGGTGAACACGGCGAGGCCGACGAGGAAGAGCCGGCGGCGGCCGAAGCGGTCACCGAGGGCCGCGCCGAACATCAGCAGGACGGCGAAGGTGAGCGTGTAGGCGCTCACGGTCCATTCGAGGTCGTCCAGCGCACCGCCGAGGTCCTTGCGGATGGAGGGCAGTGCGGTGGTGACGACGAGGTTGTCGAGGGCCGCCATGAATCCGGCGACGCTGGTGATGACGAGCGCCCATACGGCGCCCCCCTGACGGGCGTTCTGCTGTGCGGTCTCTTGTGACATCGCTCCCCCAGAGCGTGCTTCTGCGAAGGTGGATTAGTTATTGATCACTAATTTTTTGATCCATGGAAAGGCCCGGTGACGGGGCGGTCCCCCGCTTCCTCAGTCGTCGCCGTGCTCGTCCAGCTGGCCCATGACGGCGGCCATCCCCTGCCAGACCCGGTGCTCGGGCGGGAAGCCCATGGCCGCGTAGGTGTTGATGAGCATCCCTTTGGCCAGGAAGGTCGTGGTGCGTCCCATGTCGGCCCCCGAGAGCAGATGCACGGTGTCCCACAGCCGCCCCCAGCCGGCCCGCACCAGTTCGCCGAACTCGTGCTCGCCCTCCGCCTCCGCGGCCGCGACGGCGATGTACATCTGCATCTGCATCTGGAGCCACTCCGGGCGCTCCTGGATCAGCCGCACGTAGGCGTCACCCATGGCATGCAGGGCGCCCTCGCCCCGCACCCCGTGGGCCGCCCCCTCGAACAGCTCGCACATCTCGTCGAGGCAGCGCTGAGAGGCGGCGGCGAAGATCGCCTTCTTGCCCGGGAAGAGCCGGAAGAGGTACGGCTGCGACACTCCGACCCGCTTGGCGATCGCCTCGGTGGAGGTGCCGTAGTAGCCCCTCCGCGAGAACTCGGTGATCGCCGCACGGACGACGCTCTCGCGCCGCTCCTCGGCACTCATCCTGACCATGCGAGAAAGTTAGTACTCAATCACTAACCAAGTCAAGGGTGCGCTCCAGGCCGTCCCGGAACCCCGCTCCCTCACCGACCGTTCGACGGGTAGGGGGCGACCACACGTAAGGGGCGCCCCGCAGTGGAGAACGCCCCTTACCAGCACGCGGTCACGGCCGAGGCCGCGATCCGTGGAGGCCGAGGCCGCGATCCGTGGAGGTCTCCACCCCCGCCGTACAGGCCTTGGCCCCGGTCGCGGACCTCACGGCCCGCCGCCGGACGCCCCGGCTTCAGGCCAGTCGCACGACCGCCCGTGACATGCCCAGCACCTTCTGGCCCGCGCTCGTCGCCGTCAGGTCGACGCGCACGGTGTTGTCGTCGAGCTTGGCCGCGACCTTTCCGCTGACCTCGATCAGGGCGCCCTGGTCGTCGTTCGGGACGACGACGGGCCGGGTGAAGCGGACGCCGTACTCGGTGACCGCGCCCGGGTCCCCGGTCCAGTCGGTGACCACGCGGATCGCCTCGGCCATGGTGAACATGCCGTGCGCGATGACGTCCGGCAGGCCCACCTCCTTGGCGAACTTCTCGTTCCAGTGGATGGGGTTGAAGTCCCCGGAGGCACCCGCGTACCGCACCAGTGCGGCGCGGGTCACGGGGAAGGTCCGGGCGGGCAGCTCGGTGCCGACCTCGACGTCCTCGTACGCGATCTTCGACGTCATCGGATCCTCACGCCTCGCCTTCTGCAGCGTCGGCGGCGCGGGCCACCAGCTTGGTGACGGCGCTCACCACGAGTTCGCCCGTCTCGTCGCGGACGTCGCCGCGGATGTCGATGATGTCGTTGCCCGCGAGGGACTTGACGGCCTCGATCGTGGAGACGACGGTCAGCCGGTCGCCGGCCCGCACCGGACGGCGGTAGGTGAACTTCTGGTCGCCGTGCACCACCCGGCTGTAGTCCAGGCCCAGCTGCGGGTCCTCGACGACCTGTCCGGCCGCCCGGAAGGTGATCGAGAAGACGAAGGTCGGCGGAGCGATCACGTCGGAGTGACCGAGCGCCTTGGCGGCCTCCGGGTCCGTGTACACCGGGTTGGTGTCGCCGACCGCCTCGGCGAACTCACGGATCTTCTCCCGGCCCACCTCATAGGGCTCGGTGGGTGGGTAGGTCCGTCCCACGAAGGACTGGTCGAGCGCCATTGGCCCGGCACCTCCTGATGTCTGCTGTGATGTCCCACAAACTAGCGGGAAAGCCGACCGCCGAAACGCCGTGAGGCCGCCCCCGAGCCGGGGACGGCCTCACGAACGAGCCTGAAATTATCGCGTTTCGCGATGCGCGGTGTGCGCATTGCAACGCGGGCAGTGCTTCTTCATCTCAAGACGATCCGGGTTGTTACGCCGGTTCTTCTTGGTGATGTAGTTCCGCTCCTTGCACTCCACGCAGGCCAGCGTGATCTTCGGGCGGACGTCGGTGGCAGCCACGTGAGTGCTCCTAAGACGAACGGATGGACTGGTTCAACGCAAAAAGAGTAGCCGATCGAAGGACCGACCCCGCAATCGGCTACTGTCAGTAGCGGTGACCGGACTTGAACCGGTGACACAGCGATTATGAGCCGCTTGCTCTACCGACTGAGCTACACCGCTTTGATGAGATCAGTCCCGCCTCGCGACGGGACCTCTCACACCAGAGCCCCAAAACGGAATCGAACCGTTGACCTTCTCCTTACCATGGAGACGCTCTGCCGACTGAGCTATTGGGGCGAGCGATGAAGACATTACACGCTCGGCAGCCGTTCGCCCAAATCCGTTTCCCACGGCTCCACCGGCCCCGTTCCACCGGGCCCACAGCAGCCTCGGGAGCCGCTTCCGACGCAGCTCACGCGCGCGTGCCGAACCGTTCCCGACGGGTCCGACGAGGCCGGTACGACTATTGCGCTCCTCCCCGCCACGCACGGTTCGCCACCCTAGGCTCGACTCACTCTGCGTGATCTTGAGTCCCCCGGCCCGGACCGACCTCCCTGGAGCGCGATGCCAGACAGCCAGCCGCAGCCGCCCTCGTCGTCGTCCAACTCCCCGGGCTCCTCGGGCCAGTCCGAGCCGACCGGAATCCTGCTGTGCGGGGCACGGCTCACCGACGGCCGGACCGTGGACGTACGGCTGGGCGGCGGGCGCATCGAGGCGGTCGGTACGGCCGGCAGCCTGGCACCGGGTCCGGCCCGCACGGGCGGCGCGCGCGTGGACCTCAGCGGCTACCTCCTGCTGCCCGCCCCGGCCGAGCCGCACGCCCACGGCGACACCGCGCTCTCCGCCGACCACGACGGTCCCGTCCCGTACGACTCCGACGACGTCCAGCGGCGCGCCACCGAGGCCGCGCTGCTGCAGCTCGGCCACGGCGCGACGGCGGTGCGCGCGCACGTGCGCGTGGGCGACGTCCAGGGGCTGGCCGCCCTGGCCGCCGTTCTGCAGGCACGCCGTTCGCTGCGCGGGCTCGCGGAACTGACAGCGGTCGCGATGCCGCGCGTGCTGACCGGAGTGGCCGGGGCCGAGGGGCTGGCGCTGCTGCGGGACGCCGCGAAGATGGGCGCGTCCGTCCTGGGCGGCTGTCCGGACCTGGACCCCGATCCCACGGGGTACGCGGAGGCCGTCCTGGAGGTGGCCTCCGAGCACGGCTGCCCGGTCGACCTGCACACCGACGCCGTCGACCCCGCCCGGCTGGCGAGGCTCGCGGCGATCTCCGGCGGCATGCGCCCCGGCGTGACGCTCGGCCCGTGCGCCGGGCTCGCGCGCCTGCCCGCGGAGGCGGTCACCCGGGTCGCCGACCAGCTGGCCGCGGCCGGTGTCACGGTGGTGTGCCTGCCCCAGGGCGGCTGCGGGTCCGTCGACCGCCGCGGCACCGCCCCGGCACGGCTGCTGCGCGCGGCCGGGGTGCGGGTGGCGGCAGGCAGCGGCGCCCTGCGCGACCTGTCGAACCCCGTGGGCCGTGGCGACCCGCTGGAGGCCGCCTACCTGCTGGCGTCCCGGCACGGCCTGCGCCCCGAGGACGCCTACGACGCCGTGAGCACGTCGGCCCGCGCCGCCCTGGGCCTTCCCGAGGTCCGCGTCGAGGCCGGCTTCCCCGCCGAACTCCTCGCCGTACGCGGCGACCACCTGGCCGGCGCCCTCTCACTCGCGTACAGCCGGATCGTGGTGCACCGGGGGCGCGTGGTGGCACGCACGAGCGCTGTCCGCGAGTACTGCAACTCCGCGGGCACCTCGGAACTGGGGCTGCCCCGGCAGGGGCGGGGCGAGGTGTCGTGAGGGGCGGGGTGTCCTGACGGAAGGGGCGCGGTGGCCGAGGGCGCGGTAGGGGCGCGGTGCGGCGGGGGCAGGCGGCGTGCCGTACGGGCCTGCGGTGCGCGTGGGCATGGTGCGGGCGGGCGCGCGACGTCGGACGGGGCGAACCCGGCGGGGCGCTCACAGTGCTTCTGGACGCCGCCGGAGGCGGTTCCGAGGCAGTTCACGGGCCCGGCGCGGGCGCGCGGGGCGCATGAAGTCGTGCGGCGGATGCGGGGCTTCGGGCGTACGGTCGGAGACATGCGCATTGTCATCGCTGGTGGTCATGGTCAGGTCGCGATGCGGTTGGAGCGGCTGCTCTCCGCGCGCGGGGACGAGGTCGCGGGGATCATCCGGAAGGCCGAGCAGAGCGACGATCTGCGGGCGGTCGGTGCCGAACCGGTGCTGCTCGACCTGGAGTCGGCGTCGGTCGAGGAGGTCGCGGAGCGGTTGCGGGGTGCCGACGCGGCGGTGTTCGCGGCGGGCGCGGGCCCGGGCAGCGGCACGGCGCGCAAGCTGACGGTCGACAAGGGCGCGGCGGTGCTGTTCGTGGACGCGGCGGTACGCGCGGGCGTGCGCCGTTTCGTGATCGTGTCGTCGATCGGCGCGGACCCGGCGCACCCCGGTGACGACGTCTTCGACGTGTATCTGCGGGCCAAGGGCGAGGCCGACGCCTATGTCGCCCGGCAGAGCGCCGTGGACTGGACGATCCTGCGCCCCGGCCGGCTGACGGACGAGCCGGGCACGGGCCTGGTGCGGCTGGAGGCCCACACCGGTCGCGGGACGGTCCCCCGTGACGATGTGGCCGCCGTGCTCGCGGAGTTGGTGGACACCTCGGCGACGGCAGGTCTGACCCTGGAGCTGATCAGCGGTTCCACGCCGATCTCGGTGGCCGTGAAGTCGGTGGCCGGGAACTGAGCGCACTGCCCGGCCGTTGCACAGGGTGACGGCGGCCGGGCCCGGTCCTCAGAACAACGGCAGCTGACCCGGAAAGTCCGGCACGGCATACCCGTCCAACGCCGGTTGGGCCGCGCCGAGTTCCGCCTGCCGCCGGGAGCCTGAGCAGGAGACGAGGTCGCCGGTGTCCCGCGCCCCGGGCGGGTCGTGCCGCGCGAAGCGGCCCGCGACGACGGCGATTTCGCGGCGGCACACCGGACAGGTTCTGCGTCGGGAGGACATGAGCCCAGTGTGCCCCGGAGCGCCCCGCTCGTACCGGGCCGCAGGGGTCCTCGGCGGCAGGTCCGAGGGTCCGCGGGCCGCGCGCACCGGCAGGCGCGCGAAGGCTGTTGCGGCAACCGTCCGGGAGCGGCGCCTCACCCTCGGTGTGGGGCACGTCACGCCCTCTCCCCGACACGCTCACGGCACAACAAAAGACCCCCTCCGCGCTGTGTTTCCACAGTGCAGAGGGGGTCTTCCCCAAAGTGGCGGCGCCAGGATTCGAACCTGGGAAGGCGAAGCCGGCAGATTTACAGTCTGCTCCCTTTGGCCGCTCGGGCACACCGCCGGGGTTTGCCGCCAAGTCGAACCGCTTTCGGCGGCGCTCCCTGGCAACGACGTAAACAATACCCGATCCCCGGGGGTGCTCCGCCACCCGATTGATCTGCGCTCAGGGGACGCGGGGTGGCTACGCTTGGGCGGATGCGGCCCGGTCCCCACACCAGGCGCGGTCGCCGTCACGCACCGGAACGCATCCCGTTACGCCCCCCGATACAAGGAGCCACAGGACATGGCCGACTCCAGTTTCGACATCGTCTCGAAGGTCGAGCGGCAGGAAGTCGACAACGCCCTCAACCAGGCCGCCAAGGAGGTCTCACAGCGCTACGACTTCAAGGGCGTGGACGCCTCGATCGCCTGGTCCGGCGAGAAGATCCTGATGCAGGCGAACTCCGAGGAGCGGGCCAAGGCCATCCTCGACGTCTTCCAGTCGAAGCTGATCAAGCGCGGCATCTCGCTGAAGGCGCTCGACGCGGGTGAGCCGCAGCTCTCCGGCAAGGAGTACAAGATCTTCGCGTCCATCGAGGAGGGCATCTCCCAGGAGAACGCGAAGAAGGTCGCGAAGGTCATCCGTGACGAGGGCCCCAAGGGCGTGAAGGCCCAGGTCCAGGGCGACGAACTGCGCGTCAGCTCCAAGAGCCGCGACGACCTCCAGGCCGTGATCACGCTCCTGAAGGGCCAGGACTTCGACTTCGCCCTCCAGTTCGTGAACTACCGGTAGTCACACCGCCCGGGCGAGGGACGACGAAGGGTGAGCGCCCCTGGCGCCCACCCTTCGTCTCGTTCGCGTGCTCTTCTCGTCCGGCGGCTCTTCTCGTGGGCCGGTCGCGGCCGGTGGTCAGTCGCGTGAATTGCCGAAGAGAAGGCGGTAGAGGATCAGCAGGACCAGCGAGCCGCCGATCGCCGCCACCCAGGTCGCGCCGTCGTAGAAGTGCTTGGAGACGGGGTGGTCCAGCCAGCGGGCCGATATCCAGCCGCCGAGGAACGCGCCCACGATGCCGATGAGGGTCGTGCCGACGAAGCCGCCCGGGTCGCGTCCCGGCAGCAGGATTTTGGCGATGGCGCCGGCCAACAGTCCCAGGATGATCCAACCGATGATGCCCATGCCCTGCACCTGCCCTTCCGCGCTGTGTTCGCACTGTTCCGGCGCTGTGAATTCGGTTTCGGCCGGTCGTGGCGGACAGGTTGTCCGAGTCATCCGCAGATGACCGTCGCGCATCTGTTCGCGCCCTGTCGATGACGAGGACGCCGTGACGCCACCCTGCGGTTGCGGCGATCAGTAGGGTGCTCGCATGTCCTCCCCCTCCCCTGTTCTGCGGCGCACGCTGGGCGTCCGCGACGCCGTGGTGATCGGCCTCGGCTCGATGATCGGGGCCGGTGTGTTCGCGGCCCTGGGTCCGGCGGCTCGCGCGGCCGGGACGGGGCTGCTGCCCGCTCTGGCCGTCGCCGCCGTGGTCGCCTACTGCAACGCCATGTCCTCGGCCCGCCTCGCCGCCCGCTACCCGCAGTCGGGCGGGACCTACGTCTACGGACGGGAGCGGCTCGGCGCCTTCTGGGGATATCTCGCGGGCTGGGCGTTCGTCGTGGGCAAGACGGCGTCCTGCGCCGCGATGGCCCTGACCGTGGGCGTCTACGCGTGGCCGGGGCACGCGCATGCCGTCGCGGTCGCGGCCGTGGTGGCGCTGACCGCGGTGAACTACGGCGGTGTCCAGAAGTCGGCCCGCCTGACGCGGGTGATCGTGGCCGTGGTGCTGGGCGTCCTCGCTTCCGTGGTGGTCGTGTGCCTGACGTCGGGGCGGGCGGGCTTCGGGCGGCTGGACGTCGGTCTGTCGTCGGGTGCGGGCGGTGTGCTTCAGGCGGCGGGTCTGCTGTTCTTCGCGTTCGCCGGGTACGCGCGGATCGCGACCCTCGGCGAGGAGGTGCGGGATCCGGCGCGCACCATCCCGCGGGCGATTCCGGTGGCCCTGGGTATCGCGCTGGTGGTGTACGCGTGTGTGGCGGTGGCCGTGCTCTCCGTGCTCGGCGCCGACGCGCTGGGCCGATCGGGGGCGCCGCTGGCGGACGCGGTGCGGGCGGCCGGGGTGCCGGGGCTGGTGCCCGTGGTGAGGGTGGGGGCGGCGGTGGCGGCGCTCGGCTCGCTGCTGGCGCTGATCCTGGGCGTGTCACGGACCACGCTCGCGATGGCCCGGGACCGCCGTCTCCCCGCGGCGCTGGCCGCCGTGCATCCGCGTTTCGCGGTCCCGCACCGCGCGGAGCTGGCGGTGGGTGCGGTGGTCGCCGTCGCGTCGGCGACCGTGGACGTGCGGGGTGCCATCGGTTTCTCCTCCTTCGGTGTGCTGGTGTACTACGCGGTGGCCAACGCCTCGGCCTGGACGCTCGATCCGGCTCCGCGGGCGCGCGTGGTGCCGGTGGTGGGCGTGCTGGGGTGCGCGGTGCTGGCGTTCGCGCTGCCGGTGGTGTCGGTGGTCACGGGGGCGGCGGTGCTGGCGGTGGGGGCGCTGGCGTATGCCGTACCGCGGCGGTCGCCCGCTCCGTAGCCGGCCGCGGCCCTCGGAAGGCCGGTTCCGGTCCGGCGGGTTCTGGTCCGGCGGGTTCTGGTCCGGCGGGTTCCGGTCCGGAAGGAGGCCTGGTCCTGGCCCGTCCGTAGGGAGACCGGTCGGTCAGGGGCCCTGTTGCGGGGCCGGGGCCGTGCGTATCCGGACGTCGTCCCACGGCGCGAGGTCCGTGCCCTCGTCGGTCTCCTCGTACCAGCCGGTGCCGTCCATCCAGACGCGCAGCCAGTCGGTGAGGCTGGGCGCGTCCACGAACCAGGCGCCCTCGGCGGCATCGGCGTTGGGCTCGTAGAGCAGGACCGTGGCCTGCGGGGTTCGGCAGTCCACGCACGCGTACATGCCACAGCCCCAGTGGGAGATGGGCAGGACGCCCTCCGGCCAGGGCCACTGTGGGTTCTTGCGGCCGTACGCGCGGTTGGCGAGGTACTGGGCGACGGCGGCCGGTTCGCCGGAGGGCGCGGCGTCGAGCAGGGGCAGCAGGCCGTACGACGGTCCGAAGCCGCCGTCGCCCACCTGCTCGTAGAGCGCGGCGAGGAGAGGCGGCAGGGGGAAGCCCAGGGCCTCCCTGGCGCGGTCGAGGGTGGCCGCGTCGACGGGCGCGGGAAGCGAAGGCCAGCCCCACGGACGGGAGTCGCGGGCCTGTACGGCCACCCGTGCCAGCATCTGCTCGATCTCGGTCATGGCTTCATGATGCAGGCCGCCACCGACAAGCGTGGCGGCCTGTGGACAACCTCGGACCGGACCTGGGCCCTGTGGGCAACTCCGGCGTGAGAGGGCCTGGATGAGGTGCGGTCAGCGGTTCGCGAACGGCTGGTCGGTGGGTACGATCTCGCGTCCCAGCGGAAGGAGGGAGACCGGGATCAGCTTGAAGTTGGCGATGCCGAACGGGATTCCGATGATCGTCAGGCACATCGCGACGCCGGTGACGATGTGGGCGAGAGCCAGCCACCAGCCCGCGAGGACCAGCCACAGGACGTTGCCGACGCAGGAGGGCGCGCCGGCGTCCCGCCGCTCGACGGTCGTGTACCCGAAGGGCCACAAGGCGTAGACGCCGATACGGAACGCGGCCAGGCCGAAGGGAATGCCGATGATCGTAATGCAGAGGATCACGCCCGCCAGCAGGTACCCGAGGAACAGCCAGAAGCCGCTCAGGACGAGCCAAATGACGTTCAGGATGGTCTTCACTGCGGGCGACCTGCCATCTTCTCCAGTCGGGCGATCCGCTCCGCCATGGGCGGATGCGTCGAGAACATCTTGGACAGTCCCTGGCCCGGACGGAAGGGGTTCGCGATCATCATGTGGCTCGCGGTCTCGATCCGGGGCTCGGGGGGCAGCGGGAGCTGCTTGGTGCCGACCTCCAGCTTGCGCAGGGCGCTGGCGAGGGCGAGCGGATCACCGGTGAGCTGGGCGCCGGAGGCGTCCGCCTCGTACTCCCGGGAGCGGCTGATGGCGAGCTGGATGAGGGTCGCGGCGAGCGGGCCCAGGATCATGATGAGCAGCAGGCCGAGGAAGCCGGGGCCGTCGTCGTCGTCCGAACGGCCGATCGGGATCAGCCAGGCGAAGTTGACCAGGAACATGATCACTGAGGCGAGGGCGCCGGCGACCGACGAGATGAGGATGTCCCGGTTGTAGACGTGGCTGAGCTCGTGGCCGATCACGCCCCGCAGTTCGCGCTCGTCGAGGATGCGCAGGATGCCTTCCGTGCAGCACACGGCGGCGTTGCGCGGGTTGCGGCCGGTGGCGAAGGCGTTCGGGGCCTCCGTCGGGGAGATGTACAGGCGGGGCATCGGCTGGCGGGCCTGGGTGGAGAGGTCACGGACCATCCGGTAGAGGGCCGGGGCCTCGAATTCGCTCACCGGGCGGGCGCGCATCGCGCGTAGCGCCAGTTTGTCGCTGTTCCAGTACGCGTACGCGTTCGTGCCGAGTGCGACGAGGACCGCGACGATCAGACCCGTACGGCCGAAGAAGCTGCCGATGACGATGATGAGTGCCGACAGTCCTCCGAGGAGAACTGCGGTTCTGAGTCCGTTGTGCCGGCGGTGCACGGTACGCCCTCCAAGTCGTGCGGCAGGAGAACCCTTTGCGCTGCGGTGCTGCCTTCCGATCTGCCTTGCCACCGGTGTCGTGGTGTCACGTCCAGTGGACCCTTACGCACTGGTCAACGCCAGGCGACGGCCACTAGTTCCCTTGTGTCCGCTGTGCGCCGCGTGGGCCGTTCGGGTGAGAGCCGCGCCTTGGCGCGCTTGGGGCGGCAGGCGTGCGGCGGCGGGGGCGGACGCGCGCAGGAGGGGGTGAGAAGAGTCCGGCGGCGGTGTCAGAAGAGTCCGGTGGCGGCGAAGCGGAGCACCAGCTGGGGTGCGCCGGAGAGGGCGACGCCGACGGCTCCGGTGAGGGCGAGCGCGGCGGTGAGGGAGGCCGGGACGCGGTGCTCGGTGGCCTCGCCGTCGGGGGCGCGGAACAGCAGGCCCGCCCACTGGAGGTAGTAGTAGAGGGCGATCACGACGTTGACGGCCATGACGACGGCGAGCCAGCCGAGGCCGGCGTCAACGGCCGCCGAGAAGACGGTGACCTTGGCGAACAGTCCGATGACGCCGGGCGGGAGTCCGGCCAGGCACAGCAGGAAGAACGCCAGGAGCAGCGCGGTCAGCGGGTTCTTGCCGTACAGGCCGCGGTAGTCGGAGAGCCGGTTGAGTTCCTTCGTACGGCCGACCAGGGCGGCCACCGTGAAGGCGCCGAGGTTCACGGCCGCGTACATGAGGGCGTAGGCGACGGTGGAGCCGATGGCCTTCCGGGGGTCTTCGGCGTATCCGGCCGCGGCGATCGGTACGAGGAGATAGCCGGCCTGTCCGACCGACGACCAGGCGAGCAGCCGTACCGCGCTGTACGCGCGCGTGGCCTGCTGGCGCAGGGCCGCGACGTTGCCGACGGTCATGGTGAGGGCGGCCAGGGCGGCCAGGGCCGGTCCCCAGACGTCGGCGTACGAGGGGAAGGCGACGACGGTGACCAGGATCAGGCCGGAGAAGCCGACGGCTTTGCCGACGACCGACAGGTAGGCGGCGACGGGCAGCGGGGCGCCGACGTAGGTGTCGGGGACCCAGAAGTGGAACGGGACGGCGGCGGTCTTGAAGGCGAAGCCCACGAGGGTGAGGACGACGCCGGTCTGGGCGAGGGTGTGCAGCTGGCCGTCGACGTGCTGGAGGCGGTCGGCGACCTGGGTGAGGTAGAGGGTGCCGGTGGTGGCGTACACGAAGCTGACGCCGAGGAGGCTGACGGCGGTCGCGGTCACCGAGGACAGGAAGAACTTCAGGGCGGCTTCCGAGGACTTCGCGTCGCCGTGCCGGATGCCGACGAGGGCGAAGGCGGGCAGGGAGGCGACCTCCAGGGCGACGATCAGGGTGGCGAGGTCGCGGGAGGCGGGCAGCAGGGCGGCGCCGGCGGCCGAGGAGAGCAGCAGGAACCAGAACTCGCCCTGGGGGTAGCGGCGGTTGCCGTCCTTGAGGGTGGTGACGGACAGCAGGGCAGTGAGCAGGGCGCCGCCGAGCACCAGGAACTGCACGACCAGGGTGAACCGGTCGGCGGTGTAGCTGCACGCGCGCGTGGTGCCCGTCAGGCAGAAGGTGCTGCGGTCGTGGTCGAGGAGCGGCAGCAGCAGGGCGGCGGCCGCGGCGAGTCCGGCCGTGGAGATCCAGCCGAGGACGGGTTTCCTGGCTTCGGGGAGGAACAGGTCGGCGACCAGGACGGCGAGGGCGACCACCGCGGTGAGGGTGGGCGGGGCGATGGCGAGCCAGTCGACGGACTGGACGAGGGTCGCGGCCGGCGACTGGGCCAGGGCGCTCATCGGGGGCCTCCTGCGAGGAGCTGCTGCACGGCCGGGTCGGTCAGTCCGAGCAGGGCCTTGGGCCACAGTCCGGCGACGACGGTGAGGGCGACGAGCGGGGTCCAGGCCGCGAACTCGTAGGTGCGGACGTCGGCGAGTTCCGGCATGTCCCGGGGGACGGCGCCCATGCAGACGCGGCGGATCACGGCGAGCATGTAGGCGGCGGTCAGCAGGGTGCCGAGGGCGGCGACCGCCATGAAGGTCAGGAAGGCGGGCCTGCTGAGGCCGGCGGCGGGCTTGAACGCGCCGAACAGGGCGAGCATCTCGCCCCAGAAGCCGGCGAGGCCCGGCAGTCCGAGCGAGGCGACGGCGGCGAAGGCGATGAGCCCGCCGAGGCGCGGTGCCTTGCCGTACAGCGCGGCCCCCGTCTCCTCGGCGAGGGTGTCGAGGTCGGTGCTTCCGGTGCGGTCCTTGATGCCGCCGACCAGGAAGAACAGCAGGCCGGTGATGAGTCCGTGGGCGATGTTGGCGAACAGGGCGCCGTTGACGCCGGTCGGGGTCATGGTGGCGATGCCGAGCAGCACGAAGCCCATGTGGCCGACGGAGGAGTAGGCGATCAGGCGTTTGAGGTCGCCCCTGGCGCCCCGTTTGGCAAGGTTCAGGCAGGCCAGGGAGCCGTACACGATCCCGATCACGGCGAGGGCCGCGAGGTAGGGGGCGAAGGTGCGGAACCCGTCCGGGGCGACCGGCAGCAGGATCCGCACGAATCCGTAGGTGCCCATCTTCAGCAGGACGCCGGCCAGCAGGACCGAGCCGACGGTCGGCGCGGCGGTGTGGGCGTCCGGCAGCCAGCTGTGCAGGGGCCACATCGGGGTCTTGACCGCCAGCCCGATGCCGATCGCGAGAACGGCGATGACCTGCACGGATGTGGTCAGGGACCGCCCGTTGTCAGTGGCGAGTGCCACCATGTCGAAGGTGCCCGCCTTGATTCCGATCAGGAGCAGGCCGAGCAGCATGACGACGGATCCGAGCAGGGTGAACAGGATGAACTTCCAGGCGGCCCGGGTCCGGCCCGCGCCGCCCCAGCGGGCGATGAGGAAGTACATCGGGATGAGGACCGTCTCGAAGGCGAGGAAGAACAGCAGCAGGTCGAGGACGGCGAAGCTGGCGAGGGTGCCGGATTCCAGGACGAGCAGCAGGGCGACGAAGGCCTTCGGGGACGGGCCGGCGGGCATGTTGAAGTACGAGTAGAGCGCGCAGAGGAAGGTCAGCAGCGCGGTCAGGACCACGAGGGGGAGGGAGATGCCGTCGATGCCGAGGTGGATGCGCACGTCGAGTGCGGGGATCCAGCTGATGTCGGTCGTGGCCTGCATCCTGGACGGATGGTCCTGGTCGAAGCCGGCCGCGAGGACGATCGCGGCGATGAGGACGGCACCGGTGACGGTCACGCCGTGGCGGAGCACGGCCTGCTCGGGTGATTTCCCCTTCAGTCCCGGCGGGGCGGGCAGCAGGGTGGCGGCGGCACCGAGGAGCGGGCCGACGACGATCAATGCCAGAAGGATCTGCATCACGGACTCGTTGATATCGATCACGCCTGCTCACGCTCCCGTGGCGACGAGGAGGACGGCGACCGCCAGGACGACGGTGCCGGCGAGCAGCGCGCTCACATAGGTCTGGACGTTGCCGGTCTGGGCGCGGCGTACGGCGGCGCCGAGCAGGCGGGGTGCGGCGGCCGCGCCGCGGACGTAGGTGTCGACGACCTCGCGGTCCAGGAACTGGACGAGGCCGGCGGCGGCCAGGACCGGGCGGACGAACAGCGCGTCGTACACGGCGTCCAGGTGGAAGCCCGCGGCGGCGGGCCGGCGGAGCGGGCCGAGCAGCAGCCGGGCGGGGTCCGCCGGGTCGGGTGCGTAGGCGATGTCGCCGAAGGCGGGCTCGTGGGTGGCGATCGCCTCGGCCTCCACGAGGGCGGCGTCGCCCTCGGGGTGCGCGGCGACGGCTCCGAGCGGGGCGCCGGCGGCCTGTGTCCTGGTGTGCGTCCACGCCCCGTAGGTGAGGAGTGCGCCGACGAGTGCGAGGCCGGTGCCGAGGACCGACGTGGTGAGGGTGGGGGTGAGGTCGCGGCCGTCGAACCAGCCGGGCAGTGACCGGTAGGCGAAGCCGCCGAAGGCGAGGGACGGCACGGCCAGGACCCACAGCACCACGATCATGGACAGCGGCTGCCGACCGTGGTCGGGCGCCTCGGTGCCCCGGCCCCGGAAGGCGAGCAGCCACAGCCGGGTCGCGTAGGCGGCGGTGAGCAGGGCGGTGACCAGGCCGGCGACGAGGACGATCCAGCCGGCGCTGCCGGGGGCGTGCGCGGTGTGGCCTTCGGCCGCTCGTTCGGCGGCGCCCAGGACGGACTCCTTGGAGAAGAAGCCGCTGAAGGGCGGGATCGCGGCCAGGGCGAGGAGTGCCACGGTCATCGTCCAGTAGGCGTCCGGGACGCGTTGACGCAGTCCGGAGGTGCGGGACATGACGGCCAGTGAGTTGGTGCCCGCGGCGTGGATGACCACGCCGGCGGCGAGGAACAGCAGCGCCTTGAAGGCGCCGTGGGACAGGAGGTGGAAGACGGCGGCGCCGCGGTCGCCGACGGCGAGCGCGCCGGTCATGTAGCCGAGCTGGCCGATCGTCGAGTAGGCGAGGACGCGTTTGATGTCGTCCTGGGCGAGCGCGGCGAGGGCCGAACCGACCATGGTGACGGCGCCCATGACGGCGAGGACGACCATCACGGCCGCACTGGCCTCGAAGACCGGGAGGAGACGGGCGATGAAGTAGACACCGGCGGCGACCATCGTGGCGGCGTGGATCAGCGCGGAGACGGGTGTCGGGCCGGCCATCGCGTCGGGGAGCCAGGTGTGCAGCGGGAACTGCGCCGACTTGCCCGCGACGCCGCACAGGAGCAGCAGGCCGACCAGGGTCGGGTGGTGCAGTCCGCCGTCGGCGACGGTGCCGAGGATCGTGCTGATGCGGAACGAACCGGCGTCGGTGGCGAGGGCGAACAGGCCGATGAGGAACGGCACGTCGCCGAGCTTGGTGACCAGGAAGGCCTTGACGGAGGCGGCGCGGGCCTCGGGCGTCTCCCAGTAGTGGCCGACCAGGAAGTAGGAGCAGATGCCCATGACCTCCCAGCCGACGAGCAGGACGATCAGGTCGCCGGAGTAGACGACCAGCAGCATCGCGGAGGTGAAGAGGGAGACGAGGGCGGCGTACGACGGGTAGCGGGGGTCGTCGCGCAGGTAGCCGGTCGAGTAGATCTGCACACAGGTGGCGACGAAGGCGACCAGCACCGCGACGAGGGCGGCGAAGCCGTCGATGTGCAGGGCGAGTTCGATCGGGACCGAGCCGGTCGGGGTCAGCTGGGTGTGGGCTTCGACGGCCCGGCCGCCGCTCTGGTCCACGGCGACCGTGCTGGCCAGCGCGAGCGCGGCGAGCGCGGGCAGGACCGCGAGCGGGCGGACGAAACCGGGTGCCGAGCGCCCCACGAGCAGGCCGGCCACGGCGGCGAGGAAGGGCAGGAGGGGGACGAGGGCGGCGAGGTGGATCGTGGTCACGCGGTGGCCTCCGCCTTCTCGCCGGTCGTCCCGTCCGGGGGCGTGGGCGTGCCGTGTTCGTGGCCCTCGGCGGTGTCGCGGAGCCGGTCGATGTCGGAGGTGCCGCGGTTGCGGTGGACGGCGAGGACGATCGCCAGGCCGATGCCGATCTCGGCGGCGGCGATGGCGATGGTGAACAGGGTCAGTGCCTGTCCGGAGTGCAGGGTGTCCCGGGCGGCCTTGTTCAGCCACACGTCGAAGGCGACGAGGTTGAGGTTGACGGCGTTGAGCATCAGCTCGACCGACATCAGGACCAGGATCGCGTTGCGGCGGGCGAGGACGCCGTACAGGCCGGTGCAGAAGAGGAGCGCGGAGAGGACGGCGGGATAGGCGAGGTGCATCAGCGGGCGCCTTCCTGCTCGGTGTCCTGCGGCTCGGCGGCTTCCTGTTCAGTGCCTCGCCCCGCGGTGCCTCGCCGCTCGGTGACTCGTCGCACGGTGTCCCGCTCGATCGGGTGAATCCCCGGATTGGTGACGGGAGGGGAACTCTGCGTGACGGGCCGGCCGTTCACAGGGGGCGGGGCCGGGTCCGCCTTCGTCTTCCGGGACAGGACGATCGCGCCGACCAGGGCCGCGAGCAGGAGGACGGAGAGTGCCTCGAAGGGCAGCACCCAGTTCTGGAACAGGCTCTCGCCGGTGACCTTCGTCGAGCCGGCGGCGGGACCGCCGAGGTCGACCCAGGTGGTGCGGAAGGCGTCGACGACCACCCAGACCAGGGCGGCCGCGGCGGCCACCGCCACGGCGAGCGCGGTCCAGCGGTTCTCGGAGTCCGCGTCCGGGGAGCGGCCGATCGGGGCCTTGGTGAGCATCAGACCGAAGAGAAGGAGGACGACTACGGAACCGACATAGATGAGGACCTGCACCCAGGCGATGAACTCCGCGGTGAGCAGCAGGTATTCGACGGCGAGACCGCCGAGCGTGACCACGAGCCACAGGGCGGCGTGCACCAGCTGGCGGGTGGTGACGGTGACGAGGGCGGCGCCGAAGGTGACCAGACCGACGAGGAGGAACGCGATCTCCACACCGGTCGGGGACAGGAAGCCGTGCGGCGCCTGGGCGAGAGGGCTCACGACTCCCCTTCCTGCGGTTCGTCCTGAGCGGCGGCCGCGAGCTTGTCCGCGGTTTTCCGGGCGGCGGCGATCTCCTTCGGTTCCTCCGCGCCGGGATCGAGGGCGGGCGGGGCCGGGACCGTCCACATCCACTCGCGGAGCTTGTCCCGCTCGTGGGTGAGTTCGTGGATGTCGGTCTCGGCGTACTCGAACTCCGGTGACCAGAACAGGGCGTCGAAAGGACAGACCTCGATGCAGATACCGCAGTACATGCACAGGGAGAAGTCGATGGCGAAGCGGTCCAGGACATTGCGGCTGCGTTCGCGGCCGCCCGGGGCCGCCGCCGGGACGGTCTCCTTGTGGGAGTCGATGTAGATGCACCAGTCGGGGCACTCACGGGCGCAGAGCATGCAGACCGTGCAGTTCTCCTCGAACAGGCCGATGACACCGCGGGTGCGGGGCGGGAGCTCGGGCAGAGCGTCCGGGTACTGCTCGGTGACCGTCTTCCGGGTCATCGTGCGCAGGGTGACGGCCAGGCCCTTGGCGAGGCCGCTGCCGGGAATGGGGGCCACGGTTAGGAGATCACCACCTTGACGATGCCGGTGAGGGCGATCTGGGCGAGGGAAAGGGGGACGAGGAGGGTCCAGGAGAACTTCTGCAACTGGTCCTCGCGCAGCCGGGGATAGGTCACGCGGAGCCAGATCACGACGAAGGCGAGCAGCGCGGTCTTCAGGAGGGTCCACAGCCAGCCGAGGCCGTCGGCTCCCCAGGGGCCGTGCCAGCCGCCCAGGAAGAGGACGGTGGTCAGACCGCACAGGACGACGATCCCGGCGTACTCGGCGAGCAGGAACAGGGCGAACCGCAGGCCCGTGTACTCGGTGTACGCGCCGAAGATGATCTCCGTGTCGGCGACGGGCATGTCGAAGGGGGGCCGCTGGAGTTCGGCGAGACCGGAGATGAAGAAGACCAGGCCGCCGGTGATCTGCCAGGGCAGCCACCACCAGTGGAAGGCACCGACGATGCCCGGCAGGGAGACCGTGCCGGCCGCCATCGCCACGGAGGCGGCGGCGAGCAGCATGGGCAGTTCGTAGGCGAGGAGCTGAGCGGCGGTACGCAGACCGCCGAGGAGGGAGAACTTGTTGGCGCTGGCCCAGCCGGCCATGAGCGAGCCGAGGACGCCGACGCCCATGACGGCCAGCACGAAGAACACGCCGGCGTCCAGCACCTGGCCCACCGCGCCTTCGCCGGGGCCGATCGGGATGGCGAGCAGCACCAGCAGGTACGGGAGGAGGGCGACGGCGGGGGCCAGTTGGAAGATGCGGCGGTCCGCGCCCGCGGGGACCACGTCCTCCTTCTGCGCGAACTTCACACCGTCGGCGACCAGCTGGGCCCAGCCGTGGAAGCCGCCCGCGTACATCGGACCGAGACGGCCCTGCATGTGGGCCATCACCTTGTGCTCGGTCTGACCGACGATCAGAGGGAAGGTGAGGAAGACGACGAACACGAGAAGGAGTCGCAACACGACGTCCAGGGCGTCGTTCACTGCGGGCCTCCTGAGCGCTCTTCACGGGGGGCGGGTCGGTCGGGTTGCTCTTCGGGAGCGGCTCCAGAGCCAGGGGCGGCCTCGGAGTCACCGGCGTCGTCGGCGTCGGGGCGTGAGGACTCGGAACCGGCATCCTCCGACGCCTGGGACGCCTCGCCCTCCTCAGGAACCGCGGGCGGGGCGGGCGGGACAGACTCCGCCTCGGTGGGCCCGGACGGCTCAGCCGACCCACCCGGCTCAGCCGACCCACCCGGCTCCGTCGCCCCGGTCGGCTCCGTCACCCCGGTCGGCTCCGTCACCCCGTTGGTGGTGTCCCGCCGTTCCTCTTCGGGCCCGGGTTCGTCGAAGGCCGGACGGGCGTGGTGCCAGGGGGCGTCGGGGCTGCGCGGCGTCGAGGGCCGGGCCGGGATGGCAGGGTTCGACGCCGGTGCCGTGTGCTGCGCGCGTTGCGACGCGGATCCTCCGGACGCGGTGCGGGCCCGGCGCGGCCCGCGGGGAGCGGCTGCCGTCGGCTCCGCCCCGGCGGTCTCGCCTCCCGGAGAGGACTCGCCTCCCGCGGCGCTCCCGCCTGACGTGGTCTCGTCCCCGGCCGCGTTCTGCTTCGCGGCAGACACCTCCCGCTGCGAAGCAGACCCCTCGCTCGCGCTCCGCCCCCGCCGGGGCGTGACCGGTGGCTCTGTGCCGGTGGGTGTCGGTTCCGGGGCGGATGTCGGGGTGGTCGGGGGCGTCTCGTCGGTCGTCTGGCTGGCCGAGCCCCCCGCTGCCGTGCGGGCGCGGCGTACCGGGCGGTCGCCTGCCGCGCGGGCCGGGCGGTCGCCGGCGGGGCGGCCCGCGGCGGCTCGGGCCGGGCGCGCGGGGGCGGGGGGCAGCTGGCCCTTCTGGGGGCCCCAGTCGTTGGGGTCGGGAACGCCCGGAGGGAGCATCTGGCGGCGCCTGGGCCCGGCGTGGTCGGACTCGCCGGGCTCCTTGGCTCCGGGCCAGGCCTTGGCGACGCGGGCCGCCAGGACGAAGTCCTTGCGCAGGGGATGGCCCTCGAAGGTCTCCGGGAGGAGGAGGTGGTCCAGGCCGGGGTGTCCGGAGAAGCGGACGCCGAACATCTCGTGGGTCTCGCGTTCGTGCCAGCGGGCGCCCGCGTAGACGCCGACGGCCGAGGGGAGTTCGGCGGCGGTGTGCGGCACGGTGGTGCGCAGGAGCAGGCGGCGGACGGGAGCGAGGGCGACGAGGTGGGCGCAGACGCGGAAGCCGGTGCCGGGTTCGTCGACCGCGCTCATCCAGTCGAAGAAGGTGCAGCCCAGGGCCGCACGGGCGGTGTCGAGGGCGGTGAGCCAGGAGGAGGGAGGGACATCGACGGTGAGGACCTCGTAGGACTCCTCGGCGGTGGCGTCAGGGCCGAAGAGTTCGTCCACGGGTGCGGGGAGCCAGCCGGCGGGGGCGGTCATCGCGGGTCCTCTTCGGCGGCGGGGGCCGGTGGCCGCACCAGGTCGCTCTGCAGGGCGGCGGCGGACGGGCGCGAGGTGCCGTAGCGCTCGCCCAGGGACTCCGCGGCGATCTTCTCCTGGAGTTTGAGGATGCCCTGGAGGAGGGCCTCGGGGCGCGGCGGGCAGCCGGGGACGTAGACGTCGACCGGGATGATCTGGTCGACGCCCTTGGTGACGGAGTAGGAGTCCCAGTAGGGGCCGCCGCAGTTGCTGCACGCGCCGAAGGAGATGACGTACTTGGGCTCGGGCATCTGCTCGTACAGGCGCTTGACGGCGGGGGCCATCTTGTCGGTGACCGTGCCCGAGACCACCATCAGGTCGGCCTGGCGGGGGCCGGGCGCGAAGGGGATCACGCCGAGGCGGATGAAGTCGTGGCGGGCCATGGACGCGGCGATGAACTCGATCGCGCAGCAGGCGAGGCCGAAGTTGAAGACCCACAGCGAGTACCGGCGGCCCCAGTTCAGGACGACCTTCATCGGCTCGGGGGCGAGGCGGGCGAGCGTGCCCAGTCGTTTGGGTTCCGGGAGCAGCACGGGCTCCGACGGCGTCACGTCCATGTCAGGACGCCCTTCTTGTAGGCGTACAGCAGGCCGACGGCCAGGAAGCCGAGGAAGACGAACATCTCCACGAGCGTGGTGGCGCCGTAGCCGGGGGCGGCGAAGACCGTCGCCCAGGGGAACAGGAAGATCGAGTCGACGGCGAAGATGACGTAGAGGAAGGCGTAGACGTAGTAGCGGACCTGGGTGTGGGCCCAGCCCTCGCCGACGGGGTCGACACCGCACTCGTAGGTCAGGAGTTTCTCCGGTGTGGGGACCACGGGGCGCAGCAGCCGGCCGGTGCCGAAGGCGACGGCGACGAAGAGCACGCCGAGCAGGGTCAGCAGTCCCACGACCGAGTAGGACGCGAAGTAGTCCGAGGCGAGGACCGTGGCCGGTCCGCCGTTCACCGTCTCCCGCATCGTCGGTCCCCTCGCTCCCTCGACTGACCGCGGGCCGGTCCGGGCTCCGCGTCGTGACCTCAGTCAACTCTTGATTCGACGATCTGTACGCACGGGAGTCTAGGCCCTGATAAAGACACGGTAAGCAGCCCGTCACGCGGTGAGAGCGGTGGGAGGGGGCGGCGGGAGCGGCCGGTGGGGTTTTCCCAGGGTGGCCCCGGCGGCGAACTCCATGGCGTCGCGCCACGGCACACGGCACGCTGGCGCATATGACCGCACCTGTTCCCCGTTCCCGCAGCAGTCAGGCCGACGGCGGCGAAGACCGCGACCGGCTTCCGCCCGTCCGCTTCGCCTACGACGGTCACACCTGGAAGGAGATCGCGCACCTCCTGCTGAATCTGCCGGCGGCGGTGTTCGGCTTCGTCTACGTCGTCACCACGGTGTGGGTGAGCGCCGCGCTGACGATCACGGTGGTGGGCATCCCGCTGCTGGCGGCCACGCTGCTGGGCGCGCGGCAGCTGGGGAAGCTGGAGCGGGCGCGGGCGAGGGCGCTGCTCGGGGTGCGGGTGGAGGAGCCGACTCCGCTGCCGTTGGGCAAGCGGGGCGGAGGGACGCAGCGGCTGTTCATGGCCTTGAAGGATCCGGTGGGCTGGCGGACCCTGCTGTACGACTTCATCCGGCTGCCCTGGGGTGTGCTCACCTTCTGCACGGTGCTGGTGTCGCTGTTCGTGCTGTGGCCGGTGCTGCCGTTCATCGCCCGCGGGCTGACGAACGCGGACCGGGCGATGGTCCGCGGTCTGCTGTCGCCCTCCGACGAGCTGGAGCGTCGGATCGCCGAACTGGAGTCGGACCGGGGAGTCGTGGTGGACACGGCCGCCGCCGATCTGCGGCGCATCGAGCGGGATCTGCACGACGGCGCGCAGGCGCGGCTCGTCAACCTCGCCATGGGGCTCGGGCTGGCCAAGGAGAAGCTTCTGGAGGATCCCGACGGGGCCGCGGCGATGGTCGAGGAGGCGCACGGCGAGGTGAAGCTGGCGTTGCGGGAGCTCAGGGATCTCGCCCGGGGCATTCACCCGGCGGTGCTGACCGACCGCGGGCTGGACGCGGCGCTGTCCTCGGTCGCCTCGCGCTGCACGGTGCCGGTCCAGGTGACGGCCGATCTGCCGTCGAGACCGGCGCCCGCGATCGAGGGGATCGCCTACTTCACGGTCTCCGAGCTGCTGCAGAACATCAGCAAGCACAGCGGGGCGCGGACCGCCTCGGTCGACGTGTGGCGCAGTGACGACCGGCTGCTGATCCAGGTGAAGGACGACGGGCGGGGCGGGGCGAGCCTGGACGGCGGTACGGGGATGCGCGGGCTCGCGGACCGGCTGGGCGCGGTGGACGGCCTGTTCGTCGTCGACTCGCCGGCGGGCGGGCCCACGACGGTCACCGCCGAGCTGCCCTGGCGGGACCGGGGGTAGGGAAAACCCCCCGTTCAAGACGGAGACGGGCTCCATGGTCCGGGGAGCGGCGGCAGAGCAGGGTGGAGGTACGCCAGGGACAGTCCTGGCGGACGGGCAGGGACAGACGGCACAGGACGGACGGGACGGCACCGATGGCCACGGAGTACCGGCACGGGCAGGGATACGGGCAGGGATACGGTCAGGACCACGGGTTCGGCCACGGCCGCGACGACGGCTTCCACGGGGAGCGCCGGCACCGGGTGCCGGCGGTGCTGCGGGCACCGTTCGAGGCGCGCAGCTGGCGTGAGTTCGCGTATGTGCTGCTGGGCTTCCCGATCGGTGTGGCGCTGTTCGTGTGGACCGTGACGATGCTGTCCCTGGGCGCCGGGCTGCTGGTGACCTTCGTCGGGATCCCGGTGCTGGCCGCGGCGCTCGCAGGCTGCCGCGGGTTCGGAGCGCTGGAGCGGGCGCGGGCGCGTGGGCTGCTGGGCCTCGAGGTGGCGGATCCGGAGCCGTTGCGGATGCGCAAGCCGGGGGTGGCGGCGTGGATCGGCGCGGTGCTCAAGAGCGGTGTGTCGTGGCGGCATCTGCTCTACGCGGTCCTGCAGTTCCCCTGGTCGGTGTTCTCCTTCGTCGTCGCGCTGAACTTCTGGGCGTACGGCTGGGCCCTGCTGACGTATCCGCTGTGGTTCTGGGTGCTGCCGGTGCACGCCGGGCAGGACGGCCTCCAGCTGTACGGCGACGCGCACCACAGCGTCTACCTCGACAACCCGTTCGAGATCACGGTGACCGCGCTGGTGGGGCTGCTCTTCACGCTGGCGACGCCGTGGATCGTGCGGGCGCTGACGCTGGTGGACCGGCTGATGGTGCACGGTCTGCTGGGGCCCTCGAAGCTGGCGTCGCGGGTGGTGGAGCTGGAGTCCGACCGGGGGACGGTCGTCGACACGGCTGCGGCCGATCTGCGGCGCATCGAGCGGGACCTGCACGACGGGGCGCAGGCCCGGCTGGTGGCGCTGGCCATGGATCTCGGGCTGGCGAAGGAGAAGCTGCGGGAGGATCCGCAGGTGGCCGCGCGGATGGTGGACGAGGCGCACGGCGAGGTGAAGACGGCGCTGCGGGAGCTGCGGGATCTCGCCCGGGGCATCCATCCGGCGGTGCTCACCGACCGGGGTCTGGACGCGGCGCTGTCGGCGGTGGCCTCGCGGTGCACGGTGCCGGTGCGGGTCGAGGTCGATCTGGCGGAGCGGCCGGCGGCGGCGATCGAGGGCATCGCCTACTTCACGGTCTCCGAGCTGCTGCAGAACGTCAGCAAGCACGCGCGGGCGGGTGCGGCGACGGTGGACGTGTGGCGGAGCGAGGACCGGCTGATGCTGCAGGTCGTGGACGACGGGGTGGGGGGCGCGGACACGGCGAGCGGGTCGGGTCTGGCCGGGCTGGCCGAGCGGCTGGACGCGGTCGACGGGATCCTGGTGGTGGACTCGCCGGCGGGCGGCCCCACCCGGGTGACCGCTGAGCTGCCCTGGCGCCGCTGAGGCCCGTTGCTTTCGCGCCCCGCGGACGTCTGGTCCCGCGGCGTCCCGTTCCCCGGTCTCCCGTCCCCCGGATTCCGGTCCCCGCGTGCTACCTCTCTCCCGATGCCGGGCCGCGCCTCTCCAGGCGTCGGCCCGGCCGAATTGACCCCTCTCCTGCCATGAGCGCCCCGCGCGCCGTCGCGAATGCTGGAATGCTGGTCTTTCGGACAGGGCAGGCATGTACGCCGGACGGGGTGTGGGGGGCCGGGAGATCGTGGAGGACAGGGTGCGGGTGGTCATCGCCGAGGATTCCGTGCTGCTCAGAGAGGGGCTGACCCGGCTGCTGACCGACCGCGGACATGACGTCGTCGCGGGCGTCGGTGACGCGGAGGCGCTGGTCAAGACCATCGCCGATCTGGACGCGCAGGGCGCGTTGCCGGACGTGGTGGTGGCGGACGTACGGATGCCGCCGACGCACACCGACGAGGGGGTGCGGGCCGCCGTGCGGCTGCGGAAGACGCATCCGCGGCTCGGCGTGCTGGTGCTGTCGCAGTACGTGGAGGAGCGCTACGCCACCGAACTGCTGGCCGGTTCCAGCCGGGGCGTGGGCTACCTGCTGAAGGACCGGGTCGCCGAGGTCCGGGAGTTCGTGGACGCGGTGGTGCGGGTCGCCGAGGGCGGTACCGCGCTCGATCCCGAGGTGGTCGCGCAGTTGCTCGGGCGCAGCCGCAAGCAGGACGTGCTGGCCGGCCTGACCCCGCGCGAGCGGGAGGTGCTGGGCCTGATGGCCGAGGGGCGGACGAACGGGGCGATCGCCCGCCAGCTGGTCGTGAGCGACGGAGCCGTCGAGAAGCACGTCAGCAACATCTTCCTCAAACTGGGACTGTCCCAGAGCAACGGGGATCACCGGCGCGTGCTGGCCGTTCTGACCTATCTGAACTCCTGACGGAGCCGGCACCGTGTCGGAACCGGAAGGCGGTCAGCGGGAGAGAAAATCATGACAAGTCAGGGCGACAGGTCGTCTCGGAACGCCGTCCATCATGTGAGCCGGCACGGGAAGGCGACCCTAACCGACGTAGGGTTGATTGCGGGATGGTCAGTGGGACGGCCGCCCCCGGACAGCCGCCTCGAAGGAGGTCCAGTTCAGTGACCAGCCAGGTCAGCAGGACAACGGAACAGGCCGACGGAACCGTCGTGGGAGAACAGCGCAGGCCGGGCGGTGTGAAGGCCGTCCGGCGCCTCGACCGGGTGATCATCCGGTTCGCGGGGGACTCGGGTGACGGTATGCAGCTCACCGGCGACCGCTTCACCTCCGAGACCGCGTCCTTCGGCAACGATCTCTCGACCCTCCCCAACTTCCCCGCCGAGATCCGGGCCCCGGCAGGCACCCTGCCCGGGGTCTCCTCGTTCCAGTTGCACTTCGCCGACCACGACATCCTCACCCCCGGGGACGCGCCGAACGTGCTGGTCGCGATGAACCCGGCCGCCCTGAAGGCGAACATCGGGGACCTGCCGCGCGGCGCGGAGATCATCGTCAACACGGACGAGTTCACCAGACGGGCGATGCAGAAGGTCGGCTACGACGCCTCACCGCTGGAGGACGGCTCGCTGGACGGCTACAGCCTCCATCCGGTGCCCCTGACCACCCTGACGGTGGAAGCCCTCAAAGAATTCGACCTCACCCGCAAAGAGGCCGAGCGCAGCAAGAACATGTTCGCGCTCGGCCTCTTGTCATGGATGTACCACCGGCCGACCGAGGGCACGGAGCGGTTCCTCAAGCAGAAGTTCGCCCGCAAGCCCGAGGTGATGAACGCCAACCTGGCGGCCTTCCGCGCGGGCTGGAACTTCGGGGAGACGACGGAGGACTTCGCGGTCTCCTACGAGATCGCCCCCGCGAGCACCGCCTTCCCGGTGGGCACCTACCGCAACATCTCCGGGAACCTGGCGCTGGCCTACGGTCTGGTGACCGCCTCCCGGCAGGCCGCCCTGCCGCTCTTCCTCGGCTCGTACCCGATCACCCCGGCCTCCGACATCCTGCACGAGCTGTCGAAGCACAAGAACTTCGGTGTGCGGACCTTCCAGGCGGAGGACGAGATCGCCGGGATCGGCGCGGCCCTCGGCGCGGCGTTCGGCGGCTCGCTCGCCGTGACGACCACCTCCGGTCCCGGCGTCGCCCTGAAGGCGGAGACGGTGGGGCTCGCGGTCTCGCTGGAGCTGCCGCTGCTGGTCGTCGACATCCAGCGCGGCGGGCCGTCCACCGGACTGCCCACCAAGACCGAGCAGGCCGACCTGCTCCAGGCGATGTACGGCCGCAACGGCGAGGCCCCGGTCCCCGTGATCGCCCCCATGACCCCCGCCGACTGCTTCGACGCCGCGCTGGAGGCAGCCCGGATCGCGCTGACGTACCGGACCCCGGTCATGCTGCTGTCCGACGGCTACCTGGCCAACGGCAGCGAGCCCTGGCGCATCCCGGACCTGACGGAACTCCCTGACCTGCGCGTCGAGTTCGCGTCCGGCCCCAACCACACCCTCGACGACGGCACCGAGGTCTTCTGGCCGTACAAGCGCGACCCGCAGACCCTGGCCCGTCCGTGGGCGATCCCGGGCACGCCCGGTCTCGAACACCGCATCGGCGGCATCGAGAAGCAGGACGGCAGCGGCAACATCTCCTACGACCCCGCCAACCACGACTTCATGGTCCGCACCCGGCAGGCCAAGATCGACGGCATCGACGTCCCGGACATCGAGGTCGACGACCCGGACGGCGCGCGCACCCTGGTCCTCGGCTGGGGTTCCACCTACGGGCCGATCACGGCGGCGGTGCGGCGGCTGCGCCGGGCCGGCGAGCCGATCGCCCAGGCGCACCTGCGCCACCTCAACCCCTTCCCGCGCAACCTGGGCGCGGTCCTGGGGCGGTACGACAAGGTGGTGATCCCCGAGATGAACCTCGGCCAGCTCGCCGCCCTCGTCCGCGCGAAGTACCTCGTGGACGCGCACTCCTACAACCAGGTCAACGGCATGCCGTTCAAGGCCGAGCAGCTCGCCGAGGCGCTCAGGGAGGCCATCCATGACTGACACCGCCGACGGACTGCTCCAGCTCGTCCCCAAGGCCCAGGCCGCGCAGTCCATGAAGGACTTCAAGTCCGACCAGGAGGTGCGCTGGTGCCCGGGCTGCGGTGACTACGCGATCCTGGCCGCAGTGCAGGGCTTCATGCCGGAGCTGGGGCTGGCGCGGGAGAACATCGTCTTCGTCTCCGGCATCGGCTGCTCCTCGCGTTTCCCGTACTACATGAACACCTACGGGATGCACTCGATCCACGGCCGTGCCCCGGCGATCGCCACCGGGCTGGCCGCCTCGCGCCGGGACCTGAGCGTCTGGGTCGTCACCGGCGACGGCGACGCCCTCTCCATCGGCGGCAACCACCTGATCCACGCCCTGCGCCGCAACGTCAACCTGAAGATCCTGCTCTTCAACAACCGCATCTACGGGTTGACGAAGGGCCAGTACTCGCCGACGTCCGAGGTCGGGAAAATCACCAAGTCCACGCCGATGGGCTCGCTGGACGCGCCCTTCAACCCGGTGTCCCTGGCGATCGGCGCCGAGGCGTCCTTCGTGGCCCGCACCGTCGACTCGGACCGCAAGCACCTGACCGACGTGCTGCGGCAGGCCGCCGCCCATCCCGGCACGGCCCTGATCGAGATCTACCAGAACTGCAACATCTTCAACGACGGCGCCTTCGACACCCTCAAGGACAAGCAGTCCGCCGAGGAGGCGGTGATCCGTCTGGAGCACGGCCGGCCCATCCGGTTCGGCGCGGGCGGCGCCCGCGGACTCGTCCGGGACCGGCTCACCGGTGACCTGACGATCGTCGACGTGACCCCGGACAACGAGTCCGAGATCCTCGTCCACGACGCCCACTCCCCCTCCCCCACGACGGCCTTCGCCCTGTCGCGGCTGGCCGACCCGGACACCCTGGACCACACGCCCATCGGCGTCTTCCGTTCGGTGGAACGGCCGGTCTACGACGTCCAGATGTCGCAGCAGCTGGACACGGCGGTGGAACAGCACGGCACCGGCGACCTGGCGGCGCTGCTGGCCGGCGGGGACACCTGGACGGTCGTGGGCTGACCCTTCCCGGCCGGAAACACGGAGCGGGGCCCGGACGCGACGTCCGGGCCCCGCTCCGCGTTCAGGCGCGTTTCGCCTCGTCGTAGGCCTCCCGGGCCCGGGTGACGTCCGCCATCCGCCGTTCGGTCCACAGCGCCAGGTCCCGCACCTGCAGGGCGGCCTCGTGGCCGAGGTCGGTGAGGGAGTAGTCGACCCGAGGCGGGATGACGGGTTGGGCGTCGCGATGGACGAGGCCGTCCCGTTCCAGGGTCTGGAGGGTCTGGGTGAGCATCTTCTCGCTGACCCGGCCGATGGCCCGGCGCAGTTCGCTGAAGCGGTGGGATCGGTCCAGGAGCTGGATCAGGACCAGGACGCCCCAGCGGCTGGTGACGTGCTCCAGGACCAGCCGGTGCGGGCACATCTGCTCGCCGACGGCGTACCGGTCGGCCCGCGCCGCGGGCGCGTCGGAGCGGTTCTCGGCTTCATGAGTACGTACGACCATGCCAGTACCTTACTTCAAAGTGGGTACTTTCCAATGGTTAGCGCACCTCCTAAGGTTAGTGACATCCGCACCCCACAAGGAGATCGCAGACCATGAGCATCGTCGTCACAGGAGCCACCGGACACCTGGGCCGCCACGTCGTGGCACAGCTGCTGGAGAAGGTCCCGGCCGAGCAGATCACCGCCGTCGTGCGCGACGAGGCGAAGGCCGCCGACCTCGCCGCCCGGGGCGTCACCGTCGCCGTCGCCGACTACAACTCCCCCGAGACGTTCGACGGCCTCTTCGCCGCGGGCGACAAGGTGCTGCTGATCTCGGGCAACGAGTTCGACAAGGGCCGTCCGCAGCAGCACAAGGTCGTCATAGACGCGGCCGTGGCGGCCGGTGTGGCGCTCCTGGCGTACACCAGCGCACCGGCCAGCCTGAACGCCTCGCTGGTGGACGACCACCGCGCCACCGAGGAGCTGCTGCTCGCCTCCGGCCTGCCCTACACCCTGCTGCGCAACGGCTGGTACCACGAGAACTACACCGAGAACCTCGCCCCGGTGCTGGAGCACAGCGCCGTCGTCGCGGCCGCCGGTGACGGCCGGGTCTCCTCGGCCTCCCGCGCGGACTACGCGGCCGCGGCCGTCGCCGTGCTGACCGGCGAGGGCCACGAGAACCGGACGTACGAGCTGGGCGGCGACACCGCCTGGAGCTTCGCGGAGTACGCGGCGGAGATCGCGCGCCACACCGGCAAGGAGATCGCGTACAACTCCGTGCCCGTGGAGACGCTGCGGTCCATCCTGACGGGTGCCGGCGTGCCGGAGGCCTTCGCGGGGATCCTGGCCGAGGTCGACGCGTCGATCGCCAAGGGCGAGCTGGTCGTCGACTCCGGCGACCTCTCCCGGCTGGCCGGGCGGCCGACCACGCCGATCTCGGAGGCCGTCGCGGACGCGCTGAAGTAGCCCCGGAGCCGGCGGGCCGGGAGCGGCCCGCGAGCCCCGTGGTGCCCGCACCCCCGCCTGTCATGACCGTATGCCGATACGGCCATGACAGGCGGGGGTGCTCGGCGCTACCTTCGTCCCGGTGTGCCGGAGCGGGGCACGTGGGCGTGAGGAGGGCCGGTGGCCGAGATATCGAGGGGTGAGCGGCGGGCGGGGCTGGTGAACGGCTTCGCCGCGTACGGGATGTGGGGCCTGGTCCCGCTGTTCTGGCCGCTGCTCAAGCCCGCCGGATCCCTGGAGATCCTGGCCCACCGGATGGCATGGTCCCTGGTCTTCGTCGCCGTCGCGCTGGCCTTCGTACGGCGGTGGGCGTGGGCCGGGGAACTGCTGCGGCAGCCGCGCCGGCTGGCCCTGGTGACGGTCGCCGCCGCCGTGATCACCGTCAACTGGGGCGTCTACATCTGGGCCGTGAACGCCGGTCACGTCGTCGAGGCCTCGCTCGGCTACTTCATCAACCCTCTGGTGACCATCGCGATGGGCGTGCTGCTGCTCAAGGAGCGGCTGCGGCCCGTGCAGTGGACGGCGGTGGGCGTCGGCCTCACCGCCGTGATCGTGCTGACCGTGGGCTACGGGCAGCCGCCGTGGATCTCGCTCGTCCTGGCCTTCTCCTTCGCGACCTACGGGCTCGTCAAGAAGAAGGTCAACCTCGGCGGCGTCGAGTCCCTCGCCGCGGAGACCGCGATCCAGTTCCTGCCCGCGCTCGGCTATCTCCTGTGGCTGGCGGGCCACGGCGAGTCCAGCTTCGTCAACGACGGGGCCGGACACGCCGCCCTGCTGGCCTCCACCGGGATCGTCACCGCGCTGCCGCTGGTCTGCTTCGGCGCCGCCGCGATCCGCGTCCCGCTCTCCACGCTCGGTCTGCTGCAGTACCTGGCGCCGGTCTTCCAGTTCCTGCTCGGCATCCTCTACTTCCACGAGGCGATGCCCGCCGAGCGCTGGGCCGGCTTCGCCCTGGTCTGGGTCGCCCTCGCCCTGCTCACCTGGGACGCCCTGCGCACCGCCCACCGGTCCGCGCGGGCGCTCGCGGCGGCGGCCGCCGCCCTGCCGGTGACCGCGGCCGCCCCGGCACCGCGAAGCCAGGTGTGAGGCCGGCGCCCGGTCGGCTATAAGTGGGCGCCATGACGCAGACGCCCGCACCCCTGCACTGGAAGCTCGTCATCGACGCCCGCGATCCGCACGCACAGGCCGACTTCTGGGCGGCCGCGCTGCACTACACGGCCGAGGACAACAGCGCGTTCGTCGAACGGCTGCTGGAGCTGGGCGCGCTGCCCGCCGCGGCGGCCGTCCGGCACCACGGCCGTGCCGCCTTCCGTGACCTGGTCGCCGTACGGCATCCGGACGACCCGTTCGACCAGGAGCGCGGCACCGGGCTGGGCCGGCGGCTGCTGTTCCAGCGGGTGCCGGAGGGCAAGCCGGGCAAGAACCGGCTCCACATCGACCTGCACGCCGAGGCGGGCGAGCGGTCGCGGGAGGTGGCCCGGCTCGAGGAGCTGGGCGCGACGGTGGTGCGGCACGTGTCCGAACCGGCCGGGGAGTGGACGGTGATGGCCGACCCGGAGGGCAACGAGTTCTGCGTACAGTGACCCGCCGCCCCGCGCTCAGGCCTGCTCGGCGGCGCGCCGGGCCCGTTCGGTGAGGCGGCCCATCCGGGCGCGGGCGGAGTCCAGTTCCTCCGGTTCGCCCGCGGCCGGGCCGTCCTCGGCGGTGAGCTGTGCCCAGAGGTCGATCAGGTCGCGGCCCAGGCGCAGCCCGTGCCCCGGGTCGCGCACCGCGCGCCAGGCGGTGGCCGCGCTGCGCACGTTCCCGTAGGCGCCCTCGCCGTCCCCGGCCCGCCGGTGCTGCCGTGCCAGGTCGAGGGAGAGGTGGAAGGCGCGCAGCGGGTCGCCGGACAGGTAGGCGATGTAGGCGGTCAGCTCGCGCAGGCGCAGCACCTCGGTGTGGTTCTCGCCGAGGGTCGCGCCGGCCTCGGCGACGGTGCGCCCGGCGAGTTCGGCCGCCGCCTCGATACGGCCCGCGCGGACGGCCTCGTTGATCCGCGACACCGGCCCGGTGAGCAGGGCGGCCCCTTCCGCGGTCACGGTCACCGGCTCGTCCCCGAGCACCTCCTCGGCGACGGCGTCGAAGCCGCGGGCCGGGGTGTGCCTGGGGTCGGGGTCGAAGACCCCGCCGCCCGAGGACCGCACGAGCAGCGCCGGGACGGGCCCGGGGGGCGCCGTGCGGGGCTGGACGCGAGGGCCGGTCCCCTCCGTCCGGGGCGCCGGCCGAAGCCCGGTGACGGCCTGCGCGGGGACGACGACGGGGGCGGGTGGTGGGACGACTGCGGGGCCGGGTGCCGGGACGGCAGCGGGGGCCTTCGGCCCGTCCATGACCGGGGGCGGGCCGAAGACGCCGGTCGGCGGCTGCACCGTGCCGAGGAGGCGCGGGACCGGGGCTGCCTTCGGGCGGTGGGCGGGAGCCGGGTCCGCGGCCTCGGGTGCGGTGACGGCGTGCGAGGAGTGCGCGGGCTCCGGTTCGGCGACGGCGTGCAGAGCGGGCACGGGCCGGTCCCGGCCGGGCCGCTGCGCCGGATCCGGGGCCATGGACGGGGCCGGAGCGCCGGGCACGGCCATCCGTACCGGTTCGCCGGTGAAGCTGCTGGACCCGTCCGGGTTCACCTGGAGGCGTACGACATAGCCGATGCGGCTGTCGTGCACGGTGGCGAGGGCGGGGCGGCCGGCGGCGAGGGCGCGGCGCTGGAGGTGGTTGAGGACCGCCTGCTGGGGCTCTTCGCCGGGTGCCGGGAACAGCGGGACGCCGTCGACGGTCGCGGCGGCGCCCGTGACCCGGACTTCGACCGGTTCGGCCGGCCGGCCGGTCTGCTGCGCTTCCCGCTTCGTCTCGCGGCTGAGTCCGGACATCGGCCCTCATTCCCCCGGCGTCACCGTCCGGTCGTACCCGTGCGTACCGTCAAGTCTGGCCGCTCCCCTCGGCCCACGCGTCACCGCGACGTCACAGCCTCGCATCAGGAAGGGCCCACCCGGTGTCCTCGCGCGCCCGGCCGCGTTCCGGCCCGGCCGCCGACGCAACCCCCTGGCCAATATGAATGCATACGCATAAGATGCAGAGGGCTTTATTCATCGCGCGCCGCTCACCTGGGGGATCCTGTGACTCGACGTTTCCTGTTCCTGCTCGGCAGCTCCCGTCCCGAGGGGAACACCGAACTCCTGGCGCGCCGGGCCGCCGAGCAGCTGCCCGAGAGCGTCGAACAGCGCTGGATCAGCCTGGCCGACCACCCGCTGCCGGACTTCGTGGATCTGCGCCGCGACGCCGACCACGTACGGCCGCCCGCGCACACCGCGCCCGGCCTGCTGCTCGACGCCACGCTCGCCGCCACCGACATCGTGATCGCCTCGCCCGTGTACTGGTACTCGGTGTCCGGCCTCACCAAGCGCTACCTGGACCACTGGTCGGGCTGGCTGCGCACGCCCGGCGTCGACTTCAAGGCGACCCTCGCGGGCCGCACCCTGTGGGGCGTGGCCGCCCTGGCCGACGACGATCCGTCCGTCGCGGACCCGTACGCCGGCCTTCTGCACAACTCGGCCGCCTACCTCGGCATGCGCTTCGGCGGCGTACTGCTCGGCAACGGCAGTGCGCGCGGGGACGTCCTCAGGGACAGCGGGGCACTGGCGCGGGCCAAGGAGTTCTTCGCCGCGGACGCACCGCCGGCCCGCTTCGCGACGGCCGGGACCGGCGGACCGGACGCCGTCAGGCCGTGATGTCCTTCGTACCGAACCGTGCCCAGGCCGCCGAGCCGAACACCGCCACGTACAGGGCCTGCAGCTCCAGGTTCTTGACCAGGTCGTCCCAGTAGACGGGGTCGCGCATCAGGTCGGCGAAGGACAGCCAGTAGTGGGAGAAGAAGTACGGCTGGAGCGCGTGCAGCTGGGGTATCTGGTCCAGGATCTGGACGGTGATCAGCAGGCCGACGGTGGTCGCCATCGCCGCGATGCCACTGTTGGTCAGCGTGGACACGAACAGGCCCAGCGCGGCCGTGCCGGTCAGGGAGGCCGCCACCACCAGGGCGATCAGCAGGGCCCGGCCGAGGCCCTCGGTGAAGGAGATCCGGGTGCCGGAGATGGTGGTCAGGTCGCCGAGCGGGAAGAGGAGCGCGCCGACGGCGAGGGCGGAGGCGGCCACCACCAGGGTGGCCAGCAGGCAGAAGGTCATCGTCGTCGCGTACTTGGTGAGCAGCAGGCGGGTTCGGCCCGCCGGGGCGACCAGCAAATAACGCAGGGTGCCCGCGTTGGCCTCGCCGGCGATCGCGTCCCCGGCCACCACGCCGACCGCCATCGGCAGGAAGAACGGGAGGGTCGCCGCCAGTGCCGTGAACACCAGGAAGAGCCCGTTGTTGGTGATCTGCGCGATGAACGCCGGGCCGCCGCCACCGCCGCCCGGCCCGTCGCCCCGCGTCTCGATCCTGACGGCGATCCCGATCAGGACGGGCACCGCGGCCAGGACGCCGAGGAGCGCGAGGGTGCGCCAGCGGCGCAGGGTGACGGCCAGCTCGCTGCGGAACAGGCCGAGGGTCCACAGCGGGTTCGGCCGTGCGGCCGGCGCGTCCAGGACCGCCGCGTCAGCCCGCGACATCGAATCCCTCCCCGGTCAGTGCCACGAACGCGTCCTCAAGCGAGGCCCGTTCGAGGGTGAAGCCGCGCACCCGCACGCCCGCCGCGACGAGCGCCGCGTTGACCTCGGCGAGGTCGCGTTCGGGCGGTTCGCCGGTGACCCGGTCCTCGGTGGTGACGACGTCCGCGACGCCCTGTTCCTTGAGCACCCGGGCCGCGTCGCCGGTGTCCGGGGTGTGCACCACGAGCCGGCCGCGCGCCCCGGCCGCCAGGTCGGCCACCGCCCCCTGGGCGATCAGCCGGCCCTGCGCCATCACGGCGGCGTGGGTGCAGACCTGCTCGATCTCGTCGAGGAGGTGGGAGGAGAGGAAGACGGTGGTGCCGTCCCCGGCCAGCTCCCGCACCAGGGACCGGATCTCCCGCATGCCCTGCGGGTCGAGCCCGTTGGTCGGCTCGTCCAGGACCAGCAGCTTGCGGGGCTGGAGGAGGGCGGCGGCCAGTCCCAGGCGCTGTTTCATGCCCAGGGAGTAGGCCTTCGCCTTCTTCGCGGCGGCCGCCGTCAGGCCCACCCGGTCCAGCGCGGCCTCGACGCGGGTGCGCCGGGTGCGCGGGTCGGCGGTCGGGTCGGCCGCGTCGTACCGCAGCAGGTTGTCGCGGCCGGAGAGGAAGCCGTACAGCGCCGGGCCCTCGATGAGCGCCCCGACCTGGGGCAGGACGACGCGGGAGGCGCGCGGCATCGGGCGGCCCAGGACGCGGGCGGTGCCCGAGGTGGGGGCGATGAGGCCCATCAGCATGCGGATGGTGGTGGTCTTGCCGGAGCCGTTCGGACCGAGGAAGCCGAAGACGCTGCCCGCCGGGACGGTCAGGTCCAGACCGTCCACGGCGAGCTGTCCGCCGCGGTAGCGCTTGGTGAGGCCGCGGGTGTCGATGACGCCCGCGCGCGCCGGGTCGTCCCGGCCCGGGTCGTCCTCACCCTGGTCACGCTGCTCGCGCTCCGTGGCGGACGGTCGGTCCATCGGCTCCCTCGATTCGTCGTGCCGCTCCGGGCGGGGAACTCCTGACGCCCTTGTTACCCCGCGTTCGCCGCCTTCACCAGCGCGGCCTTGTCCACGGCACCGACGTAGACCTTGCCGTCGTCCGTCATCAGGGCGTTGATCAGGCGGGTGGAGAAGACGGTGCCCTTGCCGAACTTGCCGGAGACCGGGTCGCCGAGCGAGCCGAGGAAGCCGCCGAGGTCACCGCCCGCGGAGGCGGAGCCGCTGGGCAGGCCGCCCTTGTCGCCGGTGTCGACGACGGCTATCGCGTTCCAGCCCTTGCCGAGGACGTCGAAGCCGTTCTTGCCGGGCGCCTCGGGAGTGGCGTGGCCGCCGGGGGTCCTGGTGATCTTGTCGCCCTTGTCGCCCTTCTCGGCCCTGCCCGCCTTGTCGGGACTGTCGCCCTCGGTGACCTTGGCACCCTTGGGCGGGGTGAAGTCGAAGGTGGAGGCGGCCGGCTTCGCGAAGCTGACCTGGGTGTACCCGGCGTCGATCACGGCCGCGCCGCCGCTCGACGGGGTGAGCGTGAACTTCAGCGGGGTGCCGGTCCTGGCGTCCACCGCGATGCTGATCGCGCCGACCGTCGTGCCGGACTGCTTGGGCTTGACGACCAGCCGGTAGGCGTCGCGGCCCGCGACCTGGGCGGTGCCGTCGACCTTCACCGAGGTGGTGTCGTCGACCGACTTGAGGAGCTGGTCGGCGAAGTCCTTCGGGGTGGCCGGGGCGTCGTGGCGCTCGCCCTTGCCGGAGGCCGCGGCGGTGGAGTGGTAGACCTCGTTGGACTTGCTGTCGTAGCCCCACACGTTCGTGCCGTTGTGGATGAGGCTGTACTCGGCGCCGCTCTCCAGCACCGACACCTTCTGCCGGTCGGGGCCGTCGGCGGCCACCCGCAGGGTGTGCGTGCCGGAGGCCAGCTCGGTGAGCTTGGCCGACGGGTCGGCCGAGGAGCCGCCGCCGCCCTGCGTGGCGCCGGACAGCAGGCCGTTCTCCAGGCCGCCGAGGTCGGGCAGGCCGAGGTCGGTGCTGATCTTCACCGTGCCGGACAGCTGCTGCACGTCCGACTTGGCGATCTTGTTGATGAGTTCCTGAGCGGTGATCTTCGGCAGGTCGGGGTCGCCGGAGTCGGCGAGTGCCGGAACCAGGCCGATCGTGGCCGCGGCCACGCCCATGACCGCGACCGGGACGACGTATCGCGTGGCCTTGCGCCGCCGCTCGGCGCGCAGCTCGTCGTCGGCCTGCGCGGCCCCCGTGCTGTCCTCGGTTTCGTACGGTGCCATGTGTGCCTTACCTCCGTCGTCGGCGGCGGCTGTGCTCGCACGTGTCCCACCCTGAGCCGCCATTCTCACCCGAATCGGTGAGCGGTGGTGATTTCCGTGGTGTCCATCTCACCAAATCCGGGCCGCTCAAGCGTCAGACCCGGGAGCCAACTCCGTGTACGACTGCGGTATGACACAAGAGCGGAGGCGCCTGCCCCGACCCGTAGGGGTCGCACGGCACAGGCGCCTCCGGTCACGTTCCGTGACCCGCCGGCCGCGCGGGTCCTCCGGGATGCACGACCTGTGTCACACAAGAAGGGCCGGAGCTAGCCCGCGCGGTGCACGACCGCGTCGCACAGCTCCAGGAGCGCGGCCTTCGCGTCGCACTCCAGCAGCGGCGCCAGGGCGGCCCTGGCCTCCTCCGCGTACCTGACCGTGTCCCGGCGTGCCTGCTCCAGCGCCGGATGCGCCCGCAGGGCGGCCAGGGCCTCCGCATGCCGCGCGTCGTCCGTGAGGTCGGAGTCCAGCAGCTCGCACAGCGCCAGGTCCTCGGCCAGCCCCAGCCGGGCCGCCCGCTCCCGCAGCCGCAGCACCGGCAGCGTGGGGACGCCCTCGCGGAGATCGGTCCCCGGGGTCTTGCCGGACTCGTGGGAATCGGAGGCGATGTCCAGGACGTCGTCGGCGAGCTGGAAGGCGACGCCGAGGCGTTCGCCGTACTGGGTGAGGACGTCCACGACCGTCTCGTCGGCGCCGGACATCATCGCGCCGAAGCGACAGGAGACCGCCACCAGCGAGCCGGTCTTGCCGCCGAGCACGTCGAGGTAGTGGTCGACCGGGTCGCGTCCGTCGGAGGGCCCGGCGGTCTCCAGGATCTGGCCCGTCACCAGCCGTTCGAACGCGAGGGCCTGGACCCGCACCGCCTCGGGTCCGAGGTCCGCGAGGATCTGCGAGGCGCGGGCGAAGAGGAAGTCGCCGGTCAGGACGGCGACCGAGTTGCCCCAGCGGGTGTTGGCGCTGTCGACGCCGCGCCGCACGGCCGCCTCGTCCATGACGTCGTCGTGGTAGAGCGTGGCGAGGTGGGTCAGCTCGACGACCACCGCCGACGGCACGACGCCGGGCGCGTACGGGTCGCCGAACTGCGCGGCCAGCATCACCAGCAGGGGCCGGAACCGCTTCCCGCCGGCCCGCACCAGATGCTGCGCGGCCTCCGTGATGAACGGGACCTCACTCTTGGTGGCTTCTAGCAAGCCCTCCTCGACAGCCGTCAATCCGGCCTGGACATCGGCTTCCAGAGCCTGGTCCCGCACGCTCAGCCCGAACGGCCCGACGGTCACGAGGGGTCTCCTGTCTGCTGGTGTCCACTGGCGCTTACACGGTTTGTCGATAGGTCGCTGCCATCACTCAAGTCAGCGTATCCGGTCAGGTTTCGATCACCGAGGGCGCCCACCGTTACACCCCGGGCGCTATCGGATCACGACCGGTATGTTTTTGATCAGCCGATACGACCTGACATCTCATGACTTAACAGGAAGTACCGGATCTTGTCGCGAACCGGAGGCACGCGGTGCCCCGGACCGGAGGTACCCCTGCCGCCGCTCGTCGATGCCGGCAGACCCCACTGCGCGGCCTCTCATTCCGAATAAGAACAATTCGGACAATTCTCGGAATTACCTGTGACGCCCGCCACTCCACCCGCCTCCATCGGGGCAATGCCTACAAATCGCGGCGTCCCGCTATTCCGTCGACACCCGGAAAAGCTCATGCAATGAATCCCTATTGTCCGATTCGCCGCAATTGCCTCTTCGTGAAGTGAGTCACGTGGCCCTGGGTGCCACACATGCGGTGAGGTGACCCTTTCTTCCCTTGCGCCGCACGGGAGTTGAGGCTTGGCAACCGCAAAGGATCAAGTACCCCATAATACTCAGATCAAGGTCAATAGAGGTTTTGTGGGCATCAGGCGCTTGTTTCGGACATGTGCTCTCGCATACGTTCCGGCTCACCGGGCGGACGCCGAATCCTGCCGCCGCCCGTCGTGACCCATTGACGAGTTCATTCGCACGGCAGGAGCGGGGGAACCAGGTAAGCCGCCGGACCGGGCGACGGACGTCATCGAAGAACGTCGTACCGGAACGGCTAGGGGTGAAGTCGCTCCGCCTCAGGGCGGTGCGGCCGGGCACTCCCCGGGCCCGAACCCGACAGCTCACCTCGCAGGCGACGGAGAGGAACGTCACCATGTCCGTTGTCGCCCAGCACCGCCGTACCCGCCGCAACTCCGTCCTTCGCAGGCTCACCGTCGCGGCGACCGGCGCGGCCGTTCTCGCCCTTCCGCTCATCGGGGCGAGCGCCGCCTCCGCCGCCACGTCCACCGCCACGACGGCTTCGTCGGCCTCCACGACGCTCGCCGGGTACCCGAACAACCTCGACGGCTGGATCCGCGAGTCCCTCGCGATCATGGCCGAAAAGAAGATCCCGGGCACCTACGACGGCATCTACCGCAACGTGATGCGCGAGTCCTCGGGCAACCCGAGTGCCATCAACCTCTGGGACTCCAACGCCGCCAAGGGCATCCCGTCCAAGGGCCTGCTCCAGGTGATCGACCCGACGTTCAAGACCTACCACGTGGACGGCACGTCGTTCGACGTCTACGACCCGGTCGCGAACATCACCGCCGCCTGCAACTACGCCGCCGCGCGGTACGGCTCGATCGACAACGTGCACGGCGCGTACTGACCGGCGCGTACTGACCGCCGCCGTCAGCCGAAAAGTCGTTCGAGGACGACGGCCACGCCGTCGTCCTCGTTCGACGAGGTGATCTCGTCGGCCACCGTCTTGAGTTCGGGATGGGCGTCGGCCATCGCCACCCCGTGGGCCGCCCAGTCGAACATCGGGACGTCGTTGGGCATGTCCCCGAAGGCGACCGCCCGCTCCGGGCTCAGCCCGAGCCGGTCGGCGGCCAGCGCGAGGCCGGTCGCCTTGGTCACCCCGCACGGCTGCAGCTCGACCGTCCCCGGTCCCGACATGGTGACCGTCGCCAGCGACCCGACCACCGCGCGGGCGGTCGCCGCCAGTTCGTCGTCGGACAGGGTGTGGTGGCGCAGCAGCACCTTGCTGATGGGCGCGCACCACAGGTCGTCGCGCCGGCCGACCCGCAGCGCGGGCAGCGCGGGGTGGGGCATCCGGTAGCCCGGCTCGATGAGCGTGAGCCCGTCCACGCCGTCCTGGTCGACCGCCGCGTAGACCTGACCGACCTCGGCCTCGATCTTGCCCAGGGCGGTCTCCGCCAGGTCCCGGTCCAGGGTCACCGACCAGAGCAGCCGGTGCGCGCCGGCGTCGTACACCTGGGCGCCCTGGCCGCAGACCGCGAGTCCGGTGCAGCCCAGGTCCGCCAGGAGAGCGCGCACTCTCGGCGCGGGGCGGCCGGTCACCACGAGATGCCGGGCCCCGGCCCGGGCCGCCCGCGCGAGCGCGGCGAGCGACCGTTCCGACACGCTGTCGTCGGCGCGCAGCAGCGTGCCGTCCAGGTCGGTGGCGATCAGTGAGTACGGCGTGGGTGCGACCATGATCAGAGAATACGGACAGCACGCCCGGCAGACTCACCGTGCGTCTCGGCCCCAAGTGGCGCCCGCGGTCACGGTGATGGGGCGTCCCGGGCAGGGCGCGTGAGGTCCGCGGCGGGACACGGGCGGTGGCCGGCCGGGAACGGCGTCCGCGGCCGGTCGGACGGTCCGGCGGCTAAGGCGCGGACGCGCCGGACCCGCGGCGGTTGGTGCGCCACAGTTCGTACAGGTGCTTCGCGCCCGGTCGCACGAGGCGGGCGAGCATCGTGACGAACGGCAGCGGATCGTCGCCGGCGAGCCAGGCCAGCTCGGTCCCGCTCGGCCGGCCGGGCGCGTGCGGTGTCGTGTAGCCGCTGCGCCGGTAGGCGAGGAGGGCGGGCAGGTCGATGTTCTCCACCACGTACCGGTGCCCGGCCCGTTGTTCCCCCTCCGGGACCCGGCGCCCGGTGAGATCCAGGTGCATCGCGCGGACCACGTCCACCCCCGACTCGCTCTCGAAGAGCCGGAACTGGGCGCCCATCCGCGGGTTGAAGTCGAGCAGTTTGTACCGCCCGTCGCGGCGGTCGAAGCGCAGGTCGAGGTCGACGACGCCGCTGAAGCCGATCTGTTTGACGAAACGCGCGGCGAGGTCGGCGAGTTCCGGGTTGTCGACGACGTACGCGTTGGCCGTCATGCCCGCGTGCGGCGGCCACGACCGCACCTTGACGCCGGTGAACAGGGCGAGCGGGTTGGAATCGGCGTCGGCGTAGCCGTGCACGATCCAGTCCTCGGCGTCCTCTCTCGGCAGGTACTCCTGGAGGATGACACCCGGACGGGTGCCCCAGTCACGGGCGAGAGCGAGCAGTCCCTCACGCGTGGCGATCTTCGTCGTGCCGTTGACGGCGGGCCTGCTGCGCCGGACGAAGGCCTCGCGGTTCTTCGCGACGATCGGGAAGCGGGCCTTCTCGGCGAAGTCGGCGATGTCGTCGTACGACTGCGGGAAGGCGGCCGCGGGGCTGGGGACGCCGTGCTCCACGCACAGTTCGTGCAGCCCCTGCTTGCTGGCGAGCCGGCGCGGCAGCGCGGGGTCCACGCGCGGGAAGAGGAAGCGGTCTGCGAGCGCGTCCTGGTGCTCGGCGATCAGGACGGCTGCCTCCTCGTCGGTGGGGATCAGCACGGCCGGACGGCCTATGCGGCGGCCGATGCGGAGCAGTCCCTCGACCAGGTGGTCCGGTTCCTCGGCGCCGGTCGTCGGCCACACGAACGCCCGTGCGAGATAACGGGAGGAGGCCGCCGGCGTGTAGGCGTCCTCCGTGATCGCGTACATGGGAACGCCCATGCGCCCCAGACTGCGGATCGCGCCGACCCCGCCGTGATGCAGCGGATAGTCGCCGAACTTGACGATCAGGCCCGGTACGTCGCGATCCGCGTCGAGCGGCATGCTGACGGCACTCCCGGCCACGGGTCCCCCCACGTGTTCCCCCTACGGACCGGACCCACCCCGTCCGTGTCCCCCAAAGGACGCTAAGCCGGAATTGAACCCTCCGACAAGGCTTATCCGGACATTGCGAACTCTTTAGACACTGCCGCGACAGCCGACTCACCCGTAACGTGTGGCGCGACCACATGGAATGCCGCGCGACGTCGGAACGGCGTCACCACACAGTCGGCCAGGCGCGGCACGGATGAGAGCGAGGCAGCCACCCCCATGCCCCCCTTGCCCCCTTTCGAGGTCCCCGAGGGTGACCCCTTCGGCCCGCACAATCTTCCGTACGGCGTGTTCTCGACCTCCGAGAGCACGGAACGGAGGGTCGGCGTCCGCCTCGGAGACCACGTCCTGGATGCCGGTGCCGCGGCTCTCGCGCTCGGCTCCCCCTACGCCACGCTGCTGGCCCGTCCGACCCTCAACCCGCTGCTGGCCGCGGGCCGCACCACCTGGTCGGACGTCCGGCGCGCCCTGACCGCATGGGTGACCGTGCCCGCCCACCGCGAGGTGCTCGAACCGCTCTTCCACCCGCTGCCGGCGGTGACCCTGCACCTCCCCTTCGAGGTCGCCGACTACGTCGACTTCTACGCCTCGGAGAACCACGCCCGTAACGCCGGCCGCATCTTCCGCCCCGACGCCGCCGATCCGCTCACCCCCAACTGGAAGCATCTGCCGATCGGTTACCACGGCCGCGCGGGCACGGTCGTGGTGTCGGGAACGGATGTCGTACGGCCCTCCGGCCAGCGCAAGACGTCCCCGGACCCGGCGGAGGCACCGGTGTTCGGGCCCAGCGTCCGGCTGGACATCGAGGCGGAGGTCGGCTTCGTCGTCGGCGCGCCGTCGGAGCAGGGGCGGCCGGTGCCGCTCGGCGACTACCGCGAGCACGTGTTCGGGCTGACCCTTCTGAACGACTGGTCCGCGCGCGACATCCAGGCCTGGGAGTACGTCCCGCTCGGCCCCTTCCTCGGCAAGTCGTTCGCCACCTCGGTCTCGGCGTGGATCACGCCGCTGGACGCGCTGGAGGACGCCCGCGTCGCCCCGCCCGCGCGGACCCACCCGCTGCTGCCGTACCTCGACGACAGCGCCGAGGAACCCGCGGGCTACGACCTGCGGATGTCGATCGCGATCAACGGCAACGTGGTCTCCGAGCCGCCGTTCTCCACCATGTACTGGACCGCCGCCCAGCAACTCGCCCATCTGACCGTCAACGGCGCCTCGTTGCGCACCGGCGACCTGTACGGCTCCGGCACGGTGAGCGGCGCGGAACCCGCGCAGCGCGGTTCGCTGCTGGAGCTCACCTGGAACGGACGGGATCCGCTCGAACTCCCGGACGGCAAGCGGACGTACCTGGAGGACGGTGACGTGGTGACGATGTCCGCGTGGGCTCCGGGACCGGGCGGCGTCCGGGTGGGGCTCGGGGACGTCAGCGGGCGGATCGTCGCCGGGTGAGGGCGGGGTGTGACGAGGAGACCCGGATCCTCGTCGATGCCTGACTCGGGACTCCCGGTGCCGTCATACTGACGGGACACGCACCATGGCGATGCGCCCGCACGCGCACCATGCGAGGCGACGGCGCACCTGTCACGTGATGCGCCGGCGTACGCACTCCGTCGCGCAACGGCGCATCACCCCAGCACCACGCCACCCGCACACCCCTCGACCGGGAAACGGAGCCTCGGCATGACTGTCTGCCTGCTCCTGCTGAGCGTCGTCGCCCTGACGGCCGCGGTGCCCGCGCCGCGCGCGCTGGTGCGGGCCCTGTGGCCGGAACGGGAACCGGTGGTCGCGCTGTGGGTGTGGCAGTGCCTGGTCGCCACGGTGCTGATGTGCTGCCTGACCGCGCTCGTCCTGGGCGCGGCGGCCGTCTTCCACACCGTGCGCGACCGGGTGTTCGCGCCGGCGCCACCGGCGGTCACCGCCGCCTACGACCTGTCCGCCGCGCCGGCGTGGGCGGACGCCCTCACGGTGCTGCTCGCCTGCGGCGCCGCGTGGACGACGGCGATGCTCGCCCGCGAACTGGTCGAAGCCCGGCGGCGGCGCGGCCAGACCCGCGCGCACCTGCGTGAACGGGCCCCGGAACTGCCGGCCGGGCTGCCGGCCGCGCGCGGGCCGATGCTGGTGCTGGAGGACGAGTACCCGGACGCCTGGTGGATGCCCGGGCATCCGGCGCAGCTGGTCGTGACGACCGGGGCGCTGCACCGCCTCACCGACCACCAGCTCGACGCCGTGCTCACCCATGAGCGTGGCCACGCCCGCGCCCACCACGACTGGCTGCTCCACCTGTCCAGCGCGCTGGCCACGGGCTTCCCGCGCGTGCCGTTGTTCTCCCACTTCTGCGACCAGACCCACCGGCTCGTCGAACTCGCCGCCGACGACGCGGCGTCCCGCCGCTGCGGCCACCTCACCACGGCGCTGGCTCTGATCGAACTGAACCAGCACCGCGGTGTGCTGTCCTGCGCGTCCAGCCGGCGGCTGCTCGGCGAGCGGGTCGACCGGCTCCTGGAGCCGCCGCCGCGGCTGCTGCGCCGTCAGCGGGCCCTGACGACGACCGTGGCCGCGCTCGTCCCTCTCCTCCCGCTGCTGATCACCTTCGCCCCGGGCCTGACAGCGCTCGGCTGACCCTGCGGGGCCGCGCCGCCCGGACCGCCTTCTCCGCGGGGAACTCGGGACGGGCGCCGGCCCACCGGGCGGCCGGACCGGCCTACTCCCAGTCCTCCGGTTCCGGCTCGGCGTCCAGCTCGGGCCAGTGGTCCTCGTGCTCGGTGGCGGCGGCCGCGGGGGTCTCGGCGGCCGAGGCCGCGGGTGTCCTCAGCGAGGCCAGCACGCCGAGCACGCCTTCCCCGTAGGTCAGGAGCTTCTTCTCACCGACGCCGCCGACGGTGCCCAGTTCGGCGACCGACTCGGGCCAGCGGCCGACGATCTCCCTCAGGGTCGCGTCGTGGAAGATCACGTACGCCGGGACGCCCTGTTCGCGGGCCTGTTCGGCGCGCCAGGCGCGCAGCGCCTCGAAGGCGGGGAGCAGGTCGTCGGGCAGCTCCGCCACCGCCGCCTTCGCCTTGCCCTTGCCTCCGGACCCGGACGATCCGGAGGACCGGGAGACCACCGGCTTCTTCGGCTCCTTGCGGAGCGGAACCTCCCGCTCGCGCCGCAGCACCGTCCCGCTGGCCTCGGTGAGCACCAGCGTGCCGTACTCGCCCTCGACGGCCAGCAGCCCCTGGGCGAGCAGCTGCCGTACGACGCCACGCCATTCGCCCTCGTCGAGGTCGGTGCCGATACCGAAGACGGACAGCTGGTCGTGGTCGAACTGGATGACCTTGGCGGTGCGCTTGCCGAGCAGGATGTCGACGATCTGGAGGGCGCCGAACTTCTGCCCGCGTTCGCGCTGCAGCCGTACCACCGTGGACAGGACCTTCTGGGCGGCCACGGTGCCGTCCCAGGTCTCCGGCGGAGCAAGGCAGGTGTCGCAGTTGCCGCAGCCCTCCGCGGTGGGCTCCTGACCGAAGTACTTGAGCAGCTGCCCGCGGCGGCACTGGGCGGTCTCGCACAGGGCGAGCATCGAGTCCAGGTGGGACTGGGCGCGCCGCCGGAACGCCTCGTCGCCCTCGCCGGACTGGATCAGTTTGCGCTGCTGCACGACGTCGTTGAGGCCGTAGGCCATCCACGCGGTGGAGGGCAGGCCGTCACGGCCGGCGCGGCCGGTCTCCTGGTAGTAGCCCTCGACGGACTTGGGCAGGTCGAGGTGGGCGACGAACCGGACGTCGGGTTTGTCGATGCCCATGCCGAAGGCGATGGTGGCGACCACGACCAGGCCGTCCTCGCGCAGGAAGCGGGACTGGTGGGCCGCGCGGGTGGCCGCGTCCAGGCCGGCGTGGTAGGGGACGGCGTCGACGCCGTTGCGGGAGAGGAATTCGGCCGTGGACTCGACCGACTTCCGGGACAGGCAGTAGACGATGCCCGCGTCGCCCTCGTGTTCCTGGCGGAGGTAGGTGAGCAGCTGCTTCTTGGGGTCGGCCTTGGGGACGATCCGGTACTGGATGTTGGGCCGGTCGAAGCTGGCCTCGAAGTGCCGGGCGGCCGGCATGTGCAGGCGCTGGGTGATCTCCTGGTGGGTCGCGCGGGTGGCGGTCGCCGTCAGCGCGATGCGCGGGACGTCCGGCCAGCGTTCGCCGAGGAGGGAGAGGGCGAGGTAGTCCGGGCGGAAGTCGTGGCCCCACTGGGAGACGCAGTGCGCCTCGTCGATCGCGAAGAGGGAGACCTTGCCGCGGGCCAGCAGGTCCAGCGTGGAGTCCAGGCGCAGCCGCTCCGGCGCCAGGTAGAGCAGGTCGAGCTCACCGGCCAGGAACTGGGCCTCGACCACGCGCCGCTCGTCGAAGTCCTGGGTGGAGTTCACGAAGCCCGCGTTCACGCCGAGGGCGCGCAGGGCGTCCACCTGGTCCTGCATGAGCGCGATGAGTGGCGAGACCACGATGCCCGTACCAGGTCTGACCAGGGCCGGGATCTGGTAGCACAGCGACTTTCCGCCGCCGGTGGGCATGAGGACCACGGCGTCCCCGCCGGCCACCACATGCTCGATGATCGCTTGCTGCTCGCCCCGGAAGGCGTCGTACCCGAAGACCTTGTGGAGCGTGGCCAGTGCCTCGCTGTCCGTCGGTCCGGGCGTCTGCCGCGCTTCCGGCGGCTCGGTCGTCCCTGGCATCTCGTCGGTTCCGCCCGTCGCGCCCATCGTCGTGTCCCCCGTACGTCGTCCCTCGACCACTGCCTCCACGATAGGGGCTCGGACCGACAGCGCCGGAGTTGTCCACAGGGCCGCCCGCCGCCTCGGGCCGGTGGAGCCCTCAGCCCTTTGGCCGTCCTCGCGTGGCGGCCCCGAAGCGGCGCGGGCCATGCTGCACGGGCGGGACCGGGCAGGCCCGCGCTGTACGGAGGCACCGCACCAGCGTGTCTCCTCCGCCCCCTAGGAGCAGCACGATGTCTCTCAGGTCCCGCACCGTCGGCGCCGTCCTGGCGCTGGGTGTGCCGTTCGCTCTGGCCGCGGTTCCCGCCGACGCGGCTCCCGTCCCCGAGGCCGACCCGTTCGTGTGGACGGATCTGACCCCGACGTACACGGCGACCACGGACTACCAGTACGAACCGTTCGCGGTCACGGACGGGTACGCGCCCCTCGGCGCGTGCGCGCGGGACACCGTGACGGGCGAGGGAGGCGCGGGCCTGCACTACGTGAACCCCGCGAACATCGGCAGCCTCGACCCGGCCGCGCCCGCGGGCCTGCTCTACGAGAGCGACGGCGACGGCGCCCGGGCCCTGGTCGGGGTGGAGTGGATCGTGCGCGCCGACGCGGGCACCGGCGCGCCGACGCTGTTCGGGCAGACGTTCCAGGGTCCGGCGAACCTGGAGGGCGTGGGATCGGTGTACACGCTGCACGCCTGGATCTGGAAGGACAACCCGAGCGGCCTGTTCGCGCCGTGGAACCCGACGGTGACGTGCTCGTAGCCGGTGCCGGCGGGCCTGTGGCGCGCGGCCGCCCGGCCCCGGGGCCGTCCGCACGCGCGTGGGCCCCGGTTCCTCGGAAGGAACCGGGGCCCACGGCCGCACCGGGGCGGTCAGCGCACGAAGACTCCCGCCTGGCTCGCCAGGTCAAGGAAGTACTGCGGGGCCACGCCGAGCACCAGCGTGACCGCGACGCCGATGCCGATCGCCGCCATGGTCAGCGGTGACGGGACGGCGACGGTGGGCCCGTCGGGCCTGGGCTCGCTGAAGAACATCAGCACGATCACGCGGATGTAGAAGAACGCGGCGATCGCCGACGAGATCACACCGACGACGACCAGCGGGGCCGCCCCGCCCTCCGCCGCCGCCTTGAACACGGCGAACTTCCCGGCGAAGCCCGAGGTCAGCGGGATGCCCGCGAAGGCCAGCAGGAACACCGCGAAGACGGCCGCGACCAGCGGTGAGCGGCGGCCGAGACCGGCCCACTTGGACAGGTGGGTGGCCTCGCCGCCGGCGTCGCGCACCAGGGTCACCACGGCGAAGGCGCCGATGGTCACGAAGGAGTAGCCGGCCAGGTAGAACAGCACGGACGAGACGCCGTCCTTCGAGGTCGCGATGACACCGGCCAGGATGAATCCGGCGTGCGCGATCGACGAGTAGGCGAGCAGCCGCTTGATGTCGGTCTGGGTGATCGCGACGATCGCGCCGCCCAGCATGGTGATGATCGCGACGGCCCACATGACCGGTCGCCAGTCCCAGCGCAGACCGGGCAGGACGACGTACAGCAGCCGCAGCAGCGCGCCGAACGCGGCCACCTTGGTCGCCGCGGCCATGAAGCCGGTCACCGGGGTGGGCGCGCCCTGGTAGACGTCGGGCGTCCACATGTGGAAGGGCACCGCGCCGACCTTGAAGAGCAGGCCCATGACGACCATGGCGGTGCCGATCAGGAGCAGGGCGTCGTTGCCCATGGTGTCGGCGAGGGCCGGGTCGACGCTGCCGACGGTGCCGTCGACGACCCGGGAGATCGTCCCGTAGGAGACCGAGCCGGCGTAGCCGTACAGCAGGGCGATGCCGAACAGGGTGAACGCGGAGGCGAAGGCACCCAGCAGGAAGTACTTGACCGCGGCTTCCTGGGACATCAGGCGCTTGCGGCGGGCCAGAGCGCACATCAGGTAGAGCGGGAGGGAGAAGACCTCCAGGGCCACGAAGAGCGTCAGCAGGTCGTTGGCCGAGGGGAACACCAGCATGCCGGCGATCGCGAAGAGGAGCAGCGGGAAGACCTCGGTGGTGGTGAAGCCCGCCTTCACCGCGGCCTGCTCGCTGTCGCTGCCGGGCACCGAGGCGGCCTGTGCGGCGAAGGAGTCGACGCGGTTGCCGTGCGCGGCCGGGTCGAGGCGCCGCTCCGCGAAGGTGAACAGGGCGAGCAGGCCGGCCAGCAGGATCGTGCCCTGGAGGAACAGGGACGGTCCGTCGACGGCGATCGCGCCCATCGCGGCGATGTGCGCCTTGGTGGTGCCGAAACCGTCCGCGGCCAGGGCGACGACCGCCGCGAAGGCGGCGCACAGCGCCACCGCGGAGACGAAGACCTGCGCGTAGTAGCGGGACTTGCGCGGCACGAACGCCTCGACGAGCACCCCGACGATCGCCGCGCCGAGCACGATCAGGGTGGGGGACAATTGTCCGTATTCGATCTTCGGCGCGTCGATCTTCGCGATCGGCTCCGCCGCGGTTGTCCACAGGCTGTGGACGGCTGCTGCGCTCACTTGGCCGCCTCCACTGCGGGCTTCGGGTCGGTCTTGTGTACGTCCGACATGGTCTGCTTGACCGCCGGGTTGACGATGTCCGTGACGGGCTTCGGATAGACGCCCAGGAAGATCAGCAGGACGATCAGCGGCGTGACGACCAGCAGCTCACGCGCGCGTAGGTCGGGCATCGCCGAGACCTCCGGTTTCACCGGGCCCGTCATCGTCCGCTGGTACAGGACGAGGGTGTAGAGCGCGGCGAGGACGATGCCGAGGGTGGCGACGATGCCGAGGGCCGGGTAGCGCGTGAACGTGCCGACCAGGACCAGGAACTCGCTCACGAAGGGGGCGAGCCCCGGCAGCGACAGGGTGGCGAGGCCGCCGATCAGGAAGGTGCCGGCGAGCACCGGGGCGACCTTCTGCACCCCGCCGTAGTCGGCGATGAGGCGCGAGCCGCGCCGCGAGATCAGGAAGCCGGCGACCAGCATCAGCGCGGCGGTGGAGATGCCGTGGTTGACCATGTACAGCGTGGCGCCGGACTGGCCCTGGCTGGTCATCGCGAAGATGCCCAGGATGATGAAGCCGAAGTGCGAGATGGACGCGTAGGCGACCAGCCGCTTGATGTCCCGCTGGCCGACGGCGAGCAGCGCGCCGTAGATGATGCTGATCACGGCGAGGACGAGGATGACGGGGGTCGCCCACTTCGAGGCCTCGGGGAAGAGCTGGAGGCAGAAGCGGAGCATCGCGAACGTGCCCACCTTGTCGACGACCGCCGTGATGAGCACGGCGACCGGGGTGGTGGACTCCTGCATGGCGTTGGGCAGCCAGGTGTGCAGCGGCCACAGCGGAGCCTTCACCGCGAAGGCGAAGAAGAAGCCGAGGAACAGCCAGCGTTCGGTGCTGGTCGCCATGTGCAGCGAGCCGTTCGCGCGGGCCTGCGCGATCTCCGCGAGGGAGAAGTTCCCGGCGACCACGTAGAGGCCGATCACCGCGGCCAGCATGATCAGGCCGCCGACCAGGTTGTAGAGCAGGAACTTCACGGCGGCGTAGGACCGCTGGGCCGCCGCGTTCTCGTCGGAGCCGGAGTGGGCCCGGTCCCCGAAGCCGCCGATGAGGAAGTACATCGGGATCAGCATGGCTTCGAAGAAGATGTAGAAGAGGAAGACGTCGGTGGCCTCGAAGGAGATGATCACCATCGCCTCGACGGCCAGGATCAGGGCGAAGAAGCCCTGTGTCGGCCGCCACCGCTTGCTGCCGGTCTCCAGCGGGTCGGCGTCGTGCCAGCCCGCGAGGACGATGAACGGGATCAGCAGGGCGGTCAGCGCGATCAGGGCGACCGCGATGCCGTCGACGCCCAGTTCGTAGCGGACGCCGAAGTCCGAGATCCAGGCGTGGGACTCGGTGAGCTGGTAGCGGGCGCCGTCCGGGTCGAAGCGGACCAGGACGACGACCGCGAGGGCCAGGGTGGCGAGCGAGACCAGCAGCGTGAGCCATTTGGCGGCGGTGCGCCGGGCGGCCGGTACGGCGGCCGTGGCGACCGCCCCGACGGCGGGGAGCACCGCCGTCGCTGTCAGCAGAGGAAAGGACATCGGTATCAGACCGCCCTCATCAGCAGGGTCGCGGCGACCAGGAGGGCGGCGCCGCCGAACATCGAGACCGCGTACGAGCGCGCGTAGCCGTTCTGGAGCTTGCGCAGCCGGCCGGACAGTCCGCCGAAGCCCGCCGCCGTGCCGTTGACGACCCCGTCGACCAGGGTGTGGTCGACGTAGACCAGGGAGCGGGTGAGGTGTTCGCCGCCGCGGACCAGCACGACGTGGTTGAAGTCGTCCTGGAGGAGGTCGCGGCGGGCCGCGCGGGTGAGCAGCGAACCGCGCGGGGCGACGGCCGGGACGGCCCGGCGGCCGTACTGGAGCCAGGCGATGCCGACGCCGATGACCAGGCACACCATGGTGGCGCCGGTGACGGTGGCCGCGCTCAGCGGGGAGTCGCCCTCGCTGTGGCCGGTGACCGGCTCCAGCCAGTGCAGGAAGCGGTCGCCGATGCTGAAGAACGCGCCGCCGAAGACCGAGCCGATCGCCAGCACGATCATCGGGATCGTCATGGACTTCGGGGACTCGTGCGGGTGCGGCTCGTGGCCGTGCTCGTCCGGCTGCCAGCGCTTCTCGCCGAAGAACGTCATCAGCATCACGCGGGTCATGTAGAACGCGGTGATGGCCGCGCCGAGCAGGGCGCAGGCGCCGAGGATCCAGCCCTCGGTGCCGCCCTTGGCGAACGCCGCCTCGATGATCTTGTCCTTGGAGAAGAAGCCGGACAGGCCCGGGAAGCCGATGATCGCGAGGTAGCCGAGGCCGAAGGTGATGAAGGTGACCGGCATGTACGTGCGCAGGCCGCCGAACTTGCGCATGTCGACCTCGTCGTTCATGCCGTGCATGACGGAGCCGGCGCCGAGGAACAGTCCGGCCTTGAAGAAGCCGTGCGTCACCAGGTGCATGATCGCGAAGACATAGCCGATCGGGCCGAGGCCGGCGGCCAGCACCATGTAGCCGATCTGCGACATGGTCGAACCGGCCAGCGCCTTCTTGATGTCGTCCTTCGCGCAACCGACGATCGCACCGAACAGGAGCGTGACGGCGCCCACGACGGTGACGACGAGCTGGGCGTCCGGGGCCGCGTTGAAGATCGCTCCGGAGCGGACGATGAGATAGACGCCGGCGGTGACCATGGTCGCCGCGTGGATGAGGGCGGAGACCGGGGTCGGGCCCTCCATGGCGTCCCCGAGCCAGGACTGCAGCGGCACCTGGGCGGACTTGCCGCAGGCGGCGAGCAGCAGCATCAGGCCGATCGCGGTGAGCTTGCCCTCGGAGGCGTCGGTGGCGTGGGTGAGGACCGGGCCGAAGGCGAACGTGCCGAACGTGGTGAACATCAGCATGATCGCGATCGACAGGCCCATGTCGCCGACCCGGTTGACCAGGAAGGCCTTCTTGGCCGCCGTCGCCGCGCTGGGCTTGTGCTGCCAGAAGCCGATCAACAGGTAGGAGGCGAGACCGACGCCCTCCCAGCCGACGTACAGCAGCAGGTAGTTGTCGGCGAGGACGAGCAGCAGCATCGCCGCGAGGAACAGGTTCAGGTAGCCGAAGAAGCGGCGGCGGCGCTCGTCGTGCTCCATGTACCCGATCGAGTACAGGTGGATGAGCGAGCCGACACCGGTGATCAGCAGGACGAACGTCATCGACAGCTGGTCGAGGCGGAAGGCGACGTCCGCCTGGAAGCCCTCCACCGGCACCCAGGTGAACAGGTGCTGCATCAGGGTGCGGTGTTCGGCGTCCTTGCCCAGCAGGCCGGCGAAGAGGATCACGCCAAGCACGAAGGAGGTCGTCGACAGGAGCGTGCCGATCCAGTGGCCCACGCCGTCCAGGCGGCGGCCGCCGACCAGGAGGACGGCCGCTCCGAGCAGGGGCGCCGCGATCAGCAGCGCAATCAGGTTCTCCACGATTCAGCGACCCCTTACAGCTTCATCAGGCTGGCGTCGTCGACCGAGGCCGAGTGGCGGGTACGGAACAGCGACACGATGATCGCGAGCCCGACCACGACCTCCGCGGCGGCGACGACCATCGTGAAGAAGGCGATGATCTGGCCGTCGAGATTGCCGTGCATGCGGGAGAAGACGACGAACGCGAGGTTGCAGGCGTTGAGCATCAGCTCGACGCACATGAAGACGACGATCGCGTTCCGTCTGATCAGCACACCGGTGGCGCCGATCGTGAAAAGCAGGGCGGCGAGATAGAGGTAGTAGACCGGGTTCACTTCGACGCCTCCTCGGGCCGCTTGAGGTTCTCCGGCTCGATCGGGGTCCGCTCCAGCCGTTCCTCGGCGCGCTGTTCCAGGGCCCGCAGGTCGTTCAGGGCCTCCGCGGAGACGTCACGGATCTGGCCGCGGTCGCGCAGCGTCTTGTTGACCGTGAGTTCGGACGGCGTGCCGTCGGGCAGCAGACCGGCGATGTCGACGGCGTTGTGCCGGGCGTAGACGCCGGGGGCGGGCAGCGGCGGCAGGTGCTTGCCGTCGCGGACGCGCTGCTCGGACTGCTCGCGCTGGGTCTTCGCGCGCTCGGTGCGCTCGCGGTGGGTGAGCACCATGGCGCCGACGGCCGCCGTGATGAGCAGGGCGCCGGTGATTTCGAAGGCGAAGACGTACTTGGTGAAGATGAGGGCGGCGAGGCCCTCCACGTTGCCGTTGGCGTTGGCCTGGCCGGTGCCCGCGAAGTTCTTGAGGGAGGCGTTGGCGATGCCCGCGAGGAGCAGGACGCCGAAGCCGACACCGCACAGGAGAGCCAGCCAGCGCTGGCCCTTGATGGTCTCCGTGAGGGAGTCGGCGGCGGTCACGCCGACCAGCATCACCACGAAGAGGAACAGCATCATGATCGCGCCGGTGTAGACGACGATCTGCACGATGCCGAGGAAGTAGGCGCCGTTGGCGAGGTAGAAGACCGCCAGGATGATCATGGTGCCGGCGAGGCAGAGCGCGCTGTGCACGGCCCGCCGCATGAGGATGGTGCCCAGGGCGCCGAGCACCGCGACGGTGCCGAGGACCCAGAACTGGAAGGCCTCGCCGGTGGAGGTGGCGTAGGCGGCGAGCTGCGGACCCATCACGCCTCCACCCCCTCTTCCTCCGGCTTCTCGCCCTTGGAGACGGCCACCTGCTGCACGGTCCCGGGCGCGGCCTCGGTGACCAGGCCCCGGTAGTAGTCCTGTTCGTCGGTGCCAGGGAAGATCGCGTGCGGCGAGTCGACCATGCCCTCTTCGAGACCGGCGAGCAGCTGCTCCTTGGTGTAGATGAGGTTGGCGCGGCTGGTGTCGGCGAGCTCGAACTCGTTGGTCATCGTCAGCGCGCGCGTGGGGCACGCCTCGATGCACAGGCCGCACAGGATGCAGCGGGCGTAGTTGATCTGGTAGACGCGGCCGTAGCGCTCGCCCGGCGAGTAGCGCTCCTCGTCGGTGTTGTCGGCGCCCTCGACGTAGATGGCGTCGGCGGGGCAGGCCCAGGCGCACAGTTCGCACCCGACGCACTTCTCCAGGCCGTCCGGATGGCGGTTGAGCTGGTGCCGTCCGTGGAACCGCGGAGCCGTGGTCTTCTTCTGCTCCGGGTACTGCTCGGTCAGCCGCTTCTTGAACATGGCCTTGAAGGTCACGCCGAAGCCGGCCACGGGGTTCAGGAAACCGGGCTCGGTCTCCTTGGGCTCCTCAGCCATCGGACGCCTCCTTTCCATCCGTAGATCCGTCACTGACAGTGTCCGGCCCACCACTGACAATCAGCTCCCGCTCCCGGCGCGGGCTGCGCCGGGGCACCGGCGGCAACTCCTGTCCGGGCAGCGGCGGCACGGGATATCCGCCTGCCATCGGGTCGAACGCGACCGGCTCGTCGGCAGGTCCCGCCGCGGCCTCCTTGCCGCCCTTGTCGCGGAACATGTCGGCGATGAAGGACAGCAGGAGCAGGGCGAGCACCCCGCCGCCGACGTAGAGGGCGATGTCGGCGAAGTCGTAGTTCTCGTTGCGCAGGGCCCGCACGGTGGCGACGAGCATCAGCCAGACGACCGAGACCGGGATGAGGACCTTCCAGCCGAGCTTCATCAGCTGGTCGTAGCGCACGCGCGGGAGGCTGGCGCGCAGCCAGACGAAGACGAAGAGCAGCACCACGACCTTGGCGACGAACCAGAGCATGGGCCACCAGCCGTGGTTGGCCCCCGCCCAGACGGTGCTGATCGGCCAGGGGGCCCGCCAGCCGCCGAGGAACAGCGTGGTCGACACGGCGGCGACCGTCACCATGTTGACGTACTCGGCGAGCATGAACATCGCGAACTTGATCGACGAGTACTCGGTGTTGAAGCCGCCGACCAGGTCGCCCTCGGACTCCGGCATGTCGAAGGGGGCGCGGTTGGTCTCGCCGACCATGGTGACGACGTAGAGGATGAACGAGACCGGCAGCAGCACGATGTACCAGCGGTCGTGCTGCTGGGCGACGATCGTGGACGTCGACATGGAGCCCGAGTACAGGAACACCGAGGCGAACGAGGCACCCATGGCGATCTCGTAGGAGATCATCTGCGCGCAGGAGCGCAGGCCGCCGAGGAGCGGATAGGTGGATCCGGAGCTCCAGCCGGCCAGCACGATGCCGTAGATGCCGATGGAGGCGACCGCGAGGATGTAGAGCATCGCGATCGGCAGGTCGGTGAGCTGCATCGTGGTGCGGTGGCCGAAGATCGAGATCTCGTTGCCCGCCGGACCGAAGGGGATCACCGCGATGGCCATGAACGCCGGGACGGCCGCGACGATCGGCGCGAGGATGTAGACGACCTTGTCGGCCCGCTTGACGATGAGGTCTTCCTTGAGCATCAGCTTCACGCCGTCGGCCAGCGACTGGAGCATGCCCCAGGGACCGTGCCGGTTGGGGCCGATGCGCAGCTGCATCCAGGCGATGACCTTGCGCTCCATGACGATGGAGACCAGCACGGTCACCATCAGGAAGGCGAAGCAGAAGACCGCCTTGACGACGACCAGCCACCAGGGGTCGCGGCCGAACATGGAGAGGTCTTCAGCAGCGAGGTACGGGGTCATGCCTCCACCTCCTTGGGGGCCTCACCGGCGGTGGCCGCCGGGCCGATGCGGACGAGGGAGCCGGGCAGCGCCCCGGTGTCGGAAGCGACACCGCCGCCCACGGAGTTCAGCGGCAGCCAGACCACGCGGTCGGGCATCTCGGTGATCCTGAGCGGGAGTTCGACGGTGCCGGCCCCCGTGCTGACGGCGACCGGATCGCCGTCGGCGAGGCCGGCCTCGGCTGCGGTCGCGGCGGACAGCCGGGCGTGGGCGGCGTGCCGGGTGCCGGCGAGCGCCTCGTCGCCCTCCTGGAGGACGCCCTGGTCCAGCAGGAGCCGGTGTCCGGCGAGCACGGCCTCTCCGGCCGCCGGGCGCGGCAGCGGTGCGGCCGTCTCCCGCGGTTCGGAGGCCTTTGGGCCGTCCCAGCCGCCGAGCCGGTCCAGTTCCGCGCGCGTGGTGCGCAGGTCGGGCAGGCCGAGGTGGACGTCCATGGCGTCGGCGAGCATCTGCAGCACGCGCGCGTCGGTGGGCGCCAGCCGCCGGGTCATCTGCTCGGGCTTGAGCGCGGCCTCGAAGAGCCGCACCCTGCCTTCCCAGTTGAGGAAGGTGCCGGCCTTCTCGGCGACGGCGGCGACCGGCAGGACGACGTCGGCGCGCTCGGTGACCTCGCTGGGCCGCAGCTCCAGCGAGACCAGGAAGCCGACGGCTTCGAGCGCCGCACGCGCGCGCGTGGGGTCGGGCAGGTCGGTGACCTCGACGCCGGCGACCACCAGCGCGGAGATTTCGCCTCGTGCTGCCGCCTCGACGATCTGGCCGGTGTCGCGGCCGTAGCGGAGCGGCAGTTCGGCCACGCCCCAGACGGCGGCGACCTCGTCACGCGCGCGCGGGTCGGTGGCCGGACGGCCGCCGGGCAGCAGCGACGGCAGGGCGCCCGCCTCGATCGCGCCGCGCTCACCGGACCGGCGCGGGATCCACACCAGCTGGGCGCCGGTGGCGGTGGCGGCCCGTACGGCGGCGGTCAGGCCGCCGACGACCGACGCCAGCCGCTCGCCCACGACGATGACCGCGCCCTCGGCGCGCAGCGCCTGAGCGGCCTGCGTGCCGGGCTCCTCCAGGCCGACGCCGCCGGCGAGCGCGTCGAGCCATTCGGTCTCGGTTCCCGGCGCGGCCGGCAGCAGCGTGCCGCCGGCCTTCTCCAGGCCGCGGGTGGCGTGCGTGGCGAGCGAGAACACCCTCTGCCCGCGCTTGCGCGAGGCCTTGCGCAGCCGCAGGAAGACGCCGGGCGCCTCCTCCTCCGACTCGAACCCGACCAGCAGGACGGCGGGCGCCTGTTCCAGCGAGGTGTAGGTGACGCCCTTGCCGTCGAGGTCGCGGCCACGGCCCGCGACCCGGGCGGCCAGGAAGTCGGCCTCCTCGCTGCTGTGCACGCGCGCGCGGAAGTCGATGTCGTTGGTGTCGAGCGCCACGCGCGCGAACTTGCTGTAGGCGTAGGCGTCCTCGACGGTGAGCCGGCCGCCGGTCAGGACGCCGGCCCGGGAGCGGGCCGCGGCCAGTCCGCGGGCGGCCGCGTCGAGCGCCTCCGGCCAGGAGGCCGGTTCGAGCACGCCCTGGGCGTTGCGGACCAGCGGGGTCTCCAGGCGGTCCTTCTGCTGCGCGTACCGGAACGCGAAGCGTCCCTTGTCGCAGATCCACTCCTCGTTGACCTCGGGGTCGTTGGCGGCGAGCCGCCGCATGACCTTGCCGCGCCGGTGGTCGGTGCGGGTGGCGCAGCCGCCGGAGCAGTGCTCGCACACGGACGGCGAGGAGATCAGGTCGAAGGGCCGGGAGCGGAAGCGGTAGGCCGCCGAGGTCAGCGCGCCCACCGGGCAGATCTGGATGGTGTTCCCGGAGAAGTACGACTCGAACGGGTCGCCCTCGCCGGTGCCGACCTGCTGGAGCGCGCCGCGCTCCACGAGTTCGATCATCGGGTCGCCGGCGACCTGGTTGGAGAACCGGGTGCAGCGGGCGCACAGCACGCACCGCTCGCGGTCGAGGAGCACCTGGGTGGAGATCGGGACGGGCTTCTCGTAGGTGCGCTTCTTGCCCTCGAAGCGGGACTCGGCGTTGCCGTGCGACATCGCCTGGTTCTGCAGCGGGCACTCGCCGCCCTTGTCGCAGACCGGGCAGTCCAGCGGGTGGTTGATGAGCAGCAGCTCCATCACGCCGTGCTGGGCCTTCTCGGCGACCGGGGAGGTGAGATGGGTCTTCACCACCATGCCGTCGGTGCAGGTGATCGTGCAGGACGCCATGGGCTTGCGCTGGCCCTCGACCTCGACGATGCACTGGCGGCAGGCGCCGGCCGGGTCGAGCAGGGGGTGGTCGCAGAAGCGCGGGATCTCGATGCCGAGCTGCTCGGCGGCCCGGATGACCAGGGTGCCCTTGGGCACGCTGATCTCCGCGCCGTCGATCGTCAGCGTGACGAGGTCCTGCGGCGGGACCGCCGCCGTTCCCCCCGAGGAGGGGGAACTCGTGGTCACGGTCATGCGTTCACCTCCGGGCGGTCCGCCCAGGCCGTCGACTTGGCCGGGTCGAAGGGGCAGCCCCGGCCCGTGATGTGCTGTTCGTACTCCTCGCGGAAGTACTTCAGTGAGGAGAAGATCGGGGACGCGGCGCCGTCGCCGAGGGCGCAGAACGACTTGCCGTTGATGTTGTCGGCGATGTCGTTCAGCTTGTCGAGGTCGGACATCACGCCCTTGCCGGCCTCGATGTCGCGCAGCAGCTGCACGAGCCAGTAGGTGCCCTCGCGGCAGGGAGTGCATTTGCCGCAGGACTCGTGGGCGTAGAACTCGGTCCAGCGGGTGACGGCGCGCACCACGCAGGTGGTCTCGTCGAAGCACTGGAGGGCCTTGGTGCCGAGCATGGAACCGGCGGCGCCCACTCCCTCGTAGTCCAGGGGGACGTCGAGGTGTTCGTCGGTGAACATGGGCGTCGAGGAGCCGCCCGGCGTCCAGAACTTCAGCCGGTGGCCGGCGCGCATCCCGCCGCTCATGTCGAGGAGCTGGCGCAGGGTGATGCCGAGCGGCGCCTCGTACTGGCCGGGGCTGGTGACGTGGCCGCTGAGCGAATAGAGCGTGAAGCCGGGCGACTTCTCGCTGCCCATCGACCTGAACCAGTCCTTGCCCCGGTGCAGGATCGCGGGAACCGAGGCGATGGACTCGACGTTGTTCACCACGGTGGGGCAGGCGTAGAGACCTTCGACGGCCGGGAAGGGAGGACGCAGTCGCGGCTGGCCGCGGCGGCCTTCGAGCGAGTCGAGCAGCGCCGTCTCCTCACCGCAGATGTAGGCGCCGGCGCCGGCGTGCACGGTGAGGGTCAGGTCGAGCCCGCTGCCGAGGATGTTCTCGCCGAGGAAGCCGGCCTCGTAGGCCTCGCGCACGGCCTCGTGCAGCCGCCGCAGGACGGGGACGACCTCACCGCGCAGGTAGATGAAGGCGTGCGACGACCGGATGGCGTAGCAGGCGATGACGATGCCCTCGATGAGGCTGTGCGGGTTCGCGAACAGGAGCGGGATGTCCTTGCAGGTCCCGGGCTCCGACTCGTCGGCGTTGACCACCAGGTAGTGCGGCTTGCCGTCTCCCTGCGGGATGAACTGCCACTTCATCCCGGTGGGGAATCCCGCGCCGCCGCGGCCGCGGAGTCCGGACTCCTTGACGTAGGCGATCAGGTCGTCCGGGGACATGGCAAGGGCCTTGCGCAGCCCCTCGTATCCGTCGTGGCGCCGGTAGACGTCCAGCGTCCAGGACTCGTCCTCGTCCCAGAAGGCCGACAGCACGGGTGCGAGCAGCTTCTCGGGGCTGGTGTCCTTGAGATCGGGTACCACCGTCATCACTCCCCCTCCTCGGCGACGGGTCCTGCCGGGTGCGACGGGTCGGAGGCCGAGGTCTCCTGCGGTGCGTCGTGGGAACTGAGGTGCTCGGCCGGTGACGGCTCGTGCGGAGTGGGCTGCGTGCGGTCCTGCGGGCCCGGCCGCGGATGGACCACGCGCGCGGGTGCGGCCTCTCCCCTGGACAGGTGGAGTCCCACCAGTGAGGCGGGTCCGGCGCTGCCGCTCTCGGCCACGGCACCGGGCCGCTCGTCGGGGAAGCCGGCCAGGATCCGCGCGGTCTCCTTGAAGGTGCACAGCGTGGCCCCGCGGGTGGGCTCGACGTCCCGGCCCGCGCGCAGGTCGTCGACCAGGCGCCGGGCGCTCGCGGGGGTCTGGTTGTCGAAGAACTCCCAGTTGACCATCACGACCGGTGCGAAATCGCAGGCCGCGTTGCACTCGATGTGCTCCAGGGTGACGCTGCCGTCGTCGGTGGTCTCGCCATTGCCGACACCCAGGTGTTCCTGGAGGGACTCGAAGATGGCGTCGCCGCCCATCACCGCGCACAGGGTGTTGGTGCAGACACCGACCTGGTAGTCGCCGGAGGGCTTGCGCCGGTACATCGTGTAGAAGGTGGCGACCGCGGTGACCTCCGCCGTGGTCAGCTTCAGCACGTCGGCGCAGAACCGCATCCCGGTGCGCGTGACGTGCCCTTCCTCCGACTGCACGAGGTGCAGCAGCGGCAGCAGGGCGGACCGGGAGTCGGGGTAGCGCGCAATGATCTCGCGCGCGTCCGTCTCCAGCCGGGCCCGGACGTCGTCCGGAAACGCGGGCGCGGGCAGCTCGGGCATGCCCAGGCTGACGCCCCGCTCCGAGGAAGAGGTGTTCACCGGTCGACGCCTCCCAGTACCGGGTCGATGGACGCGATGACGACGATGACGTCGGCTACCTGGCCGCCCTCACACATCGCCGCGATGGCCTGCAGGTTGGCGAAGGACGGGTCGCGGAAGTGGACCCGGTAGGGGCGGGTGCCGCCGTCGGAGACGACGTGCGCCCCGAGTTCGCCCTTGGGTGACTCGATGGCCGTGTAGACCTGTCCGGGCGGGACCCGGAAGCCCTCGGTGACCAGCTTGAAGTGGTGGATCAGGGCCTCCATGGAGGTGCCCATGATCTTCTTGATGTGGTCGAGGGAGTTGCCGAGTCCGTCGGGTCCCAGGGCCAGCTGCGCGGGCCAGGCGATCTTCTTGTCGGCGACCATGACCGGTCCGGGCTGGAGCCGGTCCAGGCACTGTTCGACGATCCTGAGCGACTGGCGCATCTCCTCCAGGCGGATCAGGAAACGGCCGTAGGCGTCCGAGGTGTCGGCGACGGCGACGTCGAAGTCGTAGGTCTCGTAGCCGCAGTACGGCTGGGACTTGCGCAGGTCGTGCGGCAGGCCGGTGGCCCGCAGGATCGGGCCGGTGGCGCCGAGGGCCATGCAGCCGGCGAGGTCGAGATAGCCGATGTTCTGCATGCGGCCCTTGAAGACGGGGTTCCCGGTGGCGAGCTTGTCGTACTCGGGGAGGTTCTTCCGCATCTTCTTGACGAACTCGCGGATCTGGTCGACCGCGCCCGGCGGCAGGTCCTGGGCGAGTCCGCCGGGCCGGATGAACGCGTGGTTCATCCGCAGGCCGGTGATCAGTTCGAAGAGGTCGAGAATCATTTCACGATCACGGAATCCGTAGATCATGACCGTGGTGGCGCCCAGTTCCATGCCGCCGGTGGCGATGGCCACCAGGTGCGAGGACATCCGGTTCAGCTCCATCAGGAGCACCCGGATGATCGTGGCGCGGTCGGGTACCTGGTCCTCGATGCCGAGGAGCTTCTCGACGGCGAGACAGTAGGCGGTCTCGTTGAAGAAGGACGTCAGGTAGTCCATGCGCGTGACGAAGGCGGAGCCCTGGGTCCACGTGCGGTACTCGAGGTTCTTCTCGATGCCGGTGTGCAGGTAGCCGACGCCGCAGCGGGTCTCGGTGACGGTCTCGCCGTCGATCTCCAGGATCAGCCGGAGCACTCCATGGGTGGAGGGGTGCTGGGGACCCATGTTGACGACGATGCGTTCGTCGTCGGCGCGGGCCGCGGACTGGACGATCTCGTCCCAGTCGCCACCGGTGACCGTGTAGACGGTGCCCTCGGTGGTCTCGCGTGCCGCGGCGGCGGCCGCGGCGGATGCTGACTGTGTGCTCACGAGTACGACCTCCGCTGGTCCGGAGCCGGGATCTGGGCGCCCTTGTACTCGACGGGGATGCCGCCGAGGGGGTAGTCCTTGCGCTGCGGATGGCCCTGCCAGTCGTCGGGCATGAGGATCCGGGTCAGGGCCGGGTGACCGTCGAAGACGATCCCGAAGAAGTCGTAGGTCTCCCGCTCGTGCCAGTCGTTGGTCGGATAGACGGAGACCAGGGACGGGATGTGCGGGTCGGCGTCGGGGGCGCTGACCTCCAGGCGGATCACCCGGTTGTGGGTGATCGAGCGCAGGTGGTAGACGGCGTGCAGCTCGCGGCCCTTGTCGTGGAGGTAGTGCACGCCGCTGACGCCGGTGCACAGTTCGAACCGGAGGGCGGGGTCGTCGCGCAGGGTGCGGGCGACGCGCAGCAGGTGCTCGCGCTCGATGTGGAAGGTGACCTCGCCGCGGTCCACGACCGTCTTCTCGATGGCGTTGGCGGGCAGCAGTCCCTGTTCCTCCAGGGCGCCCTCCAGTTCGTCGGCGACCTCGTCGAACCAGCCGCCGTAGGGGCGCGCCGCCGGTCCGGGGAGGCGGACCGAGCGGACCAGGCCTCCGTAGCCGGAGGTGTCGCCGCCGTTGTTGGCGCCGAACATGCCGCGCTGGACGCGGATCTCCTCGCCGCCCTGGCCGCGCTGGCCGCGCTGGCCGGGAAGGTTGTCGGCGGCGAGGTCCTTCTCGGGGTTGGCCCCGTCGTGACCGTTCGCGTCACTCACCGCAGCAGCCCCTTCATCTCGATCGTGGGCAGCGCCTTGAGCGCCGCCTCCTCCGCCTCGCGGGCCGCTTCCTTCGCGTTCACGCCGAGCTTGCCGTTCTGGATCTTCTGGTGGAGCTTGAGGATCGCGTCCAGCAGCATCTCGGGGCGGGGCGGGCAGCCGGGCAGGTAGATGTCGACCGGGACGATGTGGTCGACGCCCTGGACGATGGCGTAGTTGTTGAACATGCCGCCCGAGGAGGCGCAGACGCCCATGGAGATCACCCACTTGGGGTTGGGCATCTGGTCGTAGACCTGCCGCAGGACGGGCGCCATCTTCTGGCTGACCCGGCCGGCGACGATCATCAGGTCGGCCTGGCGCGGTGAGCCGCGGAAGACCTCCATGCCGAACCGCGCCAGGTCGTACCGGCCCGCTCCCGCCGTCATCATTTCGAAGGCGCAGCAGGCGAGGCCGAAGGTGGCGGGGAAGACGGACGCCTTGCGCACCCAGCCCGCGGCCTGCTCGACGGTGGTCAGCAGGAATCCGCTCGGCAGCTTTTCTTCGAGTCCCATGACTTAAAAGCCCCTCAGTCCCATTCCAGGCCGCCGCGCCGCCACACGTACGCGTATGCGACGAAGACGGTGAGCACGAAGAGCAGCATCTCCACGAGCCCGAAAACACCCAGGGCGTCGAAGGTGACGGCCCAGGGGTAGAGGAAGACGATCTCGATGTCGAAGACGATGAAGAGCATCGCCGTCAGGTAGTACTTGATCGGGAAACGCCCGCCGCCGGCCGGCGTGGGGGTCGGCTCGATGCCGCACTCGTAGGCTTCGAGCTTGGCGCGGTTGTACCGCTTCGGACCGATCAGCGTGGCCATGACCACGGAGAAGATCGCAAAGCCTGCCCCGAGGGCTCCCAGTACGAGGATGGGCGCATACGCGTTCACCGCTCCTCGCTCCTCTCAGTCGGCACTGACTGGTGGCGGTTCGACCAGGCTCACTCGCCTCATCCGTCACACGAACCCCGCACGTCCCGGGCGAAGATCGCGAACATGTGAAGCAGGTCACAAGCCCAGCTGCCTCGCATCTTATGCCCGTCGCTCTGTGATCTGCGACACGGGGTATTACACAAGCTTTGTGATCTCCACCACCTGACGATCGATCATGAAGTCGGATGAGTGGTGATCTTCATACTCGAAGCGTTCACCTGATCACCAGAGGTGACATTTTCGACCGTCGGCGCAGGCCGGAGGGGGTCCAGGGCGGGCGTCTCCATATCAAGAGGGTTCCTCTGCATGCAAATTCGCGATGGACGGACCGTCCTGATAGAGGACCGCGTTCACACGTCGGAGGGAGGTGCGAGGGGTGATGTGGACGCGTGCACGCGTTCACGAACTCGGGGCGCCTCGAACCGCACGCGAGACGCACCCCTCCCGGTAACCGTTCCGTGACCTCCGCCACATTGATGAGAGGCCCATGAGAACCGGGCTTGGCCAAACATCTCAACCGATGGTAGGTGGGGGGCAATTCGGACGTTATGACGAAAGAACGTGATCACATGCATGATCACGGACGCCCGCAATGTCCGTTACGGCGTCAATAAAGAATGACAAGAGCGGGATTCTCGGGCTCGATTGAACAACTGTGGCGCAGCACACGTTTCTTGAAGATATGAAGGAGCCCCTGGTACCGGTTGTTCCCATGTCCCACACCGCTCACATACGCAGCCACCGGAAACCCCGCCGCAGCGCGACGACAAGCATCGCCGTGCGCGCCGGAGTTGCCAGTGGCGTCCTCGGCATGGCAGCGGCGGGCGCGGCCTCGGCGAGTGCCGCCGAACCCGTGACGCAGACGCTCGAACTGCCCACCCTGACGGCCGACCTGGCCACCCAGGTGGCCCAGTCCGCCGACGCCACGCAGCAGGCCGCCGCGAACTACGCGCTCCAGGCCGAGCGCGACGCGGCCGCCGCAAAGGCCGCGAAGCAGGCCAAGTCGGACCTCGCCCAGGCGAAGAAGAAGGCCGAGGCCAAGAAGAAGGCCGAGGAGGCCCGCAAGGAGGCCGCCGCGCGCGCCGCCTCCCGCAGCGCCGAGCGGACCGTCCTCAGCGCCACCTCGACCGCCTCCAGCGCCTCCACGAGCACCTCCACGGCGACCGGTTCGGCCGCCGCCGTGGTCGCCTTCGTGAAGGCGCAGATCGGCGACGCCTACGTCTCCGGCGGCACGGGCCCCAACTCGTGGGACTGCTCGGGTCTCGTGCAGGCCGCCTTCAAGTCGGTCGGCGTCAGCCTGCCGCGCGTCTCCCAGGACCAGTCGACGCAGGGCACCCAGGTCTCGCTGAGCAACCTGCAGCCCGGCGACATCCTCTACTGGGGCAGCGCCGGCAGCGCGTACCACGTGGCCGTGTACGTGGGCGACGGCATGTTCGTGGGCGCCCAGAACCCCTCCAGCGGTGTCGGTGAGCACCCGCTGTCGTACGACCCGCCGAGCGGCGCGGTGCGGGTGCTCTGAGAACGAGGGCATCCTGGAACAACCCGAGACAACTCGGGCAACGCACAAGCACGGTAGGGCCGCAGCCGCTCGGGGGCAGCGGCCCTTCCGGCGTTACCGGGCGGGGCGCGGGGGCTGCCGTTCCGCGAGAGCCGCCCTCGGTCGTCCTCAGCCGCCCGCTCCCCGGTTGCCCGTGGGCCCTGCACCCCGCCCGCCCACAGGCGCCCCGCCCCGGTCATCCACAGGCGACCCGCCCCCGGCCGTCCGCGGGCGCCCGCCCCCCTGGTCGTCCACAGGCGTCTGGTCCGCGTTTTCCACAGGCCTGCCCGCGTTCCGGCGACTCCTGGGATTCTCGACGCATGCCGCTCGCACGGAGCGGCACGAGATCCGAGGAGGGACACCGCGATGCCACGCGTCTTCGTCCAGGGAAACCCCGTGGACCACTACCCCCGTCACGCCCCCGAGGCCCTGCGCGGTGCGGTGCGCCGGATCACCGAGACCGGCGAGGAGGCCCTGCACAAGCCGTGCCGGGATGTCACGGAGTTCGGACCCGACCTCGCCGCGCTCGTCGACGACATGTTCCTCACGATGTACGTCGCCGAGGGAGCCGGCCTCGCGGCCAACCAAGTCGGGGTCGATCTGCGCCTGTTCGTGTACGACTGCCCCGATGACGACGGTGTCCGACATGTCGGCCATGTCGTCAACCCCGTGCTGGAGTCGCAGGACCCGGCCGGGCGACGGCTGCTCGACGAGGGCGAGGGCTGCCTGTCGGTGCCCGGCGCCGTCATGGACGTACCGCGCCCGGACCGGGCGATCGTCCACGGATTCGACAAGGACGGCAATCCGCTCACCGTTGAGGGAACGGGATATTTCGCCCGCTGCCTGGCGCACGAGACCGACCATGTGGACGGCCGCGTGTATCTGGACCGGCTCTCCGGACGGGAGCGCAAGGAGGCGCTGCGGCAGATGGCGGCCCGGCGGGAGGAGGTCTACGCCCGCAGAGCCGCCCACGTCGAGGCGCTCACCTCGTAGCGGCGCTCACGCCTTCGGGGCCACCTTGCTCAGCCCGTTGATGATGCGGTCCATCGCGTCGCCGCCGGTCGGGTCGGTGAGGTTCGCCAGGAGCTTCAGGGTGAACTTCATGAGCAGCGGGTGGGTCAGGCCGCGCTGGGCCGCGATCTGCATGACCTTCGGGTTGCCGATGAGCTTCACGAAGGCGCGGCCCAAGGAGTAGTAGCCGCCGTAGGTGTCCTTGAGGACCCGCGGGTAGCGCTGCAGGGCCATCTCGCGCTGGCCGGGCGTGGCCCGGGCGTGCGCCTGGACGATGACGTCGGCGGCGATCTGGCCGGATTCCATGGCGTAGGCGATGCCCTCGCCGTTGAAGGGGTTCACCAGGCCGCCGGCGTCGCCGACGAGCAGCAGGCCGCGCGTGTAGTGGGGCTGGCGGTTGAAGGCCATCGGAAGGGCCGCGCCGCGGATCGGACCGGTCATGTTCTCCGGGGTGTAGCCCCAGTCCGCGGGCATGGAGGCGCACCAGGCCTTGAGGACCTCGCGCCAGTCCAGTTCCTTGAAGGAGTCGGAGGTGTTCAGGACGCCCAGGCCGACGTTGGAGGTGCCGTCGCCCATGCCGAAGATCCAGCCGTAACCGGGCAGCAGGCGGTCCTGGGGGCCGCGGCGGTCCCAGAGCTCCAGCCAGGACTCCAGGTAGTCGTCCTCGTGACGGGGGGAGGTGAAGTAGGTCCGCACGGCCACGCCCATCGGGCGGTCCTCGCGGCGGTGCAGGCCCATCGCGAGGGAGAGACGGGTGGAGTTCCCGTCGGCGGCCACGACGAGCGGCGCGTGGAAGGTGACCTCGCGCTTCTCCTCGCCGAGCTTGGCGTGGACGCCGGTGATCCGGCCGGTGCGGTCGTCGACGATCGGGGCGCCGACGTTGCAGCGCTCGTAGAGGCGGGCGCCCGCCTTCTGGGCCTGCCGGGCGAGCTGTTCGTCGAAGTCGTCGCGTTTGCGGACCAGGCCGTAGTCGGGGAAGGAGGCGAGATCCGGCCAGTCCAGCTGGAGGCGGGTGCCGCCGCCGACGATGCGCAGGCCCTTGTTGCGCAGCCAGCCGGCCTCCTCGGAGATGTCGACGCCCATGGCGACCAGTTGCTTGACCGCGCGCGGGGTGAGGCCGTCGCCGCACACCTTCTCGCGGGGGAACTCCGTCTTCTCCAGCAGCAGCACGTCCAGACCGGACTTGGCGAGGTGGTACGCCGTCGTGGAGCCGGCTGGCCCCGCGCCGACGACGATGACATCGGCGGTGTTTTCGGAGAGGGGCTCGGTCACGGCAGGGTCTCCCCAAGGCTAGAAATCTGCGTGCCGACCGGCACTGGACATGGGCAGTCTATTCAGCGGAACTGATCACCCGGCTGAAGGGCTGCCCCTGTGAACCGAGCTCTCCCCGCGGTAAGGCTGCGTGTACCCACGCACGAGGACGCGTTCGCCTGGTACCGGGTCTTCGACGACCCGGATGTCATGGAGTTCCACGGCGGCAGGTCCGCGGAGCTGTCCGTCTACGAGGAGCTCACCGCCCGGCAGCGCCGGCACGACGCGGAGTTCGGTTTCTGCCTGTGGACGATGGCCGACGAGTCCGGCCGGGTCATCGGTTTCACCGGCGCCCAGCCGTGGCCGCAGGACTGGGGACCCAAGGGCGAGATCGAGATCGGCTGGCGGCTAGGCCGGGAGTTCTGGGGCCGGGGATACGCCACGGCCGCGGCGCTGGCGACGCTGGAGCGGCTGCGGACCGCGGGCGTGCCGAGGGTGGTGGCGATGGTGCGTCCCGGCAACGAGCGGTCGGTCGCGGTGGCCCGTCGGCTCGGGATGGAACTCGCCCAGACGTTCCCGCACCTGCGGCTCGCCGAGGACGCGCTCTGCTTCCGGCTCGACCTGTCGAACGACAACTCGGGCAAAGAACCGGACACCACCCTGAACGCCCCCTCCATTCGTAACTCAGAGTAACGATCTGTTACAGAAAGACACTTGGCGCTTCCGGCCGCCCTATGCCGGGGGTTACCCTTCCAGTATCGCTGGGGGTGACATCTGTGCATATAACGCCCAAAACACCCGAAGTGCGCGTGCCGCGGCTGGTAGGACTGATGGCCGTGGACGCGCGCGAGACCGCCCGGGCGCGGGGACTGCTCCTCCACGCGCCGGACCGGCCGGACTTCCCTCTCACGGTCGTCGACTACGTCGTACGCCAGTTCCCGCAGGCCGGCGCCGAGGTGCCGCGGGAGTCGATGGTGTACGTGTGGTTCGACTTCGGTGACGGCGAGGGCGGCGGAGGCGTGCGCGAACCACGCATCCCACGGCCGCCGTCGGGCGGACTGCAACGGGAGCTGGACCGGCCCGGTGACACCTTCGAGGTGATCGGCGGTTGATGTCCGACGCGCGGCTCAGGCCTCCTTGAAGCCCCGGTGCAGGGCGACGACCCCGCCGGTGAGGTTGCGCCAGGCCACCTTCGACCAGCCGGCCTCGCGCAGCCGTCCGGCCAGCGCGGGCTGGTCGGGCCAGGCGCGGATGGACTCGGCGAGATAGACGTAGGCGTCGGGATTGGAGGAGACCGCGCGGGCGACCGGCGGCAGTGCGCGCATCAGGTACTCGGTGTAGACGGTGCGGAACGGCGTCCAGGTCGGGTGCGAGAACTCGCAGATCACCACGCGTCCGCCGGGGCGGGTGACCCGGTACATCTCCCGCAGGGCCGCGTCGGTGTCCTGCACGTTGCGCAGGCCGAAGGAGATCGTCACGGCGTCGAAGGTGTCGTCCTTGAACGGCAGCCTGGTGGCGTCCCCGGCGGTGAAGGGCATCCAGCCGGTGCGCCGCTTGCCGACCTGGAGCATCCCCAGGGAGAAGTCGCAGGGCACCACATAGGCGCCGGCGCGGACGAACGGCTGGGAGGAGGTGCCCGTGCCGGCCGCGAGGTCGAGGACCTTCTGCGCGGGCCGCGCGTCGACCGCGCGGGCGACCTCCTTCCGCCAGTGCCGGTCCTGGCCGAGCGACAGCACGTCGTTGGTCAGGTCGTACCGTTCCGCCACGTCGTCGAACATCGAGGCGACTTCGTGCGGCTGCTTGTTCAGGGAGGCGCGGGTCACCTCGCCATTCTTGCAGCCCGCCGTCACGGCAGGAGCCGGGGCTTCTTCTTCGCCGCCACGTCCTCCACCCAGCCGCACAGCAGGACGAACACCGCGATCAGGATCCAGCCGACGCCGAACATGAACCACTGGCTGTCCAGCGGGAGCCACTTCTCGAACGCCGGGACGTCCCACATCCGGTCGATCAGCGGGACCGCCAGGATCAGGGCGATCTCGTGCCACAGGTAGACGGTCACCGCGCGGGCGTTGAAGACGGTGACCGTCCGGTCCAGCCGCCGGAACCGGGTCAGCCCGGCGAAGTCGATCCTGAAGTACTCCTTCGCCCACATCAGCAGCAGCACGAACCCGGCCGACCAGAAGGCCTGCGCGAGCGGGTTCTCGTCCAGGTCGTAGGTGCCGTGGTCGGCCAGGTGGGAGAAGGCGTACCAGCAGCCGTACCCCATCGCCGCGAGCGAGGCGGCCACCACCGGGGCCGGCTTCAGCCGCCGGAGCACGCCGTCGCGGTGGGCGAAGCCGAGGATCCAGCAGCAGAGGTAGGTCGACAGGTCCCACAGCGCGCTGCCGAGCCGGCCGTCCGGACCCGACCAGACGAAGTTCAGCACCAGGACCGGGACCAGGGACAGGACGAGGACCGGGACGGGCGCCTTGCGGAAGATCCGCAACAGGGCCGGGGAGAGGAGGACGAACCAGAGGTAGGTCCGCAGGTACCAGAGGATCTCCCACGCCTGCTCGCCCCACGCGTTGCCCGGCGGGTCCCCGAGCGGCACCACCCAGTAGACGATCTGCCGCCCCGGCATCCAGTCGTGCACCAGCATCGCCGGCACGACGAAGAACCCCCAGAACCAGAAGGGGGGCAGCAGGCGGCGCAGACGGCTCCTGACCACCTGCGCGGCCGGACGCTCCAGGGACTTCGCCATCAGCGTGCCGGCCAGGCCGAACATAATGCCCATGGAGGGGAACACCATCGCGCACCAGGCCCAGCAGAAGGTGTGATACGTGACGACCCGGACCAGGGCGACCGCCCGGAGGATGTCGAAGTAGCGGTCCCTGCCGGTCGGCCGGGACCGGGGAGGGGGAGCGGCCGCCGGTGAGGGCGGTGACGCAGGAGTGGATGAGGACGAGGTACATCATCTGACGGTAGGCCAGTTGCTGGAGAGGCATCATCAGGAGGTACCGGTACTTCTCCTTGTCGAGCCGGAACGCGTAGGCCGCGCAGACCAGTTGGACGCCCAGGACGGCGAGCCAGGCCAGCAGGGCCGCCCGGAAGTCGACGAAGATCATGGAGTAGGCGGCCGAACCGGCCCGACGGCCCCTTGTCCGTCAGGGACTTGCGGTGCTTCCACAGCGCCTGCATGGTGCCGTACGACCAGCGGTAGCGCTGGGACCAGAGCTGCTTGAGCGAACCGGGCGCCTCGGTCCAGGCGCGGGCGTGCTCCTGGTAGACGACCCGCCGGCCGGCGCGGTGCAGGGCGATGGTGATGTCGGTGTCCTCGGCGAGGGTGTCCTCGCTCATCCCGCCGACCTCCAGCACCGCGTCGCGCCGGAACGCGCCGACGGCACCCGGGATCATCGGCATGCAGCGCAGCAGGTCGTACATGCGGCGGTCCAGGTTGAAGCCCTTCCTTCTCGTTGTAGGCCGGGACGATCACGCTCACCCGTCCGGTGACCGCGGGACCCCAGCTGAACCGGCGTCTGTTGCGCAGCCGGTGGTGGCGGCGGGCGACGAGCAGCATCAGCCCGAAGCGGCCCATGACCGCGACGCCCACGGCGAGCAGCAGGCCCGACAGCACCGGCAGGGCCCATTCGGCGATCGCGACCGCCACCAGGAGCGCCTTGCCCTCCCAGAGCGTCATGCCGGTGGCGGTGCGGTGGGCGGCCTGGAGGCCGTCGGCGGTGGTGTCGCCCCGGGCCGTCCCGGTGCGGACGCCGGCCGTGTCCTGTTTTTCGACGGCCCCGCTGATGGTGGTGAAGGTGTAGCCCTTCGCCTTCATCTTCTCGATGTACCGGGGCAGCGCCTCGATCGTCCGCGTCCGCTCGCCGCCCGCGTCGTGGAAGAGCACCGAGGCGCCCTTGCCCTTCTTCGGCGTGGCCCAGTCGACGATCTCGGAGACGCCCGGCTTCTTCCAGTCGTCGCTGTCGGTGTCGACGAAGACGCTGGTGTATCCCTCTTCGCCGAGCTTGCGGTAGACAGGCCAGCTGTGGTCGTCGATGGCGTCCGTCGCCGAGGAGTACGGCGCGCGGAAGAGCGTGGTCGTGATCCCGGCCGCGCCGGCGAGCGCGAGCTGGGTCTGCCGCATCTCGCGGTTGATCCGGGCGCTGCTCTGGTACGACAGGTCGCGGGCGATCGCCCGTCTCCAGAAGGAACGGCCCGGCCTGGTGGTCTCCTTCACCCTGCCGGTGATGCCGTCCGGGCTCGACTCCGGCGGCCTCGCGTTGCGCGACTCCGCCAACACGTACGACGTGCGGGTCTCCACGGTCAACATCATGACCATGAACTACGGCGAGTCCTACGACGGGGACATGGGCGACTACGCGGTCGCCTCGGCGAAGGCCGTGCACACTCAGTTGAAGAAGGTGTTCGGGCTGTCGGACGCGGGGGCCTGGGGCGGGATGGCGCTGACCTCGATGATCGGCGTGAACGACGTGGCCGGGGAGACCTTCACGCTCGCGGACGCGGCCGACGTGCGGTCGTTCGCGGAGAGGAAGGGGATCGCCTGGGTCTCGATGTGGTCGACGTTCCGCGACGTGCCGTGCCGCAGCGGTACGGCGGACGACGACGCGTCGACCGACTGCAGCGGGGTCGCGCAGAGTCCCGGGGCGTTCGGGAAGGCGTTCGCGGGCTGAGCCGCCGTGCGCCGTCCGACGGTCGTCCTACTTCCGCCGGTGGACGAGCCGCCCCGCGCACACGGTCGCGATGCACTCCCCCGCCGCGTCGAACACCGCCAGGTCGGCCCGGACCGTCTCGGTGAGGCGCGCGGCGCGGGGTGCCGCGACCACGGAGACGTCGTTGCGTTCCGCGGCCGCCCGGAGCGCGGGTGAGTCGGCGTGCGCCGCCAGGACCGCCACCGCGCCCCGCTTCAGCACGGCGTGCACCCGCTCGCGCGGGCTGGGCGCGTCCGGCAGGGGGCCGTCGTGGGTCCGGGCCGGGCCGAGGGACCCCGGCCACCTGCGCACCCGCGCCTGCGGGAACCGCTCCCGCAGCTCCTCGTAGGGCCCGACGGCACCGATCCGGTCCTGTACGACGACCACGGCGCCGTCCTCGACCGGCGCGGCGTCCCAGGCGGTGAAGACCCGGTCCGCCGCGTGAATCGTCTCCACGGCCCGGTCAGTTGGCGGTGAGGAGCTTCAGCTCCGGGTGCGCGGTCCCGCCCTCGATCGCCGTCGAGGAGATGTGGGACATCACGCGCTCGTCCACCGGGTCGTTCGCCGGGTCGTCGTGGACCACGAGGTGCTCGTAGGTCGTCGCGCGCTGCGCCGGGACCCGGCCCGCCTTGCGGATCAGGTCGATGATCTCCAGGCGGTTGGAGCGGTGCTTGGCGCCGGCCGAGGAGACGACGTTCTCCTCCAGCATGATCGAGCCGAGGTCGTCGGCGCCGTAGTGCAGCGAGAGCTGGCCGACCTCCTTGCCGGTGGTCAGCCAGGAGCCCTGGATGTGCGCCACGTTGTCGAGGAAGACCCGGGCGATCGCGATCATCCGCAGGTACTCGAAGAGGGTCGCCTGCGTGCGGCCCTTGAGGTGGTTGTTCTCGGGCTGGTAGGTGTACGGGATGAAGGCCCGGAAGCCGCCCGTGCGGTCCTGGACGTCCCGGATCATCCGCAGGTGTTCGATGCGCTCGGCGTTGGTCTCGCCGGTGCCCATGAGCATCGTGGACGTGGACTCCACGCCCAGCCCGTGCGCCGCCTCCATGATCTCCAGCCAGCGCTCGCCGCTCTCCTTGAGGGGCGCGATGGCCTTGCGCGGGCGCGCGGGCAGGAGTTCCGCGCCGGCGCCGGCGAAGGAGTCGAGGCCGGCCTCGTGGATGCGGGTGATGGCCTCTTCGACCGGGACACCGGAGATCCGGGCCATGTGCTCGACCTCGGACGCCCCCAGGCTGTGGATGACCAGCTGCGGGAACGCGTCCTTGATCGCCTTGAAGTTGCGCTCGTAGTACTCGACGCCGAAGTCGGGGTGGTGGCCGCCCTGGAACATGATCTGGGTGCCGCCCAGTTCGACGGTCTCCGCGCAGCGGCGCAGGATGTCGTCGAGCTCGCGGGTCCAGCCCTTGGCCTGGTCCTTGGGGGCCGCGTAGAAGGCGCAGAACTTGCACGCGGTGACGCACACGTTGGTGTAGTTGATGTTCCGCTCGATGATGTACGTCGCGATGTGCTCGGTACCCGCGTACCTGCGGCGGCGTACGGCGTCGGCGGCGGCGCCCAGCGCGTGCAGGGGCGCGTCCCGGTAGAGGTCGAGCGCCTCTTCCGGAGTGATCCGCCCACCGGCGGCGGCACGGTCGAGGACAGACTGGAGGTCGGCCTTCTCGGTCACCTTGGGCGTCCCTTTCGTCAAGGGTTGTGGACAGACTCCGCCAGCCTACGCCAGGCCCTCGCAGGGCCCGACCTCAGGCCGTGTACGCGCCCACCAGCAGCGCCGCGAAGGCGCCGGCGATCAGGAACGGGCCGAACGCGATCGCCGTCTTGCGCCCGGCCTTCCGTACGACGACGAGCGCGCCGCCGTACAGCGCCCCGAGCAGGAACCCGGCGAAGGTGCCGAGCAGCACGGTGGGCCAGCCGTACCAGCCGAGGACGGCGCCCGTGCCGAGCGCCAGCTTCACGTCGCCGAAGCCCATGCCGCCGGGGTTGACCAGGAACAGGACGAAGTAGGCGGCGCCGAGCGCGAGGGACGCGTACAGGGCGGTGAGCCAGTCGCCGTCGTGCTCGGGGAGCAGCGCGGCGCCGCCGAGCAGGGCGAGGGCGGCCGCGGCGAAGGGGAGGGTGAGGGGATCGGGCAGGCGCTGCACCCGGAAGTCGACGGCCGCCAGCAGCACGCCGACCGGCGCGAGCAGCAGCCAGACCACCAGTTCGGGACGGGTGCCGGTGGCGCACGCGAGGGCCGCGCAGACCAGCGCGGTGGCGACGGCGAGGGGGGCGGTGCGGGGGCCGTGGGCGGGCGGGCGCGGGCCTCCGGGGGCCGGCGCGGTGCCGTCCTCGGCCGCGGGTTCCGGTGCGCCCGCCGGTGCCGGGGCGAGCGGCGACTCCTGCGCCGCGCCGGCCGTCGCGCACGCGGCGCAGTGGGCCCGGCCGAGCCAGCCGCCGAGCGGATGGTCCGCGGGGCAGGTGGTGCGCCACGGCTCCCCCGCGGGTGCCGAGAAGCGGTACGCGGCGCGGGGCAGCAGGGTGCCGCTCGCCGCGCCCCAGAGCACGGCGGCGGCCACGACGACGAGGTCCGGGCCGGTCATCCCGCCGCCTCGGCGCCCTCGCGCCAGGTCGGCAGGAGTTCGTCGAGGAGGGCCTCGGTGCGCGGGGGCAGGCCGCGCGCGCCGCTGCGGGTGACGAGGTCGGCGGCGAGGGCGCGGAGCCGGTCCGGGTCGCCGGTGGCGTGGGTGGCGCGCAGCAGCTCGTGCCACAGGCGCTCGTCGTCCGGAGCGGTCCGCAGTGCCGCGCCGAGCGCCTCGATCGCCTTCTCCGCGCGGTCCTTCTCCAGGTGGAACGCGGACAGCGCGAGGCCGATGTCGGCGACGAGCAACGGCAGTTGGGCGTCGACGATCTCATGGGTGAGCCAGCGGTAGCGGCCGTCCGCGCGGTCGGCGAGCAGCGGACCGCGCACGAGCACGAGCGCGTCGGTGAGGAGACGGCCGCGGACGGCCCGGCTGTCGGCGCCCTTGCCCTGGGTGGCCTCGTAGTAGAGGGAGCGCAGGACGTCGAGGTCGGAGACGACCGACGTGGCGAGCACCAGGCGGCCGGTGGCGTCGGCGCGCAGCCGCGGTCCGCCGTCGGGGTCGGTGCCCAGCCAGGCGCGCAGCCGCTCCAGCAGCGCGTCGCGGACGTCCTCGGTCACCCCGCGCGGCCACAGCGCGGACGACAGCACCCGCGGGTGCACGCCCTCGCGGTGCAGCAGGAGCAGCGCGAGCGCCTCGTGGAGCAGCGCGCTGCGGTCTCCGTCCGGGGTGTCGAGGCCGATGATCTCGTACGGGCCGACCAGCCGGGCGTACACCGCGGGGCGGCCCTGTTCGCTGATGTCGACGAGGAACGGCGGGGCGTTGGTCGGCCCGTCCGGGTCGCGTTCGGGGTCGGCCTCCACGAACAGCTCGACGACCGCGCGCTGCTGCACGGCCGGCAGCAGCTGGGCTTCGAGTTCGAGGCCGAGCAGCGGCGCGAGGAGCTTGCCGTCCGGGGTGATCTCCATCGCCCAGGCGGCGCCCGGCAGGTCCGCGCTCTCGGTGCCGACGAGGTAGCCGATGCCCAGCCGGGCGGCGTCGGCGGCGAGTTCGGCGAGCCGCAGCGCGTCCTCGGCGGACGGTTGGGCGGCGAGCAGCACCAGGTTGGGCGCCCAGCGGGTGTGCTGGGCGGGGCCGGTGCGGCCGGTGAGGACGGAGTCGTGCCCGGCGGCGCCGAGTGCGCCCCGACGCTGCCGGGTCTCCGCCTCCATCACTTCGAAGAGCGCGTCCGCGTCGTCGAGGTGCCGCAGCCGGTTGGGGGCGAGCGGGGTGAGGTCGGCGCCGAAGCCGACGAGCGTGATGGTCATCCGGTCCGACCAGCCGTTGGTGGCGAGTTCGGCGGCGACCGAGGAGAACACGGCGGTCCGGTCGGCCTCCCGGCCGGTCAGCGAGACGATGCCGGGGACGGCTTCCAGGTTGAGCAGCAGCCGCGAGTCGTCCATGGTGCCGAGGCTGACCAGACCCGGGTACGGGGCCGCGGTGTCGGTGTCCTCGTAGCGGTCGGCGTCCGCGCGCGACAGCGTCCAGAAGGTCTGGTCCTGGCCGAGCTGCCAGGGCGCCGGCGGCTTGCCGGCGGGCTGGGCGAGCTGGAGATGCAGGTCGCCGTGGCTGAGCCAGGCCGCGTAGACGACGGGCAGCGAACGGGACTCGGCGGTGAGGGCGGCGGCCAGTCCGCGCAGGGACCGGTCGAGCTGCCGTACGCCTTCCGGGTCCGCGCCGACGAGGAGGGCGTCCTGCACGTCCTGGGCCTCGCCGTGCGGGGTCGGCGGCTCCATGCCGCGCCGCCCGCCGACGGCGCCGAGCGCAGACTGCCACAGGGCCTGCCGGCGGCGGCGGCCGAGCGCGGCGAGCAGACCGGCGGCGAGGAACGGGGCGCCGAGCAGTGCCTCCGGGAGGCCGAAGGCGTGGCCGGAGTCGTGATCGGAGGCGCCTCGGGCGTGCGCGGCGGGCCGGGCGGTGTCACCGGCCTGGCGCGGGCTGGGCACGGTGATCTGGGCGGTGGCGCCGTCCTCGGCCGCGTGCCGGTCGCCGCCCTGCTCGTGGTGCTGCTCCTGCTGTCGGGCGTGGTCGCCGGTCCTGGCGTAGTCGCCGATCTGCTGCCGGACCTCGGGCGAGACGTGCGCGTCGGGGTTCTCGACGAGTTCGCCGCCGTGCGCGTCGCCGGGCATCTCCATGATCCAGCCGGGCCGGATGAGGCTGGCCTCGGAGAGCCGGGAGCCGTCGGGCTGGACGCGGTCCTTGTTGAGCTCGTAGATCTCCTTGTACCGGCGGCCGTCGCCGAGGTGGCGCTGCGCTATCTCCCACAGGGAGTCGTGGTGGCGGCCCTCGGGCGGCTGGATCCGGTAGTACTTCGTCGCTCCGTGCGCGGCGGTGGAGCCGTGCTCGGCCTGGGCCGCGACGTGGCCGGCCTGCTCGGCGAGGGCGGCGGCGGTGCTCCTGGCCTGCTCCTGCCGCTGGGCGAGGAGACCGGGGGTCGCCTGGGCGGCGGCCACGGTGCCCTGGTGGTTGCCCTCGATGCCGTGGCCGAGCTGCGACAGGCCCGGGGTGAGGCTGGCGGCGGTGGCGCCGACCAGCAGCAGCGCGGCGACGAGCTGCCGGGCGAGCAGCTGGCTGGGGCCGGCGCCGGGAACCCGGCCGGGCAGGCCCACGCCGGAGACGGCGGCCTTGACCTCCACCAGCACGCAGGCGGTGAACTGGGCCCAGGCCAGCCAGACGACGACCGTCAGCGTGTTCAGGAACACGTCGACGCCGATCGGCTGCGACAGCCACTCCGTCTTCGGGGCGCTGTGCGGCAGGGGCCAGCCGACGGTCACGGCGAGGGCGCCGGGGACGCCGACGACGAGCACGAGCAGGACCAGGAAGGCGAGGAAGGCCTTGACGAAGTCGCCGGCCGTGCGGCGTCGCATCCGCACCGGCTGCGGGGTCCGGTTCCGCGGACCCGACGGGGTCCCCGTCGGTCTTCCCGTCGAGCTTGATGTGCTGCGTCGCGCCATGGCGGGTGTCCTGGGGTCGTGTGCGGAAGGAGCGGGCCGAGGGCACCACGAGCCTACCGAGCCCCCTTTGGCGATCCTATTGACTGGAACCGACAGCGTCGAAGGGCGGAACGCCGAACGGACGCCCGGTTACGGCCCGTTCGTCGACTCGTGTCCCATTGGCCGGAGTTGACCTCCGCCCTCCCGCACACCGTCCCTCCACACGTCCCTCACCGGCCGCGGCCGGTCAGTCGCCGACGCGCAGCGAGGAGACCAGGAAACGGCGCAGGACGGAGGTCGCGAAGGTGACCGCCGCGACCCCTTCCTCGGCGCGGAGTTCGACCACCGTGCGCGAGGGGCCGTACGGCCGTACGTGCACGTTCCCGAGGACGGCGGAGGTGTGCAGGCCCTGCTCCAGGAGCACGCGCGCGAACCTCCAGGTGACCTCCTCGCCGTCCAGGGAGATCCACGGCGGGAACACGAAGTGCACGGACTGCGGGTCGGCGGAGGTGTAGCGGAGGGTCGCGGGTACCGCCAGCTCCTGCTCGTCGGCGGTGAGCAGGCGGGCGCCGGTGGCCTGCTCCAGGGTGATGGGCACGGGCGTACTCCGTCGGTGAGGAAGGCGAGGGCGGGAGCCGTCGTAGATATGGAGTGGCTCGCCCGCGTCTGATTACGCGGGAAATGCACATCACTTGAGTGACATGCGTCACCTTCGGGTCCGGCGGGGTGCTCCCGTGCCGGTCAGCCGACCTCGTTCTCGGCCGTCGCCTCGCCGTGCACGACGATCGCGCCGCCGTAGAACATGCCCGTGAACACCGGCTCGTACGTCAACTGCACCTGCACCTGGACCTGCTGCGCGTCGGCCGCGGTGCAGTGCGTGGCCGCGACGTCGGCGGCGGACATGTCCATCTCGCGGGCGAAGGTCTTCACCCGGGCGTCGCAGTCCTGGAAGTTGATCGGCGCGGTGGCCTGGCCCTCGTACAGCTTCTCCCGGTCGATGTCCTGCGCCGCGTACCGGGCCGCCTGTTCGGCGATGTCGGCGGCGCGTTCACGCTTGGAGATGGACAGGCCGCCGTCGATGACGAACGCGGAGAGGGAGAGGAAGACCAGCGCGAAGATGATGACCGCACCGGCGCCGGAACCCCGGTCGTCCAGGCGGAGCCGGCGCGCGGTCCACCAGGTGCGCAGCAGCGCGATGCTCAGGCTCACGCCGACCTCCGGAGCGGATCCAGCGGCGAGGAGAAGCGCGCGGTGAGGGTGGTGGGGATGTCCAGGCCCAGCATGGCCAGCCCCCGCACCTGGCAGCTCACCTCGACGGTGAAGATGCTGTCGGGCGCGAACCCCTGGCTGGTCTGGACGACGGAGACCGGTCCGGAGCAGACGTCCGCGAGGTCGGCCTCGGCGGCCCTGCGCGCCTCGGACATGGCCGTGCCGTGGTCCTTCTGGATGGAGCCGGCGCGGGCCGCGTCACGGGCGGCGCCGTCCACCGCGCCGCGCCCGTCGACGAGCTGGCCGAAGGCGACCAGGACGAGGACGAACAGGATCATGACCGGGGCGAGGATGACGACCTCGACGGTCGACAGTCCCCGGTCGTCCACGCGCCCGCCGTGGGCCGCCTCGTGGTCGGCGGACATCTAGTTGTCCTCCACGAATCGCTCGACCGGGCCCGACGACCGCGCGTGCACGGTCAGGTCCAGGCCCGGGAACACCGTCGGGATGCGGGCCGTGATCTCGACGCCGACCGTGTTCTGCTCCGGCTGCAGCATCTTCACGTCGGGTGCCAGGACCAGTTGCGGTCCGAGCTGGCTGATGTAGGAGTCGACCACGTCCCGGGCTTTGCCGCGCCAGGCGCCGGGTTCCGCGTCGGCGGTGGCGCGGGCCTTGCGCGCGCCCGCCTGGGCCGCGGCCTGGGCCACGTGGTCGGCGAAGAAGTAGAGCGCGAACTGCACCGTGGCGAAGATCATGAAGAACAGGACGGGGGTGAGGAAAACGAACTCGATCGCCGTCATCCCCGAGTCGCCGCGCGCGGCCGCCGCCCGGCGGCGTACCCAGCCGCGCGGGCCCGTGCTCACGCCCTCGGACATCCCCGTCACCCCCGTCACCCCGTCGTCGTACGCGCGCTCAGCAGGTCTTGCTCGCGTTGGCGCCCCTGATGCAGTCGCCGACCTTGTTGGCGCCGTCGCTGAGCGCCGCGTTGATGATGGCGGCCACCACACCGACGATCGCCACGACGACCGCGGAGATGATGACCCACTCGACGGCGGAGGCACCGCGGTCGAGTTCACCGGAGCGGGCGCGCTGCACCCGGCCCTGGAGGAAGGTGAGCAGGAAGTCCATCGCCGGGATCCCGGTGCTGTAGTTCCGTCCGTTCATGGTGTGTTGTCCTCTCGAAACAGCAGTTGGCGAAGGTTCACGCAAGAGATCAGACCTGGAACACCCGCATCGCCGCCGGGAAGATCAGGAAGACCAGGAACCCGGCGCACAGCAGCAGCTGGGCGACGAGCATCGACTGGGACTTCTCGCCCGCGCTGCCCTCGATCTCGGCGAGTTCGCGGTGTCGCATGGTCTCGGCGCGGGAGGCGAGGGACTCGCGGACCTTGGCGCCGTCGTCGGCGACGAGCGCCAGGGACGCCGAGAGGTCCTTCAGTTCCTCGACGCCGAGTTCCTCGCCGAGCGCGCCCAGCGCCTGCCACTGGCTGACGCCGGTGATGCGGGCGTCGGAGAGGGCGTTGCGGATGCGCTGGTTGGCCCAGCCGTCGGAGACGTCGGCGGCCGCCATCAGGGCCTCCGGGAGGCCGCGGCCGCCGGCCAGGCTCATCGACACCAGGTCGAGGTAGGCGCCGATCACCCGCCTGAGGTCGCGGCGCTTGTCGGCGGCGTCCCGCCGCACCTCCAGGTCGGGCAGGAAGAAGAACAGGGCCGCGCAGGCCAGGGAGAGCCAGACCGGGATGACCGGGCTGTGCCCGAACCCCATGGTGTAGACGACGGCGAACAGGAACGGCCCGAAGATCAGGCCGGCCGCCGCGAGCAGCACCTTGGTGGCGAGGAACTTCTCCCAGCCGCGGTCCAGGACCGCGAGGTCGGCGCGGAGCGAGCGCTGCTCCCAGCCCTGCTGCCGGTAGAAGTCGGCGACGCGCGCGCCGACTTCGGCGCGCAGGGATCCGAACCGTCCGGTGTCCCGCGTCTGCCGCGCGGACTCGTAGGCGGCGCCGCGCGCCCGCATCGCGTCGATCCGGGCGACCTGGGCGACCGCGCTGCGCTTGGACGGCATCAGGGCGCGGATCAGGGCGTACACGCCGAGACCCAGGACCACGCCGACGACGATCGGCATCGTGAGGTTCACCGGCGTACCCCTTCCTCGGTGGGCAGCGTCTGCTGGCCCGGCTGGCCGGGGGCGGTGCGGGGCGGCCGGACGAACTGGACGGAGGACTGGTCGCGGACCAGGAACCGTTCCGGGGTCTCGATGGTGGACAGCTTGCGCAGCCACCAGAAGCCGAGCGCGAACAGCCCGCAGACCAGGGCGAGGACGAGCTGGCCGACGGCGGTGCCGTACGGCGAGACGAAGTCGCGGTTGAAGACGGCGAGGCCGAGCACGAACGCGACCGACACGGCGACGACGATCTGCACCGACCGCCGGGTGGACGCCCGTTGGGCCATCACGCGCTGCCGCATGTCGACCTCCTCGCGCGCCGACTTGGCGAGCGCGCCGAGCACCTGGCGCAAACCGGGGCCGCGCAGCCGGGCGTTGAGCATGAGCGCGGCGACGATGATGTCGGCGGACGCGTCGTCGATCTCGTCGGCGAGGTGCTGGAGCGCGTCCGGCAGCGGGGTGCGGGCGCGCAGCCGGTCGACCAGGGCGTCGAGGTGCGGGCGCAGGATCGGCGCCGCGGCCCGCGCCGACGCCGGAATGGCCTGCTCAAGGCCGACCGCGCCGGCGATGGTGTCCCGCAGCGACTCGGTCCAGGAGGCCAGCGCCTCCACGCGCTTCATCGCGGCGCGTTCCTCGGCGGCGCCGCCGAACAGCTTGTCCCAGAAGAAGACCAGGACGCCGGCGGCGACGCCGGCCACCGCCCAGCGGGTCATCAGCAGGACCGCGAGGCCCACGAGGGCGGCGAGGGAGCCGCGCCGGCCCGCGAACCGGATGAGTTCGGCGGCCCGCTCGTTCGCCTTCTGCTTCTCGTGGTCGGGCTTCGCGGGCAGGCCGCGGACCGCGAGGATCAGCAGCGCGAGGCCGCCGCCCGTGGCGACACCGCAGCCGAGCGCGTACAGGACCTCGGTGGAGAAGAGGCCGCCCAGGGAGCCCAGGGAATCCAGGTTCATGTCACATCACCCCCAGGCCCCGTGCGGCTGGTAGCCGTAGGCCATCAGGTCCTCCAGGCAGGCTATGGGCGCGTGCGGTACGACCCGGCCGTCGGGGGCCTCCGCGAACACCTCGCTGGACAGCACCCGCCCGTCGACGCCGTTGACCTCGCGGACCGAGGTGACCATGCGCTGGAGGCGGCCGCCGGTCTGGTAGTTGTTGCGCCGCTGGATGAAGACGACGAAGTTCACCGCGCCCGCGATCAGCATCTGGCTGGCCTCGATGGGCAGCCGTTCGGAGGCCTGGAGCGCGTAGGTCGAGATACGGTTGAAGACCTCGCTGGAGCTGTTGGCGTGGATCGTGGACAGCGATCCGTCGTTGCCCTGCGACATCGCGTTGAGCATGGTGACGATCTCGTCGCCGAGGACCTCGCCGACGATGACCCGCGAGGGGTTCATGCGCAGGGAGCGGCGGACCAGTTCGGCCATCGAAATGGTGCCCTGGCCCTCGGAGTTGGGCAGCCGCTCCTCGAACGCGACGACGTTCGGGTGCAGGTCGTGGAAGGTGTCGAGGCCCAGCTCCAGCGCGCGCTCCACGGTGATGAGGCGCTCGTGCGGCGGGATCTCGTTGGCCAGGGCGCGCAGCAGCGTCGTCTTGCCCGCGTTGGTCGCCCCCGCGATCATGATGTTCTTGCGGGCGCGGACCGCGCAGGCCATGAAGTGCGCGACCTCGGGCGTCAGCGTGCCGTTGCCGACCAGGTCGGAGATGAAGACCTTGCCCATGCGGGCGCGGCGGATGGAGAGCGCGGGCCGCCGGGTGACGTCCATGACGGCGGAGAGCCGGGAGCCGTCGGGCAGGCGGAGGTCGAGCTGCGGGTTGGCGGAGTCGAAGGGCCGGGAGGAGAGACCCGAGTAGGCGCCGAGCACCTGGATCAGCTCGACGAGTTCCTCGTCGGTCTCCGCGACCGGGTCCCCCTTGGCCTCGCGGCCGTCGCTGTAACCGACGAACACCTGGTCGCAGCCGTTGATGTCGATGTTCTCGACGTCGGGGTCGTCCAGCAGCGGCTGGAGGCGTCCGACGCCGAAGAGCGCCGCGTGCACGGCGGCCGCGTACTGCTCCTCGGTCTCCGCGTCCAGCGGGGTGCGCCCGGCGTTGATCTCCGCGCGGGCGTACTCCTCCAGGATCTGGGCGATGACCGCGCGGGCGTACTGCCGTTCGTCCTCGTTGGACATCGGCGTGACACCGGACGTCTGGTCCTGACGGCGCTGCTCGGCGATCCGGTCGCCGGCGTCCTGCCGGAACCGCTTGACCAACTGGTGGTCGACAGCGGTCATCGGCCGGCCCCCGCGTGGGGCGCCTGGGTCGGTACGGTCCAGGCGGCGCCGTACTGCTGGTGGATGTCGGCGGTGACCTTGCGGGCCGAGCGGATGAGCAGCGACTTGTCGAGCCGTCCGCGCTTGCGGCCGGCCAGCTGGTCGGCGCCCGCGGGGTCGTCGGCGATCGTGCCGACCACCCGGGCGCCGGTCTGGGCGTGCACGAGCATGTCGTTGACCTGGTTGACCAGCTTGCCGGAGCTCGACGGGTCGGCGACCAGGACGACGCCGATCAGCGGGGTGGCGAGCGCGGCGGCGCCGCGCGGGCCGCCGTGCAGCTTCTGCGCGAGGGCGGCGGCGCGGTCCCGGACCCGGGCGAGCGCCTCCGGCTCGGTCCGCGCGACCAGCAGCACGAGTGCCGCGTGCGGGAACAGCTCCACGGCCGGGGTGTCGCCGCTGATCCGGCCGCAGTCGGCGATGACGTCGGCGGGCGCGTTCGGGGAGTCGGCCAGGGAGGCGAAGGCGTGCCCGAGGGTGGGCCACAGGCCGGCGAGCCCGGCGGCCTGCTCGGCGATGCCGAGTCCGACGAGCACTTCCAGGCCGCCGCTCAACGGCTGCACGTGGTCCCAGAGTTGATCGGGCACCAGGCCGCGCCGAGCGGTGGCCGCTATGGAGAGCATGCCGGTGTTGGGGTTGAGCGGTCCGCCGTGCGCGGCGGCGCTGCGGTAGACCAGGTCGCCGCCGGCCGGGTCGGCCTCGGCGAGCAGGACCCGGCGCGGCCAGACCGCGGCCAGCGCGACGGCCGCGGTGGTGACGCCGGGGGAACCCTTGTCGGCGGCGATTGCGATGAGCGCCATGGGTGGGCCGCCTTCTAGTTGCCGGGGCCGGGAACGTGCACGACGGCGACCGCGCCCGCGGCCGCGGCACGTGCGACCGCGGCGGCGTCGCCCTCGTCCACGAGCAGCGTCAGCAGGAGGTTGCCGGTGCTGATGGTGGCGTTGCTGTCGTCGGACTTGGTGTTGACCTTGGCGTCGGCGACGATCGGCGTGTTGGAGGAGCCGGACGACGAGTCGGAGCCACTCGATCCGGAGCCGGAGCCGGAGCCCGAACCGGAGTTGTTGGTGCCCACGTTGTAGACGGCGACGACGTCACCGGGCTTGATGTCCGCGGGGTACTGGCCCTCCTTGAGGGCGACACCGACGGAGGCCTTGCCGGACGGCAGCGTGCTGCCCTCGGTGAACATGTCGCCGATGACGACGGTGCCCTTGTAGATGGTGGACTTGGCCTTGTAGGACTTCAGCGAGGCCAGCTGGGACCACTTGACGTAGTTGATGCTGTCGTCGGCCGCGACCAGGACGGACGTCGCGTTGTCCTTGGTGACGGACTCGCCGGCCTGGATGTCGTCGGTCACCTTGACGACCTCGATCCGGTCGCCGGCCTGCAGCACGAGCGTCGTGGCGCCCAGCGCGCCGAGCAGGATCAGCAGCACCGCGAGCGCGGCGAGCGCGGGCTTGCGTTCCCGGGGCGGCGTGGGAAGCCGGTCACCGACCGAAGGCTGAGCCGGGCCCGCGGAACGACCGGCGCCCGCCCCCGTACGCTCTTGGATCTTCACGCAACCGCTCCCCGTTACAGCCAAGAAAAACTGTCTGCCCTGAAACTCTGTCAACGCCGTAAAAGCGGACACTCGACGCCAACCACCCGATCCGGCCGATTACTCGGCGCCAGGGCGAGTGTCAAGCGATCGCACCGTATCAGCCGCACATAAGCCCCTCAAGGCGCGCTCGGACACCTTGACCTCAATGGAATCGACGTTCCGATCTGCAACGGTGGTGACCCGAGCGGCGGTTGAGAATCCAGCCACGTCAAGGGACGCCGCAGTGTGCGCCGGTGAATCCTCCCGGCCCTGCTCGCGACCGGTCCGCACGCGACGCCGTCACCGTGCGCCCATGAGGCCTGCACGAACCGCTCACGCCGACGGCCGCTCCCGGACGGCGGCCTGACGGGAATTCCGGATCACCCGGCCGGACGGGGGGACCCCTGGGAGGAGGTCCTGTGGGCGACGGACCTGAGCGCGGTGGCCACCGTCGAGCGATGCCCGTTCAGCGTCGGCGGGCGGGACTTCAGGATCACCTTCACGGACGGCTCCCGGTGCCGGCTGACCTCCCTGGAGGGTGAGGAACTCGTCGCCCGCCTGACGGCCGCGTGACCCCGGTCTAGGCGGTGACCCGGACCGTCAGGGCCAGTTCGTCGGTCAGCTCGCACAGGGCGTCGGAGCGGGCCGGTGCCCGCCAGGACGTGAACAGGACGAGCGCCCAGGCCGGGTCGGCGCGGATGCCGTACGCGCAGGTCTCCGTGACGGTGCCCAGCCCGTCCGCGTCCACGTCCTGGACGTAGGCGTGCCGTACCCGCACCGCCGGGCCGGCGGGCAGGGTGCGCGGCTCGCTCTCGGGCGGCCGGTAGGAGACGGGGGTCGGAGCGGCGAGGAAGCCCCGCAGGAGATCGACGGTCATCGCCGGATGCGTGGCGTCGGCGACCAGCACGGACAGTTCGACGCGGGCCAGTTCGCCGAGGCGGGGTTCCGGGACGTACGACAGCGCGGTGACCGGACCGCGCTCGCGGGAGTCCGCGGCGGCCTCGCGGAGTTCGGCGGCGAGGGCCCGCCGGAGCCGCTGGTGTGCGCCGTCCGGGCCGACACGGCGCGCCGCCGCCTCCGCGGCCCACGCGTCCAGGTCGACGTCCGTCGCGCGCACCGGAAGCGACACGGCGTCCTCGGGCACCCTCATACGCACCGTGGACGCGGCGAACTCGGGCATCAGGCCATCCATTGCAGCGTGCGGGCGACGGAGTCGAAGAGGCCGACCAGGGCGTCGGCGAGCGGCTCCATCGGCGTGGAGAAGGAGAGCAGCAGCCGTTGGTCGCTGCGCGGGACGGCGAGATGCACGTCCAGGTGCGTGACGGCGAGCCTGTTGCCGTCCGGGTCGTCGGCGGCAGGGCGGCGCAGGTGGCGGTGGCGTACGGCGGGACCGGCCGGAAGGTCGACGAGTGTGACGTCTTCCGTCCCCGGGTCGGCACGCAGCGCCAGGGAGCGGGCGATGTCGCCGAGGTCGCCCGCCCCGGTGCCGGGAGCCGGACGCAGCAGGGTGACGACCAGACCGGCGGAGACCGGGACCCGGCCGAGGATCCGGTTCATGAGGTACATCTCGACACCGCCGTTGGCGTGCGCGGCCTCGGCCTGCTCCCGCATCCGCTCCGCGAGCGCGGCCGCCAGCCGGGGGTCGGCCGCCGTACGCCGCAGACCGCGCTTGACGATCTTGTCGATCCGGTAACCCCACCGGTCGGGATCGAGCACGATCCGCTCCCAGCCCTCGGGAACGGCGAGGCGGTAGTCGGAGGGGGACGCGGACACGTGCGTGCCCGCTCCCGCGACGGGTCCGCCCGGGTGGGCCCCGGACGCGCCGGACGACTCGTCCCTCATCCCGCCGCCCCGATCACGCGGGCGTAGCGGGGGCGCCGGCCCAGGACCACGGCCGTCGCCGGTGCCAGCACGAGCACCGCGGCGGCGCCGAGGCAGACATAACCCTCCAGGAGACCGCCGAGGTCGGACTTGGTGCCGAGGGCGGGCTCGTAGTGCCCCGCCGGGTCCACGACCGCGGGGGCCGTCCGCCCGACGTGGTCGGCGCAGTCGTCCTTGTTGTCGGTCACCTCGTGGAGGGACCCGTCCGACAGCCGGACCCTGCAGTACGTCTCGCGGGTCCCGTGCGTCCACTGATGGGCCGGCGCGGCGATGGTGACCGTCTGCTCCTCCCCCCGCAGCCGCAGGTACCAGGTGTTGGCGAAGTACGAGCCGACCAGGACCAGAACGAGGTAGGCGGCCGCGGTGACGTACCGGACGGCGGCGGCCCCCCGGGAGTCACGGGGCTTGAAGGCCACCCAGAAGACCGGCAGCCCGAGCAGCAGGCCGACGAACGCCGCCGCCGTGCCGATGAACAGGCTCGAACCCAGACAGACGACGGCCGACACGGCGGCCACCAGGAACAGCCGGGCCCACGGCCACACCGGGACGGCGCCGCCGTACTCGGCCCGCTTCGGCCGTCCCCCGGGTGCGGACCCGGAGAACTCGGCCAGGATGGTACGCACCCGCCGCATGCCGTCCGGTCCGGCCGCGACCCGGCGCAGCTCGGGCAGTCCCAGGCCCGCCTCCTCCAGAGTCCGCTGCCATTTCTCGGGCAGATCCGCGAACAGCTCGTCGACGGACCGCTCATCGTCACTCGCCACGTGGTCCTTGCTCTCTCCGCTCGGGAACGTCCGGTGGCCGGCCGGGTCAGCCGCCGGTGCTCCACTGCCAGTTGTAGAACGGTGTGCCGCCGGCCCCGATGCCCGGGATCTCCTTCACGTGCCGCAGGAGGTTCGGGCCGGTTCCCCACGGCTCGCCGGAGTGCGCAGGTGCCAGGTTCGACCAGCCGGCCAGCAGTGGCAGCGTCTGGCTGCCGTAGTAGAGCGCCTTGGCCTGGCCCGCCATGGTCTTGAAGGAGGAGTCCGCGATCTCCGACAGTTCCGGCGCCGAGTCCGCGAAGGCCTTGGCGGCGGCGTGCGCCGCGGGCGCGTCCCGGATGTCGGTCGCGAACGCCTTGAGGTTCAGCGACTCCTTGACCACCGACCGCATCCGCGGCAGGAGCGTGGTGGGCCCCTCGGACAGCGCCTTGCCGATCTCGCCGGCCTTCACCCCGTTGAGGGTCTCGGCGAGTTCACGGGCCGCGGTCGGGTTCAGCCCGATCTCCCGGGCCAGTTGGAGGTCCTTGACCGCGGAGGCGCCGCGGGCCGCGGTGGCGGCCTCCCTGGCCGTCGTCCCGAGGATCCGGCCGGCGCCGAACGACAGCACGCCCACGACGTCGATGGCGACGTCCAGCCAGGTGCCCTTGCCGTCCAGCGCGGAGACGGTGTCGCAGACCAGGGCGACGACGGAGGCGACGAGCGCCAGCGCGCCCAGCACCTCGCCGAGGACCGGTACCCAGCTGAGGACGAGGGCCAGCACGCCCAGGACGGCCGCGGCGACGCCCGCCCAGTGCCCGACGTCGGCGACCCAGTCCTTCCAGTTGTCCCACCAGTGGTGGGCGGGGTCCTTCAGACCGTCGTGGTCGACGGCGTCCCGTATCGCCTTCGCGGCGTACCCGGCCTGGGTGTCGCGGTAGTCGAGCGCGGCGCGCAACTCTCTTTTCGCGGCATCGAGTTCACCGTCCGAGGCGTCCTTCTGCCGCTTCAGTCTCTGCTTGTCGGGGTGGTTGTCGTCGGCGGAGGGGTGCTGATCGATCTGCTTCTGGTAGCCGCGGCTGTCGGTGTCGGCCGCGGCGGCTTTCCTGAGCGCGGCGCGGACCCGGTTCTGCGCGTGGCCGAGCGCGGTGGCCCAGTTCTCCCGGACCTGGTCGGCGATGGGCTCGTACGGCACGGAGGACCCGAGGGCGGCACCGGCCGCGGCGTACCGCTGGTGCGACTGGCCGAGCAGTTTGACGGTTTCCCCGGTCCTCCTGGTGAACTCGCGTCCCGCGTCGGAGTCCCATCCGTTCCCGTCGACCAGGTTGTTCAGCTTGGCGGCCTGCTCCTCGATGAGTCGGGCGGTGTCGGAGATCCGCTTGCCGAGCCGGGCGACCTCGTACGGGTCGCCGGGCGTGAACTCCTTGTCGTCGTACCGGGCCGTCTGCCAGTCGACGCCGGAGAAGTCGCGATCGCTCACTTCTCCCCCGGCTGGGCCTTGAGCAGCGCGTCGGCGAGATGCTGGTCGAGCCCGTCGTAGGCCTTGGCGGCCTCGCCCGCGGTCCTCCCGAGGAACTCCAGCCCGTCGCAGAGCTGCTTGCGCTTCTTCTTCCAGTCGTCGGCGAAGTCGTCGAGCGCGCCGGCCACGTCGCCGGAGCCGATCTCGGACCCGTACGAGTCGACGAGATCCTTCGCATGCTCGAAGTTGGACTTCAGCTTCGCGACGGACCGGCTGATCTCCCGCAGCTCCGTCGCGGACACCTTGACGTGATCCGCCACCCCTACCCCCGTGAACACCTGCGTGCACGACCGCCCCACGAGGCGCGGGGGGTCAGGGTCACTGTGGGTCGAGAGTTTGCACGGCTTCAACCAACAAGCCGCAAAGGGCGGACCAAGGAGAGACACCGAGGCGACGGGAACCGAGATGCCCGTCCTCTCCCGGTGACCGAGGACACGATCCGCACACGGAACCGTGGGGGCGGGGCGCCCCGAGTCGCGTTCCCCCACCGCGGCCCAGGTTCGCGCTGGCGAACCGGGAACCACGCCGATAGCGTCTGTACCCTTGCCGAACTCCATTCTCACGGGGAGCCCACAGTGAAGCGCCGCGCTTTGCCCGTCACTGCCACCGCACCCCGAACTCCGACGGCTCGATCGGCGAGAGGTACGGCAGGGGCGCGGCCGATCGCGTCCCGCCCGGCGAGACCGAGTACGTGCGCTCGTCAGGGCACCGCGCTCACCCCGTCAAGGCGACCGTCACCTGGCACATCAGCCGGCAGGGAAGCGAAGGCGCGGGCGGCGACCGGCCCGACGAGACCTGCGGCCCCGCCCAGGACCTCCCCCTCCAGGCGGTCCAGGCCGTGAACCGCTGATCGGCGGCGGGGCTCTCCACAGCCTCGGCAATCCCTCCCGTCGCAAGAGACCGGAATCCGAACATGACTGACCTGCGCCTCGAAGACACGATCTTCCAGGACCTGAAGAAGACCTTCTCCTCGATCAGCGACCGTATGGAGACCACCCGCCGCGCACTCCGCAGCGCGGATGCCACGGCCGTCGGCGAGAAAGACCTCGTCGAAGACGTCCAGGACTTCGCCGGCGACTGGGAATACGGCATCAAGCAGCTCGGCAAGCACACCCAGGGTGCCGTGAAAATGATCGACAAGATCGGCGAGAGCTTCGGCAAACTCGACCTGGACCTCGCCGAGTCCCTCAAGGCTCCGCGGCAGAAGGGCAAGTGACGTGGCTGGGCATCGGCCTGCCTTCCCCCACATAGGCTGGGACCCCACACCGGGGAGCGTGGAGGACACCCGCGACCTCGCCCGACAGCTCGGCAAGCTGGCCGGCGAACTCGGCACGGCACTGCAGGAGCTGGAGCGCATCGAATGCGGCGCCTGGAAAGGCAAGACCGCGATCGCGTTCACCGACTACATCGGCCAGGACGTCACCCCGCTGGTCCGCAAGAGCCACGACTCCTTCGACAAGGCCTCCCGAGCCCTGCACCGCTGGGCCGGAGACCTCCAGGACTTCCAGGATCGGGCGGACCGGCTGGAGAAGAGTGCAGGCGAGAAGCTCGACGCCAAGGCGAAGGCACAGGGGAAGGCCGGCAGCGACGGCAGCATGGAGCTCGGCAGGGCCTCCAGCGCGGTGGACGGCGTCATCCAGCAGGTACACCAGTTGGAGGAGGACTACCGGGCCGCCGCCCGCCAGATCAGCAAGGAGCTGGACAAGGCCGGCGACATCGCGCCCCATGAACCCGGCTTCTGGGACAAGCTCGGGCACGGGGTCGCGGACGCGTGGGACGCAACCGGCGACTGGATCAAGGATCACGCCGATCTGATCAGATTGGTCGGTGACCTGCTCGGCGATCTGAGTTGCATCCTGACCGTGCTGGCGATCATCACCGCGCCGTTCGAACCGCTCGGCGCCGTCTTCGCCGTGGCGGCTGTGGTCAGCAGTGGACTGGCACTGGTCACCCACCTCGTGGCCAAGGCAGCGGGGGCCGACGTCGGCTGGAAGAGCATCGGGGTCGACGCGCTGGGGGCCATCCCGGGCATCGGAGCCTTCAGCAAGGGCGTCAAGGTCGCGGACGGGGCTACCGCGGTGGCCCGTGCGGGAAAGCTCGGCCCTGGTTTCCAGGGGTTGGAGACCGGCGGTCGGAACATCATCGGTGTCGGCAAAGGGGTCTCCGGCGCCAAGAACTTCACGGTGCTGGGCAAGACGGTCGGTCTCTGGGGCACCAAGACCGGAGGGGTCGTCAAAGCTGAAGGCATCATGAACCGGATGAGCCTGGTCGCCGAGAAAAACATCCGCAGCGGCCAGTGGCTCGGTACTCGTGGCGTCCCCGGCCTGAAGAAGATCGACTCCATGAGCGCGCTGGGGCGAGGCATCGACTCAGTGATCAAGATCGCACCGAAGGCGTTCTCGATGCCTTCGCACATCGGTGACCTGGGGGATCGTTTCCACGAATCCGCCAAGGCACACTGAGAGGACACAAGGCTGTGGACTGGTATCCGGCCCCCGGGGAAACTCCGCGCATGCGAGTGGAGGTGGCCTTCGCGACCGGGATCGCACCGCCTGTGGCGGGGCTGCGTTCCTTCCGCGACACCCAGCGGCACGACATCGAAGCCCAGCTCGGCTGGCCGCCCGGTCCCGGCTTCGCTCCTCGGAGCAAGCCCGACCGGGTCGGAGTACGGGCCTTGGACATCGCACTGCTCGGCATTCCTCGCCTCCTCAACATCATCGCGAACGCGGGCGCGGCCGGCGGCACCTTGTTCGGCGAGCCGGCCGACATCGGCAAGCCGCGGGAGCCGGAGAACGAAGTGGATGACTTTCCCGTGATGTGGGCGGCTCCCGGCGACACGGCGCGGACCCTCCCCTGGCAGCTCGACCCCGCCCGCCGGCCCAAGGCGTACCGAACCGAGCTGGTACTGACCGACCAGCGCCTTGTCATCCTGGGAGAGGACAAGGACGCCGGGTCCGCTCCCACCGAGGAACTGTGGACGGCTGCCCGCCACACGGTCGCCGACATCGAGCGCATGCCGTACTCGGAGGGCGTCTCGGACGTCAGAGTCCGCTTCGGGGACGGATCCTGGACACGTTGGAAGGTCCAGGAAGCACTCAAGCTCGTGAGACGCGTCCGGAACGAACTGCAGCCTGCGGCGGAGGGCGACCTCACGCCGCAGCAGCGCGAGCGCCTCGCCACCCTGGTGGCGTCCCCTCCCCTGCAGATCTCCCGCTCGATCGGCACCATGCTTCCGGTCACCGAACCGCCTTCTCTGGAACGCTTCTCGGACGGCACCGTGATGGTCGAACTACAGGTCCCGCTCTCCAGCGGCACCGTCTGGACCGTCACTCGCTATCTGTCCCCCGACGGCACGGACGACGTCACGAAGGACAGCCCCCGGTGACGGAGCCGATCCTGCTGGAGACAGCCGCGGCTGAACACCCCGTCCCGCCGATGACGTTCGTCGTCCCTGAGGGTTTCCACGCCCTGCCTGTCGCGATCCCCGACGAGGAACGTGCTGCAGTGACGGCGGAGTTCGTACGGGGTGTGTATCCCGGTGGCGACGACGCGCTCTGGCAGTCGACGGCGCCGTTCTACGAACTGGTCGCGGAGGCCATGGCGGCCGCCGGTGTCGCCTACTCGGCCTTCGGTCTGTTCTCCCTGGATTCCGGTGGAGTGGCGCACTGCTCTCTGAGCGTGGCGGCGTACGTCACCGATCATCCCGCCCCCGACATCGCGGCGCAGGGCATTCTTGCCGTCCTTTCCTCCGACGCGGCGAACGACGCGCGTTGGCTCGACCTGCCCTGCGGCCCGTCCGTCGTCAACATCACGGTGCGGGAGATCAGCCTCAATCCCGACGTCACGGCCAGCGGTGAGCGGACCACGCTGCACACCGGCCAGATCCAGGTGCACGTCCCGTTTCCGTCGGGACGCCACACGGCCGTCTTCACTCTGGACACCGCCGCGATCGACTACTGGGACGAGTTCTGCAACATGGTGACGGCCGTCCTTCACACCGTGTCGTTCCCGGAGGCGACGGAACGCATCGACAGCGCGTCCCCTTAGGAGCAGGCCATGACGGTCTGCGTTCGTTTCCGTGCACCTAACGGTCTGCATGGAACAGCCGGCCTACTCGAATATCGGCTCCCATGCCGGAGGGTTTACGTTCACAGCGGGGAACGGCGATGGCGTCTCGGCGTCCCGAACGGGCCGCCCTACCCAGCACACCTCAGCCCACAGCAACGAGATGGTCGCCGTTCCAGCGCTTTCAGGACACAGGTCACACGTCCTCGCGCTCCTATCCGCCCAGAATTATCACCATTCCCAGTGAAGTTCGCGGTGGCGAAACCAGGAACCTCACCGATACCGTCGGATCTCTTGACTGGACTTATGTCTCACGGGGAGATCACTGTGAAGCGCCGTACCTTGCCCGCCGTAACCGCGCTGGCGGCCACGGCAGCACTGCTGTTGACCGCCTGCGGCAGTGGCGACGACAAAGCCGGCGACAACGACAAGATCGCGGGCGCCGACCGGCCGACGAAGACACCGACGGCTTCGGCATCCGCCTCGGGCGCACCGGCGGAGGACAAGCCGGACGGCGTGGACGTGTCCTTGCCCAAGGACGTGAACCTGGTCTTCGACTGGACCAAGCCGAAGGACAAGAACGAGGCGGCCGCGATGGAGGACGCCGCGAACTTCATGCGCTCCATCTACCGGGGCGTCGTCAAGCACTCGACCAAGGACGCGTCGGTGGCCGCGTACGCAACCGGCGACGGGCTCCACTACGCGACCGTGCAGATCAACGAGTGGATGAAGGGCGGCTGGACCGCCACCGGTACCCGCCGCCACTACGACGCCACCACCCGTTCCGCCCCGAACGGCACCTCGGTGGAGGTCGGCTTCTGCTCGGACGCGAGCAAGTTCTACGGCAAAGAGATCAAGACCGGGAAGGTCCTGAAGACCGAGCCCAGCCTCAAGGACTTCGGGTACTACAAGATCATCATGGTCAAGGTCGCCACGGGTGAGAACCTCTGGCAGGCGTCGAAGGTGTACGTCGAGACGGGAGCTCGGCAGTGCCGGTGAACGAATCGCGGCCTTCGCCCCTCGGCACGTGTGCCGCTGTCCTCGTTCTGGCCACCGGCGCTCTCATGCTGGCGGCGCCCAACTCGGTTGCGGACCCGGTGGACTACGGCAAGGGCGGTGACTCGGGCACGAAGGGCGGCGCCGACAAGACCGGCATCTACGCCGCCGCGAGCATCCACTACTCCGGCGCCGTCACCAAGACCGGCGGCACCGGAAACGTCACCTCCTCCGACGTCAACTGGACTCCTCCGCCCTGCTGGTACGCCCCCTACCTCGGTGCCAAGGACTTCAAGAAGAAGATGTCCGGGGAGATCGACAGCGCCAGGAACACGCCCGGCATGGGCGGCACCGCGGGCGCGGCGATCGGTGAGATGCAGCGGCACTACGAGGACGACTACGGCTGGACCGACACCCCCGGTTACAAGGACTACAACGTCGAGAAGGACGGCAAGGGGATGTTCTGGGCCGCCGTCGAGAACCCTGACGAGCCCGACATCCTCAAGCGCGGCTCCTGCAACGACCTCCCCTTCTGGGTGGACAACGGCGACACCCCGCCCGCCCGGTACGAGGAGGCGATCAAGCCGGAGATCCTCGCCGCCCTCGCGTACCAGCGCATGCAACTGCCCGACACCAAGGTGACCCTCGCCCCCGAGGCCACCACCAAGGTGAACCTGCCGACGTGGGCCTGGCTGGACAAGGCCGTCTTCGACGAGGTCAAGGCCACGGCGGCCATCGACGTCCCCGGCTTCGGCATCCAGGCGACGACCACCGCCGAGCCGGTCGCACTCAAGCTCGAACCCGGCACGGCGGACGCGGAGACCTTCCCGGCCTCCGGAGAGTGCGCCATCAACGGCGACGGGTCCATCGGCAGGCCCTACGCCAAGGGCGACGCCGACAGTACGCCGCCCTGCGGAATCAGGTACCTGCACTCCTCCGGTGACGGAGTCTTCGAACTGCGGGCGACGATCACCTGGAAGATCTCCTGGACGGGCACCGGCGGCGCGGGCGGAGACCTGCCCGACGGCACGTTCGGCACCACCCAGGACATCACCGTCCAGGAGATCCAGGCCGTCAACCGCTGATCGGGGGCGGGTGGATCAGAAAGCCGCTGTCCGCCCGCCGTTCGGAGGGGACCGGATCACCTGGGGACAACGCGGACCTTGCCGTGGTCCGCGATCGGCCGGCCGTTCACAGGATCCAGCGCAGGGATTCCGCGATCGATTCGCAGAGCCGGCGCATGGGGCCCGCCACCCCGTCGAGCGGCACCGCGAACGCCAGAACCAGGTAGCCGACTCCGCCGGGCATCTGGACATAGAGGTCCAGAGTCGTCGGGCCGAGGACCCGGACGGCCTCACCCGCGGGCAGGACGACGGTCGAGATCTCGGGGGAAGAGCCGTCGCTCCGCGCCGACCCCGCCCGGAGCGACTCCTGAAGATCACGGGCGGACAGTCCCCGAGTGCGTGGGATCAGCGAGACGATGAGCGAAGCGGGAAGAACACCGCCGCCCTCCAGCTCCGGCCTCAGGAAGAACTCCAACGCACCCGTTCTGACCCCGGCCTCGGCGGTGTTGCGCAGGACGGCCCAGGTCTCCTGCCTCAGGTCGGCCGATACGTTCTTGCCCTCGGCCTGGTGGTCCACGAACGTCTTCAGCTGGGCACGCCAGCGCTCCTGGGTGAGGTCGATGCGGAACCAGTCCCGGGGGACCAGGAGCCGGTAGTCCCTCGGGGGTGCCGTGGCGTCGGGCTCCGTGGTCATGCCGGCATCACCGTCGGCCTGCCCGACTCGTCGAACAGGCGGACGCTCTTCACGACACCGGCGAACATGGCCGAGAAGACGTCCCAGGCCTGGGGGGTGGGGGTGCCCATCTCCAGGACCAGGACCGTTCCGTTGTCGAGCGGTATCTGGACCTGGATGAAGGAGGTCACCACCGGTTCGTCGGCTCCGGAGACGGTGAGACTGCCGGGCAGGCTCGCCTTCCGGGTGCCGATGCAGGACACGGCCGGACCACAGGGCAACTCGATCTCGCCGACCTGGCCCATGTCGAGGTGGCGCATCGTCGAGCCGAGGAACGCGACGGGGCGGGTGCCCGCCCTCTCGTCCAGGTCGATCATGCTGACGGTGACCGTCGCCGTGCAGCGGTCCCCGTCCACCTCCGTCATGACGAAGCCGGAGTACTGGATCCCGGCCTCGACGAACGAGTCGTAATGCGCGGCGACCATGACCGCCCACTCCAGCTGCACCTCGAAGGTGGCCTCGGGCATCACGGAACGGGCCAGTTCGACGAGTTGCTCGGCGGTCTCGTCCAAGGTGTCCGCGTCCATCGGGATCTCGAAGAACCCCTCCGGCATGATCCAGCGGACATCGATGCCCGGGCCGCCGATCGAACTCCGGACGTTCTCCCCTGCTGCTAGGGCGCTCACGACAGCCCTTCCTCCTCGTTGGTCTCCGCCCGGTCGGCTTCGGCGCGGAAGGTGGCCGCGAACGGGTAAGGGCCGTAGTGCGGGTAGTGAGCAGGAATGTCCGCCCCTTCTCTGCGCGCGAGGCGGGCAAGTTCGCGGTATGCCTTGGCGCGGGCTCGAAGATTCTGGCGTACGGGATCGCCCCACTGCGCCGCGGCAGCGCGCACGAAGGCGGTGAGCAGGGCCAGTACGAGTGCGACGGCTACGCTCGAATAGGCGAGACGTGCTGCTGCCGACTCCCAGAACTGGACCACGCCGCCCCAGTACACCGCCGCGCCGAAGCCGACGAACGCCAGAGGAACCCCGGTTTTGAACCCCGCGTTGAACATCGCGACCTCGTCCTGATGCCGCTGCCGGAGCATCCGAAGAACCGCTCGGTCGTCCAAAAAGTCGAAGCGGAGTTCCTCTCGCAGCCGCTCGGCTTCCGTCCCGGCCCTGGGGATCGCGAAGATCACCGCCGCGGGGACCATGCGCACCGGCTCCGTACCCCGGCGGCCGACGAAGTCCCACTCGCCGAGGTCGGTCCTGTCATCCACCTGGTTCGTCCTTCCTTCGCGCTGAGTCCAACGCTGTCATGGCGCTGCGGCTACGCGGCCAGAGCCGCATGGAACGGCTTCGGCGAAGGCTGGGGCGACGGCGAGGGGGTGGGTGCCGGGGTCGGCGTGGACTTCGGCTCCCGATAACCCGTGGTCCCGCCATTCTCACCGCTGAACATCCGGTGCAGCGCGCTGGCAAGACCGTTGCCCTTGATGATCCCGGTGATCTGTTTGCCGCCTACGGGCACGAACTCCTCCGGGAGACCGCCGACGTTGAGTCGCCGGCCCAGCTTGAGCCCTTGGGCCAAGACCCTGTTCGTCAGTTTCACGCTTACGCCGTTGAGGAAGTTGTGACCGACACCGGCGAGGGCGCCGGAGCCGATCTCGCCCAGGGTGCCGAGCTTGCCCAAGGCTTGAAGCTTGGCGATTCCTTCGAGTCCGGAGAGCGCCTTGAACCCCTTGAGAGCACCGAGCCCCGGGAGAACACCGAGGAAGTCCGTGCCGAGCTTCAGCCAGTTGACCTTTCCGCCTCGCACCGACATGTCGTAGGCGTGTCCGGCCAGGGCAGCCGCGCTGGCGAGCACCGCAAGGGTGGCGAAGATGGGCACCAAAACCTCCAGCGGCGGAATGAACGCGCAGATGACCGCCAGGACGGACAGGATGGCAGAGATGTTGGAAAACATGTCAGCCCAGTCGGCCAGCCAGTTCATGAATCCGCCCGGGTCACGCACAGCGTCATGGTGGACCACGTCCTTGATACGGCGAGCTGCACGCTCCCCGGCATCATCGAAGATGTCGCGGGCGGCCTTGACTTCCTTGCGTGCTTGGCCGATACGGTGCAGCGCCTCGTCGCGCTTCTTCTCCCAGCGCTCGTACTCGGGCCTGTCCGCCTCGGGTATCTGACTGACGAGGTACTTATCCGTGAACTTCTTGGCCTCCCGGTCGGCAAGGTCGTGATCGGACTTGGCCTCACGGTAATCCGCCAGGGCCTTGTCGGCCTTCACTTGGGCGCGGTGCAACTCACCTGCGAATTCGCTTGATTCGCCTTCCGCGACCTTTGTGCCCACCGCCTTGGACGCCTCGTCGTATCGCTCGAAGGATTTCTTGAGCCGGTCTCCGGTACCGTCGGCGATCTCGTTGAAAGCACGACCCGCGTCGCTGTCCCAGCCCTCGACCGAGGACAGCGCCTTGATCACTCGCGCCTGCTCGTCGATCATGTCGGCCATCTGACGCAACTTTCGCCCGAGGGCAGCTACTTCGTCAGGATCGCCCGGGGTGGGATCTCCGTCCCACAGCGGCGGCCAGTCACTGGAACGCCTGCTCACTTCTTTCCTCTCCCCGTGTTCTCGGCAATGGCCTTCGCCAACTCGTGGTCGATCTCGTCGTACTTCTGCGCCGCAGCCCCGGTGTAGTCGGCCAGCTTCTTGAGTTCCTTGGACAATTTCTTCCGCGTCTTCTTCCAAGTGGTGCTGAACTCGTCGAAAGCATCCTTCAGACCACCGTGCCCCAGTTCGTCCTGATAACCGTCCGCAGGATTCCCATGCTGATCGAACTCGTTGTGAAGCTTGCCCAGGGTGCGCGAGCACCCCTTGATCATGTCGAGGTCGTACCTGATTCTGTCCGCCATTGAAAAATCCCCCATCACGAACATGAGACACTGCCGAGAGACTTCCCTCGGCAAACGACTTGGAAGGTGGGACGGGCTTTGTCCACGAGCACCGACCGCACCATATGGGACCGACTAGGCGTCACACCCGACGCAGCAGCCTGGTGCACGATCGGCAAGATCCCCCAACCACCCGCCGAGGTCCACCGGGCGACGGAGGCGGGGGCGTTGCGCCCTGCCTCCATGCCACCGCTCGGCGTGCTCGGTGTCGTCCTGGGGACCCCCCTGCTGTACATCGGGAAGTTGCTGGGTCTCGTCGGCGCGGCCGAGGAGGCCGTGGAGCGCATGCTGTCGACGGACGGAGAGCGGGAACGCCACCGTGCCGCGCGGCTCGACAGAAAGCGGCGGGACGCGGCGGTCGTCGAACTGGGCTTGGACAAGACCTTCGACGGCGACTGGAACGGGGCGGCCGGCCGCTTCCTCTTGCAGTGGTACAGCCATTCCTCTCACCATCAACGGCTGGTTGCACCTGTGGGAAATCGCATCCTGCTGGCCGCCCCGCCCAAGCGCGTGTCCGTCCGCCGCGACGCCCTCACCCAGGTCGTCGACGAAATTCCGGCCGGGGACGCCGTCATCGCGAACCCGCTTCCTGAGTTCGACAGCAACAGGCTGCTCCTGCGGTTCAAGGACGGCTCGTGGATCAGGCTGACGACCGAAGAGCGACGCAGCGAACTGCACGCGTACCTGGCGCGCCGACAGCAGCCGGGCGAGTCCAGGACTACCGAGGCCTGACAGCGGGTGCGACGGAGCACAGCACGTGCTCCGTCGCACCGACGCGAACCCGTCCTCGCCGAATCGGCGTCGATCAGCCCTTGGCCTGCTTCGCCAGCTGGTCGTCCAGCTGCTCGTACGCTTCCTTGGCCTTCTTCAGGAAGTCCGAGAGGCCGTGCAGGCCCTGGATCGTCTTGGTGGCGCCCTTGGTGAAGTCCTTCATGGAGTCGTCGTAGGCTCCCGAGGCCTTCTGGGTGGTGAAGCCCTCCTCCACCAGTGCCGAGACACGCTTCTCGATGTTCTTGATCTTGTCTTCGAGCTCGTGCATGTCCTTGATCAGGTCGCCGGCGACCTTCTCCATCTCGGCATACGTAAGGTCCGTGTCTTTGCCCTTGCCCATGTCGGCATCCCTCCCGTTGTGTTGTGGCCGCCCCAGGGCTCGCCCCCGTGGCTTGCTCGGACGGTTCGGCCGGTCCTGACCCGGCCGTCCCATGAGCAAAGATCCTACGGGTGGGAGACACGGGGCCGCAGGGCCCTCGTGCGAGGGAATCGTGAACCGGAGCAATCCCGTTGCGCCCGTGAAAGGCCGTCCGGCTAAGGTCACTCCGAATGTGCCGGGCCTGCGAGGAGGACTGACGTGCGCCTGAGTATGACCGTCGTGGACCCGGTCGGCGGCGCCACCGCCGACGTCGTGCTCGACGCCGATCCCGAGTCGACCGTCGGTGACGTGACCCGGGAACTGGCCGGTCAGGTCGGTCTCGGGCGGCCGGACGGTGACGAGGTCGCCCGGGTCATACCCATCGGGGCGCCGCGCGGGACGTCGGCCGTCCCGGCGGGCGGCCCTCTCGCGTACGTCGACGGCTACGCCCTCGACCCCGCCGCCACCGTCGTCGCCTCGCCGCTGCGCGACGGTGTCGTCGTCAGCCTGCACGATCCGGCCGGATGCGTGCTCGGGGAGCCCACAGGGATCGTGGAGTTCCGGGTGGCCGGCGGTCCCGCGGCCGGCGCCGTGCACCGGCTCGGCATCGGGCGGTACGACATCGGCAGCGGCGCCGCCTCTCATCTCCGTATCGAGGACCCGGAGTTGGCCGCCCGCGCCGCCACCCTCACGATCGCCATCGACGGCACCTGCAAGGTGCGTACGCACGGCGACGGCGCCCGGCTGGACGGCGAGGAGTTCGACGGCGAGGGCGACTGGCCGCTCGGCGCCCAACTCGCGCTTGGCAACAGCCTGTTGGAGATCACCGGTTACGCCCCGCCGAACGCGGCCCTCAAGTGGTCCGACGACGGTGCCGGGCTCGACTACAACCGGCCCCCGCGGCTGCGCCCCGCCGAGCACCAGACGCACTTCTCGCTCCCGAACCCGCCCGGCGACTACGAGGCCCGGCCGCTGCCCTGGCTGATGGCGCTGCTGCCGCTCGTCGGTGCCGTCGTCTCGGTGATGATGTTCGGGCGCTGGTACTACCTGATCATGGCCGTGATGAGCCCCGTCATGCTCTTCGGCAACTACTTCATGGACAAGAAGCACGGGCGCAAGTCCCACGCCAAGCAGCTCAAGGAGTACAAGGAGCACAAGGGCCGGATCGAGGACGACGCGCAGGAGGCCCTGAAGACCGAGCGGAGCGACCGGCGGGCCGCCGTGCCCGATCCCGCGGCCGTGCTGACGTACGGCACCGGACCCCGGACGCGGCTGTGGGAGCGGCGCCGTACCGACGCCGACCACCTGCTGATCCGGTTCGGCACCGGGCGGGTGCCCTCCGAGGTCGAACTCGACGACCCGGAGCAGGACGAGCACAAGCGCAAGGTCCGCTGGTACATCGAGGACGCGCCGGTCGCCCTGTCGCTGCGCGACCTCGGGGTCGTCGGCGTCGCCGGGCCCGGGGACGCGGCGCACGCGCTGGGACGCTGGGCGGTCGCGCAGACCGCCGTCCTGCACAGCCCGATGGACGTGCAGTTCTACGTCCTCACCGACAACGACGCCGGCGGCCGCTGGGACTGGGTGCGCTGGCTGCCGCACTCTCGTCCCGGCGGCGGCCAGGACGTGAACGTGCTGATCGGCACCGACTCCGAGACCGTCGCGGCCCGCGTCGGTGAGCTGACCCAGATCCTCGACGCCCGGCAGAAGGCCCTGCAGCAGGGCGGCCGGAACAAGACGGACGGGCCCGCCTTCGCCGACCCGGACGTGGTGATCGTGTGGGACGGTTCGCGGCGGCTGCGGTCGATGCCGGGTGTGGTGCGGCTGCTGAAGGAGGGGCCGGGAGTGGCCCTGCGGTCCATCTGCCTGGACGAGGAGGAGCGGTTCCTGCCGGGCGAGTGCCAGGGTGTCGTCGTCGCCGAGCCGGTGGCGGCCGAGGAGACGCCCGCGGCGGCCGTGGCGCAGCAGGCCGCCGGCGGCTTCCCGTCCTTCCAGGCCTGGCACCCGCAGGCCCAGCAGGCTCACCGGGGAGCGGAACAGGCCCCGCAGGACCTGGGGTTGCGGCTGCGGGTCGAGCAGAGCGGGGCGCTGCGCAAGCGGGACGTCCGGCCCGACTTCGTCTCCCCCGCCTGGTGCGCCCGGCTCGCCCGCTCGCTCTCCCCGCTGCGGGACATCAGCGGCGAGGCCGAGGACTCGGCGCTGCCCGCCGCCAGCCGGCTGCTCGACGTGCTCCAGCTGGAGCCGCCGAGCCGGGACGCGATCGCCGCCCGCTGGCGGATGGGCGGGCAGTCGACGATGGCGGTCATCGGGGAGTCCTACGACGGCCCGTTCGGCATCGACCTCCGGCGGGACGGGCCGCACGGCCTGATCGCCGGAACCACCGGTTCCGGCAAGTCAGAGCTGCTGCAGACCATCGTGGCCGCGCTGGCGGTGGCGAACACGCCGGAGAACATGACCTTCGTGCTCGTCGACTACAAGGGCGGCTCGGCGTTCAAGGACTGTGTGAAGCTGCCGCACACCGTCGGCATGGTGACCGACCTCGACGCGCACCTCGTGGAGCGGGCGCTGGAGTCGCTGGGCGCCGAGCTGAAGCGCCGTGAGCACATCCTGGCCGCCGCCGACGCCAAGGACATCGAGGACTACCAGGACCTGGTGCGCCGCAATCCCGCGCACCCGCCGGTGCCCCGACTGCTCATCGTCATCGACGAGTTCGCGTCCATGGTGCGCGACCTCCCGGACTTCGTGACGGGCCTGGTGAACATCGCCCAGCGGGGCCGGTCCCTCGGCATCCACCTGCTGCTGGCCACCCAGCGGCCCTCGGGCGTGGTGTCGCCCGAGATCCGCGCCAACACCAACCTGCGGATCGCGTTGCGGGTGACCGACGCGGGCGAGTCGACCGACGTCATCGACGCGCCCGACGCCGGGCACATCGCGAAGAGCACGCCGGGCCGGGCGTACGTGCGGCTCGGGCACGCCTCGCTGATCCCGTTCCAGTCGGGCCGGGTCGGCGGCCGGCGGCCCGGTGCGGCCGACCCCGCGACCCTGGCGCCCTGGGCCGGGGCGCTGTCCTGGCAGGACCTCGGGCGGGCGGCGTTGCGCAAGCCGAAGTCCGAGGCCAGGGAGGACGACGAGATCACGGACCTGAAGGTGCTGGTGGACGCGGTGCGCGAGGCGAACACCGCGCTGGCGATCCCGGCCCAGCACTCGCCGTGGCTGCCCGCCCTCGACGACATGCTGCTGCTGGACGACGTGCCGGCCGTGCGGGCGCGGGGCGCGCTGCCCGCCGCCCCGTACGGTGTCGAGGACCTGCCCGGTGAACAGGCACGCCGTGCGGTCGCCGTCGACTTCGCCGGTTTCGGGCACCTCATCGTCGCCGGTGCGCCGCGCACCGGACGTTCCCAGGTGCTGCGCACCATCGCGGGTTCGCTGGCCCGCACCAACTCCTGTGCGGACGTGCATCTGTACGGCATCGACTGCGGCAACGGCGCGCTCAACGCGCTGACCCGGCTGCCGCACTGCGGGGCGGTCGTCGGCCGCAACCAGACCGAGCGCGTCGAGCGGCTGATGGCCCGTCTCAGCGGTGAACTCGGGCGCCGTCAGGAGCTGTTGGCCGAGAAGGGGTTCGCGGACATCGGCGAGCAGCGGGGCGCCGTCGCGGAGGCGGAGCGGCTGCCGCACATCGTGCTGCTCCTGGACCGCTGGGAGGGCTGGCTGCCCACCCTCGGTGAACTGAACCACGGCGACCTCACCGACCAGATCATGGTGATGATGCGGGAGGGCGCGAGCGTCGGCATCCATCTCGTCCTCACCGGCGACCGGCAGATCCTGGCGGGCCGGATCTCCTCCCTCACCGAGGACAAGTACGGTCTGCGGCTCGCCGACCGGGCCGACTTCTCGATGCTGGACATCAACTCCCGCAAGGTGCCCGAGGAGATCCCGCCGGGCCGGGCCTTCCGCGGCGAGACGGCCGCCGAGACGCAGTTCGCGCTGCTGTCCGAGGACACCAGCGGCCAGGGGCAGAACGCGGCGATCGCCGAGATCGGCGAGGCGGCACAGGCCAGGGACGCCGGGGTGCCGCGCTCCCGGCGGCCGTTCCGGGTGGACGTGCTGCCCGGCCGGATCTCCTTCGAGGACGCCTGGGCGATGCGGGACCCGGCCGCGGCCGCCTCGCCGCTGTGGGCGCTGGTAGGTGTCGGTGGCGACGAACTGACCGCCTTCGGACCGGACCTGGCGCAGGGCGTGCCGGCGTTCGTCATCGGCGGACCGGCCAAGTCCGGCCGTTCGACGAGCCTGTTGGGCTTCGCCCGTTCCTATCTGGCCAACGGCGTGCGGATCGTCGTGGCCGCGCCACGGATGTCGCCGCTGCGTGAACTTGAGGGCCACGAGGGTGTGTTGAAGGTCTTCACCGGCCGGGACGTCGACGAGGACGAGCTGACGGAGGTGCTCGCGTCGGCGTCGCCGGCCGAGCCGATCGTCGTCCTGGTCGACGACGCCGAGGTGCTGGACGACTGCGACGCCGAGGACGTCTTCAAGCGGATCGTGGAGCGCGGGGCCGAGGAGGGCCTCGCCGTGGTCATCGCCGGTGACGAGGACGAGATCTGCGACGGCTTCTCCGGCTGGCAGGTCGACGCGAAGAAGGCCCGCCGGGGCATCCTGCTCTCCCCGCAGGAGTCCGGTTCCGGCGAGTTGATCGGCATCCGGACGACCCGGAACATGGTGGGCGGGCCCGTCACGCCCGGCAAGGGCATGCTGCACCTGGGCAGCGGGGAGCACGTCACGGTGACCACTCCGCAGTAGCGGCGGCCGTGGGACGGGGGCTCAGTCCCCCGTCCTCGACATCACCGACACCGGGTTGCCCTCCGCCGAGCTGTCCGAGGTGTAGAGGAGTTCGCCGTCGCTCGGGGTCAGGTACACGGTGACGGGGTCGGGGTCGCAGCCGTCGTGGTTGCCCTCGGCGCCCTTCGAGGTCGCGACGATCTTCTCGGCGGTGACCGATCTGAGGGTGAGGACGTCCGTGCAGACCCCGCCCAGCTGGTCGGTCTGGCGCAGCCGGCCCAGCTCCTGGCCGGTCCTGGCCTGCCGGACGGTGACCCGGAAGGTGCCGACGGGCAGGTTGCCGTCCAGGGCGGTGGCGGAGCCCTCCCAGGTACCCAGGTAGGCGGCCGGGACGGGCCCGCCCGCCGACCCGGACGGCGAGGCGGATGGCGAAGAGGACGTAGCGGACGACACCGACGACGAGCCCGTCGGCGAGGTGCCGGCGCCGCTGCTCGGTCCGCCGTCGTCGCCGAGGTACGGCCGCAGCAGGAACCCCGCGCCGACGGTCACCGCCGCCAGCGCTCCGGCGACCGCGAGCGCCACCGTGCAGCTCACCCGCCGCCCGCGCCCGTCCTCCCCCGCCGGCACGGCGGTCGCGGCCACGCTCACCGAGACCTTTTCCGGCGGTACGGCGTCCCGGGGCTCGGGTACGGCCGCGGGCGGCACCGCGGGCGGCGGCCCGAACACCCCCGCCATCGCGGGAACACCCGCGGGGACGCCCGTCGAGGCACCCGCGGGGACGCCCGTCGAGGCACCCGTGGGAACGTCCGTCGAGGCGCCCCCGGGGACGTCCGTCGAGGCAGCCGCGGGCGCCTCCCGCGACGGCGCCCCGAGCGCCACCGTCCCGGACGCCGCCACCGCGGCCTCCGCCGCTCCCGTCGCTCCCGTCGCCTCCAGGTTCAGCACCGCCACCGCGCTCCGGCTGACCCGCTCCACCAGCGGCCCCGGCAGCCAGCCGCCGGACATCAGCCGGGCGGCTCCCTCCGGGGCCAGCCGACGGGCCACCTCGGCGGGGGCCGGCCGGGCCGTCGGGTCCTTCGCCAGGCAGGCCTCGGCGACCTCGCGCAGCTCACCGGCCAGCGCGCCGAGTTCGGGTTCCTCGTGGACGACCTTGTAGAGCAGGGCGGCGGAGGAGTCGCCGGGGAAGGGCGGTGCGCCGTTCGCGGCGAACGCCAGCACCGCGCCGAACGAGAAGACGTCCGCGGCACCCGTGACGCCCTTGCCGAGGATCTGCTCGGGCGACATGTATCCGGGCGAGCCGATGGAGACGCCGGACGACGTGAGCGAGGCGGTGCCGTCCGTGGCGCGCGCGATGCCGAAGTCGATCAGCAGCGGGCCGTCGAGGGTCAGCAGCACGTTGGACGGCTTCACGTCCCGGTGCACCAGGCCCAGTTCGTGGACGGCGGCCAGCGCCTCGGCGAGGCCGGCGCCCAGGGCCCGTACCGTGTGCGCGGGCAGCGGGCCGCCGTCGACGACGGCGGCGGTGAGGGACGGGCCCGCCGCGTAGGCGGTGGCGACCCAGGGCACCGGCGCCTCCGGGTCGGCGTCCAGGACGGACGCCGTCCAGGCGCCGCCGACCCGGCGGGCGGCGGCCACCTCCCGGCGGAAACGGGCCCGGAACTCCTCGTCCAGGGCGAAGTGCGGATGCACGATCTTCACCGCGACGGACCGGCCGCCGGCCGAACGGCCCAGATAGACGCGGCCCATGCCGCCGGAGCCGAGCCGGCCGAGCAGCCGGTACGGCCCGACAACCGTTGGTTCGTCACCCGCGAGCGGCTGCATGTCCCCACCCCCCAGTAAGTCCGGGCAGCAGCCTATTGCCTGTCAGGCCTGAAGCAGATCGACCCGCACGTCCGCCGCGAATCCGGTCGTCGGGCCGACCCGGCGGGCGAACTCCTCGACGGCGGCCAGCTGCGGCGCGCCGAAGCTGAAGTCCAGGGTGGTGAAGTACTGGGCCAGGGTGGCCTCGTCGAAGGCCTCCCAGCGGGCGGCCTGTTCGGCGACCTTGGCGACCTCCTCCAGGGAGAGGTTGCGGGAGTCGAGGAAGGCGCCGTGCACCTCGCGGGTGAGGTGCGGCTCGCGCTCCAGGTAGTCGCGGCGCGCCGCCCAGACCGCGAAGACGAACGGCAGGCCCGTCCACTCCTTCCACAGCGCGCCGAGGTCGTGCACCTGGAGGCCGTAGCGCGGGGCGTCCAGCAGGTTGGCGCGCAGGGCCGCGTCGCCGATGAGCACCGCCGCGTCCGCCTCCTGCATCATCAGGCTGAGGTCGGGCGGGCAGGTGTAGTACTCGGGCTGGACGCCGTAGCGGTCGGCGAGCAGCAGCTGGGCCAGGCGGACCGAGGTGCGCGAGGTCGAGCCGAGGGCGACCCGGCGGCCGTCCAGCCGGTCCAGCGGGACCTGCGAGACGATCACGCACGACATCACCGGGCCGTCGCAGCCGACGGCGATGTCCGGGAAGGCGACCAGGTCGTCGGCGTTGCGCAGGAACTCCACGAGGGTGATGGGCCCGATGTCGAGGTCGCCGCGCACCAGCTGCTCGCTGAGCTTCTCAGGGGTGTCCTTGGTCAGCTCGAAGTCGAGGAGGGTGCCGGTTCTCGCGAGCCCCCAGTAGAGGGGGAGGCAGTTCAGGAACTGGATGTGGCCGACGCGCGGCCGGGTGCGAGAATTGTCCACATCGCGAGACTAGACCCCATGAGGTACGGTGCTGAGACCGCCCTGACGTCAACCCACTTCCGAGGCCGTTCAAACGTCCGGGTGACGTGATCTTGGCCTCTGTTGCTTTCGGCTGCCCACATGCTACGCTCGCCGCAAGTTGCAGTTTGGTTTCCCTTGCAGTACAGAGCCTGCGGAGCATGTAACCGCAGGCTCTCGTCGTTTTCAGACGTATGCAGTTGTGCGGCACTTAGCTTGTTTTCACACTTGCAGGTTCTGGAGCAGGGCGACCCTTTTGGGCCCAAGGAGGGCTTATGGCTACCGGAACCGTTAAGTGGTTCAACGCCGAAAAGGGCTTTGGCTTCATTGCCCAGGAGGGCGGCGGCCCGGACGTCTTCGTTCACTACTCCGCGATCAACGCGAGCGGCTTCCGCTCGCTCGAGGAGAACCAGCAGGTGAGCTTCGACGTCACGCAGGGTCCGAAGGGCCCGCAGGCGGAGAACGTCACCCCCGTCTGATCTCACTGATCCAGACACCCACAAGTCTGATCTCAGACTGAGTGCAGTACCCAAGGAGCCCCGCGCCTTCCGGCGACGGGGCTCCTGCCCTTTTCCGGGGCCCGGCCGGGACGGAGGGCGTTGTCAGTGGCGGCCGCTAGCGTGCCGCGCCATGACTGCCGATTTCCTAGCCGCCACCCGCACCTTCTACGACACGGTCGCCGAGGACTACGCCGACCACTTCCGTACCGATCTGGCCGACCGGCCGCTGGAGCGGGCCCTGCTGGCCGCGTTCGCGGAGCTGGTCGGCGAGGGCGGCGCGGTGGCCGACCTGGGGTGCGGGCCCGGCCGGGTCACCGCGCGGCTGGCCGGCTTCGGTCTGTCCGTCTTCGGGCTCGACCTGTCCGAGTCGATGCTCGCCGTCGCCCGCCGGGAGAACCCGGACCTGCGCTTCCTCGCGGGCTCGATGCTGGACCTGGACCTCGCGGACGGCGCGCTGGACGGGGTGCTGTGCTGGTACTCGTCCATCCACACGCCCGACGACCGGCTGCCGGCGCTGTTCGCGGAGTTCCACAGGGTGCTGCGGCCGGGCGGGCGGCTGCTGCTCGCCTTCCAGGCGGGGGACACGGACCGGCGGCTGACGGATCCGTGGGGGCATCCGGTGGCACTGGACTTCCGGCGGCGGCAGCCGGAGGCCATGGCGGGACTGCTGGCGGAGGCGGGCTTCACGCTCCACTCCCGCACGGTGCGGGAGGCCGACGCCGTGCTCGGCGAGAGCAGCCCGCAGGCCTTCCTGACGGCGACCGCCTGACGCGGACGGCCGCCCCGCTCAGCCGCCGGTGAGCTGGTCGCGCAGCAGTTCCCGCACGCTCACCGGTTCGCGGCCGATCAGCTTCGCCAGGGTCGGGTCGGCGGTCGCGAACTCGTGCTCGCGGGCCGCGGCGAAGATGCTCAGCAGGTGGCCGGCGGTCTCGTCCGGGACACCTGCCGACACCAGCCGGGCGCGGAACACGTCGTCCGGCGCGGTGGTCCTGGCGACGGCCCGGCCGGTGACGTCGGCCGCGGCGGCGGCGAGGTCGGCGAACGTCAGCGCCTCGGTGGCGGTGAGCGGTGGTGTCGGGCCCTCGAAGCGGCCCTCGTCGGCGAGGATCACGGCGGCCGCCTCCGCCAGGTCGGCGTGGGCCGTCCAGCAGACCGGTCCGTCGGCGGGCAGGGCGACCTCTCCTGAGGCCAGGCCCTCGGCGAGGAAGTGCAGTCCGCTGGCCGCGTGGAAGCCGTTGCGCAGCGAGGTCCAGGCGACGCCCGAGGCGGCCAGGGCCTCCTCCGTGGCCGCGTGGTCGCGGCAGGCCTGGAAGCGCGAGGTGGGGCTCGCGCCCATCTGGGCGGTGTAGACGATGCGGCGGGCGCCCGCGGCGACGGCCGCGTCGATGGCGGTGCGGTGCTGCCGTACGGTCTCCGCGCCCATCCGGTCGACGGAGACGATCAGGATCTGGGACGCGCCCTCGAAGGCGTGCGCCAGGCCGGCCCCGTCGGTGAAGCTGCCCCGCCGCACCCGCACCCCGCGGTCCGCGAAGGACCGCGCCGTCGCCTTGTCCGGGTCGCGCACGCTGACGCCGACGCGCTCGGCCGGTACGCGGTCCAGCAGCCGCTCCACGATCTGGCCGCCGAGCAGTCCGGTGGCTCCGGTCACGATGATCACGATGTCCTCCAGGACGTCGATATCGATGGAAACACGTGAAGCGTAACACCGATACTAACGGCGGAACCACGTGCGCGATATCGTTGATTCATGGCCTCCGGTTCACGTGACACGACCCCCGCCGCCTCCGGCTCCGCCGCGGACACCCGGCAGCGCGTCATCGACGCCGCCATCGGTCTGCTGGAGCGCGAGGGGCGGGACGCGGTCACCACGCGGGCGGTCGCCGTCGCGGCGGGGCTGCAGCCTCCGGCCCTCTACCGGCTGTTCGGCGACAAGGAGGGCCTGCTGGACGCGGTGGCCGAGCACGGCTTCGCCACGTTCCTCGCGAGCAAGCACGTCGTCCCTGATCCGGAGGACCCGATCGAGGACCTGCGCGACGGCTGGGACCTGGCGGTCCGGTTCGGTCTGGAGAACCCGGCGCTCTACTCGCTGATGTACGGCGACGCCACGCGCGCGGAGTCGGCCGCCTTCCGGACCGGGCTCGGCATCCTGAAGGGCCGGGTGCGGCGGCTCGCGGTGGCCGGCCTGCTGCGGGTGGGCGAGACCCTGGCGGCCAACGTCATCCACGCCACGGCCCGCGGTGCCGTCCTCACCTGGCTGTCGATGCCGGAGGCCGAGCGCGACCCGGCCCTGCTGACCACCCTGCGCGAGGCGATGGTCACCGCCGTCACCGACGAGAAGCCCGCCGTGCGCACCGCGGGCCCGGCCGGCGCCGCCCGCGCCCTGCGCGCCGGCCTCGCCGACCGCCCGACCCCGCTCACCACCGCCGAACAGCACCTCCTGACGGAGTGGCTGGACCGCCTGGCGGACGACGCGTGACACCGGTCCGGGCGGTGCCGAGGGCCCCCGGAGCCAGGGCCTGTCTGGCCGTTCCCGTCTGCCGCGCTCCGGGCGACGACGGGAACGGCCAGACAGGGCAATACACCTAGCGCTCCTTCGTGTAGAGGCCGTCGATCTCCGCCGCGAAGTCCTTCATGATCGCCTCTCGGCGGAGCTTCATCGACGGTGTCAGGTGGCCCGCCTCCTCGGTGAAGTCGACGGGCAGCATCGTGAACCGGCGGATGGACTCGGGGCGGGAGACCAGCTTGTTGGCCTCGTCGACGGCCCGTTGCAGGATCGCCCGCAACTCCAGCTCGTCCAGGAGGAGTTCGGGGGGCACCGGGTGCTTGCCGTTCATCTGGCGCCAGTGGGTGAGGCCGTCCCGGTCCAGGGTGATCAGCGCGCTGACGTAGGGCAGTCCGTCGCCGACCAGCATCACCTGGGAGATCAGCGGATGGGAGCGGAGCCAGTTCTCCAGCGGCGCCGGGGCCACCGACTTGCCGCCCGCCGTGATCAGCAGTTCCTTCTTGCGGCCGGTGATGGTGAGGTAGCCCTCGTCGTCGAGTTCGCCGATGTCGCCGGTGGCCAGCCAGCCGTCCCGGGTCGCCGGGACGACCCCGCCGGCCTGCGGGTCCCAGTAGCCGCGCAGCACGTGGTCGCCGGCGAGCAGGATCTCGCCGTCGGCGGCGATCCGCACCTTGGTGCCGGGCATCGGCCAGCCGACCGTTCCGAGCCGGGGTTTGAGCGGCGGGGTGACGGTCGAGGCCGCGGTGGTCTCGGTCAGGCCGTAGCCCTCGTAGATCTCGATGCCGGCGCCGGCGTAGAACGCGGCGAGCCGGCGGCCCAGCGGGGAGCCGCCGCAGATGATGTGCCGGACCCTCCCCCCCATGGCGTGCCGGATCCGCCGGTACACCAGCGGGTCGTAGACGGCGCGGGCGGTCTTCAGGGCGCGGCCGGGGCCGCTGCCGGTGCCGGTCTGGCTGGCCTCCAGGGCCTCGCCGTACCGCCGCGCTATCCCCGTGGCCCGGTCGAAGACCGCGACCCGGCCGCCCGCCTCCGCCTTCGCACGGGCGGAGTTGAAGACCTTCTCCAGCATGTAGGGGATGGTCAGCAGACAGGTCGGCCGGAAGGCGGCCAGGTCCGGGAGGAGGTCTTCCGGGCGGAGGCTGGGCGCGTGGCCGAGACGGACCCGCGCGCGGATGCAGGCGATCGCCACCATCCGGCCGAAGACGTGGGACATGGGCAGGAAGAGGAGGATGGAGACCTCCTCGTCCTTGCGGGCCTTGAAGATCGGGTAGAGGAGTTCGATCGCGTTGTCGACCTCGGCGAAGAAGTTGCCGTGCGAGAGCGCGCAGCCCTTGGGCCGGCCGGTGGTGCCCGAGGTGTAGATGAGGGTGGCGATGGTGTCGGGGCCCAGCATGCCCCGCCGTACCCCCACTTCGGCGTCCGGGACGTGGCCGCCGGCCTCCGCGAGCCGGTCCACGTGTCCCTTGTCCATCACCCAGAGGTGGCGCAGGTCGGGCAGCCGGTCCAGTTCGGGGCCGAGCGCGGCGGCCTGCGCGGAGGTCTCGGTGACCAGGGCGACCGCGCCGGAGTCGTGCAGGATCCAGCGGGTCTGGAAGACCGAGGAGGTCGGGTAGACCGGGACGGTCACCAGGCCCGCGGCCCAGGCGCCGAAGTCGAGGAGGGTCCATTCGTACGTCGTCCGCGCCATGACGGCGATCCGGTCGCCCGGCATCAGTCCTTCCGCGATGAGCCCTTTGGCCACCGCGAGCACCTGCGCGGCGAACTCGGTGGCCGTCACCTGTTCCCAACGGCCCTCGCCGTCGGCCGACTTGCGGCTGAGGACGATCGTGCCGGGGCCGGCCTCCGCGTTCTCGAACGGCAGGTCGGCGAGCGAGCCGTGCCGCACCGGCGGCGCGAACGGCGGGACGGACGCCTCCCGCACCACACCGTCCAGCCGCTGGACGAGGGGTTCGACCAGGATCGGCTTCCCGTCGTAGTCCGTGGCCTGGATCGCGGCGCCCGGGGAGAGGGGGACGGCGTGCTGGAAGGACGAAGTGGACACGGGGCGGCTCCTCGGGCGTGCAGCGGTGAACTGCTTGCTGCATCACGTACGTGCCTCGTGCGGCGAGGCGTTCACCGGCGCCGGCCCTCGGGCAGGGGTTACCGGCGGTTAGGTCTGGAGATCGTACGGGGCCGCTGTGGCGGGGGTGTGGGGTTTCGGGGATGGTCCGGGGCCGGGCCTGTGCAATCCCGGAGGGTACGTGAGGGTCTCTCACGTTAGGCCCCACTTCCGGACCTTGCCCGCCGTGACGTAGCCTTACCTTCGGTAACATTACTTCAGAGTCAGTAGTTCGGGCGAGACCGGGGGACGCACATGACGGACATCGTCCTCGGCGGGACGCCCGCCCTCGGGCCGCTGCTGGCGCGCGGCGCGCTGCGGTCGCCCTTCAAGAAGCCCGCCGCCGCCTCCTCCTTCCCGCACGCCCGGCTCGTGCTCCCGGCCGTCCGCGCCGACGTCGGCAGGCTCGCCGCCTACGAACGCGTCTGCGGCTTCGGCACCGGCGAGGACGGACTGCCGGTCACCTATCCGCACGTCCTCGGGTTCCCGCTGGCCATGCGGCTGATGAGCGAGCGCGAGTTCCCGCTGCCCCTGCTGGGACTCGTGCACACCCACCTGGAGATCTCCCGGTACGCGGTGATGCCGGCCGGCGCGGCGTACGAACTCTCCGTCCACGTGGCCGGGTTGCGTCCGCACCGGCGGGGCACCGAGGCCGTGCTCGTCACCGAGGTGCGGGACGCACAGGCCCTGGTGTGGGAGTCGCGGAGCAGGTACCTGGCCCGGCACCGGACCGCGCGGACGGCCGGGGCCACCGCCCGGCCGGAGGAGCGGGCGCCGCTGCCCGCCGTCGCCGAGTGGCGGATCGCCGCCGACGTCGGACGGCGGTACGCGGCCGCCTCCGGGGACCGCAACCCGATCCACCTGCACCCGCTCACCGCGCGGCTCTTCGGCTTCCCGCGGGCCGTCGCCCACGGCATGTGGACCGCGGCCCGGTGCCTGGCGGCCCACGGAGTGCCGGAACGGGCGCACGTGGAGGCGGAGTTCCGGGCGCCGGTGCTGCTGCCCGCGACGGTCGGCTACGCGGCGCGGGCGGGACGGTTCGAGCTGCGGGGCCCGGCGGACCGGGTGCACGTGACCGGTGGTGTGCGGCCGCTTCCCGGCTGAGGGCGGACGCCGGTCAGGCGTCGGCCCAGGGCCTGCCCTCCATGAGGCCGCCGAGGCCGGCCCACGCGAAGTTCATCAGGGTCGTCGCCGCCTCGCGCGCGGTGACACCGGGAGTGACGTTCGCCCAGGCGGCGAGGGACTCGGCGGCGCCGACCAGGGCTTCGGCGAGCCCCGCCACCTCGCGCTCGGGCAGGTCGGGGTCGCGGCGCGCCTCGCGGGCGGCGACCACGATGAGCTGGGTCACGAACTCCACCAGCTCGGTGCGCATCGCGGCGACCTCGGAGGCGAACCGCTCGCCGTGCGTGCGCGCCTGGAGGTGCAGTACGGACCAGCCGTCGGGGTGTGCGGCGGTGTGCGCGAAGAACGCCCGGAGGCCGTCCCAGAGCTGGCGGTCGGCGGGCAGGTCGCCATGTACCCCGCCGCGGACGGCCTCGGTGAGCGCCTTCGCCTCACGGCGGATGCACGCCGTGAACAGGTCGTCCTTGGAGTTCAGGTACAGGTACACCAACGGCTTGGAGACACCTGCGAGTTCGGCGATCTCGTCCATCGAGGCGGCCATGTAGCCGCGCTGCCCGAAGGTCCGCACGGCGGCGTCCAGCATCTGCTGCTCCCGGACCGCCCGTGGCATGCGTCTGGTCTTCACGGCACCCATGGGCAAAGCCTACGGGCGGCCGGACGCGCGGGAGTCGTTCAGGAAGAGGTCCGGGGCTGCGCCGCCTCGTCGACGACCTCGTCCTCCTGGCTGCGGCTGGCCTCGATGTTGGCCTTCATGCGGTCGACCCGCCGCGAGACCTGGACCGAGGCGCGGTCCCGCTCCTTGCGCAGCACGACGAAGCTGATCGGCGCCGACAGGACCAGGGAGAGCAACAGGACCCACAGGAGGTTGGAGTCCCCGAAACCACGCGGGAACGCGCCGGCGTAGACCAGGCCCCAGACGACCAGGAAGCAGCCCGCGAAGATACCGAGGCGCATCAGCGTGTAGCGGAGCATCTCAATCCAGTCTTCCGATGACGAAAAGGGGCACCGCCCAGTGAAGCACGGGCCAGGGCCGATCTTGCAGCGGGGTCAGCCGAGCGGCAGCAGCATGGTGATGTCGTCGCGGTCGTCGCCCGGCGCCACCCGGATCGCGCCGGGGACGCGGCCGACCTCCCGGTAGCCGCAGGAGCCGTAGAACGTCTCCAGGCCCTGGCCGCCGCGGCAGGTGAGGCGTATCGCGGCCGTGCCGTCGAAGCCGCGGGCCGCGTCGGCGGCGGCCGCGAGGAGGTCACGGCCGTAGCCCTGGCCCTGGTGCTTGGGGTGGACCATCACCGTGTACAGCCACACCCAGTGCTTCATGAGGCGGTGGGTGTTGAAGGAGAAGAAGGCGGTGGCGGCGACGTTGCCGGCCTCGTCGTGGCCGACGAGCAGCCGGGTGCGGCCCTCGGCCATGGCGGCGAGGTGCTTGACCAGTTCCGGGCGGATCTCCTCCTGGGTCACCGGGGCGACGAACCCCACGGAACCGCCGGCGTTGGACACGTCCGTCCACAGGTCGAGGACGCCGTCGCGGAGGGCGGGAGTGACCGCCGGGTCCAGGGTGAAGGTAAGGGGCATGGCGGGATGCTATCCCTTACCCCAGGAGGGGTGCGACGACTATGCGCCATGCGGACAGGGGTGCCTGGTCGGGTGCGGGTGCGCGGGGGCCGTTCGCGCAGCTCCCCGCGCCCCTGAAGGGGCGCGGGGAGGAACTGCGCGACGGGCCACGCGGCACCCGCACCCGAGTACGCGCCCGGCGTCGCTCACACCCGCATCGGCTGCGGCGACTCCCGGCGGGCCGGGTCCGGGCCGTCGTACTCGCGGATGATCTCGTAGCGCGTGTTGCGCTCCACGGGCCGGAAGCCGGCGTCGCGGATGAGGTCCAGCAGGTCCTCGCGGGTCAGCTTGTTCGGCGTGCCGTAGTTGTCCGCGTCATGGGTGATCTTGTACTCGACGACCGACCCGTCCATGTCGTCCGCGCCGTGCTGAAGCGCCAGCTGCGCGGTCTGCACGCCGTGCATGACCCAGAAGACCTTGACGTGCGGGACGTTGTCGAAGAGGAGCCGGGAGACCGCGAAGGTCTTCAGCGCCTCCGCGCCGGTCGCCATCTGGGTGCGCGCCTGGAGCCGGTTGCGGACCTTGCCGTCCTTCATGTCCACGAAGTCGTGCTGGTAGCGCAGCGGGATGAAGACCTGGAAGCCGTTCGTCTCGTCCTGCAGCTCGCGCAGGCGCAGCACGTGGTCGACGCGGTGGCGGGGCTCCTCGATGTGGCCGTACAGCATGGTGCACGGGGTCTTCAGACCCTTTTCGTGCGCCAGGCGGTGGATCCGCGACCAGTCCTCCCAGTGGGTGCGGTGGTCCACGATGTGCTGCCGGACCTCCCAGTCGAAGATCTCCGCGCCGCCGCCGGTCAGCGACTCGAGACCGGCGTCGATCAGCTCGTCGAGGATCTCGGAGGCCGACAGGCCGGAGATCGTCTCGAAGTGGTGGATCTCGGTGGCGGTGAAGGCCTTCAGCGAGACGTCCGGCAGTGCCGCCTTCAGCTCCCGCAGCGAGCGCGGGTAGTAGCGCCACGGCAGGTTCGGGTGCAGCCCGTTGACGATGTGCAGCTCGGTGAGGTTCTCGCCCTCCATCGCCTTGGCGAGCTTCACCGCCTCCTCGATGCGCATCGTGTACGCGTCCTTCTCGCCCGGCTTGCGCTGGAACGAGCAGTACGCGCAGGACGCGGTGCACACGTTGGTCATGTTGAGGTGCCGGTTGACGTTGAAGTGGACGACGTCACCGTTCTTCCGGGTGCGCACCTCGTGGGCGAGACCCCCGAGCCAGGCCAGGTCGTCCGACTCGTACAGCGCGATGCCGTCCTCACGGGTCAGCCGCTCACCGGCTCTGACCTTCTCCTCCAGCTCGCGCTTGAGCCCGACGTCCATGCCCACACCTCTCTACGACGACTTCGACAACCGTACGCCCCCGCCCTTCGGGCAGGATCGGCCCCCATACGGCCCTTCGGGCCTACACCTCTTCGGGAAGTTCCCCGACCCGGTTCTCCCACTTCGTGGACAGCACGACGGTGGTGCGGGTCCGGGAGACGCCCTTGGTCCCGGACAGCCGCCGGATGGTCTTCTCCAGGCCGTCCACGTTCGTCGACCGCACCTTGAGCATGAAGGAGTCGTCGCCGGCGATGAACCAGCAGTCCTCGATCTCCGGCAGGTCCCGCAGCCGCTGCGCCACGTCCTCGTGGTCGGCCGCGTCGGAGAGGGAGATGCCGATCAGGGCGATGACTCCGAGGCCGAGCGAGGCGGCGTCGACGGTGGCGCGGTAGCCGGTGATGACACCGGCCGCCTCCAGCCGGTTGATGCGGTCGGTGACGCTGGGTCCCGACAGCCCGACGAGCCGCCCCAGCTCCGCGTACGAGGCCCGGCCGTTCTCCCTCAGGGCCTGGATGAGCTGCCTGTCCACGGCATCCATGCGATCGAAGCCTTCCACTGAAAGTTCCCGAAGTAGATGAGAGGTGGTGCAGGGGTACCGCTACGTGCTCGCGCCGCCGAGGTCGCCCTCCCAGCGGCGGTACAGCCGGTGCCCCACACCGGCCGCGTCCAGCACCCGCCCGGCGACGAAGTCCACCAGGTCCTGGATGTGCGTCGCGCCCGCGTAGAACGCCGGCGAGGTGGGTACGACGACGGCCCCGAAGTCGTCCAGGGTGACCAGGTGGCGCAGGGTCTGGCCGTTCAGCGGGGTCTCGCGCACGGCGACGACCAGCGGCCTGCGTTCCTTGAGGTTGACGCTGGCCGCCCGCTGGAGCAGGTCCTTGGAGAGCCCGAGCGCGACCCCGGCGACGGCGGCGGTGGACGCCGGCACGATCAGCATGCCCTTGGTCCGGTACGACCCCGAGGACGGTCCGGCGGCCAGGTCCCCGGCGTTCCAGTACCGCACCGCCGTCAGGTCCGCCTGGAAGGTCCCGGGCTTGCCGTCGGCCCCGCGGCCCAGCCATTCCCCCAGGTCCTCGCGCCAGTGCGCGTCCCGGAAGGAGATCCCGGTCTCGTCCAGCAGGGTGAGCCGCGAGGCCCGGCTGACCACCAGGTCGACGCTTTCGCCCGCCGCCAGCAGCGCTCGCAGCACCGCGGCCGCATAGGGCGTTCCGGACGCCCCGGACACCCCCACGATCCAAGGCACGCGCTGCGTTTCTCCTGCGTTCACACCTTGAGCGTACCGGCGCACCGACCGAGGTTCAGGCCGGGTGGGGTGCCTCGGCCCCGGCGCGGGGGCCGAGGGCGTCCACCGGGAGGCCGCCGGGCTTCCTCAGGGGGTCAGACCGCGCACGAGGAGATCCAGCAGGGCGCACACGAAGAGGGCAATGCCGATGAACCCGTTGACGCTGAAGAAGGCGCGGTTGAGACGGGAGAGGTCGTGCGGGCGGACGATGGTGTGCTCGTACACGAAGGCGCCCGCGACGATCACCAGCCCCAGCCAGAAGAACGCGCCGGCGCCGGTGGCGAGCGCGTACCAGACGAACAGGCCTGTCGTCACCGCGTGGCACACCCGCGCGCCCCGGATGGCGGCCGGGATGCCGAACCGGGCCGGGACGGACATGACGCCGATCTCGCGGTCGGTCGTCACGTCCTGGCAGGCGTAGATCAGGTCGAAGCCGCCGATCCAGATGCCGACCGCCAGGCCGAGGATCACCGCGTCCCAGGACCACTCGCCGCTGATCGCCAGCCAGCCGCCGATCGGGCCCATGGCCTGGGCGAGACCCAGGATGGCCTGCGGGAAGTTCGTGAACCGCTTGCCGTAGGGGTAGACCACCATCGGGATCACCGCGACGGGGGCGAGGGCCAGGCAGAGCGGGTTGAGCAGGGCGGCCGAGCCGAGGAAGACCGCCACCGCGATCAGCGCGCCGGTCCACGCGTGCTTCACGCTCATCGCGCCGGTGACCAGCTCGCGGTGGGCCGTGCGCGGATTGCGGGCGTCGATCTCGCGGTCGATGATCCGGTTCACGGCCATCGCGAAGGTGCGCAGGCCCACCATGCAGATCGTGACCAGGAGCAGCCGGCCCCAGTGGATGTTCTCGTCCCGCTCGTACATCGCGGTCAGCGCGGCGATGTAGGCGAAGGGCAGGGCGAAGACCGAGTGTTCGATCATCACCAGCCGCAGGAAGGCCTTCGTGCGTCCCGGCTGCGGGAGCGCTGCGGAAGCGGAGCTCACAGTCCGTACTCCTTCCAGCGGCGGTCGACGGTCGCCGCCGTTTCGGGGTCGGACAGGACCATGTCCGGCCAGCCCCCGTCCCTGGTGTAGCCCTCCTCGGGCCACTTCCTCGTCGCGTCGATGCCCGCCTTGCCACCCCAGAACTGCTGGTAGGAGGCGTGGTCGAGGTGGTCGACGGGGCCTTCCACGACCGTGAGGTCACGGGCGTAGTCGGTGTTGCCGAGGGCCCGCCAGGCGACCTCGTGCAGGTCGTGGACGTCGCAGTCGGAGTCGACGACCACGATCAGCTTGGTGAGGGACATCATGTGCGCCCCCCAGACCGCGTGCATCACCTTCTGCGCGTGCTTGGGGTACTTCTTGTCGATCGAGACGATCGCACAGTTGTGGAAGCCGCCGGCCTCGGGGAGGTGGTAGTCCACGATGTCCGGGACGATGATCTTCAGCAGCGGGAGGAAGAAGCGCTCGGTGGCGCGGCCGAGGGGGCCGTCCTCCGTCGGCGGGCGGCCGACGACGATCGACTGGAGGAGGGGACGCTTGCGCATCGTCACGCAGTCGATCTTCAGCGCGGGGAACGGTTCCTGCGGGGTGTAGAAACCGGTGTGGTCGCCGAAGGGGCCCTCGGGCAGCATCTCGCCGGGCTCCAGCCAGCCCTCCAGGACGACCTCGGCGTTCGCCGGCACCTGGAGCGGGACCGTCTTGCAGTCGACCATCTCGATCCGCTTGCCCGCGATGAACCCGGCGAACAGGTACTCGTCGATGTCACCGGGCAGCGGTGCGGTGGAGGCGTAGGTCACGGCCGGCGGGCAGCCGAAGGCGATCGCGACGGGCAGCCGCTCGCCCCTGCGCGCCGCCACCTGGTAGTGGTTGCGGCTGTCCTTGTGGATCTGCCAGTGCATGCCGATGGTGTTCCGGTCGTGCCGCTGGAGGCGGTACAGGCCGAGGTTGCGGATGCCGGACTCGGGGTCCTTGGTGTGGGTCAGGCCCAGGTTGAAGAAGGAGCCGCCGTCCTGCGGCCAGGTGAACAGGGCCGGCAGCTGGTGCAGGTCGACGTCGTCGCCGTGCAGGACCACCTCCTGGACCGGCGCGTGGTCGGCCTTCACCTTCTTCGGCGGGACGTGGGCCATCGCGCCGAGCTTCCCGAACGCCTCGCGGACGCCGACGAAGCCGTGCGGGAGTTCCGGGCGCAGCAGCCCGCCGATCTTCTCGGAGATCTCGCCGTACGACTTCAGCCCGAGGGCCTTGAGCAGGCGCCGGTCGGTGCCGAAGACGTTCATGGCCAGCGGCATGCTGGAGCCGCGCACGTTCTCGAAGAGCAGCGCCGGTCCGCCCGCCTTCTGCACCCGGTCGACGATCTCCCCGACCTCCAGGTACGGGTCGACCTCGGCCTTGACACGCTTGAGGTCTCCCTCACGCTCCAGTGCCCGGAGCAGGGAGCGAAGATCGTCGTAAGCCATGCCTCCCAGTATCGGCCACCGGGGACGGCCGCCCGGTCACCACCCCCGGGGATGCCCCCTGCGATACTCGTCGGCCGTGACAGTCCGCCGCCGGATCAGCCGGTTACCGCTGCTCGTCCTGCCGCTCGTGCTCGCCGCCTGCGCACCCGGTCAGGACACCGCCGACTCGCCGGTGTCCGCGCTGACCCGCGTCGCGGCCGCCGACCGCCCGGCGGCCCCCGACCTGTCGGGCGACGGCCTGGACGGCAGGGCGGTACGGCTCGCCGACTACCGTGGCCGCGTCGTCGTCCTGAACGTGTGGGCCTCCTGGTGTGGGCCCTGCCGGGCCGAGGCGCCCGAACTGTCCAAGGCTCAGGAGGAGTTGGACAGCAAAGGGGTCCAGGTGCTCGGGGTGGACACGGACGCCGGACGGGACAGCGGGCGGTCCTTCGAGAAGGCGCACGGGCTGGTCTACCCGAGCCTGCACGACCCCGGCTCCCGCAAGATGCTCCGGCTGCCCCAGGGCTACGCGCCGCGGGCGCTGCCGTACACCCTCTTCATCGACCGGGCCGGGCGGATCGCCGCGAAGTACCTGGGTCCGCTCACTGCGGCGGACGTACGCACGATCGTCGGCCCGCTGCTGGCCGAGAAGGCGTGATCAGCGCGCGCTCGAGACCATGCGTCCTGCGGGCGCGCCGTCGGGTGCGGGTCCGTCGGGGCCTGTCGCGCAGTTCCCCGCGCCCCTCGAAGAAACGGCGCTGTGGTGCGCCCCGTCAGGGGCGGGGAACTGCGCGATCAGCGCCCACGCACCCGCACGTCCACGCTGACGCACACGTCGGTCGGCGCCGCGTCAGGCCGAACACCGGCGACTTCAGCCCCTACGTCACCGGTGCGGCGGGGGTTGTCGGGCAGTTCGGCGCGCCCCTGAGCGGGCACCCGCTACCCTGGCCGCCATGCTCAGGTATCTGCCTTTTCTGCTGGTCCTCGCGCTGTGGATCTATGCCTTCGTGGACTGCCTGAACACCCCCGAGGAGGAGGTCCGCGCGCTGCCGAAGCTGGTGTGGGTGCTGATCATCCTGCTCTTCGGCGAGGTGCTGGTCGGCCCGGTGGCCTGGCTGGTCGCGGGCCGGGCGCGGCAGCCGCGCGAGCGGTGGGTCGCGCCGGACGACAACCCCGAGTTCCTGAAGTCCCTGAAGCCGGAGGACCCGCGCACCGACTGACCGGCGCGTTCCGCTAGAGCAGCGCCTTGACCTGGGCCGCGGTCAGCGGACGTTGGAACACCTGGACCTGTCTGATCGAACCCGGGAACCAGTCGGCGGGTCCGCCGCCCGCGGTGGCGCGGCCGATCACCAGCGGGCCGTCGGCTGCCACCGGGTCGCCGTCGTCGACGCCCGCCTCCTGGACGCCGTCGACGTACAGGATCATCTGGTGGCGCCGGTCCTCGTAGACGCCGACCAGGTGGGTCCAGACGTCCGGCTTCGGGACGGTGAACGACAGGGCGCGCAGGTCGGGCCTGGCGAACGCCCAGCGGTTCTCGGCGGCCGCGTACTGGAGGTAGAAACCGCTGACGGCCCCGGCGTCCTGGCTGACGGCGGTCGCGAACCCGGCCGGCAGCGTGCTCAGCGCCACCCACGCCGAGACGGTGAAGCCGTGGCCCTCGTCGGTCCGCAGCACGGGCCCCGCGGTCATGATCTGGCTGGTGCCGCCGTCGAACAGCGGGGCACCGTCCTTGCCGCGGCCCCAGCCGACCCGGGCCGCCGTGCCGTCGTACCGGCCGGTGTCGTCGGCGGCGACCGCGCCCGAGGTCTCGTCCAGCGGCCAGGCGGCGAGCGGTGACGGGACGGAGACGGACCCGCCGGAGTGCTTCGGCGACGAAGCGGCCCCGCCGCGGCCGACGAGGCGCGCGACCGGTACGGCCGCGAGCGCGGCGACGGCGAGCGCTCCGCCGGACAGCAGCAGGGTGCGGCGGCCGGTGCCGGGGTTCCGCCGGTCCGGCACCGGCTGCGGCGCGGCTTCGAGCCGTGTCAGCGGGCGGGTCGCGACGGGGCGCGGGACGGGACGGGTGACGTCCGCCGCGGGATCGGCCGCGGGGGCGTCCGCGGGCCGCGGGGGCGGCGCGGTGGCGTCGGCCGTGAAGCCGGTCCGGGCCAGGATCTCGCGCGGAGTGGGCCGCCTGGCCGGGTCCTTGGCCAGGCAGGCGGCGATCAGGGAGGCGAGGTCCGGGTCGGTGACGGCGGTGATGTCGGGCCCGTCGTGCACCACCCGGTAGAGCAGCGCCGGAGTGGACCCTTCGCCGAAGGGGTTGGCGCCCGTGGCCGCGAAGGCCAGCACCGCTCCGAGCGCGAACACGTCGCCGGCGCCGGTGACCTCGCCGCCCTCGACCTGCTCCGGTGACATGAACCCGGGCGAGCCGATCATGAGTCCGGCCCTCGTGATGGTCTCGGACTCCACGCTGCGGGCGATGCCGAAGTCGATGACCCGCGGCCCGTCGTCGGCGAGCAGCACGTTCGACGGCTTCAGGTCCCGGTGCACGAGGTGCGCCGCGTGGATGGAGATGAGCGCCTCGGCCAGCCCGGCGGCCAGCCGGAGCACGGCGTCGGCGGCCAGCGGCCCGCGCGCGGCGACGGCGTCCTCGAGCGAGGGTCCGGCGATGTAGCTGGTGACCAGCCATGGCAGCGGGGCGTCCGGGTCGGCGTCCACGACGGGTGCGGTGAAGGCACCGCTCACCCTGCGGGCGGCCTCCACCTCGCGCCGGAACCGCGACCTGAACTCGTGCTGTCCGGCGACCAGTTCGGCGTGCACCACTTTGACGGCCACTGACCGGCCGCCCGGCGAGCGGCCGAGGAAGACCCGGCCCATGCCGCCCGCGCCGAGCCGTCCGAGCAGCTGGTACTCCCCGACGGAGCGCGGATCGCCGGGCTCCAGAGCTGCCACGACCCCTCCCGCACCGCTGACTCCCGAAGACCCGGTCAGCATAGGACCGCGGGCCGGCCCGACTGGCCAATTCTGGCCCCCTCGAGGCAAGTTGCCCTCGGGTCTGCCCTCGCGGACAGGCCGCTACACGGAGGCGACGAAGGCGCCCCACGCGGCCCGGCCGAGGATCAGGACGGGCCCGTCGGGGGTCTTGCTGTCACGGACGGGGACGACGGAGGTGAACTCGGGGGCGAATTCGAGGCAGTCGCCCGCGTTGGCTCCGCTGTGGCTGCTCTTGATCCAGGTCGCCGCGCTCAACTGCTGCTGGGTCATGCTCGCCGTACTCCTTCATCAACTTGCCGATCAGAGCGGCGGATTCGTGGGATGACGGAGTCTCCGCACGGAGCACATCATAGATTCGGCTGTACTCGGCGTAGTCCTCTGGATCGTTGTGAAAGTGGCCGCGCGTCCGCGATTCCGAGTAGATCCAGTGCTCTCCGTCGGGCAGTGCCACCAGCAGCATCGACTTGTCGGGGCGCGCGATGTCGAAGCGGTCGGCCGGAACGATCTGGATACGGATATTGGGCAGCTTGCCCACCCGCAGAAGGTGCGCGCACTGGTCACGCATCACGGCGGGGCTCCCCACCGAGTGGCGCAGGCAACTCTCGTCCATCACGACGACGTACGTAGGTCCGCCCTGGGCGAGGTAGCGCGGCTGTCGACTCAGCCGGGCCCTGACCCGCTTGTCCAGCAAGTCACCGTCGGCTCGCTGGGAGAGCAGCGCTCGCGCGTAGTCGGGCGTCTGCAACAGGCCTGGCACGAGCATGACTTGGTAGGTGTACAGCGCGACGGCGTTCGCCTCCATGTCCACCATGCGCTGGAACCAATCCGGATGCTCCACCTGCGGATACCAGTCCACCCTCCCCCACAGCCGCATCAACACTCCACCCGTGCGGAGCACTTCGTCGCACTTCTTCGCGAACGAGTCCGACGGCACCCGGGTGCCCGCCTCCACCCGCGCCACCAGGGACCGGTCGCACGGGATCTGCCGGGCCAGCGCCTCCTGGGTGAGCAGTGCCTCCTCGCGGTAGTGCCGTAACAGCTCGCCGAAGAACTCCGCGTTGGTGGTCACCGCGACCGGCCCCCTCTGTGACAGGTGCCGGTGGCACGCGTCCGGCATTGATACCGACCGTTCCCGTCCGCAACGCTCGGCACACCCAGAGTTACGAAGGTGGCGTCGGAGCGCACATGACTGAGCACATCGAAATCGGGATCGAAGCGGGAACGGTCGTCTACGACACCCGTGCGGACAAGGTCGGCGAGTACCGGGGACAGGCCGGACCGTACGCCCTGCTGCGGCCGCTCGGCGGCGGCCGGGAGTGGGAGGCGCGGCCCGAGTCGGTGCGGCCCGCGACGGCCGAGGAACGGCTCGGCGCGGAGGTGCGGGCGGCCAACCACCGCTCCCGCACGCTGAGTCACCCGGTCGCGGACTCCCCGGCACCGGAACCGGTGGCCGGCTGCGCGGCCTGCGCCGAGTTCGCCGGGCGGCGGCGGCAGGCGGCGGCGCGGTCGGACGCGAGCGCGGTGACCGACGCCGACGTGCTGCTGCGACGGCACCTGCGCCGCGATCACTGGGGCACCAGGCCCCGCCGGTTCTTCCGCTTCGTGCCGTACCTGATCACGCAGGACGAGACCGCCGAGCCGGAGTACGCGGCGTACTGCGTCTCCGGGGACGAGGCGGACTGCGGCGCGGAGTCGGGGCCGTGCGGGTCGCCCGGAGCGGTGGAGGAGTGGCAGCGGCGGCACACCCGGGACACCCGGCACCTGCGGTACCGGCGCAGCTTCACGGACTACGCGGTGCTGGAGCCGGAGAGCGTCCGGCCCTGAGGCGGGTCAGCAGGACGAGTCGTCGGGCAGGTGTTCCTTCGCCCACGCGCCGAGTTCCTTCAGCGAGGGCTCCAGGGCGGCGCCGGCCGCGGTCAGGCGGTAGGAGACCCGCAGCGGCGGGCCCTCGTCGACCTCGCGCACGACGAGTCCGGCGGCGCCGAGTTCGGTGAGGCGGTCGGAGAGCATGCGCTCGCTGATGCCGGGGATGGCGCGGCGCAGGGTGGCGAAGTGCGTCGGCCGGTCCAGCAGGACGGACAGGATCGGGCCGTTCCAGCGCTTTCCCAGCACCTGGAAGACACGCGTGATACCGACGTCCACCGCCTTGCACTGCTCCGGGTCGTGCGTCTGATCCACCGCCATGGCTTCAGGGTACAGGCCCAGGACAGAGGGGGGTGAAAAAAAGTAAGCACCTGTGTTATCTATAGCTGAGTACGAATTCTCAGCCCGCGTCTCGCGCCGGGCTCGCCCTCCCTGTGTCTGGAGACCTCCATGGCCACCCTTCTCCACATCGACTCGTCCCTCCTCCCGGGCGGAGCGTCCGCCTCCCGCGCCGTCACCGAGGCCTTCCGTGCGGCATGGCAGGAGCAGCACCCCGGCGGCACGGTGGTCTACCGCGACCTGGCCGCGGACCCGGTTCCGCACATCACCGCGCACAGCCACACCGCCGGATTCGCCGATCCCGCCACCCACAGCCCCGAGCAGGCGGCGGCCTTCGCGGAGCGCGTGCGGCTGATCGAGGAGCTGGAGCAGGCGGACGCGATCCTCATAGGCGCCCCGATGTACAACTTCACGATCCCCTCGACGCTCAAGGCGTGGCTGGACAACGTGATCCTGTTCGGCCGGACCGGCGGCGAGAACCCGTCCGCCAAGGGCACGCCGGTCACCGTCGTGGCCAGCCGCGGCGGTTCGTACGCTCCGGGCACCCCGCGGGAGTCGTTCGAGTACGTGCAGAACTACCTGGAGGCGGTCCTCTCCGGTGCCCTCGGCCTCGAAGTCGACTTCATCGTCCCGGAGCTGACGATGGCTCCGCAGAACCCGGCCATGACCGAGCTGGTGCCGCTGTACGAGGCCTCCCGCGACCGTGCCCTCCAGGACGCGGCCGCCAAGGCGAAGGACCTCGCGGCCCGCCTCGCCGCGTAGCGGCCCGGCGCAGCGGTCCGGCGCAGCGGATTGCGCCGATCGGCCCAGCTCCGCATGCGGGTCCGGTGGCGGGCGGTTGTGATGGACGCGTTGTCATCCCGCTACCAGGAGGCCTTCATGCGCATCCGTGCTCTCGCCGTCACCGGCGCCATCGCCGCCACCCTCGCCCTGGGCACCACCGCCGCCTACGCCGACAACGGTGCCGACGCCACCGGTTCCGCGGCCAACAGCCCGGGTCTGCTGTCGGGCAACGTCGTCCAGGTGCCGGTCAGCATCCCGGTCAACCTGTGCGGCGACAGCATCAACGTGATCGGCCTGCTCAACCCGGCGGCGGCCAACGCCTGCACCAACGGCTGACACGGCCGGAACACCACCCGCGGAGCCTGCCGAGGACCTCTGTCCTGCGGCGGGCTCCGCGCGTGCGTGGCGGTCCTAGTCCCCCTCGGAAGCGAGGTACTTCTCGTACGCGTCGGCGCTCAGCAGCCCGTCGAGCTGCTTCTTGTCGGAGATCTGGAACCTGATCATCCAGGTGTCGTGCGGCTCCATGTTGATCAGCTCGGGTTCGGACTCCAGATCCGGGTTCACCTCGCCGACCTTGCCGCCGACCGGCATGTAGAGCGCGCTCACCGACTTCACGGACTCCACGGTGCCGAACTCCTCGTTCGCCGGGACGGTCATCCCCACGCTCGGCACGTCGACGAACACGATGTCACCGAGCTGCTTCTGGGCGTACTCGGTGATCCCCACCTCGGCGGTGCCACCGTTGACGCGGACCCATTCGTGTTCCTTCGTGTACTTGCGGTCGGTCGGATACATGGCGCGGCTCCTTCGAGGTCGGTGGGCGCAATCAGCCTGCCACCATCGTCGCTCTGGGTAACGGGGAGCGACGGTTCGGATACGCCTTCCGGTCTAGTCGTCGTCCCGCAGCCGCCGCCAGACACGGGTGCGGTGCAGGACGTAGCCGGCGGCGGCGACGGCCACGACCTGGAGACCGACGGCCAGCAGCCAGAACTCGTCGCGGGTCTCCAGCTTGTCCGTCAGGAAGGTGAAGTTCATGCCGAAGAACCCGGTCAGGAAGGACAGCGGCAGGAAGATCACCGACACGATGGCCAGCCGGTTGATGACACCGTTCTGTTCGCCCGCGATCAGCGACGAGTAGCTGGCGAGGGCGCGGCGCGCGGCATCCTGGAGGGACTCGACGTCCGTGCGGACTAGCCGGGCCGCGCGGACGAACTCCCGTGCCAGCCGCTGCCGTTCGGCCGGGAAGTCGCTGCTCATCATCCGGCGGGAGACCACGTCGTCGACCGCCTGGAGGTAGGGCAGCAGCGAGTGGTGCAGCAGCGCGGCCCGGCGGCGCAGCTGGGACAGCCGGTAGATCTGCTCGGGGCGCCGGTGCTCGAACATGGCGTCCTCCAGTTCCTCCACCTGGAGCAGCGCCCGTACGGTGGCCCGGCGGAAGGTGGCCAGCGCCTCCTGGAGCAGCAGGAACAGCGTGGCCACCGCGTCCCGCGGCCGCTCCCGGCACAACTGCGCGGTGAAGCCCGACGCCAGGACGTCCTGGCCCCAGTGGGCGGCCACCACGAAACGCTCGCCGGCCAGCACGTGCACGTAGGCGATCGTGTCGTCGACGACCACCGGGACGACGAAACCGGCGAGGTCACCGAGGAACTCGGCCCGCGACGCCTCGTCCGCCCGGCCGAACCACGCCAGGTCCGCGTCGTCCAGGCCGAGCAGGCGGCCCGCCGGGCCGTCCACCGGATCCGCCTCGTCGAGCAACTGGACCCCGAGCAGCAGGAACGGGTCCTCGGCGATCAGCCGCCGCGCCTCGGCCGGGGACACCCGCGTCCGGCCCCCGTCCGGCACCGACACCCTCGTCACGATCATCGCCCTCACCGCCCTCGGCCACCGTCCCAGCCTCCGCACGGCCGGCGCCCCGCGCACGCCGGGACGCCCGTCTGCCCGTCCGGCGGCCACCTACGGGTGAGGACGCGGCCCGTTGCCCCGCCGCCGCGGGCACCGCACAGTGAGGACATGGACCAGCAGCAGGCACGGACCTGGCTCGCCACCGCCGTCACCGAGGCCCGCGCCGGGCTCGCCGAGGGCGGCATCCCGATCGGTGCCGCGCTCTACGGCGCCGACGGCACCCTGCTCGGCCGCGGGCACAACCGGCGGGTGCAGGACGGCGACCCGTCCCTGCACGCCGAGACCGCCGCCTTCCGCGCGGCGGGACGGCAGCGCTCGTACCGGGGCACCACCATGGTGACGACCCTGTCGCCGTGCTGGTACTGCTCGGGCCTGGTCCGCCAGTTCGGGATCTCCCGGGTGGTGATCGGCGAGGCGGTCACCTTCCACGGCGGCCACGACTGGCTGGCCGAACACGGCGTGGAGATCGTCCTGCTGGACGACCCGGAGTGCACCGCCCTGATGCGCGCCTTCACCAGGGACCACCCGGCCCTGTGGAACGAGGACATCGGCGAGGACTGACTCCGTCACGTCCGCACCTCCGACACCGCCGAAGACGTCACTCCCGGTGCCGGTTTCGTAACCATACGGACATCACTCGGTCTGGCCCGGAGCAACCACCCCTTCCTACACTGGTGTCAGGGGGGAGATGCCTTGCACAGACGGTTGCACGGGCGCGGGGCACTGTTCGACGTGGAGCCGGCCGGGCTCATACCGAGGATCGTCGGGTTACGGCCGTACCAGCATCGCGCGCATCCCCCGGAACACCTCGGCGAGCTGCCGTTCGTCGTGCTGACCGGGGCCCGGGGGCTCGGCAAGAGCGCGGTGCTCGGCGAGTTACGGGACGCCTACCAGGGGCACACTCCGGTCGCGCTCGCCGACTGCGCGGAGGCGCAGTTCGCGGCCCCGCCCACCGAACGGCCCGCCGAGTCCTGGTCACCGCTCGGGCAGCTCCTGCTGGTCGTCGCCGAGCAGCTCGCGGAACCGGTGACCGGCGCCGGGCGGATCACCTTCCCGCGTCTCATGTCGGGACTGGTCGCGGTGGCCGCCGGCGGCTGGGGCGACGCCGACTCGGAGCGGATCCGGCGCGAGGTGGAACGGATCCTGCTGCTCAACGAGAGCGGCTCCTGGATCAGCGGCCTCGCGGGACGCTGGGCCGGGAAGGTGGCCGCGAAGGTGGTGGCCGCCGCCACCGGCACCGGGCCGCTGGTCTCCGGCGCCATCGAGGCCACCCTGGAGTCGGTCGCCGAGGGCTTCACCAGCCGCCGGCACCAGAAGGCGTCGGTCTGGTACCGCACGTACCCCAACGCGGGCGGCCACGCCCAGCGCGGACTGATCCTGCTGTCCGGGCACTTCCGGGCCGGCGGCACCTCACGGGAGCACGCCGAGCGCTACCTCGTACGGGCCCTGCTCGCCGACCTGGCCGAGGCGTACGCGGGCGTGCTGCCCCGGATGCAGCGGCTCGGCCGTCCGCTGGCGCTGGTCGACAACGCGCAGGCCGGGCCCGGTCCCGGCCTGCTGGACGCCGTGCTGAAGGACCGCGCCGACGGGATCGCCGACCAGGTGGCGTTCGTCGCCGGACTGCGCGGCGACGGCCGGGAGCTGCTGCGCAACGGCGTGCGGCGCGAGCTGGCCGAGGTGGCACGGCACACCGAGTGGGCACCGGACGCGGCCGCGCCCACCTCCCGGGCCCTGCTGGTGGCGTTACCGCCGCTCTCCCCCGACGACACCCTGCACCTCGTCGCCGCCCCGGCCGTGCCCCAGCTCCCGCACGCCGTCCACCGGCTGACCGGAGGCAACCCGCTGGGCACCACCGTGCTCGCCGAGGCCGCGGCCCAGCACCCGGACCGGGCCGGCACCCTCGCCGACCTGCTGACGGCCGAGGTACGGCTGGCCGAGGACGGCCCCGCGGCCCCCGCGTACGCCCAGCTCCTGGACCGGCTGGTCCCCGAGGACCGGCTGGACGAACTGACCGTCCTGGCCGCCGCCCACGACTACGGCTCGGCGTGCGCCCTGGCCGAGGCGCTGCTCCCGGACGACTTCGGCCCCTCGGGCGTACGGGCGTTGCAGGACCTGCTGGCCGAGGAGGGCATGCCGGTCAGGTACGGGCAGTTCGTCGGCGACCGCTTCGTCCGCACCCTGCTGCTGCTCCGGCTGCACCTGCGCGACGCCGACCACGGCGACTGGCGCACGGTCCACGAGACCCTGATCGACTTCTACACCGGCGACTGGCCGGCCGGCTTCAGGCTGCACCTGCAGCTGGCGCTCGGCGAGACCGACCAGGCCGTCGCCCATCTCCGCGACACCTTCCTGACCGTGGAGACCCCCGTCTGGCTGCGCACCCTGCGGTTCCTCGCCTCCGCGCCCTACTTCCACGCCCACGACGCCGCGGGCCGCGACTTCGCCGGGCACGGCGACCGGCGGGCGGCGGTGGCGCTGGGCCGCACCGACGCGCGCCACCCGGTGCCCGAGGGCGCCGACCCCGTACTGCACCTGCGGGTACGGCGGCTGCTGCACGCCCTGTGGTACCTCACCGACCCGCTGGTGGTGCCCGACGCGAGGGTGGGCGACCGGCTGCGCTTCGAACTGGAGCAGCTGTCCAACCTGCGCCCGGCCGACAACGCCCTGCTGTGGCAGGCCTCCCGGGCCTGGCCCGCGGCGGCCCTGGCCGGACGGCCGCCGCAGGCGGACGGCGACGACGAGGACGACGACGAGCGGAACGGGGTGGTGTGATGGCACGGCGGCGCATGGGCACGTGGTTGCGCGAGGGCGTCTGGGAGATCCCGCTGCGCCGCTACCTCGCCCTGCTGGTCGCGGCGGCACTGGTCGCCGGAGCGGTGATCGGGATACGGGCGGCCGTGCGCGAGGACCGGTCCTGCGCGCCGGGAGTGGCCCGGCCGGAGGGCGGCGACGAGTGCGTGGGCGTGGCGACCACGGCGTTCGACTTCGGGCATCCGCAGCTGCGCGCGACCGTGGAGGCGATCGCCCGGGAGAACGCCCGTCTCGCACCGGGGCGTTACGTGACGGTCGCGCTGATGCTGCCGTACACCGCGACCGCGGCGGCCAGCCTCGCCGACATAGAGCACGAGCTGCAGGGCGCCTATCTGGCCCAGTACCAGGCCAACCACGACTCCAACGGCCAGTCGCCGGCGATCCGGCTGGTGCTGGCCAACCCCGGTGCCACCAGCCGGTACTGGAAGGAGATGGTGGACCGGCTGGCGGCCATGACCGGCGGCCCGGACCGGCTGCGGGCGGTGGCCGGGGTCGGGCAGAGCACCGACGACAACAAGAAGGCCGTCAAGGAGCTGACCCGGCGGGGCATCCCGGTGGTCGGCTCGTCGATCACCGCCGACGACCTCGCCAACGGGCCGGGCGGCAAGGACCCGTACCCGGGGCTGGCACGGGTGGCCCCGACCAACACCGACGAGGCCCGGGCGCTCGCCTCCTTCGCCAAGGTCGGCGCCGGCCGGGCGCTGCTGGTGTACGACAGGCCGGGTGACCCGTACACGCGGACGCTGCAGACGTCGTTCGCCGCGCTGATCAAGGGGTCGCCCTACGAGCCGCAGCCGTTCACGCCGCCGGCCGACCGCAGCGAGGAGGGCACGACCGCGAACACGTTCCGGCAGATCACCAACCTGATCTGCGACACCTCGCGGTCGACCGACACGATCCTGTTCGCCGGACGGCACACGCAGCTGCGGCAGTTCATCAACGCGCTGGGCGGACGGGGCTGCCAGGACCGGAAGTTCACGGTGCTGACCGGGGACGAGGGGTCGTACCTCACCGGCGAGAAGCACCTGGACCGTGACGCTCTGAGGCACCGCCTGTCCGTCCGCTACACCGCGCTCGCGCACCCGGACGCGTGGCGCAAGGGCAGCCCGGCGACGGGTGGTTCGACGGCCGCGGCGCAGACGCTGACCCGGCTGCTGACCAGCGCCGAGAGGTCACCGGTCGGGCCGATCGGTCCGGTGGCCCTGGAGGACGGACAGCTGATCATCGCGTACGACGCGATCCGGCTCGCGGTGCACGGGATCCGCGAGGCGGTGCCGCAGGGCAGGTCGGTGCCCGCGCTCGCCGACGTCGGACTCCAGTGGCCGCAGGTGAAGGGGTCGCTGCGGGTGGACGGGGCGAGCGGGTGGATCTGCCTGGACGTGCACGGCAATCCGTACGACAAGGCGGTGCCGATCGTGGAGCTGCGGCCGGAGGGCGGGTCGCGGTTCGTGACCCTCGCCTGGCCGGAGGGGAAGCCGCCGGGAGCGGAGTGCCTGCCGCCGTCCTGAGACGCGGACCCCGTGCACCCCGGTCCTCACTCCGCCAGGAGCTCGGTCAGACGCTCGAAACGACTCGACCACCGCTGCTCGGTGGCCGTCTCGTGGTCGGACTCGTCGGAGCCGTCGGAGCCGTCGGAGTCGAGGGTGAAGCGCAGGAGCGTGCCCGACCCGCCGTCGGGTTCCAGGTGGAAGCGGAGCCTGTCGCCGCCGTCCACCGTGTACTCGGCGATCCGGTCGACGTCCCAGGCGGTCACCCGGCCCGTGCCCAGCTCACCCAGGGTGACCATGCCGTCGAGTCTCGGTTGCAGGACGTCGACCGGGGTGAGCCAGGCGGCCAGGCCCTCCGCGGTGGAGAGGCTCGGCCAGACCTGGCCCATGGGCCTCGGCAGTCGGATCAGCAGCTGAAGGACGGCCATGGGACCAGTGTGGCCCCCCGGTGGCTCACACGCCCGCGTAGGAATGCTTGCCGGTGACGAAGATGTTGACGCCGTAGTAGTTGAACAGCCAGCAGCCGAAGGCGAGCATCGCCAGGTAGGCGGCCTTGCGGCCCTTCCATCCCGCGGTGGCGCGGGCGTGCAGGTAGCAGGCGTAGGCGACCCACGTGATGAAGGACCAGGTCTCCTTCGGGTCCCAGTTCCAGTACCGGCCCCAGGCACTGCCCGCCCAGATCGCACCCGCGATGATCGTGAACGTCCACAGCGGGAAGACCGCCGCGTTGACGCGGTAGGCGAACTTGTCCAGCGAGGCCGACGCGGGCAGGCGTTCCAGGACCGAGGTGGCGAAGCGGCCGGGGGTGCCGCCGGTCTCCAGCTTGTTCTCGTAGGAGTCCTTGAACAGGTAGAGGATCGTGGCGACCGCGCCGACGTAGAAGACCGCGCCGCAGAAGATGGCGGTGGAGACGTGGATGTAGAGCCAGTACGAGTGCAGGGCCGGGACCAGCGGCTCGCTCGCCGTGTAGAGGACGGTGACCGCCAGACCGAGGTCCAGCAGGACCGTGGTGATCAGGAAGAGGCCCATCCAGCGGACGTTCTTCTTCAGCGTCAGCAGCCCGAGGTAGATGCCGACGGCGACCGTGGAGAACGTGATGTTGAACTCGTACATGTTGCCCCACGGCGCCCGCTGCACGGAGGCGGCCCGGGTGATCACACCGGCCAGCTCCACGAGGAAGGCGAGGACCGTGAGGGAGATCGCGATCCGGCCGTAGAGGTCGCCCTGCTCGTCGCCGCCGTGCGCGCCGGGACCGTCCGGCACGTCACGCGAGCCCGCCGCGGAGCGGACGACGACCTTCGGGCGTTCCAGGACGGCGGTGCCGCCGGCCTTCTTGACCGTGACCGCGGGCGCCTTCTTCGCCGCGGTCTCGGTGGTGAGCGCGTTGGCGGTCCTGGCGACCCGGCTGCGGCTGCCGAGCAGCCACTCGAAGATGTAGGCGAAGAAGGCCAGCGTGTAGACGGCCATCGAGGAGTAGACGAGCGTGTTGCTCATGCTCGCGAGATGCTCGTTGGTCGCGGCGAGCGTGGTTGCGGCGGCGGAAGTCATCGCTTCTCAGCCCCTTCGGCAGGTACGGGGGATGCTGCTGACTGGTCGTCTTCGTCGGGGTCGGGAGCCCCCGGCGCCTGGTCGTAGAGAATGTCCGCGAGGTCGCCCAGTTCCTCGGGCACCTTCGCCGACTCGCTGCGGCCGAGCCCGGCCATCTCGACGACGGTGACGCCGTCGGGACCCGGCACGGCCCGCACCCAGACGCGGCGGCGCTGGATGAACAGCGAAGCGGCGAGGCCGAAGATCGCGGCGAGCGCGCCGCCCAGCGCCCAGCCGCTGCCGGGCTCCTGGACGATCTCGAAGCCGGCCCATTCCTTGATGTCCTTCTCGAACGTCACGGAGCCGGCGCCGTCGGGCAGCCGCATGGTCTGCCCGGGCCTCAGGTTGTCGCGGAACTGCGCCCCCTTGGAGTCCTTGAACTCCTTCATGTGGGACTTGTCGAGCTGGTAGACGCTCTGCGGGATGCCCGAGTCGACGCCCAGGTCGCCGTGGTACGGCGTCAGGTTCAGCACCGGGTTGTCCAGCGCCGGGAAGGTGGACAGCACCGAGGAGCCGCCGCCGTAGGTCGGCAGGAAGAACGCCGAGATGCCGAGCTGCTCGCTGACGCCCTTGGCGTTCTTGTAGCCGTCCATCACCTTGACCACGCCCTGCGAGGTGACGTTCGCGTCGAGCGGGAGCAGCGGGACGGCGTCGTGGTAGACGACCTCGCCCTTGGCGTCGCGGACCGTGACGACGGGGGCGTAGCCGTGGCTGACGAGGTAGACCTTGGCGTCGTCGATGCGCAGCGGCTGGTTCACCTTGACGGTGGTCCGCTTCGACCTGCCGTAGGCGCCCTCGCTGTAGTCGATGTCGGCGCTGAAGGTGACCGGGGTGCCCTTGCTGGGGCCGCTGGTCTGGTAGCTGGCCTTGAAGTTCTTCAGGTCGAAGCTGAACGGCACCAGGTCGTCGGTCCTGAACAGGGAGCCGGACTTGAAGTCGTCGTACTGGAGGATCGAGTTGGCGAACCCGTCGCCCTCGACGACCAGCTTGGTGCCGTCCGACTTGTACATCTGGCCGGAGGCGAACGCGATCAGCATCACGATCAGCGCGACGTGGAAGACCAGGTTGCCGAACTCGCGGACGTAGCCCTTCTCGGCGGCGACCGCTTCGCCGACGAGGTGGGAGCGGAAGCGGCGCCTCTTCAGCAGGGTCAGCGCCGCGTCACGGACCTCCTCGGGCGCGGCCGTGGTCCGCCAGGTGGTGTACGCCGGGAGCCGGTCCAGCCGCTTCGGCGCGCCCGGCGGACGGCCGCGCAGCTGGCCCACGAACTGCCAGGCGCGCGGGATGATGCAGCCGACGAGGGAGACGAACAGCAGGATGTAGATCGCCGAGAACCACACCGAGCTGTAGACGTGGAACAGGCCGAGCTTGTCGTACAGGGGCGACAGCGTCCTGTGGGCCTTCTGGAACTCGGCGACCTTGTTGATGTCGGCGCCGCTCTGCGGGATCAGCGAACCGGGGATCGCGCCCAGCGACAGCAGCAGGAGCAGCAGCAGCGCGACCCGCATGGAGGTCAGCTGCCGCCAGAACCAGCGGGCCCAGCCGACGACGCCGAGCCCTGGGGCCGCCGGTGGCTCGACCGGCGCGGTGGAGAGCTGAGAACCCGCCTCGCCGAGGTCCGGCTCGGTGGTCCCGGTTTCGGTGTTGCTCATCGATCAGATCCCCACAGTGAAGCCGGTGGACCAGGACTGCATGTCCTGCACGAGACGGTCCCAGGCGCCCGTCAGCAGCAGCACACCGGTCACGATCATCATCGTGCCGCCGATGCGCATCACCCAGACATAGTGGCGCTTGACCCAGCCGAAGGCGCCGAGCGCCTTGCGGAAGGCGACCGCGGTGAGCACGAACGGGACACCGAGCCCCAGGCAGTAGGCGACGGTCAGTATGGCACCGCGGCCGGCGCTGCCCTGCTGTGACGACAGGGCGATCACGGAGGCGAGGGTCGGTCCGATGCACGGCGTCCAGCCGATCCCGAACAGCGCGCCGAGCAGCGGCGCTCCGACCAGTCCGGCCACCGGCCGCCGGTGGAAGCGGAACTCGCGCTGGGTGAACCAGGGCATCAGGCCCATGAAGAACACACCCATGGCGATCATCAGCACGCCGAGCACCTTGGCGAGGGTGCCGGACTGCTCCTGGAGGTTCTGGCCGAAGTAGCCGAACAGCGCCCCGCCGGAGACGAAGACGGCGGTGAAGCCGAGGACGAAGAGTGCGGCGCCGGTGGCCATCCGGCCGCGCCGGGCCTCGGCCAGGTCGGTGCCGGCGACCCCGGTGACGTACGACAGGTAGCCCGGGACGAGCGGCAGCACGCAGGGCGAGAAGAAGGAGACGAGTCCACCGAGCAGCGCGATCGGCAGGGCGATCAGCAGGGCCCCGCTGAAGACGGTCTCGTTGCGGCCGGTCTCCGCGGCGACCGTCAGGAGTGCGCTCACGTCACTTCTCCGCGACGACCGGCTTGATCATCTTTTGCAGGTTCTCCTCGCTGAGCGCCGCGAGCGAGCGCGCCGCGACGTTGCCCTGCCGGTCGAGGACCAGGGTGGAGGGGATCGCCTGCGGGTTGAGCGTGCCCTTCTTGAAGCGGAGCATCAGCTTGCCCGTCGGGTCGTACAGGCTCGGGTAGCCGATGCCGTTCTGCTTCTCGAAGGCGACCGCGGAGCCGGTGCTGGTGTCCCGGGTGTTGATGCCGACGAACTGGACGCCCTGGCCCGCGTACTGCTTGGAGACGGCGGCGAAGTAGGGCGCCTCGGCGCGGCACGGGCTGCACCAGGAGCCCCATACGTTGAGGACCACGACCTTGCCCTTGTAGTCCGCGACGTCGAGGGTGCTGCCGTCGATGGTCCTGCCCGACAGGTCGGGGGCCGCCGCGCGGTGGCCCTTCGCGACCGTGTCGATGCCGTTCTTGCCGGTGACGAAGTTGGTGTTGCCGCCACCGCCCGAGGTACCGCCGGAGCCGCACGCGGACAGGGTCAGAGCCGCCGCGGCGGCCATGGCGCCGAGCAGGACGGCGCGGCTACGGGTACTCATGTGAAAAGTTTCGCATGCCCGTTCTGGGGATCTTGCGCACCCCCCTGGGTCCGGGAGGCGCACCCGGTTCAGGCCGCGGTGCCCTGCTTGAGGAGCGTCTTCCAGCCGCCCGCCGGCCGCTGCCCGACGTCCAGCGTGCGCAGCTTCTCCAGGACCTCGGGCTTCTGGACGTCCATCCAGTCCACGAACTGGCGGAAGGAGACCAGACGCACGTCCGCGCCCTTCTCCTTCTCACGGGCGATGTGCTTGAAGGCCTCCTCGACGGAGTCCATGTAGATCCCGCCGTTCCACTGCTCGAAGTGGTTGCCTATGAAGAACGGCGCCCGGTTCGTCGTGTATGCCCGCTCGAATCCGGCTATGTACGACTGTGCGGACTGCTTGCGCCAGCCCGGGTAGTTGTAGGCCGGGGCCTTGGTCGAGTTGACCGACTGGTTGGCGAGCATGTTGTAGTCCATGGACAGGACCTCGAAGGAGCGGCCCGGGAAGGGGATCTGCTGCAACGGCAGGTCCCAGACGCCCAGCTTCTTCTGCGGCCAGACCTGGCGGCCGCCCGGCGAGGAGGCGTCGTAGCGCCAGCCGAGGTCGCGGGCGGTGGGCAGCAGGTTGTTCTGGCCGAGCAGGCAGGGCGTGCGGCCGCCGACCAGTTCCTTGTCGTAGTCGAAGGGCAGGGACGGCAGGTCGGTCCAGCCGCTGTTGGTCCGCCACTCCTTCACGAACGCCTTGGCCTGGTCGATCTCGCTGCGCCACTGCTTGGGCGTCCAGTTGCCGACCGTGCCGTAGCCGCCGCAGAAGTGCCCGTTGAAGTGGGTGCCTATCTCGTGCCCTTCGAGCCAGGCGCGGTGGACGTTGGCCAGCGTCGCCTTGACGTGCTCGTCGGTGAGGTAGCCGATGTCGGAGGCGCCCCGCGGGTTGTTCGGCGGGTTGTAGAGCCGCTTCTTCGACTCGGGCAGGAGATACAGCCCCGAGAGGAAGAAGGTCATCGACGCGCCGTGTTCCTTGGCCAGGTCCAGGAAGCGCGGGAAGAGGCCGTTGCCGACCTCGCCGGCGCCGTCCCAGGAGAAGATCACGAACTGCGGCGGGGTCTGACCCGGCTCCAGCGGCTCGGGGGCCGCGGGCTGGTGGGGCTGCTTGCCGGTGTTCGAGGTGGAACCGTCACCGATGGGGCGGGCGGTGGGCTTGGGCTTGGGCGTTCCGGACGGGGTTGCGCCGGAACCGCCGGCATGGGTCGCGCCGTCCGACGATGTGTGACTCCCACAGCCGGCGAGGCCCAGTCCGGCCGCGGCGCCCGCGCCGACGCCGAGTAGTCCCCTTCGGGTGAAGGTCCGCATGGTTCCCCGATTCGTCACGTCCGCTGGTGGTCACTCATTCAGAGGCCGGGACGAACCGGGAGGTTCCATGAGGAACAACATATTTTCAGATTAATTTAAGGAAATGGCTTTCAGGGGTGCGGACTTCACGCCCCGAAGGCCTTGCCCTTCCCCTGCACCGGCTTGGCACCGGCCCGGAGGTGAGCCGGGACCAGATCGATGGCCGGCTCGGAGTACCCGACGGAAACGATCCTGTCCCCTTGATAGGTGAAAGTCGTCAGGGAGGCGAGGGTGCACTGCCGCTTGCGCGGATCGTGCCACAGCCGGCGCTTCTCGACGTAGGACCGCAGGATCCAGATCGGCAGCTGGTGGCTGACCAGTACCGCCTCGTGGCCGCGGGCCCGGTCCTTGGCCGCGTCCAGCGCGCCCCGCATCCGGACGACCTGGTCGACGTACGGCTCGCCCCAGGACGGCCGGAACGGGTTGACGAGGTGCTTCCAGTTGGCGGGCTTCTTGAGCGCACCGTCGCCGACCCCGAAGGTCTTGCCCTGGAAGATGTTCTTCGCCTCGATCAGCCGCTCGTCGGTGGCGAGGTCGAGACCGTGCGCCTTGGCGATCGGTGTGGCGGTCTCCTGCGCACGCTCCAGCGGCGAGGCGACGACGTACGTCACGTCCCGCGAGGCGAGGTGCTCGGCGACCCGGTCGGCCATCTTCCGGCCCAGCTCGGAGAGGTGGTAGCCGGGAAGTCTGCCGTAGAGCACCCCGTCGGGGTTGTCGACCTCGCCGTGCCGCATCACGTGCACGACGGTGATGTCCTGCTGCTCGCTCATGCTGCCGTGGCCTCCGCGGCCGCTCGGGCCGCCGCCGGAAGGGCGTCGGCGATCTTCTGGATGGCCCGGTCGTCGTGGGCCGTGGAGACGAACCAGGACTCGAAGGACGACGGCGGCAGGTAGACGCCGTCGGAGAGGAGGGAATGGAAGAACGCGGTGAACCGGAACGACTCCTGGGCCCGCGCGTCCTCGTAGTTGCGCACCGGACGGTTGGTGAAGAAGACGGAGAACATGTTGGACGCCTTCTGCACCTGGTGCGCCACGCCCTCCTTGTTCAGCGCCTCCGAGACCAGCGCCTGGATCTGCGCGGATACGGCGTCGACCTTCTCGTAGGCCGCGTCGTCCAGCAGCCGCAGCTGGGCCAGCCCGGCGGCAGTGGCGACCGGGTTCCCGGAGAGGGTGCCGGCCTGGTAGACCGGCCCGGCCGGCGCGAGGTGCGCCATGACGTCCGCACGTCCGCCGAAGGCGGCCGCCGGGAACCCGCCGCCCATCACCTTCCCGAAGGTCATGAGGTCGGGCACCACTCCGTCGATGCCGAACCATCCGGCGCGGCTGGTCCGGAACCCGGTCATGACCTCGTCGGAGATGTACAGGGCGCCGTTCTTGTGGCAGGTGTCCCTGACCCCCTGGTTGAACCCGGGCGCGGGCGGCACCACGCCCATGTTGCCCGGCGAGGCCTCGGTGATCACGCAGGCGATCTCCCCGGGGTGCCGGTGGAAGGCCTCCTGCACGGCTTCGAGATCGTTGTACGGCAGCACGATCGTGTCGCCGGCCTGGGCGCCGGTGACACCGGGGGTGTCGGGCAGCGCGAAGGTGGCGACCCCGCTGCCGGCCGCCGCGAGCAGCGAGTCGACGTGACCGTGGTAACACCCGGCGAACTTGATCACCTTGGTGCGCCGGGTGAATCCGCGGGCCAGCCGGATGGCGCTCATGGTGGCCTCGGTCCCGCTGCTGACCAGCCGCACCTGCTCCAGCGGCTCGATCCGGGCGACCATCTCCTCGGCGAGGGCGACCTCGCCCTCGCCGGGCGTGCCGAAGGAGGTGCCGCGGGAGACGGCGTCCTGGACGGCGGCGATGACCTCGGGGTGGGAGTGGCCGAGGATCATCGGCCCCCAGGAGCAGACGAGGTCGACGTACTCGCGGCCGTCGGCGTCGGTGAGGTAGGCCCCCTTGCCGGAGACCATGAAGCGGGGGGTGCCGCCGACGGCACGGAAGGCGCGCACCGGGGAGTTCACGCCGCCGGGCGTGACCGCGGAGGCGCGGTCGAAGAGCGCCTGTGAGACGGGCGCGTCGTAGGGATAGGGCGTTTCGCTCTGGGCACTCATGGCGTGCGGCTTCTCCGGCTTCTCGGACTCCGGTTGCTGGGTGACCTCCTCAGGGTAGGCGGAGCAGCCTGCTCTGCTCGCAGCGACGGGGGCCTTCGCGGGGCGGACGCGCTGGCGGCGGGGCTTCTCGCACGGGTAATCGGCGGGCCCGGCGCAGGGCCCGGAGCATCTGCGAGACTGTGACCCGATACACCCAGCTCATCCGGTACAGAGCCGGCCGGAGGCTGTAAAGATCCTGCGGACTGATGTTTCGACGCACGTTTCGGCGGGCGGCCGTGGGGGAGGTCACTGACACGATGATCGGGTTGCGCGGCGGGGGCCACGCGTCCTAGAAAAGCAGTCGGGTGGAGATATGCATCGCGGTGGCGGACTGGGCGAGGGGACTGACGACCTGGGTCCTCGACGTGCCCGGCGGGGAAGGCACCGACGCGACGCGGAGGAAGCGGCTGAGGCAGCACGTCAGGAACAGAGCGGCGTACCGAGTGAGTCCGAGCGGCGCGACCGACGTATCGATCAGTGGGACCAGAGGGGTCAGCGGATCGATCGCCGGATCGACCGTCCGGAGAGCGGTAGCAGGAATGGTGGTCGGGTGGGGGTGACGTACAAATACTTCGGCGCACCGGACGGCGCGACCGCGGCCCGGGTCCCGATCTCGATGCGCCCCGAGGAACTCGGCGGCGACGAGCTCGGCATGAACGGCATGTTCACCAAGATCAAGCCGGAGACCATGGCCGCGATGGTGCTGACGGGCATCGAAGGCGTGCCTCTGAACAAGGTGCCGCCCCTGGAGCTGGTCGTCCTGCACCCGGACTACGCGGTCGTCAAGCTCCCCATGACCGTCGTGGACCCGCTGCGCGGCATAGGCGAGGAAGCGGTCGGCGCGGCGGCCTTCATCTGGTCGACGGTCCCGGACCGGGGCGGCCCGAGGGACGCGTTCAACGTGTACCAGCTGCTGCACGAGTGGCAGGACTTCAGCCATCGGTTGCATGAGGCGGGGCATCAGCCTTATTGCCTGGTGTGGCCCTGACCTGGGGTCTTGCTAGTAGCGGGCGGGGTCTTCGGGCCTCGCCCTTTTTGGTGCCGGAGGGGGCCGTCAGGCGGCCAGGGCACATTGAGGGCACATGGGTTTCGCTGGGGCGCTGATGTGCCCTGGGTGCCGGGCCTGTCGTCCTCGTCTTCTGCGCCGGCTTCTGCCTCGGCTTCTGTGAAGACGTCGTCGATCGCCTTGCGGGTGCGGGTCTCGCTGGACGGCAGCAGATGCGTGTACGTCCGCAGCGTGAAACCCGGGTCCGAGTGTCCGAGGTAATCGGAGAGCGCCTTGATGCTCTCCCCCGCGTCCAGGAGCACGGAGGCGTAGGCGTGCCGGAGGGCGTGCATGCCGTCTTCCGGAGCCACCTGGAGGTAGCGCGCGCTCCGCGCTCGGGGAGGGATCACGCCGACGGCGGCCAAGGCGCGCCGCCAGTCACCCATGTCGAAGACGCTGCGGTTGTAGGCCCGCCCTTCCTGGTCGACGAAGAGGAGGCGGAAGGTTTTCGGCTCGCCGTCCGGCTTGGTCCACGGCAGGGTGACCTCGACCGGCGGGAACTCCTTCATGCGCGCCTTGAGGGCTGCGGCGAGTTGAGCCGACAGGGGGCACTGACCGGATCCTGTTGCCCTCGGGTTCTGCGCGTAGGCGACGAGCGTCTGCTTCGTCTCGGCGGGGACGACGTAGGAGCCCTGCCGGATCTCGACGTCGGCCTCGGCGGCGCGGTTGTCCGCCTGGGCCTTCGTGTGGGAGTTCTCCTTGCGCTGGTGGCCGTCCAGGTCGCGGTAGCGGACCTGCCAACGCTTGCCGATGCCGTGGTCGGCGGTGGGGACCATCCGCTTCGTACGGCAAGGGCGAACCGGTGTTCTACTCCGGTTCCACCCTCGCCCCCGACCTCTCCCTCCCTCAGATCCGCCGACGCCACGCCACCACCAGCCCCGAACCGGTCACCGTCCGGCCGGGAAATCCGTGGCACCAGGCCGCCGCCGCCACCGAACGCATTCCCCACCACCTCACCCACGGCGACGACCCCCACGGGGCAGGGACAGCTGGTCGCAGACGGGGCCGCACTGGACCTACTGCCGGTCACCGCACCGTCTGCGCTGAAGGCCGAACTCGAACAGGCCGCGGCCGTCTTCGAGCGCGCCGCCCGCTCCCGCATCGCCGCCGACCTGGACAGCACACGCGTCTTGCGCCGCAGCATCCAGGCGATCTGGAAGGACCCCGCACGGCACGAGGACGGTGCCGGGCTGGCGATGCTGCTGGACGTCGCGCTCACCGCGATCGCCTACGCGATTCACTGGCACCGCACCCGCCAGCATGCCCAACAGGAGGCAGCAGCGGAACAAGCCCTCGTCCATCTGCAGGTCGCGTACGCGCAGGTCGCCGACCGGGTCCTGACAGACCTCGCGCGCCGTGCCCCGGCCTCCAGACCAAGCGCCGCTACGCCCACCACCTCCAGCAGGCGGTACCGGAACACGTCGGGCGCATTCTCAACGACCCCGCGTGGGACGCACTCGCCACCGTGCTCGCCGAGGCAGAAGCGGCAGGACACAACCCGGCCACCGTCCTCGATCGGGCGCTCGGCCAGCGCACCCTGGACGATGCCCTCAGCCCCGCCCGCGCGCTGACTTGGCGCATCCGACGCCTCGGTGAACGCCACGCCCCCGGCCCACGAGCCCAGGCAGCCACCGCTCGCCACTCCGCGCAACGCCGGAGCCCGTTTCTCCCCCGCAGTTCCGTTCTCACCGGAGTTCAAGGGGCAGCGACACTGATCGCGTCCGCCGACGTCAGGCTCATGGAACTCAGCCCCTGCGAGTTGCCCCGTCCGGCCAGACCACGTCTACAGGGACGCCCGCCGCTTGTGCCTCCAGGACGGTATCGGCGGTGCCACCGCCCTTGCCGGTGGGCGGTTCGCCGCTCCATACGGCCACAAGCCGGTCTGCGCGTTCGATGAGGACGGCGTTCGCGGCCTCGTACGCCTGCCGGTTGGCCGTCTCGTGCGGGAGGACGAGAACTTCCCCAGCAGCTTCGAGAAGGCGGTCGAAGAGGGCGGCGTGATCGGGCTTGACCTTGTTCTGGCGGTAGTCCTGGGAGGGGACGACGACGGTCAGGCGTCCTCCCGCAGCCAGAACTGCTTCAGCGAAGAGGGAGTCGGCGCCTTTGGCGATGCAGGAGACACCGACGAGATCGTCGGCGTACTGCTTGAGCAGGTCGTCCAGGGCGGTGCGGACCAGAGGAATGCTGTCCTCGGTCAGGTCCATGTGCCCGGTCACCGCGATGGTCGTCACGGTCGTCATGCTCCTTCTCAGGTCGACAGCAGGTCGCGGATCCTATCGCGGGCCTCGCGCACGGGGCGGGCCGCGCTGTTGCCCACGGTGTACGGGTACAGCTCGCCCAGCTGGGTGCGGACCCTGTTCGAGCGGGTCTCGCTCGCCGCGTCCACCGCTCGGTGCGTCTCCGCCACGGCGCCGGTCAGGTCGCCGAGGAGGAAGTGGCACTGGGCCAGGCCGATACGGTCGAGGGCATGGCTGCGGCCGGCTTCGGGACCGCGCTGGGCGACGGCGTGGCGGATCTCTCCGGCTGCGGCTTCGGCGTGTTTCTTCGGGTTCTGGCGGGCGAGTTCGAGGAGTCTGCCACCGGTGGTGCCGGCGAGTTCCGCCTCATCGAAGTAGGCGATCCAGTACGGCTCTTCGGCCGGCCTGGCGTCTGCCAGCGCCTCGGTCGCCTGGGTGGTGGCGCGGTGGAAGGCGGCGGTGCGGCCCATCGCCGCGTACGCCCACGCCTCGCGGGTGTGGAGCATGGCGCGCACTCTGGGGCCGGCGACCGATCGTGCTCCGTCCTGGGCCAGGCGGACCAGTTCGAGGGCGTCCTGGGGCTGCTCCCGGTAGAGCATCTGGCGGGCCATGCCCGCGAGGACGTTGGCGCCGAAGACCATGTCGCCGCCGGCGTGGGAAGCGCGAAGGGCCAGGAGATAGTAACTCTGTGCTCGACGCTGAAGGCCGGTGTCCCAGGCCATGGTGGCCGCTGTGCCTGCCAGTTGGGCCATGACCTGGTACAGGCGCCGTTCGACCCTGGGTACCTGGTATTCGTCGAGATGAGCGGCGACCTCGCTGAGCTGGCCCAAGACCGCCTTGCGGCGCAGGCCGCCGCCGTACTTGTGGTCCCAGGCACGGAAGGCACGAGCGGTGGACTCCAGACGCCCTGAACCTGTGGATCCTGCACGCCGGCCGCGTCCGCCCAGTCGACGCCGGATACAACCGTTTCGAAGTGGGCCGGTTCCTGGAACGCGGCAACTGGGTGCGCCGCGTCGTCGCCCGCTCCCTGCGTCCCGACCCAGCCGCACCGGTCATCCACTTCGTGGGCCCGGAGAAGCCGTGGCAGGTGGCGTGCCCGCGCACAGACGACGTCCGCGAGTACCGCACCCTCTTACAGCGCGCCCTGCGGCACACCCGCGCGCTGGGCGCCGCCCACCCCGAGCCCGCGGGGCTTCGATGATCACGCCCCCGCCGGGGGTCTCCCGCGCATGCACCACCCTCCTGGGCACGCCCGCCCGGACCGCGGAACGGCTGAAGGCCGGTTCGCGCACCGCCGTATACCGGGCGGGACTGGCAGACGGCCGGAGCGTGATCGTGAAGCTGTACGCGCCCACCGCCGGCCGCAACGCGATCACCGAAGGCATCGCGATGCGAGCGGCCGAGGGCGCCGTTCCCGTCCCGAAGGTGCTCGGCTGTGGCACCACCTCCACCGACGGAGCCACCGCGCTCATCACGTCCGACCTCGGAACCTGCACCCTTGGCACCGCCGTACGCACCCGACGCGTCCCGCACACCCAGGCACTCAAGGATCTCGGCGACCTTCTCGGCCGGCTGCACCGGGCGCCGCTCTCGCCGTCGGTCAAGCGACGCCCGTTCGTCGACTTCGTCTCATCGCTGACCCGGCGCTGCCCCGCTGACCTGATGGACCAGATCGCTCCGGCGCTCGCCCTGATCGCCGAAACCCCCGGCACGGCGCCGGTGGTGTGGTGCCACGGGGACCTGCACTTCGACAACGTCGTCCTCTCCGGTCCCCGGGACACACGCCATCTGGTCGACTTCACCGACGCCGCCCCCGGCTCGCGGGAGTCGGATGTCGCCCACGCCCTCGTCATGACCGCCGCTCACCCGCCGTGGGACTGTGACGCACTGATCAGCAGCTATCCCCTCGCCCTGAACAGCGCCCGTCTGTCGGCATGGGTGGTCCTGATCACCGTCCGCTGCTGGGCGTATTCCGCTCCCGGCGAGGACCGAGCGCTGTGGCGCGGGCGGCTTACAGACCTCCCCCACCGGACACCCCACCTCTTCCGCACACCACGCACGGAAAGGACTCCCCGATGACCAGAGCCGCCGGCCTGACCGTCGTCATCCCCGCCCACAACGAAGCTGCGTACCTGCCCCGCTACCTCCCCACCGTCCTCGCCTCCCTCACCCAGTGGGAGGAGAGCAGCGGTGAGCGGGGGGAGGTGATCGTGGTCGACAACGCCTCCACCGACACGACCGCCGAGGTGGCCGCATCCTTCGGCGTGCGTGTGATCAGCGAGAGCGGGCGCAGTATCGGGCGAGTCCGCAACAGCGGCGCGGCCGTGGCCGGCGGCCGGCGGCTGTTCTTCACGGACGCCGACGTCGCACTGCCCTTGGAAGCGATCACCGCCGCTGCGACCGCGATGGACGAGGGGGCCGTCGGTGGCGCCATCCCGCCCCTCTACACCCCCAAGCGGCTCGGGGCACGGCTGCTGTGCGCGTACTGGGACCACTACCGAACCGCCCACAGTGGCGCGCAGGGCGTCGCCCAGTTCGCAACCGCCGTGGCTTTCAACACGGTTGGCGGATATCGAGACGACCTGTTCATGAGCGAGGACATCGACTTCTTCCGTCGTCTGACCGCCCATGGCCGGGCCACCGCCGCCCCGGTCGCAATCTTGGACGAGCTCTTCGCCTGGTTCGTCGACCACTGGAGCGGCATGGGCGACTTCTCCTGCGTAGTGGCCTACGACGGAGATGAGCCGGCCGGCTTCGCGTACAGCGCCTCCTCACCACTGGCCGCGATTGGTGGCGCTCCACCGCCTACGAGCCGAACAACGGCTACACCTCCACCTACGTGTTCTCCGGAGTGATGGTGTACCCCCGCTGACGCACACAGGGACTCTCCGAACGACTTCACGAAGCACTGCTCAAGGAACGTACGGAAGAACTCGCCGTGCTGCTGGTCGATGTGACCCACCCCAAGGTGCAAAAGCTCTACGAGACATGGGAAAACACCAAGGCCGGGGAGCAGCAGCCGTTCGCCCACTCGCTGGTGTACGCCGTCACGAACAAAGACCTCCGGGACTGAGTCACGCTCAGAGCGCGACAAGGCGGCTGTCGAACCCAGCGCACACAAGTCGCTCGTAAGCGTCATAGACGTCCCCCGGTACGACCTGTTCGACGGCGAAGCCGAGCTTCGGGTACTCGACCACCCGCTGCAAATCGCCGACGAGCATGTCGACGACCAGCTTCTCGTCGCCGATGGACTTGATGTAATCCTCCAGTTCCAGCGGCTCGGAGGCGCACACGACCTCCACCTCCGGCCACAGCTTGCGGCAGGTCGCGTACGAGCGGCGCTCCATGTAGGGCTTGGAGATCAGCAGCAGCGAGTCGACCGTGACGCCTGCGTCGGCCAACAGCTCGCGGGAGAAAGCGATGTTCTGGCCGGTGTTGGCCGCCTTCGACTCGACCAGGATCACTTCGTCCGGCACGCCCAGGCTCAGGGCGTGCTCGCGGTAGTGCACGGCCTCGCCGCACGGGAAGCGGGCACGCGTGGTCGGACTGTTGCCGCCGCTGAAGACAACGACCGGGAAATGGCCAGCGCGGTAGAGTCCGGCAGCTGTGGTGGCGACACCGAGGTCGTGACTGCCCAGCCCGATGGCCGCCGAGCAATGGCGCGGGGTGTGCCCCATCTGGTGGTAGTTCCAGATCAACTTCGTGTCGTGGAACTGCGCATTGGTCATCTGACACTGCTGGTGCTCCGACACCGACGCCTCCTCGGGTGATAACTACCCACACATTCCATCAGCGCCTGGCGGGCACCGCGCCCAGGACATTGGCGCCGACAGATATGCCTGCGAGATCCCGAACAGTGCTGGACACTCACCCAGTTCTCCGGCTAAGGCAGACCCTGCTCCTTGACGATCCCAGGAAATACGTAAATATCGCGCACGAATATGACCTTCACCCATACCCTCAAGCCGTGACAACCACAACTGAGGAAGATCAATACCTCAGGCGGATCCTTGCACTGCTGGACAGCGCCAGGCCGTACGAGAACCTCACCCAGTCCGACTCCAAGCAGTGGCAGGTCCAGCCCGGTAGCGCCCTCGCCGGCGACGACGCCAACGCCGACCCCTACCATGCGTCCCACAACGCCTGGACCGCTTTGACCGTGGCGGTGGACCATCTCCACTGATTCCGCTCCACGGCGGTGTGGATGCTCGGCCCTGCCCACCCCCTCGTACGCGTCCAGCGCCGACTGTCCATGCAGGTCGGCGAGCACAAGAACTCAGACCGCATGAACACCCTGCTTCAACGGCAGCCCAGGCGGCCGCTCGACGTACGGATGCAGCAGCTGACGGACCTGGTCGTGAAGGCGGGAACGGATCCAGCGGACGCAAAAAGGTCCTCAAGCCGTCCACATACTCAGAGATCGTTGCCGAACCATGGACGGATCAACAGCCATTCGAGTGGGTCTACGGCACCGCCGTACGAGCCTGTTGGACAAGACCAAGCTCAAGGAGTCCTCGTCCAGAAGGAAGACGTTCGCCGCTGCGCTGCAGCAGTTCGAGGAGCAGATGAACGCGGCGAAAGTCGTCTCCGCCGCCACACGGCCCATCAACCTGTACTACGGCCTCGTGCAGGCCGGCCTCGCGATGACCGCGGCCCATGCACCAGGGCGATTCACCTTCGACAAGCACGGCTTGAAGATCCTCGACATGGAGCAGAACATCCCCGACGTGGCTGTCAGGCCCGACGGCGAAGGCGCGTTCCAGGCGGTGTCCGACGCCACAGGATCCGAGCGGACGGCGGCTGCGATCAGCGTCGGGGCCTTGTGGAACTCGATTCCCGAACTCACTGAGGCGCCCCTTGACGGGATGGTGAGCGACCCGGCGATCATGTTCCTCGCAGATAGCCAACCAGCCTTGCGAGGTGACTGGGAAAGCTGGAACGGCGACACCGCGCCGCCGATCGAGTACCTGCGCGCCACGATCCGTGTGAACGACGAGACGCCCTCGGGGGCAGACAGGAAGGCATGGTTGGCGTCATTCCTGCCGAAGTACCCAGGTCTGCACGACGCACGTCTCTGGGGCAGTGAGCAGGATGCCTTCACGGAGATCCGCCCTGGGCGCTTTTCCGTTGACATCTGTTGGCCTGCCCCCGAGCGGGCGATGGAGGAGGCTGAAGTCGACAGTTTCTTCGACAGCAGGGCTCCTGCCTACCGCTTCACCGCGGACCGTTTCGCACGACCGTCTTTCGAGCCCACCAAGACTCCTCTGACTCCCCTCATGTCCTGGTGGCTGATCCTCTACAGCTTTTCGATGCTGGCCCGATACCAGCCCCGAAAGTGGTCCGAGGCCCTGGTCGTCGACAAGTCCAAAAGCGCAGCCGCCCTTGAGTAAGCCATGGACATCGCCCTCGAAGTCGTCCCTCATCTCGTCCTCGAGGGGCTGGATCAGGAGCCGTTGTTGCTCGCGAAGCCGATGGCGTTCTGAAGCCGCCGGGGCACATGACCCTGGGAAACGGCGTTGACCCGTGAGAACTACGGAGAAGAGTTTTCCCAGGTCAACGCACATTTCCTTGCGAAACTCCAGGTCAACGCCCTCACGCCGCCAATCGCTGCACGAGTGGCAGGACTTCTCGCACCGCCTGCACGAGGCGGGACACCAGCCGTACTGTCTGGTGTGGCCCTGAGCCAGGGGTTCGGGGGTTGCGGGCGGGGTTCTCGGACCCCGCCCTCTGTGTGTCGCCGGGTCCGTCCGGCTCAGCGGATGCGGGCCACGCCCGCGTAGATGCCGCTGCCCTCGGCGGCCGGGGCCACCGAGGCGGCGAACCATTCCGTCGCCGTGACCAGGCCCGGCGTCACGAGGTCCATGCCGTCGAAGAACCGTTCCACCTCGGGGCGGGTGCGGAAGGCCAGCTTGATGCCGCCCTTCGCGTACTCGGCGACGACCTGCTCGACGAGGTCCGGGTAGAGGTCGGACGCGGCGTGCGACAGGATCAGGTGGCTGCCGGACGGCAGCGTGTCGACCAGGGCGCGGACTATGCCGTGGGCGTCCTGCTCGTCGCTGATGAAGTGCATCAGCGCGATCAGCGACAGCGCGACCGGGCGGTCGAAGTCCAGGATGTGCCGGGCGTGCCGGACGATCGCCTCCGGGTCGCGGACGTCCGCCTGGATGTAGTCGGTCGCGCCCTCGGGCCGGCTGATCAGCAGCGCCTCCGCGTGCCGCAGGACGATCGGGTCGTTGTCGGTGTAGACGACCTTGGCCGACGGCACGACCTCCTGCACGATCTGGTGGAGGTTCGGCTCGGTGGGAATGCCGGTGCCTATGTCCAGGAACTGGTCGATGCCCTGGGTGGCGAGCCACGCGGCGGCGCGGTGCATGAACTGGCGGTTCTGCCGGGCGGCGTCCCTGGCCTCGGGCGGCAGCCTCTCGCCGACCGCCTCGTCGACGGGGTAGTTGTCCTTGCCGCCGAGCAGCCAGTCGTAGACCCGCGCAGGGTGCGCCCTGCTGGTGTCGATCGACGGAGACGGCTGAGGATTGGACGTCATGGCAACTCCATCGCGCCGGTGAGAAGTACAGAGCGAGTTCGCGGTGATCGTACTCGTCATCTCATCTGCCATGGACAGTGGGCGACTTGACCACTCTGGAGGGTTTCGATGCGCAAGGTGACCTATTCGATGAGCATGTCGCTCGACGGCTACATCGTCGGGCCGGACGGGGGCTTCGACTGGTCGGCCCCCGACCCGGAGCTCTTCCGCTTCTGGATCGAGGAGATCCGGGGGGTCGGCGTCCATCTGATGGGACGGCGGCTGTACGAGACGATGCTGTACTGGGAGACCGCCGACCAGGAGCCCGCCTTCAGCGACGCGGACCGCGAGTGGACGGCGCTGTGGAACCCGCTGCCCAAGGTGGTGTTCTCCACCACGCTCTCGGAGGTCCGGGGCAACGCCCGGCTGGTCCACGGCGGCGTGGCGGAGGAGATCGCGCGGCTGCGGGCCGAGCCGGGGACGGGCGAGATCGCGATCGGCGGCGCCACCCTCGCCGCCGAGGCGGCCGCGTCGGGCCTGATCGACGAGTACCGGGCCATGGTCTACCCGGTGCTGGTCGGCGGCGGCGTTCCGTTCTTCCCCAGGGAGGAGCGCCGGGTGGACCTGGAACTCGTCGAGAGCCGCCCGGTCAGTTCCGGGGTCGTCTACCTGCGGCACCGGGTGGTGCGCCGGGAGGCTCCGGCGCCGGACGGGGCGGAGTGAACGGCCGCCCTCAGATCCAGGTGTCGAGCCACATCCGCGCCTGCCAGCCGGCGTACGGGATGGTCTGCCCGGTGTAGATCGGGAAGAAGTAGACGAAGTTCCAGGCGATGAGCAGGACGAGGGCGCCCGCGGCCACCGCGCCGGTCAGGCGCCTGCGCTCCGTCGCGCCCGGCGGCCCCAGCACGGCCCCGATCATCATCGCCACGGCCAGGCACAGGTAGGGCACGAAGGCGACCGCGTAGAACGAGAAGATCGTGCGGTCCTGGTAGAGGAACCACGGCAGATAGCCGGCGCCGACCGCGCACAGCACGGCGCCGGCCCGCCAGTCGCGGCGCAGCGCCCAGCGGTGGAGGAGGTAGACCAGGGCGGCGCAGGCGGCCCACCACAAAAGCGGGGTGCCGAGCGCGAGCACCGTCCGGGTGCAGGGGGCGGCCGTGTGGCAGCCCTCCTCGCCGGGTTGCGGCGAGGTGTAGGAGAACAGCACCGGCCGGCCCTGCACCAGCCAACTCCACGGGTTCGACTGGTACTTGTGCGGCGTGTGCAGGCCCACATTGAACTGGTAGACCAGGTACTCGTAGTGCCACAGGCTGCGCAGCGGGGCCGGGATCCATGACCAGGTGCCGCCGCGGCCGTCCGCCCAGTGGCGCCCCCAGCCGTCGTCGGACAGGAACCAGCCGGTCCAGGTCGCCAGATAGGTGCCGACGGCGACCGGCGCGAGGGAGAGCGCGGAGGGCACGAGGTCCCTGCGCAGCACCGCTCGGTAGGGTCGCCGGGCCCCGGCGACCCGGCGCGCGCCGACGTCCCAGAGCAGGGTCAGGACCATGAAGAAGGCCAGGAAGTAGAGGCCGTTCCACTTGGTGGAGGCCGCCAGGCCGAGGAGGAGGCCGGCCGCGAGCCGCCAGGGCCGCGCGCCCGTTCCCGTGCGGTCGCCGGTGTCGCCGTCCGGGCGGATCCGGCCGTCCGCGCCGGCCGGCAGCGCCGCCGCGAGCCGGGCCCGCGCCCGGTCCCGGTCGACCAGCAGGCAGCCGAAGGCGGCCAGCACGAAGAACATCACCACGAGGTCCAGCAGCGCGGTCCGGCTCATCACGACGTGCAGGCCGTCCACCGCCAGCAGCGCGCCGGCCAGGCAGCCCAGGAAGGTGGAACGGAACAGGCGGCGGCCGATCCGGCACAGCATCAGGACCGACACCGTGCCGAGCAGCGCGGTCATGAACCGCCAGCCGAACGGGGTGAGGCCGAACAGCCCCTCCCCCAGGGCGATCACCCACTTGCCGGTCGGCGGGTGCGCGACGAACGACCCTCCGTCGGAGAGCGGGACGACCTGCGGATGGGCGAGGATCCGCGGGTCGGCGATCTTCCGGTCCGGCCAGGTGCCCTCGTAGCCGAGACGCAGCATCGACCAGGCGTCCTTGGCGTAATAGGTCTCGTCGAAGACGATCTGCCGCGGGCTCCCGAGCCGCCAGAAGCGGATCGCGCCCGCGAGCACGGCGACCAGCAGCGGTCCCAGCCACGCCATGGCCCTCGCGAGGCGGTACGCCGGGGCGGGCGCGAGGCCGAGGAACGTCCACAGGCGCGGGGACGGTTCCGGGAACGGCGGGACGAGGCGCTCCCGCACACCGGAGACGGGGCGGACGGGAACCGGGCCGGTGATCCGCCGGTCCCCGGGCCGCGTCCGGCCGCCGGTGCCGCGGCCCCGGTCCGTTCCGTCCGTCCCGACCGTTCCGACCGTTCCGTCCGTCCCGCCCGATCCGTCCGTCCCGTATGTGCCGTCTATGCCATCGAGCAAGTGAGCCACGTCAGTTGGACGTGATTTCGTCCGTACGGGTTGCGGTCCCGGGTGTCGGAGATGTCACTCCCGCGGCCCGGTCACTCCTCGCCGTGCTGGCGGCGGATCCTGGCGGCCACCTCGTTCGTCTCCGTCTCCCACCAGGGGCGGACCCGCTCGGCGGACCCGGCGGACCCCGCGGACGGGACGGACGGGGCGGACCCGGCCGCCGGGACGGAGGCGGCGACCGCGGCGGCCTGCTGCCGGTCCAACCGCCGGTCCAGCGCCGCCGTCTGCACCCGCTCCGCCCGCGCCCACTGGAACAGGATCAGCAGCAGGAACGGCAGCGCGACCAGCTCGGCGATGCTCAGCATGGCGCCGCCGCCGATCTGCTGGTCCTGGCGGACGTCCGGGGACCAGGACGGATGGTGGTGCAGGTACCAGGCGCCGGCGATCAGCGTGCCGTGCGTCATGACGACCACGCCCGGGATCGCGTCGATCACGCCGTCCAGGAAGACCAGCGCGGCCCGGACCGGGTGGGTGCACCAGGCGGGCAGGGTCTCCTCCCCGGCCAGCACGGGGACGACGAACAGGCAGCCCGCGGCCAGCAGGTGCAGGTACATCAGCTCGTGCAGCCAGCCCACCCGCAGCGCGGTGGCGAAGTAGGGCGTGAAGTAGACCGTCAGCTCGGTGGCGAGCACCAGCGCCGTACTGACCAGCGGGAAGGTCAGCAGGCGCAGCACCCGGCCGGTCGTGGCGCGGCGCAGCCGTGCCGCCGCGGGCCCGGGGAGCGCCCGCGCGGCGAGACGCAGCGGGTCGCCGAGCGCCAGGCCCAGCGGCGCGACGAGGTCGAGCAGCACGTTCTGGACGGCGGCCGGCCAGAACAGCACGTGGTCGTAGACGGCGAGCGCCGACATCGTCGCCACCACGAGCGCGCCGAGCCCGACGACGGCGAAGGCGGCGGTGCGCACCGGCGACCAGGATCCGCCCGCGGCGCGCACCCGCAGCACACCCCAGCCGTACAGGCCGCCCAGCAGCACGACCAGCAGCAGCGCGGGGACGTCCGGCTGCCACGCCGTCAGCAGCCCGCCCACGGTCGGTTCGGCCATCCCGCTCGCCCTCCTCGGGTCCTTCGGTCCTGCCGCGCTCGGGTCCAGGACGAAACGGGTCAGGTCCGACCCACTGCGCGACGCTATACCCGACGCGCCCGGCCCTCGCACCGGGCTCCCCGTACCGGCGGCGGCACCCGGCCCGGGGCGGCCGCTGCGGGCCGCCCCGGGAGGCTCACGCCCCCCAGGGAACCGTGAGGAAGCCCTCCGCGCGGGCGCTGGCCAGGCCGATCCTCGGGATGTCGCTGCTGCGGGCGAAGAGCAGGTAGCGCGGCTCCCATATCGGGCGGTACTTGGCGTTCGCCCGGTACAGGGACTCGATCTGCCACCAGCGGGAGAAGAACGTGAGGGTCGCGTGCCACAGGCGCAGCACCGGGCCGGCGCCGAGGCGGGAACCGCGTTCGAAGACCGAGCGGAACATCGCGAAGTTGAGGGAGACCCGGTCCACCTTCAGGTCGGGAGCCCGCAGGAGGAGTTCCACGACCATGAACTCCATCAGGCCGTTCTCCGCGTCGCGGTCGCGGCGCATCAGGTCCAGGGAGAGGCCGTGCTCGCCCCAGGGGACGAAGCTGAGCAGGGCGCGGGGCACGTCGTCGGCGTCCCGGCACTCCAGCATCACGCAGCGGCCGTCGGCCGGGTCGCCGAGGCGGCCGAGCGCCATCGAGAAGCCGCGTTCCGTGGTGCCGTCCCGCCAGTGGTCCGCCCGGTCGGTCAGCAGGGACATCTCGTCGGGCGGGATGTCCTCGTGGCGGCGGACCCGGACCGTGTAGCCGGCGCGGCGGACCCGGTTGTGGGCCTGGCGGACCACCCGCATCGCGCGGCCCTCCAGGGTGAAGTCGGCGATGTCGACGATCGCCTCGTCGCCGAGTTCCAGGGCGTCCAGGCCGTGGCGGGCGTAGATGGTGCCCGCCTCCTCGCTCGCGCCCATGACGGCGGGCGTCCAGGCGTGCTGCCGTGCCTCCGTCAGCCACGCGTCGATCGCGCCGGGCCACGCCTCCGGGTCGCCGATCGGGTCGCCGGAGGCCAGGCTGACGCCGCCGACGACGCGGTAGGTGATCGCCGCCTTGCCGGTGGGCGAGAAGATCGCCGCCTTGTCGCGGCGCAGGGCGAAGTACCCGAGGGAGTCGCGGGCGCCGTGCCGGTCCAGCAGGCCCCTGAGCTTCTCCTCGTCCTCGGCGCCGAGCAGGCGGCGGCCGCGCGGGGAACGGAAGCCGGCGTACAGGACCAGGCAGAAGGCGGCGGCGAGCAGGACGTTGATGACGATGTCGGTCCAGCGCGAGGCGTGCACCGCGGTGACCCGGTCGGCGAGCGGCCCGACGCTGATGCCGCGCAGCAGCGTGTAGGCGATCTCGTCGGGGAGGGTGGCGCCGCGGGAGGTGTTCGTGACGTGCACCAGGAGCGTGCCGAGGACGCCGGTGACGGCCACGCCGCCCACGCCCACCGCCAGCGCGAGCCGCGGGTTCGACGGATCGCCGATCGCGTCGAACTCCCGGCGGCTGATCAGCAGCGCGGCCACGAAGAGGCCGGTGAGGGCGGCGGAGACCCAGTTGAAGGCGTGGGCGCGGTACTCGTGCTGGGTCAGCGCGAGGACGTAGAGGACGAAGAGCGGCGCGGACAGTACGACGTTGACCACCCACGCGGCCCGCTTGCGGCGGCGCATCACCAGCACGAAGAAGATCGCGAGGGCGGCCGAGACCAGGCCGGCGGTGGCCAGGTACGGGGTGAAGAACTGGCCGGAGTGGTGGGCGTGCTGCCGGTGGAGGTGCAGGGTGAGACGGCCGTTGTTGTGCTCGTCGACCTCCTGCCTGAACGGCAGGGACAGCACCGCCGCTATGTTCAGGACGGCGATCAGGCGCAGGTACCAGACGGTGGCGTCGGCGGCCCGTCTGCGCAGCGCGGCACCGGGCGTGGTGTCGGGGGCGCGCCGGTCGGCGGACGGGCGCGGGAGGTTCAGGGTCGACTGCTGTGCGGACATGGTGGCCGGGTCACCTTGGGGACGGGGACGGGACGATGGCGGAGGGAGCTGACCCTACGGTCCGTAGGGTAACGGCGGGAGACGACAGGGCGACCCGCCGTGGTGCGGAATACGGTGTGAAAGGCGCGGGAGCCTCTTACGGACACTCCCGCTCGGCCCGCCGCCGGGCCGCCAGCACCCAGGCGATGTTCCCGATCGCCGCCCCCGCGGCCACCGCCGCGACGATCACCCCGCCCGTCGCCAGCCCGTCGCTGAACAGGTGCGGGCGCCGGTCGAGGCTGTGCAGGCCGAAGCCGGACAGCTCGTACACGCCGACCGCCGCGATCAGCAGGCTGGCCACCAGCATCGCGACCGTGGGAGCGAGGCTGCGCCGCGTCTCCGTTGCGTCCGTGCCCTGCATGAGTACCCCCGATGAGCTGACGAACCGCCGTGGCCGATGGGGAACCTACAATACGTAGGGTCGGAAGGGCCTCACGACGAGCGTCATCACCTCGGCACGGACACGGGGGCGGCGCGGCCCCGGGCCGGTGTCCTCGGTGTTCTCCGTCACAGCCGTCCCCGCCTCGTGTTCCGCACGGGTGACGGCCCGGCGTACGCGGGCTGACGGCGCCGGACGGCTTCACACTCCGCGCCCCCAACGACTCGCCGCCGGGTCCCGGTGCGGAACCCGGCGGCGGACCGTCCCGCTCGCGGCGCGGCTCAGCCGAACCGGCCCGCCACGTAGTCGGCGGTGCGCTGGTCCTGCGGGGAGTTGAAGACCGCGTCCGTGGCGCCGTGCTCGACGATGCCGCCCGGGGTGCCCTGCTCCGCGAGGAAGAAGGCGCACTGCTGGGAGACGCGCGCCGCCTGCTGCATGTTGTGGGTGACGATCACGATCGTGACCTGGCCGGCCAGGTCCTGGATGGTCTCCTCCACGCGCCGGGTGGAGGTCGGGTCCAGGGCCGAGCACGGCTCGTCCATCAGCAGCACCCGGGGGCGGACCGCGAGGGCCCGCGCGATGCACAGGCGCTGCTGCTGGCCGCCGGAGAGCGCGCCGCCGGGCTGCCGGAGCCGGTCGCGGACCTCCTTCCACAGGCCCGCGCGGGTCAGGGACTCCTCGACCAGCTCGTCCTTCTCGCGGCGGCCCGCCCTGGTGCCGGTCAGCTTCAGGCCCGCCACCACGTTGTCGTAGATCGACATCGCCGGGAACGGGTTCGGCTTCTGGAAGACCATGCCGATCCGGCGGCGCGCGTCGGTCAGCCGCCACGACGGGTCGTAGATGTCCTCGCCCTCGAAGAGCACCTCGCCGCCGAACTGCGCCGACGGGATCATCTCGTGCATCCGGTTGAGGGTGCGCAGGAACGTGGACTTGCCGCAGCCGGACGGCCCGATGAGCGCGGTGACCTCACCGGCGGGCATGGTCAGCGACACCCGGCCGAGCACCTGGTGCGAGCCGAACCAGGCGGAGACGGCACGGGCTTCGAGGGTGGCGGGGGCGGGGCCGTCGGCCGCCGGGACGGCGGCGGGGAGCACGACGGTGTCGGTCGTCCCGACGGGGGTGGTGGCGGTCTCGGTCATCTCATTCACCTGGTTCACAGCAGATTCGGCAGCAGTTCGGTGGATCGCGTCGCGACCTGGAGGCCGAGCACCGCGACGACCGGGGCGAAGGCGATCCACGTCTGGTGGCGGCCCCAGCGGTGCCAGGCCCAGACGGCGGCCACGGCGGTGAGCAGCAGCGCCTGCAGCCACATCACCAGCGGCCACGGCACCCCGGAGGGGCGCGCGAGGGGTTCCTCGGAGGCCGGCAGGGTGCCGGCGCGGATCACCGCCGGGGGGGTCTGGAAGGCCTTGGAGACCAGGTCGGCGTCGACCCGCAGGATCCCCGAGGGCGCGAACCGCGGGCCCGTGGCCGTGATCAGCACGAGGCGGCCCCGGCCGGCGGCCAGCGCGGTCGGCGCCGGGTCGCCGGCCCGTCGCACGTCGATGACCTGGTAGTCCGCCTTGCCCTGGCCGGTGATCACGGTGAAGGTGTCGCCGCTGGTCAGCTCGGCGAGCCTGCCGAACGGGCCGCCGTACGCGGCCGCCCGGCCCATCACCACGCTGGTGCCGGCCTGGCCGGGCATCGGCGTGTCCCGGCGGTGTCCGGGCCCGTCGGTGAGCACGGAGGAGTCGGTGCCCTCCAGGACGACCTGGCTCAGGCCGAGCTTCGGGATCCTGACGAGCGCGAGCGGGGTGCCCGGCGCCAGCAGCTTGCCGTCCTGGCCGGTCTGGGCCACCGGTGCGGTGCCGAGCGCGAGTTGCTCGCGCAGCTGGTCGAAGTCGGCGTGCTGGGCCGCGTGTTGCTGGGCTCCGCTGACCACCAGCAGCTGCGCGGTGATGCCGAGCAGCAGCGCGGCGAGGCTGAGCAGTCCGCCGCGCGAGAGGTGGCGGACGAAGGTGACACCGCGGACGGGCCTGCGCGGCACGGCCGCGGCCACAGCTTTCGGTGTCGGTACGGCGACGGTCACGGGGCCCGCCTCCTTCACAAGACGCGTGCGGGGCCGCCGGGAGCGCGGAGGCTCCCGGCGGGCCCGTCAGGGGTTACTTGGAGGTGATGCTGAAGTTGCTGCCGGTCTTCGCGTTCACGGTCGAGGAGCCGACGTAGAACGCGTGCAGGGTGTGCTTGCCCTTGGACAGCTTCGGCAGCGTGATGGTGACGTGGCCGCCGCTCAGGGTGCCGGTCGCGATGACCGTGGAGCCCTGGTAGACGCGGACGGTGCCGCCCGGGGTGGTGCCGGTCGCGGTGACCTTGACGGTGACCTTGCCCTTGGCGGTGTGGCTCACCGAGGTCGGGTGCGAGGCCGAGACCGCCGCCGACGCCTTCGTGATCTTCAGGGAGACCAGCGCGGAGGACGCGCCGAGCCGGGAGGTGCCCGGGTAGGACACCGACAGCGCGTGCGTGGCGACCTTGAGGTGGTTCGACAGGCCGATGGAGACCTTGCCGGACGAGTCCAGGGTGCCGGTGCCGACGACCGTGGTGCCGTCCTTGACGGTGACCTTGCCGGTCGGCTTGACGCCGTGCGTGCCGGTGACCGCGACGGAGACCTTCGGGGTCTTGCCGTAGGCGGTGGTGGCGGTGGTGGCCTTGGTGGCGCTGGCGTACTTGACCGCGCCGGTCCAGCTGGCCTCTTCACCGGTGCCGACCAGGTTGTTGGCCGTGACGGTGGCGCTGTAGGTGCCGGTGGGGAGGTTGGGGAAGGTGTAGGACGTCGAGGACTTCGCCAGGTCCTTCGTGCCGACGACGACGCCGTCCGCGTCCTTCAGGGTGACCCGGTAGTCCGTCACCGGCAGGGCCGGGTTGATGGTGCTGGGCGTCCAGCTGAACTTGACGCTCGCGTCGCCGACCGTGGCCTTCAGGGTGGGCTTGGCGGGGGCGCTGCCCGTCGTGGTCGACTCCAGGCCGCCGACCTTGGCGTGCTTGGCCAGGTTGATCGAGCCGTTGTAGGACTCGTTCAGGAAGCCGAAGTCCGCGATGACGCCCTCGGCGGCGTCCGAGGCCATGGCGGCCTCGTGGTCGCCGCTGGTGACGAAGACGTCGTAGACGTCCTTGTCGAAGAAGATGCTGGTCGGGTCGATCGCCCGGCTCGGCACGACGTTGTAGACGTCACGGCCGAAGGTGGCGTTCTCGTAGTAGTGGGGGACCGGGGCGAGCCGGCCGTCCACCGTGGTCACCGGGCTGGTGACGCCGCCGGTGTCGCCCGGCAGCTGGACGCTCGCCAGGTGCGCACCCGCGGCGACCGCGTCGGAGCTGTAGTCGGGGGCGATGTGGTTGTTCTGCGCGATCCAGCTGCCCACCGAGAACGGGACGAGGGCGCCGTCCTGGGTGAGGGCCGCGTCGGCCTGGTTCTCCTGGACGGTCGGCAGGGTGGTGTCGACCGTGCCCTCGGTCAGGCCGATCGCGGCGAGGAAGAACTTGCGGGTGCCGGAACCGCTCTGCGGCAGAACCGGGTGCAGGGTCTGGCCGCCCAGCGTGCGCGTGCCGCCCGCCTTGTAGATGTCGAACAGCTGGTCCTTGGTCAGCGAGTCCAGGCCGGTGCCACGGACCGCGACGCCGACCGCGTCCCGCGCGAACGGGATGTAGGTCAGGGCGTTGCCCACCAGGTTGCTCGGGCCGCCGGAGGAGCGGGCGAAGTCCACCTGACCCGACACGGTGGTGTCGTTGAACTTGTCACCGGTCAGCGAGTCGCTGAGCGCCGTACGACCCGGGCCCGAGCCGTTGGGCCGGTTGAAGGACGGGCCGCCGGAGCGGGTCTGGATGGTGGCGGAGCCGATCGCGTCGTAGGAGGCGAGGCCGGCGCCGGCGGTCGACTTCACGGCCTTGTCGGCGTAGGTCTTGCCGTTGACCGTGTCACCGGCCAGCGCGTTCATCACGTCCTGCGTGGTGTCGGAGCCCACGCCGACGAGCTGGCGGAAGGTGCCGGCGGGGGTGGGGTCGGCGTAGGCCGGGCTCGCCAGAGCCAGGCCACCGGCCACCACTGCGGCGGCGACCAGGGCCGCCGTGGAGCGCGTTCTGCGCATCGAATGTCTCCGTGATGTGTGAAGGAGCGAGGTGCAAAGGGATCTGGCAGGGTGGTGCGGGCCGTCCGCCCCGACTGTCCTTCGGGGCGGGCGGCCGTCCGTGGGGCGGCCTCAGGGCCGCAGCAGCCTCCGCAGTCGCTGCGGAAGGTCGGGCAGGACCGTCGCCGTGCGGCCGCCGGGCAGCGGGACGCGCAGTGGCAACCTGAGCCGGCCGCCGCCCGCGAAGGGGGCGCCGGCTCCGGCGACCGCGCCGAGCGCGGCCCCGACCGGGACGGCGTACCGCAGCGGGTTGGCGGGGTCGGCGGGCGTGTTGCCGGCCGCGGTGGTCTGCAGCGCCTCGCCGCCGTCGAACGACGCCTTGGGGCCCGGTGTGGCCGAGGAACCGGCGGCCGGTACACCCGTGCCGGCGCCGCCGGACGTGCCGCCGTCGACCCCGGCGGTGCCGGAGGGGTCACCGCCCGAGGTGTCGGTGCCGCCGCCGTCGGCCGGACCACCGCTGTCGGCGGGGCTCGGGCCGGTGTAGCGGATCAGGGCGTCGGCCGCCTTCTCGGTCAGGCCGCGCAGCTTCTTCGGCAGCGGGGCGTAGCCGGCGGGCAGCCGGCCCGGGTCGGCACCGGTGATCTGGCCGTTGCCCGCCGCGTACTTGAGCAGGTAGGCGTAGTCCTGGCGGGCGGCCTTGCTCACCTTGCCGGGGCGGACCGCCGCGTAGACCAGCTGGGCCAGCGGGTAGGCGGTCTTGGCCGTCGCCCCGGTCGGGGTGATCTCGGCCAGGTCCTTGCCGGAGGCGCTCGCGGCGGCGGACGTCAGGGCGCTCTGCGTCGGCCCCGCGAACGCTCCCGCCGCGTTGCGCAGGCGGGCGGTCTGCAGGCCGTACCGGGTGGCGGACGCCGCGTCGGTGACGGTGATGAGGAACCGGGAGCCCACGGTCTGCGGGCCGGGGCTCTTGTACGCGGGCGGCACGGCCAGCGGGTCCCAGGTCGACTTCCAGAGGCCGTCGGCGCGCCGCGTGTGCAGAGCGCCGGCGTGCATGTCGTCCACGTACGGATGGAAGTCGATCATGCACTGCTTCTGGGTGGCACCGCTGCCCGACGGGACAGTGCACCAGGGGTCGCTCTTCGGGTAGTCGTCCGTGTGGGACGGGTCGAAGGCCGTGCCGGTGGGGTTCAGGTCCGTGTTGGTGGCGTAGTACGGGTTGACCCGCATGCCCCAGTCGTCCGGGACACCCGCGAGGAACTGCCGGGCGTCCTTGTCGGACAGGATCCACTGCCACAGCGCGCGGGCCGAGTCGGAGTGGCCCAGCGAGGTGAGCAGGTCGGTGTCGGTGGCGGGGGTCTCGGCGACCGAGAGATCGGCGAACTCCGGGTTGAGCGAGATGAACTCGGGGTCGGTGGCGAGACCGGCCGGGTTGTTCTTCGCCCAGCCGTACCCCTTGGCGGCGGTGCCGTTGATCACCGCCTGCCAGGTCGAGTTGCGGTACGACTCGGTGAGCAGCTTGGCGGCCAGCCGCGGAGTGATGTCGATCGACTCGACCTTGGTCCCGGCGAGTCTCTTCTCCGACTCCGGAGCGTCGGACCTGGGTCTCCGCTCGATCGTGAAGGCGATCACGGTTCCGGAGAGCGCGACCGGCGCGTACGACGTCGTACCCGAGGGCGGTGTCGCGCCCAGGTCGGCGCCGAGCTTGCGGGTGGTGAAGGCGAGGCCGAAGGAACCGTCGGTGCCGAGCCGGGTGCGGGCGTCGGGTTCGCCCATCTCCGTGTAGCCGTAGACCTTGCCCGCCGGGCACATCGCACCCTGCCAGCTGGTCATGGCGTCGGCGGCGAGTTCGCTGCCGGCGGTGGGACGCTCCTCGGAGCCCAGGGCGCAGTTGGTGCCCACGCTGTTGAAGTCCAGTTTGACGGCGATCCGATTCTTCCAGTTGGTGGAGGAGACCGGGGAGCCGGCGTTGACCTGGCTCTGGTCGGCGTACGGCTTGCCGTCGAGGTCGAGGTGGCCCTGCGGGACGATCACCAGCCAGCAGCTGCGCGGTTTGGTGACGCCGTTGGTCGTCACGGGCAGTCCACAGCCCAGATGCGGCGCCTCGTTGGCGGTCTGGACCTCGAAGAACTCCTGCCCGGTGCCGGCGGCGCTGGTGCGAGCGAAGTCGACCTCGTTGGTGGTGTTGTAGTTGAAGTAGGGGTTGTTCTGGGTGTTGTTGGTGACGGTGTCGCCGCTGACCGGCTTGAAGGGGACCTCGCCGGGGGCGTTGGGATTGCCCGAGCCGAACCGGTCGTCCTGCCCGTAGTTGGTGGGATCGGCGCTGTAGAACACCCGGCGGGTGTCGTCGTAGTCGTTGCCGGGCCAGCTGCCGCGCCCCGTGGTCGGCGAGGCGCCGTACTGGCACTGCGTCCGCGACGGACCAGGATTCGACGGGACCGTCCCGTCGTCGTCGCCCCAGCACTGCATGATCTGCACGAAGTCCGTGTTGAACTGCGTGCCCGCGAAGCTGGTCGGCGTACCGCCGGTCCAGCTCACCGTGACGGCCTGGCTGGTGAGGTTCTTGGTCTGGCTGACCGTGAACTTCATGTCCTTGAACTCGCCGCGCCCGTCGACGGTCACGGCCGAGCCGGTGGACGCGGTGGCGGTGGGTGCGGTCTGGGCGATCGCCAGTCCCGCGAGGGCACCGACCGTGGCGCCGGCGAGGAGTCGTACCAGCGCGTTGCCCATCCGCGTGCGTCTCATCGCGAACTCCCGTCCTCGGAGCTGCCGTTGCTCCTGGTGCCGACCAGGCGCGACACCAGCGAGGGCAGCAGGAGCAGGCCGAAGACCAGGACCGCGGCGAGCAGCATCAGCGTCTGGGTGGCGGTCCAGCCGTGCCCGGTGGCCACCGCGACCGGCTGGGCCAGAGCGACGGTGCCGCCGGCGGTCGTCCCGCCGGCCGAGGAGGTGCCGCCGGAGCCGGTGCCGTCCGGGGAGAGGGTCTGGCCGGTGTCGGGGTCGACGGAGGGCGTGGCGCTGCTGCCCCCCGCGGAGCCGCCGCCGCCGGAGCCGGTACCGGTCGCGCCGCCGGAGGTGGTGGAACCGCCGCTGGAGGAGCCGCCGCTGGAGGAGTTGGACTTGGTGCCGCCGGTGCCCGTGGTGCAGGGCGCGGCGCCCTTCCTGTCGCAGGAGGCCGGGTAGGGCGCGGTCTGGGCGAGCCGGTTCTGGCCGCCGGCCGTGAAGGTCGGGTTGTTGCAGTTCTTGATGTCGATGTTCTGCGCCTTCACACCGGGAATCCGGCGGATCTGGTCGAACCCGGCCTGGACCAGGTTGATCGGGAGTGGCGAGTAGCCGAGCTTGGGCGCCTGTTGCTGTCCCTGGCACATGAAGTAGTAGGAGAAGGCGCCGAGCGTCTTGCCCTTCTCCTCGGTGAAGGTGCCCTGCACCTTCAGCGGCAGGATCATGTACGAGTAGCTGGACAGCGGGTAGTTGCGCTTGTCGGTGTCGTTGTAGACGCCGTCGAGCTGCTGGGTGAGGTAGTCCGCGGAGCTCTTGTTGGTGTTGATCTTCGCCTTGAGGAGCGAGACGGCGACATTGGAAGGGGTCGGCTCGGTGTAGTAGCCCGCGTGGTTCAGGACCTTGGCAACCGGGTAGTGCGCGTTGAGCGCGTAGGAGTAGTTGACGTACCCGATCGCGCCCTCGCCGTAGTTCTGGGCGACGTAACCGGCGACGCCGAGGTCACCGGACTGGGCGATCATGCCGGAGACGGTGGGGTAGTACGAGGTCTGCCCGCAGGAGCCGGACCGGCCGACCTTCGCGCAGTACGCGTTCCACAGCGCCTTGTGCTGGTTCGCCATCCACATCGTGAACTGGGCGGTGGAGCCGGAGCCGTCCGAGCGGACCACCGGGACGATGGTGCGGTGCGGCAGCTGGAGGCCGGGGTTGTCGGCCTTGATCGTCGGGTCGTCCCAGGTCTTGATGGCCCCGGTGAAGATCTTGGTGACCACGTCGCCGGAGAGACGCAGGTTGGTGACCCGCCGGCCGTTGACGGTGAGGTGGTACATGAACACCGTGCCGCCGGCCACGATCGGCATGTAGGCGTACGACCCGGAGCCCGGACGCTCGGCCGCGCTGCCGTCGGTGGGGTTCGTCTGGAACGGGATGTCGGAGACCGCGAAGTCGACGGTGCCGGAGAGGAACTGGCGGCGGCCGTCGGAGGAACCGGTACCGGCGTAGCTGATGCGCATGCCGTACTGGTTGACGGCGCGGCGCCACTCGTCGACGGCGTTCTCGGCCCAGGTGGAACCGGCGCCGGCGATGGGCGTGTAGCTGTCGGCGGACGCGCTCTGCGTGAGGCCGACGACGGTCAGGGGGGTCAGGATGCTGAGCAGCGCGGCGAGGACGCCCAGCCGTCTCAGGGCGTTGAGGAGCTGGCTGGCCATCAGTGGCTGTCTCCGTCCGAGGGGCCGTGTCCGGCCTCGTTGTCGGGTGCGGGTGGGTGGGGGCTGGTCGCGCCGTTCCCCGCGCCCCCTTCGGGGCGCTCGGTACCGGCGTCTTCCGAGGGAGCGGGCTCGAACGACTCCGGTCCCGGCGTGTGCGGTTCCGTGAACCTCTGGGCGTCCCGGCGGGACGCCCGTGCCGCCCGCTTCGCCTGGCGCTTGTTCTGGTGGCCGGGGCCGCGGCCGCCGATCACCCGGGCGATGGCGAAGAGGATCAGGACCAGGGCCATCAGGACCGCCGCCGAGCCGAAACCGCGGGCGATCATCGTCGGTTCGGGAGACTTGACGAAGTTGAAGACGGCGAGCGGGAGGGAGACCATCGGGCCGCTCGTCGGGTCGGCGTTGAGCGCGGCCGTGAAGCCCGCCGTCAGCAGGACCGGCGAGGTCTCGCCGATGCCGCGGGCGGTGCCGAGGATGACGGCGGTGGCGAGGCCCGAGCGGGCCGTCGGCAGCACCACGTGCCACACCGTCCGCCAGCGCGGTGCGCCGAGCGCCTCGGACGCCTCCGTCAGCGTGCCCGGCACCAGCCGCAGCACCACGTCCGAGGCGCGGATCACGATCGGCAGCATCATCACGCTGATCGCGAAGCCCGCCGCCAGACCCGACTTCTGCATGCCGAGGCCGAGGATCCAGACCGCGTACACCATCAGGCCGGCCACGATCGACGGCAGCGCGGTCATCGCCTCGACGATCGTGCGGACGAACCGGGAGAACCGGCCGCGGATCTGGTTGAGGTACACCGCGCAGGCCAGGCCCAGCGGGACCGTGATCGCCAGCGCGATCGTGATCATGATGAGCGTGCCGAGCATGGCGTGCGCGATGCCGCCGTGGGTCAGCGGGTCGAGCGGGCCGGCCGCCTGCATGTCCTGGGTGAAGAAGTTGCCGTGCGGCAGGGCCTCCCGGCCACGCCAGGCGGTGAAGCCGACCACCATCGTGAGCGCGAGGAACATCAGCCCGCCCGCGGTCCACAGGACGATGGTCATCACCCGGTCCCGTACCGCCTGGCCGTCCTCGTCGAGGCCTGTCAACAGCGCGTAGATGCCGAGGAACGAGAGGTACGCGGTGACGAAGAAGCCCAAGGCGCCGGAGAACGGCGCGAGTTCGCCGAAGAGCAGGATCGCGGTGCACAGCCCGGAGGCGGCGGCGCCGAGCAGCGACAGCACGCCGGAGCGGGTGAACCCGCCGATCCGGCGCGGCACGTCGGGGAGTTCGGGGGCGGGGTCGGCCGCGGCCACGACCACGGTGCCGTTCACGGGGACGTCCCGGGCGGTGTCCCGAGCGGTGTTCTTCTCAAGGTCCACGACGGTCATCGTCAGGCCTCGCTCTGCGCGCCGGACCGTGACCGCGCCACGATCGAGGAGGCGGTGAAGTTGACCGCCAGGGTGAGCAGGAACAGCGCCAGGCCCGCGGCCATCAGCGCCGACATGCCGAAGGTGGAGGCGTCGCCGTAGTGCAGGGCGATCAGGGAGGAGACCGAGTTCGAGCCGGTCTGCAGGATGTGCGGCTGGATCGCGAAGACCGGCGAGATGATCAGGTAGACGGCGATGGTCTCGCCGAGCGCGCGGCCCAGGCCCAGCATGGTGCCGCCGATGATCCCGCCCATGCCGTACGGCAGCACGACCGAGCGGATCATGCCCCATCGGGTGGCGCCGAGCGCGTAGGCGCCCTCGCGTTCTCCGGCCGGCGCCTGGGCGAACACCTCGCGCATCACCGAGCACTGGATCGGCGCGACCATCAGGGCGACGACGATCCCGGCGACGAAGGTGGAGGCGGTGTAGACGCTCTGGGAGGCCAGGGGTTCACCGGCCTGGACGCCGTCGACGTGCAGGAACGGGATCCACCCGAACCAGTCCGACAGCCAGCGCGACAGCCCGATCACGTGCTGCTGGAGGAAGAACAGCCCCCACAGGCCGTAGACCACGGACGGTACGGCGGCCATCAGGTCCACCATCGTGACCAGGGTGCGGCGCAGGGACCGGGGTGCCACGTCCGAGATGAACAGGGCGGTCCCGATGGCCAGCGGCACGCTGATGGTGACGGCGACGGCGGCGATGAGCAGCGTGCCGGTGAGCACGGCCGCGATGCCGAAGCGGTGGACGTCCGGCTGCCATTGGGCTGTCGTGAGGAAGGCCCAGACTCCTCTCGCCCGCAGTGCCTGTCCGGCGCGGAGCAGCAGGAACAGGCCCACCGCGGCCATGATGGCGAGGACGATGCCGCCCGTGGCCGTCAACTGGTACCGGAACATCCGGTCCCCGAGCCCCCGGGCGGCGGTCAGCCGCCTGGGCACGGGTCTTTCGGATTCCGCCCCGGCGGAACCCTCGAGTGTGGACACCACTGTGTCCCCCCTATACGAAACGATTCTCCCCGCACGGCCCCGAGCGGGGTACCGCGCGGACAGAGTCAATGGCCGGTTCCTTGCGCACCAGCGCGTCACATGTGGAGGACAGGTGAACTGTTCATGCCGTTTGAGTGGGGGAGTTGTGGGCGCGCGTGTGCGGGTGGGCCGGCGCAGGCGCCCCCTGCCGGGTGGTGCGGGGGTGTGAACACGTGGACGGCCACGGGCGAAGGTGCCTGCGAGGGGGTGCGCGGGGCGGGCGGGCCGGGCGGGGCCGGCCAGGGGGCGGGTGCCGAGGCCGCGCCGGGGTGCGGCGGGAGTCGGGTTGCAGCCGGAGAAGGGGAGTTGAGCGACGGACGGCCGCGGCCACCGGGCCGTCGGCCGGCGAGGGCGCGTCGGTGGCCGGCACCGCGGCGAAGGGCCGTGACGGCACCCGTCCAGGCACGACGGGCCGTTCCCCGCGCGCGGTTCAGGACCGCTCCGCTCCGCCCCCCGCCAGTCCCCCGCCCACAGTGAAGCCGATCACCGCGCCGCCGCCTGCCCGGCGGAAGGCGAAGGGGGCGCCGCCGTGGGCCATCGCCACCTCGCGGACGATGGAGAGACCGAGGCCGGAGCCGGGCAGGGAGCGGGCGTCGGCGGCGCGGTAGAAGCGGTCGAAGATCCGGATCAGGTCTCCCTCGGCGATCCCGGGACCGCGGTCGAGGACCTCGACGCGGACCGTGCCTGGCCGGGCGGGCCCGGTGACGCTGATCTCGATGGGCCCCCTGCCGGCCCGGTCGAACTTGGCCGCGTTCTCCACCAGGTTGGACACGGCGCGCTGCAGCATGCCGGGACGCCCGTCGGTGGTGGTGTCACCGGCGGTCCGCAGCAGGATCTCGCGGCCGGTACGGCGGCGGGCCAGCCCGGCGACGTCCTCCGCGATGTCGGCCAGGTCCACGCGCTGCGGCGGCTCCATGTCGGACTGCCCGGCCGCGAGGTCGACCAGCTCGTTGACCAGGTCGGTCAGCTCGCGCGCCTCCTGCCCGAGGTCGGCCACGAGTTCGTCGCGGGTGTCCGGCGGCAGCTCGTCGATCCGGCGGAGCAGGGAGATGTTGGTGCGCAGCGAGGTCAGCGGGGTGCGCAGTTCGTGGCCGGCGTCCTGGACCAGGCGGCGCTGGTCCTCCTCCGACTGGGCGAGGCGGCCCAGCATGCGGTCGAAGGCCCGGCCCAGCCGGCCCACCTCGTCGAGGCCGGTCACCGGGACCTGGATGCCGAGCTGCCGGGTGCGGGCCACGTCCTCCGCGGCCGAGGTGAGGATCACCAGCCGGCGGGTGATCCGGCGGGCCAGCCACCAGCCGAACAGTCCCGCGGCCACCACCACCGCCGCCATGAGGGCCAGCGTCCGCTGCTGGAGCGCCTGCAGCAGGTCCTCCGTGTCGCTGAACTCCTGCGCCACCTGCACCGCGCCACGGCCGTCGCCGAGGGCCACCGTGGCGATCCGGAACAGGTCTTCGCCGACCCGGACGTCCTTGTGCTGGGCCGTCGTCCCGGCGCCCCGGGCCATGGCGGCCGCACGGTCCGCGTCGGTGACGGGGAGCGCCGGGCTGCCGCGGTCGACGACCTCGCCGCGCGCGCCGAGCACCTGGACGTCGGTACGGACCGGCCGGACCAGGTCGTGTCCGGGCCGGGAGGAGGAGAAGAAGTCCTCCGGCGTCATCCGGTCCTGCTTGACCTCGTCCTGGACGTCGGAGACGACCTGTGTGAACACCGACTGCTCGTCGACGCGGACCAGCCGCGCGGCCGCGTTGTACGACAGGATGCCGACCACGACGGTGACGGCGGCGGTGACGGCCGCGAAGGAGACGACGAAGGTGGTGCGCAGGGAGACGAGCCGTGGCCGGCGCCTGAGCAGCGCCCGCCTGAGCCGCCGCAGACGGCTCACTCAGTCCTCCCGCAGCACGTAACCCACGCCCCGGACGGTGTGGATCAGCTGCGGAGCGCCCGGCTCGTCGAGCTTGCGGCGCAGGTAGCCGACGTAGACGGCGAGGTTCTTGGAGCCGGGGCCGAAGTCGTAGCCCCAGATCCGGTCGTAGATCGTGGAGTGGTCCAGGACGATCCCGGCGTTGCGGGCGAGCAGTTCCAGGAGTTCGAACTCGGTGCGGGTCAGTTCCAGCTCGCGGCCGCCCCGCCAGGCGCGGCGGGCCTGGAGGTCCATGCGCAGGCCGGCCGCCTCGACCTGCCGGTCGGAGATCTGCGGTTCCCGGCCGGAGTCGGCGACGGCGCCGCCCTGGCCGCCGCCGGTGGTCACCGGCGAGGTGCGGCGCAGCAGGGCGCGCAGCCGTGCGAAGACCTCTTCGACGTCGAAGGGCTTGACCACGTAGTCGTCGGCGCCGGCGTCCAGTCCCGCGATCCGGTCGGCGGTCTCGACCAGCGCGGTCAGCATGAGGATGGGGGTGCGGTCGCCCTCGGCACGCAGGACGCGGCAGACCTGGAGGCCGTCGATGCCCGGCATCATCACGTCGAGGACGAGGACGTCGGGCCGGAGGCGGTGGGCGTGCGCCAGGGCTTCCACCCCGTCCGCGACCGCCGTCACCTCATAACCCTCCAGGGAGAGGGCCCGCTCCAGGGCGTGGCGGATGGCGCGGTCGTCTTCGGCGAGCAGCACAGTCTGGGACACGGATCCAGTCTGCCAAGGCCGCGGGGCCCGGGCCGGGGTGAGCGGGCCTACGATCACCCTTTTTACCGGGCTCTCACCGTCACGGAGGCAACGGGCGCCGGGCCGCGGCTGTCGCCCGCGGCCGCCCCGGGCCGCTCAGCTCGCCGCCAGCCGTGCCAGCTGTTCCTCGAAGGGCACCACCGCGGGCGGCGCCTCCCGCTTCGTGCCGCCGAGCCCCGTCATCAGGGCCGCGAGCTCGCCCGCGGCGCGTTCGACACGGCCCTCCAGGCCCTCCGCGCCCCAGTCCTCCGACGCCGCGAACACGCCGGTCGGTACGACCACCGCCCGCAGGTAGGCGAAGAGCGGCCGCAGCGCGTGGTCCAGCACCAGGGAGTGCCGGGCCGTGCCGCCGGTCGCCGCGATCAGCACCGGCTTGCCGACCAGCGCCTCCCGGTCCAGGACGTCGAAGAACGACTTGAACAGACCGCTGTACGAGGCGGTGAACACCGGCGTGACCGCGATGACGCCGTCCGCCTCGGCCACCGCCTCCAGCGCGGCGGCGAGCCGGCGCCCGGGGAAGCCGTTGGTGAAGTTGTGCGCGATCTCGACCGCGAGGTCGCGCAGCTCGACCACCTCGATCTCGGCGTCGGCGGCCTGCCGGCCCACCGCGGCGGCCAGCCGGTCGGCCAGCAGCCGGGTGGACGACGGCACGCTCAGTCCCGCCGAGACGACGACGAGTTTCATGCCTGGACCTCCTTCTTCTCCGCGGCGGCCAGCAGCGACGCGTGGGTCGGCGCCTCCGGGACGTCCGCCGGGCGGCCGTTCGCGAACTCCTTGCGGAGCACCGGTACGACCTCCTCGCCGAGCATGTCGAGCTGCTCCAGGACGGTCTTCAGCGGCAGCCCCGCGTGGTCGAGCAGGAACAGCTGGCGCTGGTAGTCACCGGCGTACTCCCGGAAGGCCAGGGTCTTCTCGATGACCTGCTCGGGCGTGCCGACGGTCAGCGGGGTCTGGTCGGTGAAGTCCTCCAGGGAGGGCCCGTGGCCGTAGACCGGCGCGTTGTCGAAGTAGGGCCGGAACTCGCGCACCGCGTCCTGCGAGTTGTGCCGCATGAACACCTGGCCGCCCAGGCCGACGATCGCCTGCTCGGGCGTGCCGTGCCCGTAGTGGGCGTACCGGGCCCGGTACAGCTCGACCATCCGCTTGGTGTGGTCGGCGGGCCAGAAGATGTTGTTGTGGAAGAAGCCGTCACCGTAGTACGCGGCCTGCTCGGCTATCTCCGGCGAGCGGATCGAGCCGTGCCAGACGAACGGGGCGATCCCGTCCAGCGGCCTCGGGGTGGAGGTGAAGCCCTGCAACGGGGTGCGGAACTTGCCCTCCCAGTCGACGACGTCCTCGCGCCACAGCCGGTGCAGCAGGGCGTAGTTCTCGACGGCGAGGTTGATGCCCTGCCGGATGTCCTGGCCGAACCAGGGGTAGACCGGCCCGGTGTTGCCGCGGCCCATCATCAGGTCCACCCTGCCGTCGGCCAGGTGCTGGAGCATCGCGAAGTCCTCGGCGATCTTCACCGGGTCGTTCGTGGTGATCAGTGTGGTGGAGGTGGAGAGGATCAGCTTCTCCGTGCGCGCGGCGACGTAGCCGAGCATGGTGGTCGGCGACGACGGCACGAACGGCGGGTTGTGGTGCTCGCCGGTCGCGAAGACGTCCAGGCCCACCTCCTCGGCCTTCAGCGCGATCGCGACCATCGCCTTGATGCGCTCCCGCTCGCTCGGCGTGCGGCCCGTGGTGGGGTCCGGCGTGACATCGCCGACCGTGAAGATCCCGAACTGCATGCTCGCTCACCCTCCAGGTTGTTGACGGTTCAACTATACCTGCAGAACGAGACCCTGCCCGCCGCTATTCCCGGCACCCCGGCCGCCCGCGTCCTCGCGCCTCCAGCCCGGATCCCGCCCACGAGGCACACGAACGCGCGGGCCGGGGCGGAGCCGCGGACCGGGGCGCCCCGGTCGCCGAACTCGGCCACGCCGACCAGGCCCGCCGGATCCACGCCGTCAAGGCCACGGCCGGACCACCTCCGACCGCCCACACGGCCGGCCGCCGGGCCGGCCGAACCCGCCCGGACGGCCGAGGCCGCCGGGCCCGCTCAGCGGGCCGCCCGGAAGGCGCGGCCCGCCGCCGTCGCCGTCGTACCGTCCGTGAACAGCCCGCTGCTCGGCTTCGACGGGTCCGCGCCCAGCCCGAACCACGCGTACCGCCGCAGGTACGGCAGCCCGTCCAGCGCCTTCGTGGACGCGGTGACGAAGTCCGCCTGCTGCTGCGCCGAGGGGAAACGCGTCCCCTGCGAGAAGTCGATCAGCGCGTACTCGGTGAGCCAGATCGGCTTGTGGTAGCGCGCGTACACCGCCGCCAGGTACGACGTCAGCTGCTGCACGGCCTGCGGGGTGCGGAAGTCGCCGCCGTACCAGTGCAGCGCGACGAAGTCGACCCGATACCCCTTCGCCCGCGCCCCGGACATGAACCGGTCCAGCCAGCCGCCGGCCGTGTCCGCGCCGTACGCCACCGCCGGACTGCCCAGCACCTTGCCCGCGGCCATCAGCCGCGGCCACAGCTCCAGCGCCTGGTCGACCGACATGTTCGACTGCTGCGCCATGTCGGGCTCGTTGAACCCCAGCAGATACGGCCCCGCCGCCCGCGCCTGCGCCAGCGACGCGTCGGTGACGGACGCGGCGCCCCAGATCATCGGCACGAAGGAGGCCGAGCCGGGCGTGGTCACGCCCTGATGCCCGGTGCTCCACGTGTAGTACCAGCCCGCCCCGCTGGCGGCCAGCGCCTGGCTCACCCCGCCGAACGACCACACGCCGACGCCCTTGCGGGCACTGGAGGCGACCTGCACGGGGGCCGCGGTGTGCGGGGACGGCGTGGGCCGCGCGGACCGGCTCGGCGACGCGCTCGGCGCGGCCGAGGACCGGGAGGCCGACGGCGAGGGCGCCGCGGACGTCGAGCGCACCGGGCTCGGCGAGGCGGCCGCCACCGGCGTCGGCGGCGCGGCCGTCCGCGCCACCGGCGCCTCGGGCCCCGCCGACAGCCGGGCCGCGACCAGAGCGGCCACCACGACGAACACCACACCCGCCGCACCGCCGACCACGACGTGCCTGCTCACCGCCCGCCCGGCCCGCCGGACGCCCCGGCCCGGCCGCCCGTGCCGCCCACGAGGAGATCCGGGAGTGCCCGAAGTCTGGACAGATCCCGGAGTCTGCCCGGATCCCGGAGTCTGCGGAGATCCGGGGTTCGCGGACGAGGCACCGGCCTGGGCGAGCACCCGCGCCGGATCCAGACCGGCCGGCACCGCCACCAGCGGCAGCCCGCTCAGCAGCCGGTCCATCGGCAGCAGCCCGCGCTCCAGGCCGGCGCACTCCCGGCAGCCCCGTATGTGACGGCCGAACCGCTTGCGCCACAGCGGACTGGGCACGCCGTCCCACGGCGCCGCGATCTCGTCCAGGCGGGCACAGCGCGGACCGGCGCCCAGCCCGCGCACCACACACCGCGAGACCTCCATCTGCTTCTTCATGCGCTGCACCCGCACGGCCGCGTGCCGGTCGGACAGCCCCAGCGCACCGGCCAGATCGGCGCGCTCCAGCTCACCGGTCTCCTCCAGCCACCACAGGGACAGCAGCTCCTGGTCGTCCGGGTCGAGCCAGCGGGTCGCCTCGGCGATCTCCCGGCGTTGCTCGGTCAGACCCAGCCGCAGGATCGTCAGCCCGGCGAAGTCGAGCGCGGGGTCGGTGATCGTCTCGGCGTCGTCCAGGCGGGCCCTGCGGTCGCGGTCGGTGGCCCGCAGCGCCTCCCGGTTCCGCACCTGCCGGATCGTGATCGCCACCAGCCAGGACCGCAGCGCCGACGGATCCCGCAGCTTCGGCAGCCCGCGCACCATGCGCAACAGCGTCTCCTGTACGACGTCGTCGACGTCGGCGTGACCGTTCAGGGCCCGGCCGACGATGTTGTAGACCAGCGGCAGACAGTGGGCCACCAGCTGCTCCAGCGCCCGCCCGTCACCCGCGCACGCGGCCGTCACCAGGCCGGGGGCGGGGCCCCTCCGGTGGTTCTCGATCATGTGGTTCCTCCGCGCAGGGATCCGGCTCTTGGAACGGAGACCCCCCGAGGCGTCCTGGGACAACAGAAAACCGGCGGGTCGTCGTCGAAACCTGTTCGGGTCCGCAATTTATGTTGTGCGGCCGCCGCGCACGAGGTCTCCGAGGGGCAGGCACACATCCGGCACAGCCCGAGGAAGGTCCGGGGATGGCACGAGGACGCAGCAGACACCGCACGAGACCGGCGCGACGCGGCCGGTGGTACGCCGCCGGGGCCGCCGCCCTCGCGACGGCGGCCACCGTACTGATCACCTACGGCGCGTGCACCCCGTCACCCGCGTCCGGCACCGCGCGCACGGCGGACCGCCCGGCCTCCGCGGCCACCGCCTCCTCCGCACCGCGGACCGCCTCCCCCACGCCGTCCCCCGGCCACCGCACCACCCCGACCCCGACCCCGTCCGCCTCCGCCGCCACAGCGGCCGCGTCCCGGCCGGCCGGGCCGGGGCCCACGACCGCCCGCGAGACCGCCACCGCGCCGCACCGGCAGACCCCGGCGGCCGTCCCGGGCGGACGGCGGCTGATCACGGTCGTCAACCGCACCGCGCAACCGGTCTGGGCGGTCGTCACCGGCACCTCCGCCTACCCCGCGGGCCGGCGCCTCGCCCCCGGCCAGGCCTTCTCCCTGACCGTGGCGGGCGACTGGGGCGGCCGCGTCTGGGGCCGCACCGGATGCACCGGCAGCGCGGCCGGACCCTGCGCCTCCGGCGACTGCACCAGCGTCTGCACCGGACCCAACCCGCCCACCACCCTCGGCGAGTTCACCTTCGACGCGTACGCCGGCCTGGACTTCTACGACGTCAGCATGGTCGACGGCGCCAACCTGCCCATGTACATCAACATCTCCCACACCACGACCGCCGACCCGGTCGGCGACACCGGCTGCTACCGGGGCACCTGCACCACGGAGATCGACTGCCCCCAGGCCATGCGGGCGTACTCCGGCGGCCGGGAGACCGGCTGCAAGCCGCCGTGCGCGGCGTTCGGCGGCGACACGTACTGCTGCCGCGGCGCCTGGGCCGGCCGCGACCACTGCGTCCCCGCCAAGTGGCCCGTCGACTACACCCGGGTCTTCAAACGGGCCGCGCCGTACGCCTACTCGTACGCCTACGACGACGCGGCGACCATGTCCTGCAAGGGCGCCTGCTACTACCGGGTGACCTTCGGAACCACCTAGCCCGGCTCCGCTCAGGTCCCGCCCGGCGGCGGTCACGCCCGGTCAGAAGGCGTACGGGTCCCCGGTCGCCAGCACCAGCACCCGCTGCCGGTCGTTCGTCCGGTCGTGGTCCACCGCGCCGCCGCTCCAGGCCATGTCGGCCTCCAGCGTCACCTCCGCCGGCCGCTCCCGCAGCCGTACCGGAACCACCAACTGCTCGGCGGGCAGGTCGACGGCGAGCGGCCCGGTGCCGCACACCACCTCACGGTCGCCGGAGCGCGCGCAGGCGGGCGGCAGCTGCTGCGTGTCCGCCAGCGCCGCCGACCACGTCAGCCGCACCGTCGCACCGGGGACGATGTCCGGGCCGAGGTTGCGCGGGGTCACCCGGACCACCACCACGTCCCCGTTCATCACCACCGAACCGTGCACCTCCAGATCGGCGTCACCCGCCCACGCCGTCCCAGCGGTCCCGACACCGAGCGCGAGGGCCGCCACAGCGGCCACCGCGAGTCCACACCGACGCATCGCCATGACACCCGTCCTATCCGTCCGTATACGGCATCCCCACGGATGTATGCCACACGGGCCGCGCCTCAGGCGCCCTCCAACAGGTGACACGCGGACCACGTGACACGCTGCCCCCATGCTGATTCTCCGCTCCGCCGCCCTCTTCGTCGTCGCCGCGCTCTTCGAGATCGGCGGCGCCTGGCTGGTGTGGCAGGGCGTCCGCGAACACCGGGGCTGGCTCTGGGTGGCCGGCGGCATCCTCTCCCTCGGCGCCTACGGCTTCGTCGCCACCTTCCAGCCCGACGCCCACTTCGGCCGCATCCTCGCGGCGTACGGCGGCATCTTCGTGGCGGGCTCGCTGCTCTGGGGCGCGGTGGCGGACGGCTACCGCCCGGACCGCTGGGACCTGACCGGCGCGGCGGTGTGCCTGGCGGGCATGGCGCTGATCATGTGGGCGCCCAGGAGCTGACACCGGGCGCCCGGTCCCGCGTCCGCCGTGCCGCCTAGACTCTGCGGAGCAAGCCGCACCTGAAACCCGCCGAGGAGCAACCCATGGCCCCCTCCCCCATCGCGGTCGTCACCGGCGCCAGCAGCGGCATCGGCGCCGCCACCGCCCGCAGCCTCGCCGAGGCCGGCTACCGCGTGGTCCTCACCGCCCGCCGGGAGGACCGCATCGAGGCGCTGGCCAAGGAGATCAACGAAGCGGGGCACCAGGCCACCGCCTACCCGCTGGACGTGACGGACCGCGCGGCCGTGGACGAGTTCGCGACGGCCTTCAAGACGGTCGCCGTCCTCGTGAACAACGCCGGCGGAGCCCTCGGCGCCGACCCGGTGGCCACCGGCGACCCGGCCGACTGGCGCACGATGTACGAGACGAACGTCATCGGCACCCTCAACCTCACCCAGGCCCTGCTCCCCCGGCTGGAGGCGAGCGGCGACGGCACGGTGGTCGTCGTCTCCTCCACCGCCGGCCACGGCACCTACGAGGGCGGCGGCGGCTACGTGGCCGCCAAGCACGGCGCCCACGTCCTCGCCGAGACGCTGCGCCTGGAGATCGTCGGCAGGCCGGTCCGTGTCATCGAGATCGCTCCCGGCATGGTCAGGACGGACGAGTTCGCGCTGACCCGCTTCGGCGGCGACGCGGAGAAGGCGGCGAAGGTCTACCAGGGCGTCGCCGAGCCCCTGACGGCCGACGACGTGGCGGACGCGATCACCTGGACGGTGACCCGCCCCAGCCACGTCAACATCGACCTGCTGGTGGTCCGCCCCCGCGCCCAGGCCTCCAACTCCAAGGTCCACCGGGACCTGTGATGCCGGACGAGGATCCCGCGAAGGCCCTGGAACAGCACCTGGAGAAATCCCGCCTCGCCCAGGAGACCAGGAACGAACGCCAGGTCTGGTACTTCCTGGCCTACTTCCTCTTCGGCATCCACGTCCTCGCCTTCGTGATGATCTACGCGATCCGCCACGCGAAGTGACTCGCCCGGGCGAACGTCACCGATCGCCCGAACGCCGCCCGACCGCCCGGCCTAGGCTCGCACCACACCATCAACGCGTCGGCCCTCGGCAGGGACACAGCTCCCCCGAGGGCCTGACCTGCCCCTGACGTGGAGCCTTCCCGTGGCTGAATGCGAGCCTGACGCCCCTCGGTTCATGGACCTCACGGTCCCGGAGTACGCGTACATGTTCGGTTTCCTGCAGGCGGACGGGCATCTGGCCCAGGGCGTGGGCCGGAAGGGCCGCCTGACCGTCGAGATCAACGCCGCGGACGTCGGCCTCCTGCGCAGGTTCCAGCAGTTGACGCCCTACTACAGCAGCATCACCGAGCGCACCCGGGCCACGAACTTCTCCGAGGCCCACCGGTCGGCCGTCTGGACCCTGTGCTCCCTCGAAGCCAGGACCGCGCTGAACGACCTCGGCCTGCCGTACGGCCGCAAGTCCAGGACCGTCGCCCCGCCGACCGTCGAGTTCGCGCGCCGCGACTACCTGCGTGGCGTCGTCGACGCCGACGGCTCCGTGGGCCGCACGGGCAAAGGCTTCCCCTTCCTCTCGCTGACGACCGCCAGCACGGCCGTCGCCGCCTACCTGTGCTTCTACGCGGGGACGGTGACGAGATCGGAACGCACGCTCAAGCGCAACACACGCGACGACGTCTACAACGTTCTCTACACGAAGGAGAACGCCCAGCTCCTGGCGGCCGATCTCTACTACGACGGCTGCCTGTCCCTGGAGCGCAAACAGGCTGCCGCCGACTCGCTCAGCGCATGGATCCGGCCGGCGGACATGCGGGTCGCCCCCGCCAGGCGCCGCTGGACAGCACACGAGGACCGTGTGCTCCTGCGCCTGGGCGATGACGCCGCGGCCGCCGCGGAACTGCGACGCACCGAGCAGAGCTGCTGCGTGCGCCGGTGGCGCCTGCGAACCGGCCGGGCCCCGATGCCCGCGCCGGTCAGCCCTTCACGCAGATGAACTGCTTCAGCTTCGCCACGACCTCGACGAGGTCACGCTGCTGCTCCATCACCTGGTCGATGTTCTTGTAGGCGCCCGGAATCTCGTCGACCACTCCGGAGTCTTTGCGGCACTCCACCCCGCGGGTCTGCTCCTCCAGATCCCTGGTCGTGAAGCGGCGCTTCGCCGCGCTGCGGCTCATACGCCGACCGGCCCCGTGGGACGCGGAGTTGAAGGCCTTCGTGTTCCCGAGCCCCTGCACGATGTACGAGCTGGTGCCCATCGAACCCGGAATGATCCCGAACTCACCGGTGCCGGCCCGGATCGCGCCCTTCCGGGTGACGAGCAGGTCCATCCCCTCGTACCGCTCCTCGGCCACGTAATTGTGATGGCACGAGATCTCCGACTCGAAGACGGGCTTCGCCTTCTTGAACTCCTTGCGGATCACGTCCTTCAGCAGCGCCATCATGAGCGTGCGGTTGTACTTGGCGTACTCCTGAGCCCAGTAGAGATCGTTCCGGTACGCCGCCATCTGCGGAGTGTCCGAGACGAACACGGCGAGATCACGGTCGACCAGACCCTGGTTGTGCGGAAGCTTCTGGGCCACTCCGATGTGGTGCTCGGCCAGCTCCTTGCCGATGTTCCGGGACCCGGAATGGAGCATGAGCCAGACGGAGTCCGACTGATCCAGGCAGACTTCGATCATGTGGTTTCCGGATCCGAGCGTTCCCATCTGCTGATGTGCCCGTTCCTGGCGGAACTTGACCGCGTCGGCGACTCCGTCGAACCGGTTCCAGAACTCGCCCCACCCGGCCGTCGCCAGCCCGTGGAAGTCGCCCGGCTCGACCGGGTCCGTGTGCATGCCGCGGCCCACCGGGATCGCCTGCTCGATCTTGGAGCGCAGGCGGGACAGGTCGCCCGGCAGGTCGTTGGCGGACAGTGAGGTCTTCACCGCCGACATGCCGCAGCCGATGTCGACGCCGACCGCCGCCGGGCACACGGCACCCTGCATGGCGATGACGGACCCGACCGTGGCGCCCTTGCCGTAGTGGACGTCCGGCATGACCGCGAGGCCCTTGATCCACGGCAGGGTCGCGACGTTGCGCAGCTGCTGGAGCGCGCCCTCCTCGACGGTGGCCGGGTCGGCCCACATCCGGATCGGCACCTTCGCGCCCGGTATCTCCACGTACGACATGGTTTCCTCATTCCCCCGCGGATCATTGAACAGAAAGGACAAACGCCCTATCGAAGTCATAACGCAAATGCGTCGCCAAGGACTCTGAAATCAGACTCGGGACCGGCGTTCACGGCAGTGCGTGCGGTACACATTGTCTCCAGGGGGCGCCCCGCTGCGGCAAGCGATTAACCAGCGGGGACACCGGAGCAGGACCGAGCGACCCAGTGAACGGAAAGGAGCCTGCCCGTGCAGCGGAAGGCATACGTAACCGGCACCGCCGCCCTCCTCGCGGCCCTGCTGGCCGGCTGCACGAGCGGGTCCAGCGGCGGGGACGACATCAGCGACAAGAACGCGGACACCGGCACCTCCACCGTCGCCGCCCAGCCCGGCAAGTACCGCACCCTCCCGGAACCCTGCGGCGCGGTCGGCCAGGACACCCTCGCCACCCTGCTCCCGGGCATCGCCCAGATCCCCGAGGGCGAGCAGCGCGACAAGGCCTACGCGGGCGAGGCCTCGCTCACCTACGACACGGACCGCAAGGTCGGCTGCCGCTGGAAGGTCGAGTCCACCGACGCCACGGACCGGCTGTCCGTCGACTTCGAGCGCGTGGTCTCGTACGACAACGCGGTCAGCGACGACAACGAGGCGCGGACGATCTACACGCAGCGCGAGTCGGCGGCCGACATCCCGGAGACCGCGCCCGCGAGCCCCGTCGAGTCGGACTCGCCGTCCGGACCGGCGTCGGGGACCCCGTCCGCGCCGGCCTCCCCCTCCGGGTCCACGTCCACCTCGCCCTCGGGTTCCGGCAGCCCCTCCGCCTCGGCGTCCGCCTCGACCCCGTCGGCCGACCTCCAGCCCCGCGCCCTCACCGACCTCGGCGACGAGGCGTACATCGACGACCAGACCAGCGGCTCCGGTTCGACGGCCGAACAGCGCACGGTGACTGTGGTGTTCCGCACGTCCAACGTCGTGGTGACCATCGAGTACGAGGAGCAGCCGATGGCCACCGGAACCGTCCCGGACAGCGAGGAACTGCAGGACAGGGCCCAGAAACTGGCCGCGCAGCTGGCCGAGGCGCTCAACAGCTGACCGCCGGGGCACACCCCGGGCACCCCGCCCGCGATGCCCGCGAACCGGAACAGCACGGCTCCCTCACCGCGTACCGTGGCCCCTCGGACCAGATCCGACCGCAGGAACCCTGAACGTGTGAGGGAAGGAACCATGCAGCGAGCAGCAGTCCAGCAAGACGTCCGGCGCGACCGGAACGAGCGGAACGCACAGCGACGGGCCGGGCGCCTGCGCCGCGGCCTGGTCTGCGCGGCCGTCGTCCCCGCCGTGGCGCTGTTCGCGGCGGCCTGCTCCTCGGACTCCGGCTCCGGCGACACCGCGCAGCAGAAGGGCGGCGGGTCCGGCACGTCCGCCGCGCCCACCGGCTCCGCGGACGGCACGGGCGCCGCCGCGTCGCCGACCGTCCAGGCGGCCAAGTACCAGAAGCTGCCGGAGCCGTGCGCGGTGCTGTCGAAGAAGACGCTCACCTCTCTCGTACCGAAGGGTGTGAAGTCGGGCAAGAAGGGCTCTTCGGACGACGCCGCCACGCGGGGCAGCTGCTCCTGGAGCAGCCTGGACAACAACGGCGTCAAGGGCTCGCAGTTCCGCTGGCTCAACATCTCCTTCCTGCGCTTCGAGTCGGACGCCGGCCGCGGCACCGGCGAGAAGCAGGCCGAGGCGTACTACGCGAGCCAGGTGCAGGACGCGCAGGACGTGAGCGGCGCCAAGAACACCAAGTCGGAGCCGGTGGCGGCGACCGGCGACCAGGCGACCGTCGTGCACTACGACCTGAAGAAGAAGGAAGGCGCCTTCCGGCAGCAGACGGTCGTGGTCCGGGCCGCGAACGTGGTCGTCACCCTCGACTACAACGGCGCGGGTCTGGCCGGCGAGAAGACGCCGGAGGCGGACGCTCTGACGAAGTCCGCGGAGAAGGCCGCCAAGGAGGCGACCGCCTCGGTCGGGACGGCCAACGGCGCCGCTCCTGCTCCGAGTTCACCTGCGGCGACGCCGTCGAAGAAGGCGTCCACGTCGCCCTCCGCGAGTGCCTCGCCCTCCAAGTCGTCGGCCAAGAAGGGCTGACCGGCCACACGCGGGCCGCACTGATGTGCCACCCTGTTGCGCGCAACAACATGCAAGGGGAGGGGAGTACGGGTGTCCGCGCCAATACAGCTGACTCGGATGCACCGCGTTCTCATCGGTGTGGTCGTGACCGGCGCGATGATCATCGCCGGAATCGGCTTCGCCGGCTCGTACGCGGCCGTCCGTGAGCTGGCCATCAAGAAGGGCTTCGGGAACTTCGCCTATGTGTTCCCGATCGGCATCGACGCGGGCATCTGCGTCCTGCTCGCCCTGGACCTGCTGCTGACCTGGATCCGCATCCCCTTCCCGCTGCTTCGGCAGACGGCGTGGCTGCTGACCGTCGCGACGATCGCCTTCAACGGCGCGGCCGCCTGGCCGGACCCGCTGGGCGTGGGCATGCACGCGGTGATCCCGATCCTGTTCGTGGTCGCCGTCGAGGCCGCCCGGCACGCGATCGGCCGGATCGCGGACATCACGGCGGACAAGCACATGGAGGGGGTCCGCCTCACCCGCTGGCTGCTTTCGCCGGTGCCGACGTTCCTGCTGTGGCGCCGGATGAAGCTGTGGGAGCTGCGCTCCTACGACCAGGTCATCAAGCTGGAGCAGGAACGTCTCGTCTACCAGGCGCGACTGCGCTCCCGGTTCGGCCGGGCGTGGCGCCGCAAGGCCCCGGTGGAGTCGCTGATGCCGCTGCGGCTGGCCCGCTACGGCGTGCCCCTGGCGCAGACGGCTCCCGAGGGGCTGGCGGCGGCGGGCATCGACCTGCCGGCGCTCCTGCCGGCACCGGCGCCCGTGGCCGACCCCGCTCCGGCGGCCATCGCCGCTCCCGTCCCGCAGCAGGCGGCGCCCGGAGCCGAGCAGCGCCCGGAGCCGGCCCCCGCGGCCGAGCGGCCTTCGGCCGCCGCCCGGCCGGCGCCGGAACTCGACCCGGAGCTGAACCCGTGGCTGCACGCGCGGGACCCCCAGCAGATCGAGTACCACGGCGACTACGACCCGACGTTCGAGCCGCAGTACACCGACGAGCAGTACGCGGCCTGGCAGTACCAGCAGGAGCAGTACCAGCGCCGGCTCCAGCAGCAGGCCTTCGAGGAGGAGCAGCTCCGCCGGCGGTTCCCGCAGGAGCCGTTCGCCCAGGAGCAGTTCCCGCCGGAGGAGTTCCCGCAGGAGCCGTTCGCGCCGGAGCAGCAGCCCGTGCCCGTGGAGTCCGTGTCGGAGACGACCGGCAGCTTCCCCATCCCCTCCGGCCCGGGCCGCACCCGTGAGCTGGGCGAGGGCGGCGGCCCGCCGGAGCCGGCCGAGGAGGACTTCTACCTGGTCTTCAAGAAGTCGATCGACGGCGGCTACCCGAGTTCGGGCCAGTTCAGGGGTGACGTGGAGGCGACCTACGGCATCACGCTCGCGCAGCGCGACGCGGAGCGCATGGTCAACCGCTTCACCAACCGGCACACGGCGGAGCTGACGGAGGACCACATCGCCTAGGGCCTGTCTGGACAATTCTTGTCTGCCGCGCGACGGCAGGACATGACGAAGGGGCCCTCCGTGGCGGAGGGCCCCTTCGCCGTGCCGGTCTACGCGCCGAGCAGCGCCCGCACCCGCTCCTGACCGACGGCCAGCAGCAGCGTGGGCAGCCGCGGCCCGGTGTCACGGCCCACCAGCAGGTGGTAGAGCAGCGCGAAGAACGTCCGCTGGGCCGTCTTGATCTCGGCCGGCAGCTCCTTGGGCGTGGCGTCGGCGGAGAACCCGGCCTGCACCTTGGGCACGCCGTACACGAGGTGCGTCAGCCCGTCCAGCGACCAGTGCTCGGCGAGCCCGTCGAGCAGCAGCCGTACCGACTGCTGGGACGCCTCGTCGAGGGACTTCAGCAGCTCGGCGTCCGGCTCGTCCCGCACGATGGTGCGCTGGTCGGCCGGCACCTGGGTGTTGATCCAGGCCTCCGCCTTGTCGTAGCGGGGGCGTGCCTCGTCCACCGACGTCAGCGGGTTCGCGGGGTCCAGCTCGCTGAGGATGCGCAGCGCCTGGTCCTCGTGGCCGGCGGTGATGTCGGCGACCGACGCCAGCGTCCGGTACGGCAGCGGGCGCGCGGTGCGCGGCAGCTCACCGGCGGCCGTGCCCACCGCACGGGCGTGCGCGGCGACGTCGGCGGGCAGCGCGGCGCCCTCGGCCACCTTCGCGTCCAGCTTGTCCCACTCGTCGTAGAGCCGCTGGATCTCCTGGTCGAAGGCGATCTTGAAGGACTGGTTGGGACGGCGGCGGGCGTAGAGCCAGCGCAGCAGCTGCGGCTCCATGATCTTCAGCGCGTCGGCGGGCGTGGGCACGCCACCGCGCGAGGAGGACATCTTCGCCATCCCGCTGATGCCGACGAACGCGTACATCGGCCCGATGGGCTGCTCGCCGCCGAAGATCCCGACGATCTGCCCGCCCACCTGGAAGCTCGACCCCGGCGACGAGTGGTCGACACCGCTCGGCTCGAAGACGACGCCCTCGTAGGCCCAGCGCATCGGCCAGTCGACCTTCCAGACCAGCTTGCCCCGGTTGAACTCGCTCAGCCGGACGGTCTCGGTGAAGGCGCACGCGGTGCAGACGTAGGTCAGCTCGGTGGTGTCGTCGTCGTACGCGGTGACGGTCGTCAGGTCCTTGCCGCAGCCGCCGCAGTACGGCTTGTACGGGAAGTACCCGGCGGAGCCCGCGGAACCGTCGTCCTCGCTCGCCGCGCCCGAACCCTCCGCGGCCTCCAGCTCGGCCTCGTCGACGGCCTTCTGCTGCTGCTTCTTCGCCGGGGCCTTCTTGGTGCGGTACTGGTCGAGGATCGCGTCGATGTCACCGCGGTGCTTCATGGCGTGCAGGATCTGCTCCCGGTACACCCCGGAGGTGTACTGGGCGGTCTGGCTGATCCCGTCGAACTCCACGCCCAGCTCGGCCAGTGCTTCGACCATCGCGGCCTTGAAGTGCTCCGCCCAGTTCGGGTGGGCGGAGCCGTGCGGGGCGGGCACCGCGGTGAGCGGCCTGCCGATGTGCTCGGCCCAGGACTCGTCGACCCCGGGGACGCCGCCCGGGACCTTGCGGTAGCGGTCGTAGTCGTCCCAGGAGATGAGGTGCCGGACCTGGTGGCCGCGCCGCCGGACCTCGTCGGCGACCAGGTGCGGGGTCATGACCTCGCGCAGGTTGCCGAGGTGGATCGGGCCCGACGGCGACAGGCCCGACGCGACGACGACCGGTTTGCCCGGGGCCCGACGCTCCGACTCCTCGATGACCTCATCCGCGAAACGGGAGACCCAGTCGGTGGTCTCGGTGCTCTGAGCCACGATCGGCACGTCCTTCTTTCTGGCACGGGACAGCCGGTACGGTCGCACGGCTGACCGCTCCATTCTCCCAGCCGACCCCGCATCCACGAAAACGGGTTACCGGCGCGCCTCCTGAGAGGCGGCGCGGCCGCGCTCCGGGGGCGCGGGGAACCGCGCGACCAGCCACGACGCGCCCGCACCCGGCGACCCACCGCTCCCGATCCGAGCTCGCGGCCGCGAAAACCCCTTTACCCCCCGTGAAATACTGGAGACGTCTGTCAGAACCCCCGAGGAGAACGGCTCCCATCCCATGGCCCCGGTCACGTCCCTCAGCGACGCCGTCAACCAGCAGCTCACCGACGCCCTCTCGGCAATCCTGCCGGAGGCCTCCGTGGACCCCCTGCTGCGACGTAGCGACCGGGCCGACTTCCAGGCGAACGGCATCCTCGCCGCCGCCAAGAAGGCCAAGGCCAACCCGCGGGAGCTGGCGGCCCAGGCCGTCTCCCACGTCGTGACCGGCGCGGACCTGATCCAGGACGTCGAGGTCTCCGGCCCCGGCTTCCTCAACATCACCCTCTCCGACCGGGCGATCACCGCGAACCTGGCCGCCCGGTACGCGGACGGCGACCGGCTCGGCGTGGCCGCCAAGGAGAACCCGGGCATCACGGTCATCGACTACGCCCAGCCGAACGTGGCCAAGGAGATGCACGTCGGCCACCTGCGGTCCGCGGTGATCGGCGACGCGCTGCGCGGCATGCTCGACTTCACCGGCGAGCGGACGATCGGCCGGCACCACATCGGCGACTGGGGCACCCAGTTCGGCATGCTCATCCAGTACCTGATCGAGAACCCGGAGCAGCTGTCCGCGGAGACCGACACGGACGGCGAGCAGGCCATGTCGAACCTGAACCGGGTCTACAAGGCGTCCCGGGCCGTCTTCGACGCGGACGAGGACTTCAAGGAGCGGGCCCGCAAGCGGGTGGTCGCCCTGCAGTCCGGCGACAAGGAGACCCTGGACCTGTGGCAGCGGTTCGTGGACGAGTCGAAGGTCTACTTCTACTCGGTCTTCGAGAAGCTCGACATGGAGATCCGGGACGACGAGATCGTCGGTGAGTCGGCGTACAACGACGGCATGCCCGAGACCGCCAGGATCCTGGAGGAGACGGGCGTCGCGGTCCGGTCCGAGGGCGCGCTCGTCGTCTTCTTCGACGAGATCCGCGGCAAGGACGACCAGCCGGTCCCGCTGATCGTGCAGAAGGCGGACGGCGGCTTCGGCTACGCGGCCTCCGACCTCACCGCGATCCGCAACCGGGTCCGTGACCTCGACGCCACGTCGCTGATCTACGTCGTGGACGTCCGGCAGTCCCTGCACTTCAAGATGGTCTTCGAGACGGCACGGCGGGCCGGCTGGCTCACCGACGACGTCACCGCGCACAACATGGGCTACGGCACGGTGCTGGGCGCGGACGGCAAGCCGTTCAAGACGCGTGCGGGCGAGACCGTACGGCTGGAGGACCTGCTGGACGAGGCGGTGCAGCGGGCCGCCGAGGTCGTCCGGGAGAAGGCGAAGGACCTCACCGAGGCCGAGATCCAGGAGCGGGCCGCGCAGGTCGGCATCGGTGCCGTGAAGTACGCGGACCTGTCGACCTCGCCGAACCGGGACTACAAGTTCGACCTGGACCAGATGGTCTCGCTCAACGGCGACACGAGCGTCTACCTCCAGTACGCGTACGCCCGTGTCCAGTCGATCCTCCGCAAGGCGGGCGAGGTCCGCCCGGCCGCCCATCCGGAGCTGGAACTGCACGCGGCGGAGCGGGCGTTGGGCCTGCACCTGGACGCGTTCGGCGACACGGTCTTCGAGGCCGCGGCCGAGTACGCCCCGCACAAGCTGGCCGCGTACCTGTACCAGCTGGCGTCGCTGTACACGTCGTTCTACGACAAGTGCCCGGTGATCAAGCCGCAGCCGCCGAAGGAGGTGGCGGAGAACCGTCTTCTGCTCTGCGACATGACGGCCCGCACCCTGCACCAGGGCATGGCCCTGCTGGGCATCAGGACGCCCGAGCGGCTCTGACGGCACGGCACGGCACGGCGGCCCGTCCCCTCCGTCGAGGGGGCGGGCCGCCGTGCCGTTGTCAGTGGGCGCCCCTACAGTCATCGCCATGGCGACTCTTCCCAACCCGCTGCCCAAGCTGGCGACCGACCCGAGCGGCCGGTCCCTGGGGCTCCAACTCCCGCCCGGGACACTGCTGGACGAGACCCTGGACGGTCCGTGGCACCAGCCGTTGCTGTGGTACGCGGGGCAGCCCGCCGGTCCCGGGACCTGGACGGCGCTGGGCGCGCCGGCCGGCCGCGCGGGACTGCTGCCGGTGCTGATCGACGTCTCGGAGGTCGACGACTGGGAGTTCGCGCCCGAGGACACCTCGTACCCCGGCGACCACGACGCCGACGAGGTGCTGGAGGACTACTGGGAGGAGGACCCGCCGGACGACGAGGAGTGGCCGGGGTTGGCCCCCGCCCCGAAGCTGGTCGCCGACCCGGACACGCGGGCCGCCGACGTCGCCGACGCGCTCAGCCAGGGCCGGCCCTGGCTGAAGGAGCCGCACCTCGCGCTGGTACCGGCCCGGCGCAGCGCGGACATACCGGCGGCCATCGGCTGGAGCGGGCCCGTGAACCACGAGGAGGACGTGGCCCGGCTGTGCGCGGTGCTGCGTTCCTGGGAGGACCGCTTCGGGATACGGGTGGTGGCCCTCGGCCTGGACCACCTCGCCGTCTCCGTGGCCGCGCCGCCCGCCGGCCTCGACGAGGCGGAGGCGGTGGCCGCCGAGCACTTCGCGTTCTGCCCGTACAGCGTGCTGCCCGGCCCCGACGACACGCTGTCGTCGTACGCGGAGCAGCTGGTCGGGGAGCGGCTGTGGCACTTCTGGTGGGACTGAGCCGACTCAGCCCCTGAGCCCCGCGGCCGGCCTGCGCAGTCCCTCCGCGATCTCCTCGGGGGTCCGGGTCACGAAGCACAGGGCGGCCGCGATGCCGTCCCGGTCGAAGAGTTCGGGGGCGGGCAGCCCGCCCGCGAAGTTGATCACCTCGGGGCGTGCGGTGACCGCGAGGATCTCCCGTACCGGCGAACCGCCGACGGCGCGGGCACGGGCCGCGAGCGGCGGCGGGGCGGCGGGGGCACCGGTGACGGTGATGGACGGCTCCTCGGGCCGATCCTCGTCTTGGCCGGAGCCCAGAGAGATGGATGCCGTCTACACCGGTGATTCCGCGATGCGGACGAACGGCACCAGGTCGCCCGTTCGGGTCACCCGCGCGTCCCGTCCCGGCGTCCCACGGCCCGGGATCCGCGCAGGTCACGGTGGTGGACCGGGTTCGGTCGTCCCGGATCGTCCGGCAGGTCTGGCGATCCGGGCGCCGCGGCGCACAGGCTGGGGGCACACCGAGATCGCCGGCCCCGAGGGCCGAGCCGGTCACGCCGATCGTGCCGAGCACGCCGACGACGTCAAGGGAGCCCTCGCATGTCCGCCCAGCACACCGCACCGGCCGCCCGCCGCCGTCTCCTGGCGGCGGCGGTCCTGGCGCTGGTCGCCGCGACCGCCCTGAGCGGCTGCCGGGACGGCGAGGGCGTACGCGACGAGGGTCCCTCGGCCGCTTCGCTGTCTCACCCCGCCGACGGCGACGACGCGGGCCGCCAGGCCTCGCCGCCCAGCGGGAACTCGTAGGCGGGCCGCCCGTTGTCGCCGCTCGTGCGGAACGGCCGCCCCCTGTCGTCGATCCGCAGCGTCCCGTGCCGTGACCCGCTGGACCAGGACAGCTCCAGGTACCAGCCGACCGAGTACGCCGAGGCGTCGGCCGTGATGTAGAACACCTCGGGGTCGGAGCCGCTCACCTTGAAGGGGAAGTCCCGGTGCCCCGCCTCCGGCACGACCGCGGGCCGCATCGCGTCCAGGGCGACGGTGAAGGAACGGGTGGGCACGTCACCGCCGCAGCCGACGCCCGGGTACCCCATCGCGTAGTCGTTCCAGGCGAGCGGCGAACTCCGTTGGACCGTACGGACCGTGAGGCCTTCCAGCACCACGGTCTGCCGCCCGCTGCCCTGCACGGTGAGCGTGACGTACTGCTCGCCCGAGGAGACCGCCTGGTGCGCGCTCACCCACGCGGTCGCGTCGGTCTCCAGCGGCGGCGGTGCCACGTCGGCCGGGCCCCGGTTGATCAGGTAGTGCTGGGAGCAGGGGCTCTCCCAGCTGTAGGGCCGGGTGTCGACGGTGAGCGGGGCTGTGGCCGTGCCGCCGTCTGCGGGGCGCGAGGAGCCGTCCGGGGCGGCGCCGTCTGCGGAAGGGCCGGTCGGGGCCGCCGGTGTGGAGGACGCGGACGAGGACGGTGGCGCCGCGGACGAACCGGTCTTCGGCGGCGCCGAGTCGCGCGGTGTGTGGTGCGGTGCGGTCCCGCCGGCGGCGGCCGTGGTGCCGGTGTGCTTGTCGTCCGTCCCGCCGGAGGGCAGCGGGACGGCCAGGGCGGCGGCGCCGAGCAGGGCGAGGACCGTGATGCCGCCCAGCAGCGCGGGCCGCGGGACCCGCCGCCGGGTGGCGCCCGTCCCGGCGACCGCCTCGGGCACCGGCAGGGCGTCCGGGCCGGCCCCGGGCTCCGCGTCCCGGACCGGCTCCGCCTTCGGTTCCGCCCGCGGTCGCGGCTCCGGCTCTCGTACGGGCTTCGGGTCCGGTCCGGGTTGCGTGGCCGTGCCGGCCGCCGCGGCCCGCTTCTGCGGTGCGTCCGCCCTGCGCCCCCGCAGGGCGTCCGCCAGCACCCACCGCCGGTGCAGCTCGACGAGTTCCTCCGGACCGGCCTTGCAGAGCCGGGCGAGACGCTCCACGGGGGCGTAGTCCGCCGGTACGGCGGCGCCGTTGCAGTAGCGGTGCAGGGTCGAGGTGCTCATGTGCAGCCGCTTCGCGAGCGTGCCGTAACTCAGTCCCGAGCGGTCCTTCAACTCCCTCAACAGCTCCGCGAAGTCGCTTCCCGCAGCGCCGTCCGACACGGTTCCTCCGTCCCCCGCATCCCGGTCCCTCGTTCCAGGGAAGGAATGTTCTCCCAGTTCAGAGCCGGTGCGGCCGTTCCGGCGTCCCTGATCGTCCGGCAACTGTGGCGGACGGGACGGAGCGGCCCGCAGGCTGCTGCCATCCAAGCACGCCACCACTCGAAAGAGGATTCGACATGCGTCCCGCCCGCCGTGTCCGTCTCGCCGCCGCCGGAGCCGCCGTCGCCGCCCTCGCCCTGACGGCCTGTGAGAACGGCACCGGCATCCGGGACGAGGGAGCGTCCCGGCCGCCGGCGGCCGCAACGGCCTCGACCGCCAAGCCCTCACGGACGCCCGGCGGCGACGCCGGCACCGGCACGGGCGGCGGTGGGTCGTCCGCCGCTCCCGCGGGCGGCCCGGCCGCGAAGACGCCGAAGGGCAACGGCAACGGCAGCGGCTCCTCCGAGGTGCTGTGCCACGGCTCGAACACCGCCGTCACGGTCCAGCCGCTGTCCCGCCCGCCGAAAACCACGTGCTGATCACGGTGCGGAACACCGGCAGCAGGACCTGCCACCTGACCTCCTGCCGCCCCGGTATGCCACGGTCCGCCCGTTCCTCGCGCTGCCGGGCGGTTGAAGGCGCTGGAGGCGGCGAGCGCCGGGAAGCGGGTCCCGGCCGGGGTGCGCGGGCTTCCGGCGTCGGCCCGGCGGAAGGTCGGGGTGAAGCCGCCGCTGCCGACGGCGGACAGAGCTGAGGCGCCGACGGGCGGGGCTTCGGTTCAGCGGCCGACGGTGGCGGAGGCGGGTTCGCGGGCCGGGGTGTCGTGCAGGCCGAGGCGCAGGTGCTCGACGTGGTAGAGGGCCTGGTCGAGGAGTTCGGCCACGTGGTTGTCGTAGAGGGAGTAGACGATGCTGCGGCCCTGGCGCTCGCCGGTCACCAGGCCCAGGTTGCGCAGCAGGCGCAACTGGTGGGAGCAGGCCGAGTTCTCCATGCCGACGGCTTCGGCGAGGTCACCGACCGAGCAGGGGCCCTCCTGGAGGCGGGCGAGGATGTAGAGCCGGGAGGGCGTGGCCAGGGCCTGGAGGGTGGCGGCGACGTCGGCGGTGCCGACCGCGTCGAGGCGCTCGCGGGTGCTGGAGCTGCTGGTGGTGTCGCGTCCGTGGCCCATGGCCCTCATCATACCCGCGACATTTGAAGACCTATTCACATGTTCCTGTACGGTGGGATGGTTGCCCCCGTCCCGCCCGTGAAGGGTTGTTTTGTCATGTCTTCTGTCCTGGCCCAGCGGTCCGCGCCGCCCGCCGGCGGCCCCCGCCCGGCCCCGCCCCGGCGCCGCACCCGTCTGCTCACGCTGCCGGAGGCCCGGTGGGCGCTCGCCTCCCTGGTGCTGTTCCTGGTCGCCCTGCCCGTCTACCTGCTGGACGGCCCCGGCCGGCTGTGGGGGGCACTGTTCGCCGCGACGTACCTCACCGGCGGGTGGGAACCGGGCCGGGAAGGGCTGAAGGCCCTGAAGGACAAGACGCTGGACGTCGACCTGTTGATGGTGGTGGCCGCGCTCGGGGCCGCCGCGATCGGCCAGGTCCTCGACGGCGCTCTGCTGATCGTCATCTTCGCCACCTCCGGCGCCCTGGAGGCCCTCGCCACCGCGCGGACCGCGGACTCCGTGCGCGGCCTGCTCGACCTCGCCCCCACCACCGCGACCCGCCTGCTGCCCGATGGCGGCGAGGAGACGGTGGACACCGAGCACCTTGCGGTCGGCGACCTGATCCTGATCCGCCCCGGCGAGCGCGTCGGCGCCGACGGACAGGTCATCGACGGGGCCGGCGACGTGGACCAGGCCACCATCACCGGCGAACCGCTGCCGGTGGCCAAGCGGACGGGCGACGAGGTGTTCGCCGGCACCGTCAACGGCACCGGCGCCCTGCGGGTGCGCGTCGAGCGGGAGCCGTCGGACTCGGTGATCGCCCGGATCGTGAAGATGGTCGAGGAAGCCTCCGAGACCAAGGCCCCCACCCAGTTGTTCATCGAGAGGATCGAGCAGCGGTACTCGATCGGCATGGTCATCGCGACCCTCGCCGTCTTCGGCATTCCGCTCGCCTTCGGCGACGCCCTCGATGCGGCACTGCTGCGGGCGATGACGTTCATGATCGTGGCCTCGCCGTGCGCGGTGGTGCTCTCCACCATGCCGCCGCTGCTGTCCGCCATCGCCAACGCCGGGCGCCGGGGCGTGCTGGCGAAGTCCGCCGTCGTGATGGAACGCCTCGGCGAGATCGACACCGTTGCCCTGGACAAGACCGGCACCCTGACCGAAGGCACCCCCTACGTCACCGACATCCGCCCACTGCCCGGCAGCAGCCTCGACGACACCGCGCTGCTGGCCCTGGCCGCCTCCGCCGAGCACCCCAGCGAACACCCCCTGGCCCGCGCGATCGTCACCGCCGCCCGCGACCGCGGCCTGGCCCTGACCGGCGCCGAGGAATTCACCTCCGCCCCCGGCCAGGGCGTCACCGCGGTTGTCGGCGGCCGCACCGTCACCGTCGGCGCCCCCGACCGGCTCCTCACCGACACCCCCGACACCCCGCACCGCACGACCGTGAGCGAACTGGAGGAGGACGGACGCACCGCGGTGACCGTCCTGTCCGACGGCACCCCGGTCGGGGTGCTCGGCATCGGAGACCGGCTGCGCCCGGACGCGGCGGCCACCGTCGCCGCCCTCACCCGCCTGACCGGCCGCACCCCCGTCCTGCTCACCGGCGACAACGAACGCGCCGCCCGGCACCTGGCCGCCGAGGTCGGCATCACCGAGGTCCGCGCCGGCCTGCTGCCCCAGGACAAGGCCGCCGCCGTCAAGGAGTGGGAGGCTCAGGGCCGCAAGGTGCTGGTCGTCGGCGACGGCGTCAACGACGCCCCCGCCCTCGCCGCCGCTCACTCCGGCATCGCCATGGGACGGGCCGGCTCCGACCTCGCCCTGGAGACCGCCGACGCCGTCGTGGTCCGCGACGAACTGGCCACCATCCCCTCCCTCGTGCAGCTCTCCCGCACCGCCCGCCGCCTGGTCGTCCAGAACCTGGCCATCGCCGGGACGTTCATCGCCACCCTCGTCGCCTGGGACCTGATCGGCACCCTCCCCCTCCCGCTCGGCGTCGCCGGCCACGAAGGATCCACCGTCATCGTCGGCCTCAACGGCCTGCGCCTGCTGCGCGAAGCCGCCTGGCCCCGCCTCACCAAGGACACCCCGTGAGCAAACGCACCCGACGTGCCGCCCCCACCACCACGGGGGCGGCACGGCCCACCGTCACCGTCTGCCGGGGCTGCTGCTGCGGCACCTCCAAGGTCCCCGGCCTCGACCACACCGCCCAGCTCAGCGACCTGCGCCACGCCCTCGACAAAACCGCGACCATCCGCGTCACCGACTGCCTCGACGCCTGCGAGCGCGCCAACGTCATCGTCGTCCAGCCCTCCGCCGAAGGCCGCAAGGCCGGCGGACGGCCCGTCTGGCTCGGCCTGGTCAACGACCCCGACGCCACCACCGACATCGCCGCCTGGGTCGAGAGCGGAGGCCCCGGCATCACCGACCCGCCCGGCATCCTCGACCTCTACACCTTCCGCCCCTCCCGCCGCGTCCAAGCCGAACTCCACGACGGATGACGCCCGCACCACCCCGACCTGCCTGTCGGCACTCTCACCCCCGGACCATGATCACCGGCTTGGCGTTCACCGCTGTACCGCTGTTCCCCGAGGCCGGAACAGGGACGGCGTCGGCCTCGGCGACGCCGTCCCTGCCGGCGAAGGGGAGGTACTGCGACAGCTCGCCGCGGGTCACCTACGGGCAGCAGGACCGCGGCGACGCCCTCGACCGGTGAGCCGCGGCCCGCGGTGCCGCCGTCCGGGACTCAGCCGAGCATCCGGGCGGCCTCGACGGCCCAGTAGGTGAGGATGTTCCGGGCACCGGCGCGCCTGATGCCGGTCAGGGTCTCCAGGATGGCCCGCTCCCGGTCGATCCAGCCCTTCTCGGCGGCGGCCTCGATCATCGAGTACTCGCCGGAGATCTGGTAGGCGGCGACCGGTACGTCCACGCTGTCGGCGACCCGGGCGAGGATGTCGAGGTAGGGCCCGGCCGGCTTGACCATCACCATGTCGGCGCCCTCCTCCAGGTCCAGGGCCAGCTCCCGCAGCGACTCCCGCGCGTTGGCCGGGTCCTGCTGGTAGGTCTTCCGGTCGCCCTGCAGGGAGGACCCGACGGCCTCCCGGAAGGGCCCGTAGAAGGCGGAGGCGTACTTGGCGGTGTAGGCGAGGACGGCGACGTCCTCCCGCCCGATCTGGTCGAGGGCGTCACGGACGACGCCGATCTGCCCGTCCATCATCCCGCTGGGCCCGACCACGTGGGCGCCCGCGTCGGCCTGCACCTGGGCCATCTCGGCGTACCGCTCCAGGGTGGCGTCGTTGTCGACGCGCCCTTCGGCGTCCAGGACTCCGCAGTGGCCGTGGTCGGTGGTCTCGTCGAGACAGAGGTCGGACATCACGAGCAGGTCGTCGCCGACCTCGGCCCGTACGTCGCGCAGCGCGACCTGGAGGATGCCGTCCGGGTCGGTGCCGGCCGTGCCGAGGGCGTCCTTCTTGCCCTCCTCCGGCACGCCGAACAGCATGATCCCGGAGATGCCCGCCTCGACGGCCTCGAGGGCCGCCTTCTTCAGGGTGTCCCGGGTGTGTTGGACGACGCCGGGCATGGCGGCGATCGGCACCGGTTCGGTGACGCCCTCGCGCACGAACGCCGGGAGGATGAAGTCCGCGGGATGCAGCCGGGTCTCGGCGACCATGCGCCGCATGACGGGGGTGGTCCGCAGCCGACGCGGCCGCGAGCCGGGGAAGGAGCCGTACTTCGTCATGCGCTCTACGCTACGCCCGTCACCGGGGCGCCCTTGCCGACGTGGCGTCGGCGCCCCGCCCGCGCCGGGGCGGTGCGTCCGGTGGCGCCCTCGAAGGCCGGACCGTGAGCGGAGCACCCGTCAGGGGCGGCCGCTGGGGCACCCCGGCCGAGGGCTGGGGGAGGAACCAGGCGGCAGCCCCCGCCGGACCCGCGGCCCAGGCGGAAGGGGTCCGAGGGGCACAGCCCCTCGGACCCCTCGCGGCTACCTCACGTGGTGCTGCGCCGGCGCCGGGCTCCCGGCCGCCGCTCGCTCGGCCGCGTCACCGGGTCCCCGGCCTCCAGCGCGGCGGCGCGCCGCCGCAGGCCGAACTCCGCCAGCGCCTCCGCGAGCTTGCTCGCCGACGGCTCGGGCGCCATCACGTCGACCCGCAGCCCGTGCTCCTCGGCCGTCTTGGCCGTGGCCGGGCCGATGCAGGCGATGACGGTCACGTTGTGCGGCTTGCCGGCGATGCCGACGAGGTTCCGCACGGTGGACGACGACGTGAAGAGCACCGCGTCGAAGCCGCCGCCCTTGATCGCCTCGCGGGTGTCGGCCGGCGGCGGCGAGGCGCGCACGGTCCGGTAGGCCGTGACGTCGTCGACCTCCCAGCCCAGCTCGATCAGCCCGGCGACCAGCGTCTCCGTGGCGATGTCGGCACGCGGCAGGAACACCCGGTCGATCGGGTCGAAGACCGGGTCGTAGGGCGGCCAGTCCTCCAGGAGACCGGCGGCGGACTGCTCGCCGCTCGGCACCAGGTCCGGCTTCACACCGAAGGCGACGAGCGCCTTCGCGGTCTGCTCGCCGACCGCCGCGACCTTGATGCCCGCGAAGGCGCGCGCGTCGAGCCCGTACTCCTCGAACTTCTCCCGCACGGCCTTGACCGCGTTCACCGAGGTGAAGGCGATCCACTCGTACCGCCCGGTGACCAGGCCCTTGACCGCGCGCTCCATCTGCTGGGGCGTGCGCGGCGGCTCGACGGCGATCGTCGGCACCTCGTGCGGCACGGCGCCGTACGAGCGCAGCTGGTCGGAGAGGGACGCCGCCTGCTCCTTCGTGCGCGGCACGAGCACCTTCCAGCCGAACAGCGGCTTGGACTCGAACCACGACAGCTGGTCGCGCTGGGCGGCGGCGGACCGCTCACCGACCACGGCTATCACGGGGCGGCCGCCCTCCGGGGAGGGCAGCACCTTCGCCTGCTTCAGGGTCTGGGCGACCGTGCCGAGGGTGGCGGTCCAGGTCCGCTGCCGGGTGGTGGTACCGGCGACGGTGACCGTCATCGGGGTGTCCGGCTTGCGGCCGGCGGCGACCAGTTCCCCGGCGGCCGCGGCCACCGAGTCGAGGGTCGTCGAGACCACGACCGTGCCGTCGGAGGCGCCGACCTCGGTCCAGCACCGGTCGGAGGCGGTCCGGGCGTCCACGAAACGGACGTCCGCGCCCTGCGCGTCCCGCAGCGGCACACCGGCGTACGCCGGCACTCCGACCACGGCCGCGACACCGGGCACGACCTCGAACGGCACACCGGCGGCGACGCAGGCGAGCATTTCCTCGGTCGCGTACGTATCAAGGCCCGGGTCCCCGGACACCGCACGGACGACCCGCCTGCCGCCCCGTGCGGCCTCCATGACAAGATGAGCGGCATCCCGCGCGGGCGGGAGCGCAGCGGTTGTTGACGCTCCGTCAACAACCGTCAGTTGAGGCGTGCCTGTGCCCTGATACGGGTCCGAGGAAGAACCCGGATTCATCGGCACGACGGAGACGCCCTGCCTGGCGTGGGCTCTGATCACGTCGAGCACCTCGTGCTCGGCGACCAGAACGTCCGCGCTGGACAGTGCCTCCACGGCACGCAAGGTCAGCAGTCCCGGATCCCCGGGTCCGGCACCCAGGAAGGTGACGTGCCCGTGTTCAAGACCGGCGGGAAGGTTGGTGGGGCTCATTGTGCTCGCTCCCCCATCAGACCGGCCGCGCCCTGGGCAAGCATCTCGGTGGCGAGTTCGCGACCGAGCGCCGTCGCCTGGTCGTTTGTCTCGGGCACGGGACCGGTGGTGGACAACTGCACCATCCGCGAGCCGTCGGTCGTGCCGACGACGCCGCGCAGGCGCATTTCCTTGACAATCTGCCCGTCGGCCAGAAGGTCGGCCAGCGCGCCCACAGGGGCGGAGCAGCCGGCCTCCAGGGCGGCGAGCAGTGACCGCTCGGCGGTCGCGGCGGCCCGGGTGAACGGGTCGTCGAGTTCCCCGAGCGCGGCGATCAGCGACGCGTTGTCCGCGGCGCATTCGACCGCCAGTGCCCCCTGGCCGGGGGCGGGCAGAACCGTGTCGACCGACAGGAAGTCGGTCACCTCGTCGAGCCGGCCTATGCGGCTGAGTCCGGCCGCGGCCAGTACGACGGCATCCAGCTCGCCGTCGTGCACGTATCCGATCCGGGTGTCGACGTTGCCCCGGATCGGCACGGTCTCGATGTCGAGCCCGTGGCCGCGGGCGTACGCGTTCAGCTGCGCCATGCGGCGCGGCGAACCGGTGCCCACGCGCGCTCCGCGCGGCAGGTCGGTGAGCTTCCGCGCGTCCCGGGCGACGATCACGTCACGCGGGTCCTCGCGTACCGGTACGGCGGCCAGGACCAGGTCCTCGGGCTGCGTGGTCGGCAGGTCCTTGAGCGAGTGAACGGCGAAGTCGACCTCACCGCGCAGCAGCGCGTCCCGCAGCGCGGTCACGAAGACGCCCGTGCCGCCGATCTGCGCGAGGTGCTCGCGGGAGGTGTCGCCGTAGGTGGTGATCTCGACGAGCTCGACGGGCCGTCCGGTCACCCGGCTCACGGCTTCCGCCACTTGCCCGGACTGGGCCATGGCGAGTCTGGACCGCCTGGTCCCCAGTCGCAGTGGGTTGTCACTCATTCCGGTCGGTCCTTCGTGTCTGTGCTGTCCACGGCCCGGGAGACGGAGGCGACCGTCTCGGGGTCGAGGTCGAACAGGGTCCGCAGCGCGTCCGCGTACCCGGCGCCGCCGGGCTCCGCCGCCAGCTGCTTGACCCGTACGGTCGGCGCGTGCAGGAGCTTGTCGACGACCCGGTGCACGGCCTGGCGGATCTCCCCGCGCTGGCGTTCGTCCAGGTCGGGCAGGCGCCCGTCGAGCCGTGCGATCTCCCCGGCCATCACGTCGGCGGCCATGGTGCGCAGCGCGACCACGGTCGGCGTGATGTGCGCGGCCCGCTGCGCCGCCCCGAAGGCCGTCACCTCGTCGGCGACGATCCGCCGTACCTGGTCCACGTCGGCCGCCATCGGGGCGTCCGCGGACGCCTCGGCGAGCGACTCGATGTCCACCAGCCGGACCCCGGAGAGCCGGTGCGCGGCCGCGTCGATGTCGCGGGGCATGGCGAGGTCGAGCAGGAAGAGTTCGGGCGCGGGCCGCACGAGGCCGGCGACCGGCTCGGGCCTGCGCAGTTCGGGGATGCGTCCGATCCGGGCGGCGGTCGCGGCGAGCGCGTCGATCAGCTCCGCGTCGGCCTCGGGCGTACGGCGCCCGGCCTCGCGGATGTCCACGGTGCCGTTGTCCACCCAGGCCGCGTGCTGCTCCAGCTCGGCGGCGCCCATCCCGGCGACGGCGGCCTCGCCCATGACGGAGAAACCGCTCTGCTCGGCCGTGAGGTCGAGCGGGCAGTTCTCGTCGTTGCCGACGGTGCCGACGGCGGGCTTCGGGGTGCCGTGCGCGGGCCGGTCGTCGGAGATCTCGGCGACCGGCGCGCCGGTCCGGCCCTCGACCGCGTCGGCGATCACGTCGGCCGTCAGCACCAGTCCGGTCGCGCCCGTGCACGAGACGGCGATGTCGGCACGTGTCAGCTCGCCCGGCACCGAGTCCATCGGTACCGCGCGGGCCACCACGTCCGTGTCGTCGCTCTCGTTCAGGATCTGCGCCAGGCGCGCGGCGCGGTCGTACGTCCGGTTCGCCACGACGATCTCGGCGACGCCGGCCCGGGCCAGCGTGGCGGCGGCCAGCGAGGACATCGAGCCGGCGCCGATGACCAGCGCCTTGCGGCCCTTGGCCCAGGTCTCGACGTCGGTGCCGGCGGCGAGCTGGGCCAGGCCGAAGGTGACCAGGGACTGTCCGGCCCGGTCGATCCCGGTCTCGGAGTGGGCCCGCTTGCCGACCCGCAGTCCCTGCTGGAAGAGGTCGTTCATGAGCCGGCCGGCGCTGTGCAGGTCCTGCGCCAGGGCCAGCGAGTCCTTGAGCTGGCCGAGGATCTGTCCCTCGCCGACGACCATCGAGTCCAGCCCGCAGGCCACCGAGAACAGGTGGTGGACGGCCCGGTCCTCGTAGTGCACGTAGAGATAAGGAGTGAGCTCCTCCAGGCCGACCCCGCTGTGCTGGGCGAGCAGCGTGGACAGCTCGGCGACCCCGGCGTGGAACTTGTCCACGTCGGCGTAGAGCTCGATGCGGTTGCAGGTGGCGAGGACCGCGGCCTCCGTGGCCGGTTCCGCGGCGACCGTGTCCTGGACCAGCTTGACCTGGGCGTCCGTGGTGAGCGCGGCCCGTTCCAGGACGCTGACCGGGGCGCTGCGGTGGCTCAGCCCGACGACGAGGAGACTCATGCCGGCATCACGGCGGGTACGTCCCCGTCGGGTCCCTGATCGGTGGACTCCTGGTGGGCGGCGGGGGCCGGCGCGGCCGTGCCCTCGTGCTCCTCGCCGGCCTTGCGCTGCTCGTGGAAGGCGAGGATCTGCAGCTCGATGGAGAGGTCGACCTTGCGCACGTCGACGCCGTCCGGGACGGTCAGCACGGTCGGCGCGAAGTTGAGGATGGAGGTGACCCCGGCGGCCACCAGCCGGTCGCAGACCTGCTGGGCGGCGCCTGCGGGCGTGGCGATGACCCCGATCGACACACCGTTGTCGCTGATGATCTTCTCGAGCTCGTCGGTGTGCTGCACCGGGATGCCCGCGACGGGCTTTCCGGCCATCGCCGGGTCGGCGTCGATGAGCGCCGCGACCCGGAAGCCGCGGGAGGCGAAGCCGCCGTAGTTGGCCAGGGCCGCGCCGAGGTTGCCGATACCGACGATCACGACCGGCCAGTCCTGGGTCAGGCCCAGTTCGCGGGAGATCTGGTAGACGAGATACTCGACGTCGTAGCCGACACCGCGCGTTCCGTACGAGCCCAGGTAGGAGAAGTCCTTGCGCAGCTTCGCGGAGTTGACCCCCGCGGCGGCCGCCAGTTCTTCGGAGGAGACCGTGGGGACCGAGCGCTCCGACAGTGCGGTCAGCGCCCGGAGGTACAGCGGAAGCCTGGCGACGGTGGCCTCGGGGATCCCTCGGCTGCGGGTCGCCGGTCGGTGAGTTCGGCCAGTTGCCACGGTGCTCCTGCGGGTAGAGCGGGGCTGCGGACGGTCACACGTTCCCAGACCGCCCCGTCGACAGCAGGCTATGTCTTTGTGAACGCGTGCACAAAGATGGTGTCCGATTTGTCCGGCCAACGTGACCGGGGTCACGCACCTTCGGCGCGGTCGCGGGGAACCGGCGTACAGGCGCTCGCGCTCCATCTCGGATGGGGGCAAAACAGTACACACTCCTCACTCATCCCGCCCCCGAGACCAAGCCGCCGTCGATCCTAGGCGACTTTCCGGCCCGTTTGGACTAGTCGGTCAGTGCCTTGCGGAGGCGCTCTTCGTTCACACGCCAGAAGGTGTGCTGTTCACCGTCGACGAGTACGACCGGAATCTGCTCCCAGTACAGATCGTGCAGATGCGAATCCCGGGTGATGTCCCTCTCCTCGAAGGGCACCCCCAGCTCGCCGCAGACCTTCTCGACCACGACCTGTGCGTCATCGCACAGATGACAACCCGGCTTACGGATCAGAGTGACCAAACGCGCACGAGACGCAGGTGCCTTGCGGCCGAAGAGAGGACTCATGCGGTCCATTCTCCCGCCCCGCCACGCCCTGCTCGCCGCCTTGTTTAACGGACCGGTCGCAGAGAGTTCACGCCCGCCCAACTCCCGCGACCCCGGGACCACCGAACAAACTGGCTATGCTCACGACATGGCCGCTCTCGGATGGCTCACTCCCCGTAGGCGCTCCGCCACGGCGCGGAGCGTGTTGGCAGGCGAGGCCTCGGCGGAGGCCGCCCGCAAGAGCCAGGAAGTCCTCCTGGCAGACGACGCTGCGTCCGCCGCCCCCAAGGACGCCGCCGAACCGGACTTCCCGGTGCTCGGCGACACCAAGGCCGCCGCGTTCTTCGACCTCGACAACACGGTCATGCAGGGCGCCGCGATCTTCCACTTCGGGCGGGGCCTGTACAAGCGGAAGTTCTTCGAGACCCGCGACCTGGCCAGGTTCGCCTGGCAGCAGGCGTGGTTCCGGCTGGCCGGCGTCGAGGACCCGCAGCACATCCAGGACGCGCGGGACTCCGCCCTGTCCATCGTCAAGGGCCACCGGGTCGCCGAGCTGCAGACCATCGGCGAGGAGATCTACGACGAGTACATGGCCGAGCGGATCTGGCCCGGCACCCGCGCCCTCGCCCAGGCCCACCTGGACGCGGGCCAGAAGGTGTGGCTCGTCACGGCGGCGCCGGTGGAGATCGCCGGCGTGATCGCCCGGCGCCTGGGCCTGACCGGGGCGCTCGGCACGGTCGCCGAGTCGGTGGGCGGCATCTACACGGGCAAGCTGGTCGGCGAGCCCCTGCACGGCCCGGCGAAGGCCGAGGCGGTGCGCGCCCTCGCCGCCGCCGAGGGCCTGGACCTGTCCCGCTGTGCGGCCTACAGCGACTCCCACAACGACATCCCGATGCTGTCCCTGGTCGGCCACCCGTACGCCATCAACCCGGACACCAAGCTGCGCAAGCACGCCCGCGAGATGGACTGGCGGCTGCGCGACTACCGCACCGGACGCAAGGCGGCGAAGGTGGGCATCCCGGCCGCCGCCGGAGTCGGAGCGGTCGCCGGCGGTACGGCGGCGGCGATCGCGCTGAGCCGACGGCGCCGCTAGCGCGGGACAGGCACCGCACCACCGCGGGCGACGGCCACGGGCCGGCCGCGGTTTACCTGCGACCCCACGCGCGATCCCGCCCCCGGCCCTCGGCCGGGGGCACTCCGGCGATCCCCGGCGATCCCCGGCGGCGGCCCAAACCTCGCGCGCCCGAATTATCGCGGCGCCTTCCCGACATGGCCCCGAGTCCGCCTCAACACGCACCTTTCTGATCACGAAGCGATCACGCTGCGGCACTTGAACCACCCCAAAACGGTTACAGAAGCGACGCAATCGATGATTTGAGCAACTCGGTGTAGCAGTGCCTGCACGAAGCGTTATTCTCCTCAGACGCACACCGGTACCCCTCCGTCGCTACGACGGGTGAAAGGTTCCGTACTGCACGTGATGGAAGCTCTGCCTCTGGGAGTCCCGTGTACCCACACGTCGGGGTTGACGCCTCGGGCCTGGCTACGCTGCGCGCAACTGTCGCAACGGTCAAAGAGACGCTGCGCGGCCTTGTCCCGACCGCGTACGCCGTCCCCGCCCTCGCCACCACCGCACCGATCGGTCCGTGTTACGCGCTGGCCGACGGCAGCGCGGCCGTGGGCAGACGCGGCCGTGGCGCCGGCACCGCCGCGACCACCGCCCGCCGTCCGGCCGCGGACAGCGACAGCGCCCGGATGATGGATCTCGTGGAGCGCGCCCAGGCGGGCGAGTCCGACGCCTTCGGACGCCTCTACGACCAGTACAGCGACACCGTGTACCGCTACATCTACTACCGGGTGGGCGGCAAGGCGACCGCCGAGGACCTCACCAGTGAGACGTTCCTGCGCGCCCTGAGAAGGATCGGCACCTTCACCTGGCAGGGCCGCGACTTCGGCGCCTGGCTGGTCACCATCGCCCGCAACCTGGTCGCCGACCACTTCAAGTCGAGCCGGTTCCGGCTGGAGGTCACCACGGGTGAGATGCTCGACGCCAACGAGGTCGAGCGCTCCCCGGAGGACTCCGTCCTGGAGTCCCTGTCGAACGCCGCCCTGCTGGACGCCGTACGGCGGCTCAACCCCCAGCAGCAGGAGTGCGTGACGCTCCGCTTCCTCCAGGGTCTCTCGGTCGCCGAGACCGCCCGGGTGATGGGCAAGAACGAGGGGGCCATCAAGACCCTGCAGTACCGGGCCGTGCGCACCCTCGCCCGGCTCCTCCCGGACGACGCGCGCTGAGCCGGGCACGCTCGGCGACAGTCAACTCACGCTTGGTGAAGGCCCGTTGTCTTTCTCAGCCGATCGTCGAACGTCCGTAACCCAAGTGCCGAGCCGCTCGTTGTGCGGGATACAGGCTCCCTGTGGTCACGTCCAGCAAGACCCCGATCACACGATCGTGTGGTCCGGTCGCGGGCGTGCACCCCTCAGGACCCCCTGGGGAGTCGACCGTCATGACGAGAGGAGGTGCCGCCAGTGATCGCGAACGTATCGGCACACCGGCGGGCGAACGCCTTCGCCCAGGCCCTGGAGGAGCAGCCCGACCGGGACCCGGCGGCCGAGCGGCCCGAGGGACCGGCGGGCGATCCGCTGGAGACCGCGGATCGGGCCGAACGGACCGAGCAGGGCGAGCTGTTGGCCCTGGCGACCGAGCTCGCCGCGCTGCCCAGGCCAGTGCTCGACCCCGAGGTCAAGGTCGTCCAACGGGCCCAGCTGGTGGCCGCGATGGAGGCCATGCTGGCGGAGGGCACCCTGGGCGGGGCGGCGGACACGTCGGTTCCCGAGCAGCGCTCCCACCGGTCCAAGGGCGCACACCGGGCCGGCCCGCTGGGCAAACTACGACCGCGTTCCCGGCTCACCAAGGGGCTGGCCGCGGGCGGGCTGAGCGTCGGCGTGGCCGCCGGAGCCTTCGGCGGGGTCGCCGCCGCGAGTTCCGACGCGCTGCCCGGCGACTCGCTCTACGGCCTCAAGCGCGGCATCGAGGACTTCAAGCTCAACTATCTGTCCGACGGCGACGACCAGCGCGGCCAGACCTACCTCGACCAGGCCTCCACCCGGCTGATGGAGGCCCGCCGGCTGATGGACCGGGACCGCGGCGGCCACCTCGACCACGAGTCCATCGGCGAGATCCGCCGCACCCTGTCCGGGATGCAGCACGACGTCACCGAGGGCCACCGACTGCTGCACGAGGCCTACGAGCGCGATCCGAACTCGCTGGGCCCCATGCAGGCGCTGTCCGCCTTCGCCAGATCCCACCGCGAGGCCTGGGGCGCGCTGCGCGACAAGCTCCCGGTCCAGCTCGGAGACGTCAGCCAGCAGGTGTCGTCGGTCTTCGACGCCATAGACCAAGAGGTCGCGCCGCTGCAGTCCCGGCTCCCCCAGCCGTCCCAGAACACGGGCGGCACCGGCAGGCAGGGCAGCGGCACGGCGTCCACCGGATCCTCCGGCGGCCACCGGTCGACGGCTCCGTCGTCCTCGGGCAGTTCGGCCTCGGGCCACGAGTCCGGCACCGGCAGCCCCAGCGGATCGGCCTCCGGCAGTGCCACCGACGACCTGATCGGCGGCACCACGGGCGGCCTCCTGGACCCGCCGAAGAGCGGGAGTTCGGGCGGCAGCACCGCGCCGTCCAAGAGCCCGACCAGCGAACCGAACGTCACCCTGCCCCCGCTCCTGCCCGGCCTGCTCCCGGGCCTGGGCATCGACAGCGAGGACGCGAACGGCTAGACCGTCCCTTCCCCGCGCTCCCAGGGCGGCACAGCCGCCTCCTGGGGGCGCGGCGCTGTATCCGGCCGTGCTGCGGGCCGATGGGCGCGACCGGCCCCCACCGGCCCGCAGCACCGCACGGCCGCACGGCGGAACTGCGGTACGGCCGTTCGGCCGTACGGCCGTACGGCTAGAAGAACACCGACCGCCGCTGCACCAGCAGCTTGTACAGCGTGTGCTGGATCTGCTCCCGCACCTGATCGGTCAGGTTGAACATCAGCATCGGGTCCTCGGCCGCCTCCGGCGGATAGCCGTCCGTGGGGATCGGCTCCCCGAACTGGATCGTCCACTTCGTCGGCAGCGGAACCGCGCCGAGCGGCCCGAGCCACGGAAACGTCGGCGTCAGCGGGAAGTACGGGATCCCCAGCACCCGGGCCAGCGTCTTCGCGTTGCCGAGCATCGGGTAGATCTCCTCGGCCCCCACGACCGAGCAGGGAATGATCGGCACGCCCTGCCGCAGCGCGGTCGACACGAACCCGCCCCGCCCGAACCGCTGGAGCTTGTACCGCTCGCTGAACGGCTTCCCGATGCCCTTGAACCCCTCCGGCATCACCCCGACCAGCTCGCCCTGCTCCAGCAGCCGCTCGGCGTCCTCCGCGCACGCCAGGGTGTGGCCGAGCTTGCGCGCCAGCTCGTTCACGACCGGCAGCACGAAGACCAGATCGGCCGCCAGCAGCCTGAGGTGACGATTCGCCTGATGATGGTCGTGCACGGCGACCTGCATCATCAGGCCGTCCATCGGCAGCGTCCCGGAGTGGTTGGCGACGATCAGCGCACCGCCCTCGGCCGGGATGTTCTCGATGCCCTTCACCTCGACACGGAAGTACTTCTCGTACACCGGCCGGAGCATCGACATCAGGACCTGGTCGGTCAGCTCCTCGTCGTACCCGAAGTCGTCGACCTCGTAGTCCCCGGTCAGCCGGCGGCGCAGGAACGCCAGACCGCGTGCGACGCGCCGCTCCAGGCTCGCGTCGTCACCCGGCGCCGTCACGTCCGTCTCAGCGTTCTCCCGGTTCACGTGCACATCATCCTGCGCGGGGATCCGCCGGGCGAGAGGCCCCACCTCGCGCACCGCGCCGGACTCGCGCACCGCCGCCTGTTCGCCGCCGCCCTTGCGCCGGCTCCCCGGACCCCGGCGCCGGGCCGGCCGCTGCACGGCAGCCCCGCGGGACCGGTCGTCGTCGAACGGAATGACCTTGGCGTCCGCCATCGTGTTGCGCTCCTCAGTTGGCGCTCTGCGTCGGTGTCTTCCCGCCGCTCAGGACGGGCAGGGCGGCGAGCCGGTCGACGGCGGCGGCCACCGCCTGCGGCGGCAGCAGCCCCGTGGCCTGGGCGCGCACGAAGTCCGCGAACGTCTCCGCCGTCGTGTACTTCGGCTGGAATCCCAGCGTCTCGCGCATCTGCCCGGTGGCGACCACCCGGCCGTGCGTGAGCAGCCTGATCTGCTCGGGCGAGAAGTCGCTCATGCCGAGCGTCCGCACCAGGGACCCGGCCCAGGTGACCGCCGGCAGCAGCAGCGGCACGGTGGGCCGGCCCAGCCGCCGCGAACACTGCGAGAGCAACAGCACACCGTCGCCCGCGATGTTGAAGGTGCCGCTGTTCAGCGTTCCCCGCGCCGGCTCCCGCGAGGCGATCCGCAGGACCTCGATCACGTCGTCCTCGTGCACGAACTGCAGCCGCGGGTCGTACCCGAGGACCGTGGGCAGCACGGGCAGGGAGAAGTAGGAGGCGAGCGGGGTGTCGGCGGTGGGCCCGAGGATGTTCGCGAACCGCAGGACGCACACCGCCACGTCGGGCCGCCTGCGGGCGAACCCCCGCACGTATCCCTCGACCTCCACCGTGTCCTTGGCGAACCCTCCGCTCGGCAGGGACTTCGGCGGGGTGGTCTCGGTGAAGACGGCGGGATCCTTCGGCGCGGACCCGTACACGTTCGTACTGGACTTGATCACCAGCCGCTTGACGTGCGGCGACTTCTGGCAGGCGCCGAGCAGCTGCATGGTCCCGATGACGTTCGTCTCTTTGACGGTGGTCCGGCTCCCGCTGCCGAGCGGTGTACCGGTCACGTCCATGTGGACGATGGTGTCGGCGCCGCTCTCGGCGAGGATGCGGGCGATGGTCGGCTGCCGGATGTCGGTCCGGATGAAGTCGGCGCCGCCGAGAGGGTGCTCGGGCTGGACCGCGTCCACGGCGACGACCCGCTCCACTTCGGGGTCACGCTGGATCCGTCGTACGAATCGGCCGCCGAGTTGACGGGCCACTCCGGTCACGAGCACGACCTTCGCCAAGATCAGCGCCTTTCTTCCGTGTTCCCGTATGCGGGCCAACTTAGCGGGTTGACGTCGCGCAGGCATGACCCCGAGCGGGCCGGGGTGCGCCGTAGCGGCCGGAAATGCGTGTGGCCCCCCACCGTACTGGTGGGGGGCCACACACAAGCTCTCGCGGCTCGGCGCCGTAATTACTTCTTGTTACGGCGCTGAACGCGCGTGCGCTTGAGCAGCTTGCGGTGCTTCTTCTTGGCCATCCGCTTGCGCCGCTTCTTGATAACAGAGCCCACGACTACCCTCGCTCACTTCTCATCACTCGGTGCTGGGCGCCATGGGCCCATACGACCTACGAGGGGCTAGCCTACCCGCCCGAGCGCTGAGGTCGTAATCGAGGTGCTCCGGGACGATTCCCGGAACGGCCGTCAGGCGGTCTCCACCCCCACATAGCTCTCGCGAAGGTACTCGTGTACCGCTTGTTCGGGGACGCGGAAGGACCGCCCCACCCGGATCGCGGGCAGATGACCGCTGTGCACCAGCCGGTACACGGTCATCTTCGACACTCGCATCACCGCGGCGACCTCCGCCACGGTAAGGAACACGACCTCGTTGAGAGGCCTCTCGCCAGCTGCCATGACACACCTGAACCTTCCGCACTCGACGGGCCACCGGCTTCCCCTTCCGGTGACTCTTCGTCGTTGCGTGCTCACTCCCCAATGTAGGGGCGGGTGATGCGAGTGGGGAAGAGGTGCACCCATCGGCGGCTACTGTGACAGACACGCTCGATTGAGTACGTAGCGGGTAAGCGGCGTGTAGTAATCGGACCGCACGCCGTCATCAACCGGAACGGCGACGGACACGACCCCCTCGGCCTCACCCACGAAGAGCGCGGGGTCATCCGTATCCGCCAGACCAATGGCCTCAAACCCGAGCTGACCAGCGCCGCAGACCCACCCGTGGTCCCCCACCACCAGCTCGGGCAACGGGCCGCCGCCGCCCGCCGCCGCGTCCAGGGCCAGCCGAACCGGCAGGGGTGAGTGCGTGTGGGCACCCGGCGCACAACCGGGGCGTTCACCTCCCGATTCCCGCACCAACCCGACACCTTGTACGTAATCGAGGCTGCGCGTGCGTAGACCGAACCGGGTCGTTATGTCGACACAGCGACCCTGCGCGGGGGTGAGAACCTCACATCCCGCCGCCGACAACGCGTGCGCGAGACCGGCGTAGAAGCCGATCAGCCGGTGCGGGTGGCCGGTCCCGAACAGCACGGGCGCCCGCCGCCGGGCGACGTCCCGCACCCGGGCCGCGAAGGCATCCAGCGCGGCCACCGTCAGCTCGGGATCGATCACATCATGCCCTGAAACGCATCGGGGATCGTCCGAAACCCCACACTTGCCCGCCATCAAGCGAACCAAATCCCGCTCGCTCCAGGCTCCTTGCGGGTCAATACCGATCAACACCCGTGGATCCCGGGCCGCGAACAGCCGGTACCGCCCAAGACTCCGCTCCCGGGCGGAAGCCACCACCCCCGCCAGCCCCACGGACACCAGGTAATCCCGAAGCGCAGCACCACTCGACACCTCAGAGATGGTGACGGACCAAGCCGCCGAAGACTCCGGAAACAGACGAACACCCCACGGTTGGCCTAACGGCCGCCCCGCCCCGGACCACGGCCCGAGGCACCCGAGACCGTCCCTACGCCAGCAGCCCGCGGAGCGGGAAAACGGCCCGCCGGGTGGCCAGCACCGCTTGGTCCAGGCGGTCGGCGGGGTCGTAACCCGCCTCCCAGTCCGCCCAGCCCACCGGCCAGCGCCCGTCCGTCATCCTCCCCGGCCCCAGCTGCCGCGTCCGGGCGTACACCTCCTGCCGCCACACCTCGGGAACCAGCGTCTCCGGCGCGATCTCCCGGCCCGCGGCGATCGCCACCAGATGCGTCCAGGACCGCGGTACGACGTCCACCACCTCGTACCCCCCGCCGCCGAGCGCGACCCACTTCCCGCCCGCGTGCTCGTGCGCCAGTCCGTGGCAGGCCACCTGCACGGCCCGCTGCGCGTCCAGCGAGACGGCGAGATGCGCCAGCGGGTCCTCGAAATGCGTGTCGGCGCCGTGCTGGGTCACCAGCACCTGCGGCCGGAAGTCCGCGACCAGTTCGGGCACGACCGCGTGGAACGCCCGCAGCCACCCCGCGTCCCCGGTCCCCGCCGGCAGCGCCACGTTCACCGCGGCACCCTCCCCGGCGCCCGCGCCGACCTCCTGCGGCCAGCCGGTCTGCGGGAACAGCGTGGCGGGATGCTCGTGCAGCGAGATCGTCAGAACCCGCGGGTCCTCCCAGAACGCCGCCTGCACGCCGTCCCCGTGGTGCACGTCGACGTCCACGTAGGCGACCCGCTCGGCGCCCAGTTCGAGCAGCCGTGCGATGGCGAGCGAGGCGTCGTTGTACACGCAGAACCCGGAGGCCGCCCCCGGCATCGCGTGGTGCAGCCCGCCCGCGAAGTTCACCGCGTGCTCGACGTCCCCGCGCCACACCGCCTCGGCCGCGCCCACCGACTGCCCGGCGATCAGCGCGGACACCTCGTGCATCCCGGCGAACGCCGGATCGTCCAGGGTCCCGAGCCCGTACGACGCGTCGGCCGCCGCGGGATCCGCCGAAGCCGCCTTGACCGCCTCGACGTAGTCCTCCCGGTGCACCAGCCGCAGCGTCGACTCCCCGGCCGGCTTCGCCGCGACGACCTTCACCGCCCGGTCGAGCTCGAAGGCGTCGACGAGCTTCCGGGTCAGCGCCAGCCGGACCGGATCCATCGGATGGTCCGGACCGAAGTCATAGCCCGTTACTGCCTCGTCCCACATCAGCTGTGCGCGGCCGCTCATGCCCGCCACCGTATCGGTCCGTCCGCACCGCGAACGAACGGGCGTACACCAACGTCACCAGCACCAACACCATCGGCACCAGCATCGCCCCGCGATAGCTCCACGCGTCGCCCAGCGCACCCACCAGCGGCGAACCGATCAGGAAGCCGACGTAGTTGAAGATGTTCAGCCGCGCGATGGCCGCGTCCGAGGCCCCCGGGAACAGCCGGCCCGCCGCCGCGAAGGTCTGCGGCACCAGCACGCACAACCCGAGCCCCAGCAGCGTGAACCCGGCCATCCCCACCCACGCCCCGGACGCCCCCGCCACCACCGCGAACCCGGCGGCCGCCACCAGCGCACCCAGCCGGACGACCGCCGCGGCCCCGAACCGCCGCACCCCGAAGTCCCCGATGGCCCGCCCGACCAGCGTGGTCACCATGTACACGTTGTACGGCACCGTGGCCAGCTGCTCACTGCTGCCCAGCACGTCCTTCAGGTACTTCGCGCTCCAGTTGGAGACGGTCGAGTCGCCGATGTACGCGAACGTCATCACCAGGCACAGCGGCAGCAGCAGCTTGAACACCACACCGCCGCCCGCACCCGCCGCGCCCTCGGTGTCCTCCGCCGGCGCCGGTTCGCTGTCCACGTACCACCGGCTCCCCACCAGCGCCGCCGGCAGCAGAACCGCCACGACCGGCAGGTACGACACCCACAGCGCCAGATGCCAGTGCGCGCCCACCCATGCCAGCGACGCCCCCAGGATCCCGCCCAGACTGTAGGCCGCGTGGAAACTGAGCATGATGCTGCGCCCGTACGTCCGCTGCAGACTCACCCCGAGCATGTTCATCGAGGCGTCCAGCGCCCCGACCGCCAGGCCGAACGCGGCCAGCGCCACCGCCAGCTCGGCCACCTGCCCGCCGGCCCCGACCCCGAGCAGCGCCAGCATCACCACCGGCTGGGACCAGCGCAGCAGCCTACTGGGCCGTACGCGCTTCACCAGCTGCTCGGTGGTGACGCTGCCGACACCGGCCAGGATCGGCACGGCGGCGAGGAAGACCGGCAACAGCGCGTCGGAGACGCCGTACCGGTCCTGGATGGCGGGGATGCGCGTCACGAGCAGCGCAAAGGTGGCACCCTGCGTGAAGAAGCTGAACGCCAGCGAGGCCCTACCGCGCCGCAGCACATCTGTCATGGCGGCGAGCGTAGGGCCCCGGCGTACTCGTGGGTAGATCCAGCCAAAGATGAATCTCCTTCAGCTTTACTTCGGTGGCGCTCAGACGGCGACCGCGAGCCGCCGCACCTGCTCGGCGTCCTGGCGCCGCACCTCGTCGGTGACCAGGTGGGCCATCGGCTCGGCCGCCGCCCCGCCGCAGACCATCATCCCGAGGGTGATCGCCGCGACCAGGAGGACCGTGCTCAGCCAGACCATGGTGTCCACGGGGACCGTGTAGGCGCCGACGACCCGGACGACGCACTCCACCAGGAGCACCGTGCCCCAGATCACCGAGAACAGCCGCTCCTTGCGCTGGAACTCGGCCGACCCCGCCGCGCCTCCGGCGGCCAGCCGCTCCCAGGCGGCTTCCCTGGCCGCGTCGCCCTTGACCAGGAAGGGCTTGAGGCCGGCCGTCATCATCGGCCGGCCCATCGCCACCGACACCAGGATCCCGATGCCGATGGTGCTGCTGACCGCGCCGTCCTTGGCGAGCATCAGCCGCGGGTCACCGGCGACGAAGCTGAGCCCCAGCCCGACCACGTTCACGACCAGGATGAGCGCCGCGAACCCGTTGACCCGGCGTTCCTTCGCCACGCTCCAGACGGTGCGCGCGGCCGGCACCACGCTGCTCCAGGCGAGCGCCGCGAAGGTGCTCATCCCGAAGGCCCCCTTGAAGAAGTAGTACGACCCGAGGGGTACCGCCACATCCACGATCAGCGGCCGGAGGTTCTCCAGCATGCCGGCCTGCTGCTTGCTCTGGGACCCGGTGTTCGTCGTCCTCGTCATGCCCTCAGCTTCGCGTCCGGACGGGGTCTCCCAGTAGAAACGATCGTCCGGAGCTCGGCATGACAATTGTCAGCGTCGCCGCGATGTCGGCGGTCATTCCAGCAGGTCGGCCAACTGCCCCGGGTCGGTGAAGAGTCGGGTGGCGCCCTGGAGTCGGTCGGCGGGTGTCATGGCGGTGAAGCCGTACACGTCCATCCCGGCGGCCACGGCGGCCTGGACCCCGAGCGGACTGTCCTCGACGACGGCACACCGCCCCGGCGCGACGCCCATCCGCTCGGCCGCGTAGAGGAAGAGGTCCGGCGCGGGCTTCCCGCGGCCCACGTCCTGCGAACTGAACACCCGTGACGCGTCGAACCAGCGGTCCAGCCCGGTAGCGCGGTGGCCCACCCGGATCCGTTCATGGCTCCCGGACGATGCCACGCAGTACGGCACTCCGTCCGCCGTCAGCCGCTCCAGGACCTCCGCGACGCCGGCGACGGGCTTCAACTCCCTTTCGAAGGCGGCGAACACCCGTGCGTGGAAGACGTCGTCGAAGTCATCGGGCAGCCGCTGCCCGGTGCGCGCCTCGACGAGGTCGTGAACGCGGTGCATCGCGGACCCCATGTAGTCCCGTATGGAGTCCTCGTAGGAGGTCGGATGCCCCAACTCGGTCAGATAGGCGGCGAGAAGCCGGTTGGAGATCGGTTCGCTGTCCACGAGGACGCCGTCGTTGTCGAAGATGACCAGGTCGTAGCGCATGACATCGAGCATAAATGCAGCAGGACCCCGGAAACGCGGAAAGGCCCACACCATACGGTGTGGGCCTTTCCCAATGATTGTTCGGCGGTGTCCTACTCTCCCACAGGGTCCCCCCTGCAGTACCATCGGCGCTGTAAGGCTTAGCTTCCGGGTTCGGAATGTAACCGGGCGTTT